>JAPLTF010000017.1 GCA_026398275.1 Verrucomicrobiota bacterium
CGGAATCCTCCAGATCGCCAAGCGCATGGCGCGCGGCTTCCGTAACTTCCATTACTTCCGCATCGCTGCCTACCTCAAAGCGGGCGGTCTTCAACTCAATATTGTTCATGCTTGAACCCACTCAAAACGTCGAAGCGGCAAAACTTCAACTCCCGAAAGGAACCACCGCCACCCGCGCCGGCAATTCTCACGCCGACTTATGAATGCAAGCGGTGACAACCTTCCTCAAATCAGCGGAACCCCATGCCCAAACATCTTATGAAGACTCACTCATTCAAAGCCAACGGCCTCCACCTGCTCTTCGCCTTCTCCGAAGATGCGCCGGTGAAGCTCCTCACTTTTTCGTTCTCGAAAGCCACCAAGACGGCTCCAGATAGCCGGCTGGTCAAGTGGTCGCGTCTGGTTGAGGTGCAGGCAAACGGACACGACTGGGACGACCATCACGGCAACAAATACACCGGCACGAATCCCGCCGGACAACTCCGCTACCAGAGTCATCGCGAAACCAGGACGCCGCTGGGAACGAAGCTTGAAATCGTGCAGGTGGGCGGCAGACTCAGGGTCACCTCGCACCTGCAGGTCATCGGTAAACTCGGCGCACTGCGTTCATGGACCGAGGTGGTGAACATCGGCCAGAACCCCGTGTTGCTCGAGTATGTTTCCAGCGCGGCCCTGCCCGGCGCCTCGGTCGGCGGCAGCGGGATCTGGGACCAAAAAATGCGCCTGCACATCGCGGACAATACCTGGGGTGGCGAGTGCCAGTGGCGCTCGGGAGGCCTGAAGGATTTCGGTCTTTCGCAGGTTTATTCGCAGGCATTTGATACCGGGTTTTCGCTTAACCGGGTCTCGATTTCCAATCAGGGCTCGTGGTCCACTCTCGGCTATCTGCCCATGGGCGCGCTGGAAAACACGGAAACCGGCGAAACGCTTTTCTGGCAGATCGAGCATAACGGCTCCTGGCATTGGGAGATCAGTGATATCGCAAAGGAACTTTATGTGCTGATCTCCGGGCCGACCTTTCGCGAAGGCCACTGGAGCAAGCGGCTGGCCAGGGGCGAAAGTTTCGCCACCGTTCCGGCGACCATCGGCCGTGTGAAGGGGGATCTCACCACCGCGCTGCAGACGCTCAATACCGTGCGCCGCCTCATCCGTCTCCCCCACCCCGACATGGAGAAGATGCCGGTCATCTTTAATGACTACATGAACTGCCTCATGGCCGAGCCGACGACCGAAAAACTCCTGCCTGTCATCGATGCGGCGGCTGAGGTCGGCTGCGAATACTTTGTTGTCGATGCCGGTTGGTTTGCCACGCTGGATGAGACTTGGTGGACCTCCGTGGGAGAGTGGGAGGAATCGCCCGACCGTTTCCCGAACGGCGGTTTTGTGCGGGTCATGGATCACATCCGCGCCAAGGGGATGGTTCCCGGGCTTTGGCTCGAGATGGAGGTCGTCGGCATCACCTCCCCCGTGGCCAGGAATTCTCCCGACACCTGGTTCTTCCAGCGGGACGGTCGCCGCGTGAGCGACCATGGCCGCTATCAACTCGACTACCGCAATCCCGAGGTTCGCAAGTATGCGGACGGCATCCTGGATCGCGTGATCCGCGACTACGGGATCGGTTACATCAAGAATGATTACAACATCAACGCCGGCCCCGGCACGGACCTCAAAGCCGATGGCCTCGGCGACGGACTGCTGGAGCACAATCGTGCTTTCCTCGCCTGGATGGATTCGGTGATGAAGCGCCATCCCGGCCTCGTGGTCGAGAACTGCGCCAGCGGTGGCATGCGGATGGATTACGCCTCGCTTTGCCACCACAGCATCCAGTCCACCAGCGACCAGACCGACTATCGACTTACCGGCATCATCGCCGCCGCCTCGGCCTCTGCGGTCACCCCCGAGCAGTCCGCAGTTTGGAGTTATCCGCTCAAAAACGCCGACGAGGAGGAGACGATTTTCAACATGGTCAACGCGCTGCTCCTCCGTATTCACCAGAGCGGCCGTATCCATGAAATCGCACCCCGCAGCCTGGCGCTGGTGAAAGAGGGGATCGGTTACTACAAAACCATCCGCAAAGTCATACGGCGCGGTCAGCCGATCTGGCCGCTCGGCCTCGCCCGTTTCGGCGCCCCGTGGGCCAGCTTCGGCATCGTCTCGGGCAAGACCACGCTTCTGGCCGTCTGGCGCTTCGCGGGAAAGCAACGCACGCTCGATATTCCTTTCCCTCAACTTCGCGGAAAGGAACCGCAAATTAGCGTCGGCTTCCCGGCCGGAGCCGCGCCGTTTTGGAAATGGAACCGCAAAACCGGAATCCTGAGTGTCACGCTGACCAAGGAACACTGCGCCCGCCTGCTTCGGCTCGTAGATCGCTGAATCCTCGCTCGCCAATCATGATTCATTCCATCCAAAAATCCCGCCTGAGACGTTGCGCTGTCATTGCGGTCGCGCTCCTTTTGCTTGCGGGGCTTATTCTTGCCGCGCAGCATCATTTCACCAGTCCGGACATGTCGGGATTCGATCCGCAGGAGATGGGCCGCTTGGAATCTTCCATGTGGCGGAGCTACTACGAAGGGCACTGGATTCAACTCGCATGCCAAACGATGGAGGTGGCCTGTGAGCAGTATCGTTTTTCGTGGTGGGACGGAGCGCGTTCGTCTCTGCACGCGGCGCGATCGGCGTTGTTCTTCCGCAAAAACACCGATGATCCGAGGTGCCTGCCGGAGCTGGAGCAATACTACGCGATCATTTCAAAAGCGACTGGCCAGAAGTTTGATATCCGCGCGGCAGCCGCACTGGAATTGGAATGGTGGAAAGAGAGGCGCCGCGGCATTGCCCCACAAGACTACGCCAGAACCATCGCTCGGGCGACGGCACTTGTTTACGGAGTGCCGGAGGACAAGGTGCTGCCCGCAGCCAGGATGCGGGCGGAGGCGATGGCCTACCGCGACGCGCGGCGGGACGGTAAGATGACCGACGCCGACTGGCAGGAGATCGCCCGCCAGCTCATGTTGGCTTATGCCTCGTTGAAGGAGGCCGTGACAAATGGCCGGTGAGTTTATTCCCTTCGGCCCGGACTCCATGATGTGGAGGATCAACCGCGAACGGATTGTGCTCCTTGCAGGCCCGGCCGCGGCAGTGCTGCAGGTGGCGCATCCGCAAGTCGCCATGGGGGTCGCGGCGCACAGCAAGTTTCGTACGGACGCTATCGGCCGCCTGCACCGAACATTGGAAGCCGTGTATTCCGTGGCTTTCGGCACGAGCGAGGAAGTCGAGCGCGTGCGTGATGGTGTGGGACGCGCTCACCGGCCCGTGCGAGGAGAGGGATATTCCGCATTTGATCAGGACGCCCAACTCTGGGTGCTCGCCACGCTCATCATGGGCAGCGCGACCCAAGCATAAAAGAGCCAGTAGAAACGCTGCGAGAACGATTCGACAAAAAACGTCTTGATCCCGGCGACCACATGAGAACGCGAAAGCTTACGCCGTACCCTCCGCCCACTTTTTTAGGAATTCAGCAATTTCCTCTCGCGAAGGACTCTGCGCGTTGCGGACAAAAAAGCCAGACACCGCACATCCAAGAACGAGACAGTCTTTGGGGGCGGCCCCCGCAAGAAGACCGAGGCAATAACCGGCGTTGAATCGGTCACCCGCGCCCGTGCTCTTGAGCGGTCGTTCGCAGAAGGGGCCAGGCGTCGAAAACTCCCCGCCGGGACCGGCGGATACCGCGAACTTCAACTTGTGGATCACAGCGAACGAAACGCCGATCTTTTCCCTCAATTCCCCGGCCAGTCGCATGCAGTCCTCCTCTTCCTGTGCCGGGTCCAATCCGAGCAGGCGAGCGAGGATGTTCGCTTCGTTACCGTTGAGGCCGAGGGTTGCAGGGCCGCAGGTTTCCAAGAACGGCAGGGTTTCCACCATGGCGAGAATGTCCGCCTGCGAACGGCTTGAGGGATCGACCAGGTCGAGGAAGAAATGTGGCCGGTGTTTGAGCTTCGAATAGACCTCGTGGTGGAGCAACCGCCAGACGGCGGTCATGTGCGGGTAGAGGCTCCAGTCGGTCAGCGCGATGATTGCCGCCTCTTGGCATGAGGACTGGTAGGCTCCGTCCCCGAGCCTCATAGCGATATCCTGCGGTGTGAATTCCGCCAGTTGTTTGACGGAACTGAACATCAGCTTGCCATCGGCAAACTCGAACGCGAGCGTGCGGCCCGGTTCGCGGCCCCACGAGATCGCTTTCCTGAACCGGGAGGCAGGTTCCCGGAACGCCGGATGCACGGGCTCTCCGAGTGTCGCAAAGCAATCGACCGGAACCCCGAGCGCCGCAAGCCCGTCCCCGAGGTTCACGGCGCAGCCGCCGGGATGCACGGCATTAACGACGATTTCCCGCAGGCTGCTGTGCCCGGCTGCGGCCGAGATCAAGCCTCCGAAGGTCGCAATGTCGGGAACCGAAGAAAAGTCATCGAGCGATGTCCGTTCCGCTACAACGCTGATCATCTCGTCGACAAAGCCGTCGAAACCGGTGACCACCCGGCAACCGGAGAGCGCCGCGGCCTCAATTCGCTGCGCAAGCTCGACAAAGGCCGCGTTCATGTGGGATCGCTCAGAAGCTTCACCAGAGCTGGCTCATCCTCGTCCACCTGCGGATAACGCCCGACGTCGGGATCAGTGAAAAAGTTGTCGTTGGTATCATCATTCGCGGTCGAAACCTCGCCGATGATGCACTCATCGGTCAGAGGATAAAACGAATGGTAAACATGGGGGACGAGCGTGATCCGCTCGCCGGCCGTGAGGTCGATCGCCGCTCCCGACGGAACCGTCCGCCTTTCATTGTTGAGCAGGACTTCGAACTCCGCGGGCATCGGCTTGCCCGGCTGCCCCGGCCACACATTCACCCGGAGCGTGCCCCACCGGCTGATGATGTCCTCCTTCTTTTTCCGGTGGCAGTGCTCTGGCGTCAGCATCCCCTTGCGGGCATACATCAGCTTTTCGCAATACTCCGCATGCTCGGCAAGGTTCACCAGGACGAGACAGTTCTTCGTCCAGTCCCCCAGGCCGAAATCGGTGACATCCCAGCGGGGATGCGGAGGGAGCGCCCAGCCGTGCTGCGCGAAGCAGGCGTGGGCGGACGTTATCAGGCTGTTGATTTCGCTTCGTTTCATAAGAGGAAGAGTTCGGTTCTCATTTGTAGCTCATCCTGTTGGTGGTGAGGAGGAGGTCCTGCTGCAGGGTCCTCTGCGGCTGGATCCCGCTTTTTTGCAGGACGCTGTGATAAACTTTGACCGCCTCCACCGGGGGAATCTCCCCGTCCACGATCCGGCGGAGCAGCTCGATGAACGCCAGGGGATGCTCGGAGAGGTTGATCTTTCGTCCGAAGAGGGCCACCCGCGCCCCGTGCTGGCGGGCATCGTGGATCAGTTGGAAGGCGTCGCGCGTGGTTCCGGAGCTTCCTCCGAGAATCCCCACGATCAATTTGGAGTCATACGCAACCAGCTCCTCCAGCGGCCCCGGACCATTGTAGGGGATCTTCAAAAAGACCGGCCTTCCCACGGAAGTCACCCCGGCGAGCGTGCGGATGATGTGGTCGTTCAGAAATCCGGCCACCTTCTTGTCGGGAATGCCAGGGTTCACGTTCGGATTGAAGACCTCCAGGAAGTAGCGGAAATGCTTCCGCTCGGCCTCGAGCCGGAACTCATGAAAGTCGGTCAGCGCCTTGTAATCCCAGTCGATGTTGTTCGTGAACGTGATCGAGTAGAGCCCGAGGTCGGCTCCCGTGAAGGGCTGGGTGCAATCCTCGGTGATCCTGCCGTATTTGATATGGCAGATATTTGCCGTGCGAAACGAACGGGACGGATGGTCGGTCGGATACTTCCCTCCGCGGACCGCCCAGACGTCCGACGTGTCGTTCGCCCGAGCTGCGGGCGTGATGGCGGAATTTGCGAACAGCTTTTCCTGCATCGCGAGCCGCTCAAGGTTGGAGGCGGAAAGAAGCATGATGTCCACGATGTCCTGGGCGATCACGGCGCGGATCTGATCCAGGTATTGTCCCAGAGTTTTCCAGCACCCCTCGGATTCGTTGTAGCCGTGCCGGCAAGCGCCGGTCTGCGGCCCGGGAGCGGTAATGCCAAAGGCCATGTCCGCATCCTTGGCGTCGGCGATGATGAAATCCTTCGCTCCCGAGGGATCGTTGAGGATGTTGCTGATTTTTTGGTCGAGTCGTTTCATGGGTAAATGATTTTCAAACCGCTCCTGCGGAACGGGAGCGGAGGCTTTTTGTCGGTGTAGAATTCGTCAAAATCCTCCCAGCCCGCAAAAGAGACAAGCGTCGTCCGCGACCACTTCGAGGCATCCGCGAGAAGGACCGTGCGGTGGCTGCGGGAGATCCATTCCCGCTTCACGGCGGTTTCCAGGAGCTCCGTGGTCCCGGCTCCGTCATGGAAGTGAAGACCTGATGCCCCGATCAATGCCACGTCCGCCCTCAGACGGCCCAGGGCAGACAACGCAAGATCCCCCACCAGGGCTCCGCTCACGCTCCGCATTTCCCCGCCGAGAACCAGGAGGCGCGCGCGAAACTGCTCGTGCGTGGCGATCAGAGGCAGCGAGTTCGTGATGATCGTGAGATCTTCGCGCCCTCGCAAAAGCCGGCCCGCCTCCAGGCAGGTGGTCCCGCTGTCGATGAAAACCGTGGCGCGCTGCGGAATCGTGGGCGCAAGTGCCTCCGCGATCAGCCGCTTGGACCTCACCGACATCGCCGTCTTCTGCCCGAAGCTCGGCTCGCTCGTCACAGCGCCCGGATGAAATACCCCGCCATGAACCCTCACGATCAGGTCTTTCCGATCCAGAACGGCCAGATCCCGCCGCAAGGTTGCCGGCGAAACGCTCAGAATGTTCAGGAGGGACTGAACGTCAATCTTTCGGTGCTTCTCCAAAAGGGAAATAATTTTTTCATGCCGGGCGTGAGCGAGCATGAGCGATTAGAATCAATTTATTCGCATTGAATCAACAGAATCTTTTTCCAGACCGTTGCATGAGCGGATGCGGACTCCGTGCAGGCCCCCTCGTGGCGCGGCAACATCAGGGTGGATCACGGGATGGGCTCTCCCTGGCAACCGATTCAATGCCGGCGGCTTCATCATTGACCCCGGACTCTTTACGCCCCTTCTTCTGTTGACGAAGTCAGCAAATCCAGGATGGATTTGGTTTTTTGTGCGAAGACTTCGCGTCGCGAAACGTGGATTGCGCTCCCGCAGGCAAGGGAGATCGGCAGGGGTTGTCCGGGGGGGGCTTCCTCCCATCGGGTCTTCACCGCCACGCTCGCTGCGCGGGCCATGGCTGTGTAAAAATTCACCTTGCAAATCCCGTCATTCCCGACCCCCCGCAGTCGGTTTCCCAGGCTGCTGGTTCCATGGAGGGCTTGGATCGGCCCGACCCGTTTGGAAATTTCCTGCGCGAGATCTCTTCGGTAGTCCAAGGGATCGTGGGAAACGGTGCGGTGCTCGGTTCCAAGATTGGGCACGATCAGATCGACGCCGGTCAGTTCCACAAACTTCCGGACCCGTGAGGGATTGGAGAGCATGGCTGATTCACCGAGTTGCCGCCGCTCGATTTCAGCCCGTTCATAGACCTTGTCCGGGCAGGCCTCGACGACGACGTTCCCTCCGGCCCTTGTGACATACTCCCGGCTGAGCCGGACATTCTCCTCAAACTCATACAGGCTGGCGTCAAACATGATGATCCCCATAGCCTCTTGAAACCAGGGGGCATCCATCAGGTTCCGATCTGCCTCCAGCGGCGCCCAGCCATGATCGAGAAAAGGAATCACTTCCACGCGGTCAAACAGGGCTTTCCGTCCCGAATAAACCTCCAGCCAACCCAGCCAGGAGCGGGCTGCCTCATCAAGCGACCCCTGCCCGGCGCCCATCGCAAGGCTTCCGAGTTGGGGATGGTCCGGATAGGAGGCCGTGACTCCGATACCGACGACGACGCGGGGCAGATCCCGCGCGACCGCGTGGTGCTGTGCACCAAGCAAAATACCTTCCATCTCATCCGGGGTTTCCGCGTTCGGGCAAAGGAGTGGGACGCCTCCACTTCCCGCCTCGTTCAGCCGTTTCAGGACTTCGTTTCTTTCTCTAATGATTTTCATGATTCGTAGGTTGAGTTATTGGACCGCAGGGAGTAGTTGGGTTGGAGTGCCGAATCTAAAAGATGTGGCGAGGGAGGCCAATGTGCATCCCACCACCGCTTCCAGCGTTCTCAATGATGCCTCGGGAAATTCCCGATTCGGCCCGGAGACGCGCCTGCGCGTTAAAGAAGCGGCGCGTCGTCTGGGGTATGTGCGCAACCGGGCGGCCGGAAGCCTGCGCATTCGCAAGAGCCACACGGTGGGGTTGGTGGCTGGAAATCTGCAAAACCCATTTTTTGCACTGCTGTCGCTGGAGCTGGAAAAACGCCTTCGTCTGCTGGGCTACGAACTGATTCTCACCTGCCACGGAGCGGACAATGCAGATGACGAACACCGGCTGGAGCAAACCCTCCTGGAGCGGTCGGTGGACGGGCTCCTGATCTGGTCGGAAATGCGGGGAAGCCGCAGCGCGGACCTCTCCGTCAAGCCCGGATGCCCTCGCGTCTTCCTTGGCTACGCCCCCCGGGGCGAGGCGGCCGTGACGATCAACATCAAGGAGGGCCTTGCCCTGGCGGTGGACCACCTGGTCGCTCAGGGAGTCGGCCGGATCGCCTACTTCGCCCCCGCTTATGCGCGCATGTCCGGCCTTCCCAAACCGCGGCCCGACCTGCTTCTGGACGTCTGCCGCAGCCGCGGCTTTCCAAAACCTTCGTTGTTCTATTTCGAAGGCGAGAGTTGGGATTTTCAAGCTGCTGTCGCGGGGGTCGCCCGCACCCTCCCCGGCATGAAAAAGAAAACCGCCGTGATCGGATTCAATGACGTCTGCGCCCTCGCCTGGTTCCTCACCGCCGGGGAGCAAAGGGGGCCGGTGATCGGCTTTGACGGCACGCCGCTCGTGCAGGCCATGCCCTCGCGCCTGCCCTTCGTGGACCTGCGTCCGGCATTCATCGCCGAAAAAGCGGCCGGCCTCCTGGCCAAACTCCTGCGCGGCGAGACTCCCAGTCCGCGGCGCATCTCCGTGGCACCGGTCTTTGTTTGCTCGTAGGAAGGATGGCACGGGGGCTTGAAAGTTTTTTGCGGAAGCTTGAAAATAGGGATTGACCTATCGTTTGGTCAAGTCTCTTATTCGTGCATGTCGTATGATTTGATTGCTCTCGGACTCAATGCGGTGGACGTTCTGGTCCGTCTGCCGGAATCGGTGGTGCACGACGGCAAGCAGTTCGTGGAGGATCTGGTGATTCAGGGCGGCGCGCCGGTCGGGTCCGGATGCTGCGGCGTGGCACGTCTCGGGTATCGGGTGGGCATGGTCGCGCGCCTTGGCAGCAACACGCTCAGCGCGATCTGCCTGGAGGAGTTCCGCAGTAATGGAGTGGACACGGCCCTGATCGTTCGTGACGAGACATCGCGCCCGGCCATCGCCCTCGTCGAGATTGATCCGCGCACGGCGGCGCGGACGGTATTTATCCAGATGGACAATTACGGGTATCTCCGAGCGGCGGACATTCCCGGGGCGGAGATCGCGCGGGCCAGGGCCCTTCTGGTGGACAGCTACGACCTTGATGCCACGGAGGCTGCGCTGGAAGCGGCGGCGGGAACCGCCTGCCGGAGCATTCTGGATTTTGAGTCGGGAGACCAAGACCGGCTGAAAAAGCTTTTGGGCATGGGATCCGATCCGATTCTTCCGCTGGCGGCGGCGCGGGGCCTGACAGGAATGAGCGAGCCCGGCGACGTGCTCCGCGCGCTGGGCGATCTTTGTCCCGGCCAGGTGCTGGTGACCGACGGGATTCAAGGAAGCTGGGCGCTCGACCGCGAAGCGGGCGGGATCATTCACCAGCCGGCATTCGTCGTGGATCCGGTGGATACGACCGGATGCGGCGACGCCTTCCATGCCGGATACATTGTGGGGGTGCTCGAAGGATGGCCCCTGGCGCTCCGCATGGAATTCGGCTCGCTGCTGGCCTCCCGCGTGGCGGGCCGTGTGGGAGGACGAACCGCCCTCCCCAGCCGGAAAAACGAACTCATTCGCAACGACATCTCCAGCAACCTCCACCAACACCTCATACTATGAAAAAACAGCCACTCACGTTCGCCCTCTTTTTTGGAAACCGGGGATTCTTCCCGGAAACGCTCGTCGCCGGCGCCCGCCGGGAACTCACGGCCCAAGTCGAAGCGCTCGGCTATACGGCACTTTTGCTCGAAGAATCCGCAACCCGATTCGGGGCGGTGGAGACCCCCGATGAAGGCCGCGTCTATGCGCGTTTTCTTGAGCAGAACAAGGGGAAATACGATGGGGTCATCCTCTGTCTGCCGAATTTTGGCGATGAGACGGGAGCGGTCACTGCGCTGCTGGATTGCGGCGTGCCCATCTTGGTCCAGGCCTATCCCGACGAGCTCGACAAGATGGGCTTCAAGGAACGGCGCGATGCCTTCTGCGGAAAATTCTCCATCATGGATGTCTTTTACCAGTATGGCCTGTCCTACACGGTCTTTCCTCCACACACCGCACATCCTGCCAGCGGGACGTTCAAAACCCAGCTCGAAAAGTTCGCGGGCGTCTGCCGGGTGGTGGGAAAAATGAAGCGCATGACCGTCGGCGCGATCGGCGCGCGAACGACCGCCTTCAAGACCGTCCGCTTCGACGAACTCACGCTCCAGCGCTACGGGATCACGACCGAGACGCTCGACCTCTCGGATGTCTTTCTGCGGGTCAAATCCTTTGACACTTCGCGCGAGGAGTTCAAAGCCCGCAGTCAGTTTTTGCCAGAGTATGCAAACTGCTCCAATGTTCCGGCGCCCGCCCAGGATACCATGGCGAAGCTCTCCGTTGTGCTCGACGACATCATCGCGGAATACCGGATGGATGCGATTTCCTTCCGCTGCTGGCTCGAAATGGAAAAGGAGCTGAAAATCGCGCCGTGTCTCCTGATGAGTGAACTGAACAACCGCGGCATCCCGGCAGCCTGCGAGGTGGACATGTGCAATGCGATCACCATGTATGCCCTGCGTCTCGCCGCTGAAACCCCGGCGACCTGCCTCGACTGGAACAACAACTACGGCGACGACCCCGACAAGTGCATCCTCTTCCACTGCGGCCCCGTCCCGCAGGATCTGATGACGGCGAAGGGCGAGGTGGTCGATCATCCGATGTTTGCCAAGGCGCTTGGCGCGGGATGCGGATGGGGACCGAATGTGGGACGCATCGCCGCTTCCCCGATGACCTACGCGAGCTCAAAAACCGAAAATGGGATCTTCCATTACTACCTGGGCGAAGGCGAGATGACAGCGGATCCGATTGCCGAGGGATTCTTCGGTTGTGCAGGGGTCGCACGCATTCCCGAACTTCAGAAAAAACTCAACATCATCGGACGCACGGGCTACCGGCACCATGTGAGCATGACATTCGGCCATGTCGCCGATGCCGTCCGTGAGGCATTTTCCACTTACCTCGATTACTCTCCCACAGACATCTGATGCCGTTCGGAAACCTGGACGCTTGGAAAACCACAGAGATTGATCCTGCCCCACCTTCCATGAATACACCCGAGTCACGACAAGACATCCGCCCACTTGTTCTTCCCTCTTGCAAACCCGACGCGCAGAAATGCCTCGACCGGATCGAAGCCTGGTTCCACCAAGAGGTCATCGACCGGGCGCCTGTGCGGTTTTATCACCACAACATCGAATTCGAGACCGCTCAGAGGCTCGACACCTCCCGTTGGGCCACGCTCGAGGAGCGATGGTTCGATGCGGAGTATCAGGTTGACTCGTTCGAGGCCTCCCTTGAGGGCCGGACATTCCACGGGGAGACGTTTCCGGTCTTCTGGCCGAACCTCGGCCCGAATGTCTATTCCGCCTTCTACGGGGGACGCCTCGAATTTGCGGAAGTCACTTCGTGGTATGAGCCGGTGGTCGATGACCTTGATGACCTCTCGGCTCTCGGGGATGACTTTCGTGGCAATCGTTATTTCCGAAAGCTGGAGGAACTGACACGTCTTGCCTTGGAACGCAGCGGCGGACGCTACTGGGTCGGCTATCCCGATTTTCATCCTTCTCTGGACTGCGTTGCCGCCTGGCGGGGCGCAACCGGGTTGTTGGAAGACATGGTTTGCGATCCGGAAAAACTCGCCCCCATCAACCGGCTTGCCCTCCGCGATTTTCATGCGATTTTCGACCACTTCGATGCGATAATCAAAGCGGAGGGGAACCCTTCGATCACATGGATGGGCATTCCCTCCCACCCCGGCAAGCTTCACATTCCGAGCTGCGACCTCTCGAGCATGATTTCGACCGCGTATTTCGAGGAATTTTCCCTGCCCTCGATGAAGCGGGAATTGGAAGGGATGCGGCACAATATCTTCCATATGGATGGTCCGGGAGTGGCCCGTCATCTCGACGTCCTGCTCAGCCTCCCCAAAATCCATGCCATCCAGTGGGTGCAGGGAATGGCGGACGACACTCCGATCCTCCAGTGGATCCCCCTCATCCAGCGCGTGCAGGCTGCCGGAAAATCCATCATCGTGGACCTCCAGCTTGGAGAGCTGGACCAATTCCTGTCGAGGGTTCGACCCGAAGGCATCTTTCTTTGCATGGATGTTCCGGAGGGATTCGAGGAGCCCGTGCTCACAAAACTTGCGACGTGGAAATGAAGCAGGCTGCCGGCATCATGTCGGCATGACCTTCGGTCTGGTGGCCGCCGCGGTGAAAGAAGCCCTCTCAACCTGCCTCGGCTATACGCCCACGGATATCGAGTAGCGAACGTCCCTTGCCGTCCGGGAGATCCCACGACAAGGAGGTCTCTCGACCGACGGCGCACGGTTTACGGACCTGCCGTGATCTGGTAGCTGACCTGAAACGAGTCGTAGGAGTTTGTCGCCCCCGGGCCCACGGCGACATAGACGCGATCGCCCACTGCCAATGTTCCGAGACTCAGATCGAAGCTCTCTCTGGTGCCCGTGACCGGGATGGTTCCCTTGAGCGTATCGTTCACGTAGATTTGCACTTCGACGCCGTCGCCGTCCCCCGCGTATGGCACGGCGATCGAGCTGCTGGTGATCGAGCCGATCCCGGCCTGACCTGGTTGGACCTGGTAGCAGGCGATGGAAAACACCGCGGCCAAACCGACCGAGTCGGTTGAACCGGGGTGCGACCACGACAAGCCCACGCCGCTGCCGGCTGCCACGTAGGAGGCCTGGTCTGCGGCGGGATAGGACTTGGCGTCGGCGATATACGCGACCTGAGAGTCCGACCACACCAACCGTTGATATTTCGACTGGGTGCCGATCGGCCCATTGTTCCACTGGTAGGTCCAGCCGGCCTTCGGGGTTGTTCCTTGGAAATCCGCGCCATAATCGGCGATGACCTCCGCAGACGCGCCAACCCCGAGGACCAAGACTGATGCAAGGGAGAGCAACAAGGTCCGGAATGTCATGGCAACACCATTCAGATCGGCTACTTCCGCCTGCGCCGAGCGCAGGCCAGCAACCCAAGCAAACCGCTAGCTGCCAGGATTGCAGTGCTCGGTTCCGGAACCACCCCGAAGCTGTCCATGCTGATGCTGGCCTCGCTTGTCGCAACGCCGGGCGGGGTGTTGAACTGGAAGTAAATTGAGCCCGAAGTGCCAAATGATGGCGCACTGAACGGGATCGAAACAAATATGCCCTCGTTAACGCCCAGAGCGCTATAGAGATTTATGCTGGCAGTGGTTCCATCCCACTCGAAGGCAAACCGCTTTCCGGCGCTGTTGATAGTGGCAAGGTCGCCTTGGAACGCCCTCGCCAATAGGGAACCGTTATTTTGGATGTCAAATATAGATGAGGTCAGGTTCCAGAGAATCCGGCCGTTTAGAGTATCACTACCGGCTTTAATGCCAAAATTGAATTCTTCATAGGTGCCGCCATCTGCCACGGTGCGTATAAACGCGTTGGCGGGCATGACGAAGAACGACCCGGTCGCATTTCCCGTCGAGCGGGCGAGCGAGAAGTCGGTCTTGGTCGATGTGTAGGTCGAATATCCGTAAGCCGGAGTGGCACTGGGTTTCAGCGTCAGGATGGAGCTGGCTATCGAGTAGGTGTTGCCTGCCCAGGCATCCACGCTCCACTTGTCCAAGTTGCCGGACGAAAAATCGTCGTAAACAATCTGGGCAGTCGATGTGCTCACGCAAACTGTGGCGAAGAGCAGGCAAGCGGACAGGAACAAGCGGCCGGTTTTCGAATGGTGTTGGGTTTTCATATTTTTTGATTCTAGGGTTGATTGAGCGGGGTGGCTCCCTGCTCTTGATATGAAAATACAACCGTCGGCTGATTTTGACTACAGTCAAAATGTGCTATCTGCGGTGGTTTCGATCCAGGCCACAGAGGCACGGAGCTCGCCTCTGGGCAGAAGGCACCGTCTCGGGGTGTGGCCACAACAGAGTCATCTTCAAGCGCCAACGGTGCGCACCGGTGCGGCTGATAGGACTACTGAAAGCTGCCCGGAAGAAACACATATTCCCGGAAAAACTCCATGGGATCCGCCGGAAAGTCCTTTTTCAGAAATGTCCGCACGCTGCCATCGCAAAAGGCGATGAAATCCTTTTTTCCATCAGGGAAACCCGGAGCTAACGCACACACATAATTGCGTGATTCATAAACATTCAGTTCGTTGAACAGCGTGAAATACATGACCGTATGGGCAGGCTTTTCCACGAGGATTTGCCGGGCACCCGTATATTGCGGAAATCCGGAATGCCATCCAAACCAATTGTCCAGCGCGGCACTGTAAGAGTAAGAACGGGGATTCGCTCTCTTGATCTTGTCGCAGGGACTTTGCAACAGACTGGAATCATAACTGGGCCTTTGACCCGAGCCAACGCCCTGAAGATAGCGTAGAACCTCCACATCCCAAGTCTCGGGATGATCGCCCGGCAACCGTCCGCCATTGTCGCCCGCATAGCTGATGGTCGCCAATGCCAGATTTCGCATCTGGCTGACCGTTTTGATCTCATCCGCTTTTGTCCGCGCACCCGAAATCATGGGGAATAGGATGGCGACCAGGATAGCCAGGATGGCGAAAACAACGAGCAACTCGACCAGTGTGAACCCCGGGCACTTGCCCGGCCGTGTGTCAGTCCATCGGCCGGCCCCGCGAGGTGAATGCTTGAACCGATCAAGATCCACGGCCAGGCGATTCATTCTTT
Organism: Verrucomicrobiota bacterium; assembly: GCA_026398275.1. GTDB lineage: Bacteria > Verrucomicrobiota > Verrucomicrobiia > Chthoniobacterales > Terrimicrobiaceae > QYQL01. The sequence goes on from JAPLTF010000017.1 coordinate 15,294, forward strand.
GGATGTCGGGAACCCCTTTCATTGCTTTCGCGGTATTGATCCTAAGGTTGTTTGTGGGGATGTGATCTCCCAGTAAGAAAAATAAACGCCTTCGGATTTTTTGATACAGTCAAAAGGTGCTATTTGCGGTGGATTTGATCCATGCCACCGAGGCGCGGAACTCGCCTTTTGGCACCCATGTGAGGCGATCTCCACGGAGGGAAACAGTGTCGGCGGGCGCGTGGAGACTGTCCGCGATTTCCCATTCCCCCGGATGCCCCAGCGGGATTTCGATGGTGGCAGGAAACGGGCCGGCAAACACGTGGCAGACCACGAGGATGGCCCTGCCGCCGGCGTGGGTTCGCACCACCGCCTGCCAGCCGGCGGGATGCCGCTGGCTCGGGCCGACTGCCCCGTGGCGCTTGGAGGCTCCGCGCCGCAGGATCGGCGCCACATCCTGATAGAACGCCAGCGCGCGGGTGAGGAGGTCGCTCTGGGAACCCTGGAGTTCGTGAATCTCGCCGCTGAGGCACATCTGGCCGAGGAAGGTCGAAGCCAGCGAATAGATCATCCTCTCCGGGCTGTCGCTGCGGCGGAGGACCGCCCAGATCTGGCATTTCCGCGGCGGGATCAGACGCACGCAATTGGCTGCGATGATGGGGATTTCGAGGGTTTCGTGGGCGTCGGAGAAAGATCCCATCGTCCCGATCCCCAGGAGCAGCGGCTCGAGGCGGTGGCCGCCGGAGGCGCAGATTTCGATGACCAGTTCCGGCAGTTCCTCGCGGATCCTGCGGAAAAACCGCACCACCCCCTCGATGTGGGCGCGCAGGCCTTCGCCCGGGGATTGAAAGCCCGGCCGTTGCTTCGCATCCGTTGCAACGGCGCCATCGCAACCGATTCCAATCGTGTCGTTGTAATCGACCTTGAGGTATCCGATGCCCGCGTCGCGCAGGAGGCGGATGACCTTTTCCGCAAGGTAATCATGCACCCAGGGATCGCGGAAGTCCCAGAACCGGCGCGTGCCGACCTCGATCGGCAGCCCGTCCCGGTGAAGCTGATGGGCGACTTCGTGATAAGCTTTGGAATGCCGGGTTGCCACTTCAAACTCGAACCAGATTCCGAGGACCATGCCGTGCGCCCTGACGGCATCCGCCGTCGCCCGGAGCCCTTCCGGAAACGACAGGGCATTGACCTCCCAATCCCCGTTTTCCAAAGGTTGTGCCGGCGGTTGGTTCGGCCAGCCAGCGTCGATGACCAGATAGCGGACGGGGGTATCGCGGAGGCGGTCGGCCGCGGCGATAATCGCCGCATGGGTGGGCGTGCCCCAGCTCGTGCACCACTCGTTGTAAATGACCGGCAGATCCTCCCGCGACGGATCCTCGTCCGCATAAAGGGCCTGCAGGCGCCCGGCTGCGTCATCCGCACCGCCCCGCGCCACCGTGAGAAACGCGGAGGGGGTTTCAAAGGAATCACCGGGCGCCACTTCCCTGGCCCAGTGGCCGAACTCCCAGTCGGCCAGGCCTCCGGACAGGCAGGAGCAGTCGTTCCTCCGGTAAACCTCCATCTGCCATGAACCCGGCCAGGCGATCTGCGCCGCCCAGGTGACGTCAGCGCCGGTGTCCTCGACCGCCGCGAAGGGGAAAAACCCGCGCACGGGAAGCGATCCGATCTGGCCGAACCGCTCGCACGCAACGGAATACCCGATCCACGAGGGCTCGAGTTGCAGCTCCTCAAAGAGCCGGGAATCCAGCCGTCCTTCCGCCGACCACGCGCTGCGACACCGGTGCAGGCAGAGTTTGCCCGCCGCATCATCGCTATGAAACGGCGAGATGCCACCGAGCGAAAAACTCGAGAGCATGGTCAGCACGAGCGGTTTTCCGGATCGGTTGATGAACCGGGTCCGGCATCCCAACACACCCGTGCCTTCCAGCCAGTGCAGGATGTGCTCGCACTCGTATCCAGCGGCATGCTCGAGCGTGGTGATGAGCATCTTGCCCTCGGCACGCTGCTCCCTGAACCGCAGCCCTTGGGTGGCGGGTCCGTTGCGCATGGTGCGTCCCTGGGAAAAGGACTCCGGGCCGGGAATGCCTCTCACGCCCACCTGGACAAGGGAATCCACGTCCCATGCCGGAAAGTCCGGCCAATTTTCGGGAAGTGCGGCGGTCTCCGGCCCGTCATAATATTCCCGCCGCGCCGCTATCCGGCCCGCCATCGCCGCCGGGATGATCTCCAGGCCGGTGCGGCCGGTTTCCTCGGCAATCCGATACCGCAGCATGGTATCGCCCCATGTGTGCTCGATGAGCCTGGTTTTCATTTCGTCTGTTGGTCGGAATCCTCGCGGCTCGACGGATCGATGCCGGGGCTCATGGATGGACGGGGTTGATTGGGGAACGGCTTCGGGATGTTGGCGCTGGATTCACAAGGGGCGTGCCATGCGGACGCCGCAGGGAAGGAAATGGGAAGTGATTCGAGCAACTTGATCAAGCGGACGGACGAGGGGGGGCGGAGATCATTGCTGGGCGCGGATGGTTCCATTCCATGGCCCCTCGCCATGCAGGCCCTTGAAGACCGGCGGCGCTTCCTTCACACGGTTTCCGGTGAGGGTCACCTCATCGCTGGCGGAGATGAAGATCCCGTAGAACGGCTCGCGCAGGACAGGCGTCAGTTCCGGCGGCACCGGCGGCGCGAATTTGTCCTCGATCACGCCGGGGCGGGTGAGGTTGAGGAAGCGCAACTTTTCGGGACTTGCCTGGAAGGGCCGGATGATCTCGTTGTCGGCGACGGTCACGCCGCGGCTGTTGGCGATGAAAATGGGCAGCCCCTGGGTGTCGATGATCCGGTTGCCGCAGATCTCGATGTCCTCGTAAAGAATGTGGGGGGTGAGGTGCAGGAAGGCATATTGATAAAACGGCGGCAGGGCGGGCGCGACCGTGATCGAGCCCCACACGGCCCAGATCACGCCATCGGCGAAGTCATGCCCGAAAGTCCGCGCACCGCAGTTCACAAAACTGTTGTTGAGGATTTTCACATGGTTCGGGACGCCGCCCTCGAGAAATTCGGTCAAGCCGGTTTCCAGGGCTAGGCCGCCGAAAGGGATGTTTTCGAAGCGGCTTCCTTCGACGACCGAGTCGGGCGCCCCCAATTTGAAGCCCCGGTTGCAGCCGTCGTGCATGAAAAGATTCAAAATTCGTGCGCCGCGTCCGACGTATTCCTGCGAGATGGCCATATCGAGAACTGCGAGTTCCGTCTGGCGGTCAAAAGTGACCACGTTGAACTCGGGCTCGATCACGTCACGGATGGGTGTGCCGAACTCCTGTTTGTAACGCTGCTGCATCGTCTTGTAGAGCTTCAGCCCCTCGGCCTGGTCGAATGATTCCCAGGCGGTCACCTTTGCTACGCCCAGCGACTTCATGGCCGGGGCTTGCCGCAAGATCAACTCGGTGCCGACATCGTAATCGCGGCCGGCAATGCTCGCCAGAACGTGGCGTCCGTCGGGCAGAACCCCGACCACCACGTTGATAAAGCCGTGGATGTTCATGCCGTCGTCGAGGCTGCGGGCGATCTCGCAGTCGATCAGTGTCGGCCCTTGGTGCTGGTTGTAGGAATGAAAGTTGTCGACCACCCCCACGCCGATGCGGGTGGATCCCGGGCGCGGAATGATGCGCATGCGTTCGTAGGTGTTTCCTCCCGGGGCGCGGATCCCCGCCTCCGAGACGCAATAAGAGCCGGATGAAAAGACGGTCAAATCCGTGAAGGTCATGCCGCCGCAGTTGCGGACCACCACCCCACCGCTGCCGTTCATGTCCTGAACAGAGAGGCGGTCGCCGGGTTCCACGACACCGGCGGCGCTCCCGCGACACAACCAAGCCCCCTGCCCCGGGGGCAGGCTGGCATCGGCCAGCGGGGCCATGTTTTCGACGTAGCCCGTCACGCGACCATCGCGTCGCATCTGCCAGGTGCGGCCGATCCCGCGGGCCACTTTGGAAAAGCCCTTTTCGAGATCGATGATGATCTTGTCGTTTCCCGGGGAGCATCCGCCCGGGATGATCCGCGAGACGATTCCCTGGACAAAGGGGGATTGGACCATGTCCGTGGTCAGTCCGATCACCGCCACGTTCTTGCAGCCGTCAAACACTGCGGCCTGCGTCGGGGTGTTCCCGGAAGTCCAGAACGTCGCGCCGGTCGCGTCGATCCGCATATTTTCCGCTCCCACAATGCTCAGGACGCTGAGGTGCCCGCTCTGTCCCGGATTTTTCCACTCGGTGTAATCGCCGGGAGGAATGCGGAAATCCGGGGCCTTCGCGCGGATCGCCGCATCGAGATCCGCCTGGAGTTTCCTGGCGGCATCCGAGGCGGCCTGGCGTTCGGTGCCGGTCCAGCTCAAAACCCGCTGGAGATGCGCGTCCCCGAGGTGGTCCGGCCCGGCATCCGCCGTGCGGGTTCCCTGATTCTTGCGACCGCACCCCATCAGGCCGACAGCGGTTGCCGCGAGCAGAATCAAACAACGGCAGCTCGATATTTCGCCCTTCATTTCGGGCCATGGTAGCGGGGGAACGCGGCCGGTTCCACCGGCGATATGTGCTATAAACGGTTCTTTTGCGACCGGCTCAATTCTCGCGGGAGGCATTCATTGCCCGCGATATTTTGCCGGAGTGACGCCGTAGCAATTCGCAAAAGCTTTGCACAGCCTGCTGATGTCCCCGTAGCCGTGATCCCTCGCGATTTCTTTCAGCGTCTTGGAGGTCAGGCGGAGATCCTGCTCGATATGATGGAGCCGGACCTGCCGGAGGAACGCGGCAGGAGAGATGCCGGATTTTTGTTTGAAGACCCTCGTGAAGTGTGCCCGAGTCAGGCCGAAATAGGCCGCCAGTTCCTCGATCGTGGGCAGGGAGGAGGTATCCTGCTCCATCAACGCGGCCAGACGAGTTTTCCATTCATCGGCTCCTTTCCGGGCATGGTCAACGCGACTAAAATTCGCCAGCGCGCAGCACATCCAATCGAAAAGATGCGACTCTTCCTCGATCCGATCGCGGAACATTCCGGTTTGCTTGAGCCGGATCAACTCCGCGCTTTTTACGATCAGCGGGTGCCTTTCGTCCAAGGTTAACACTCCGGAATGGCGCTCCAGGGCGCTTGTAATCCGCTCGGCGATGTAGGGGTGCTGAAACACGAGATAGAAGAAGCTCCACCCCGGGGAATGGGTTGGCAGCTCGTAAACATGAGCGGAAGGGACGATCGAGAAGAACGCCATCCCTTTTTCCATGCGGAATGTCTTCCGGCCCCTTTTGAACGATCCATACCCGCTGAAGGTATATTGAAAGATCACCTGCGGATGCTGGGGTGTGAGATAACGTTTTCTTCCGTCCAGATGGTAGTCGGTGCCTTTGGCGAGGCTGCTCGAGCCGTAGAAAAACAGGGGACGCCCGCAGGAGGGATGCGGTATTCCGCGTTTGGCCGCAAGGAGGCGCTTTAACTCTGCTTCCAGCATTAAGCAGATTGGTCGATCAAATCCTTTTGGAAGTCAACCATTTCACGGATGAGACGCCGGATTTTCCCCTCGTCTTTCGGCATCAGGGCATCCAAACGCAGCGATTTCACCAGGAGATCCTCGTCGTAGTGCGCGCAGCATCGGGAAAGCAGTTGCTGGGATTGGCCGACGCGCTCGATTTCCGTCGTGATGCTCTCCGGAAACTCCACGTGCGGGCGGTGCACCCGGCCGTCTTCGATACGGCAGAACATCTCCAGGTGAGCTTCTGCGGACACCCCCCGAAGGGCTCCCTCGTTTCGAAGGTTCAGGTGCACATCGAAACGATGGCCGGTATGGAAAGCTGCAATAATTTCCGCAATCGGTTCGCGACTGTGATCAAGCTGCCAGTTGCGACACGTCGAGAGGTCGGAGCGCGCGGCTTTGAGATCGGCTTCCAGCTGGGGTTGTCGGTCGTCGTGTCGGTCGCCGTGCTCCGGGTCGATTTCGGAGGCGATCGGGGAAACTCCCCAAGCGCGGCCAAACTGCGAATCCCGCGTGAGAAAACCCGGGAGGAACTCGATGGGATGCCGCGCGTGGTTGCCGACAAAGACACCATACCGTGACCAGACCTCCTCACGAAACGGGCAATCGAAGAGCGCGGGCATCAGTTCCGCAACCGATTTCTGGTCGTAGGTGCGGTCCCCGATCACCAGGCGGTCGAGAAAGACAAAGTGGTTGTTGCCTGCCAGCTCCACGTTAACCCTGGGGCAACCCACCCGCCAATTACTTCCCCAATCGCTGTCCGGCGGCGCAATTCCCAGCGATTTCGCGATCCTGTGCTCGGTATCCTCGTATCCATGGCAAAACCCGAGAACTCGCAGGCCTGGAATCTTATCAAGCAAGGCGGTCAGGGGATTGAGTGGGTTTGTGAGTTGGATCAGAATTGGCGAAGGTGCCCCAACCTCCACCAGGGTCTGAGCGATTTTCTTGAGCGCGGGAGCGTGGCGAAGCGCCCGCACCGCGCCGCCGGGCCCGGTGGTGTCTCCGACCGGTTGGAAAATCCCGTCAAGCTGCGGATGCATCGCATCGTAACGCCACTGCCGGTCGCCGCCGACCGAGATGGCCGTGAGGCAGGCCGTGACCCCGCGCAAGCCCTCCCGCAGATCGGTGTGCGCGGACACGGCATGCCCCCAGCCTTTTGCCTGCTTTGCAAATTCGAGCCATTCGTGGACGAGCGCCAGACGGTCCGGCAAAATATCGATGAGGCGGATTTCGGCACCGGCCAGATCCGGGTTGCACATGATGTCCACGACAATCGAGCGTCCCCACACGAGCGAGCCGGCCCCGACGACCGCCAATACCGGCCTTCCTGGCAATGCTGTCGTTTGTTTCTCGGTTGAAGAAGTCATTTGTTTCTTGGTTGAAGCTGTCATTTGTTTTCAGGTTTTGATCATGCGCCGGGACCGTGCTGGCTGCAGTTGTCATTGGCCGTTGCCTTGCCCGCCTTAGATCAACTCCGATACTATCGGGCGAATGCAGCACAATCCATCGACCAGATGTGCTATTAGCTGTCATTTTTGAGAACCTTCTTGGTAACGCGACGCAGCCGAATGGTGTCGGGATTCCCGGACCGAATGCTCCAACATTGCCATCCCGCATCGTGCAGCGGAGAAGCGAAAGCACCGACAAAAGCACAAAATGCAGATGTAACTCCGCGTGTGATGCTGCAAGCATGGACGCCATGGATTCCCGAAGCATGATCGATCAAGTTTGGAATGCGCAGTGGATCAGCGTGTCGGCGCTGGAATTGAAGGGCTCCAATCAGTGGGTCTGCTTTCGAAGGATTGTGATGCTGGATGACGCACCAATGTCGGCCGGCGCGCGCATCGCGGCGGACTCCAAATACTGGCTGTGGATCAACGGGAAGCTTGTCGTGCACGAGGGTCAGCTCAAGCGCGGGCCGACCCCGAACGACACGTATTTCGATGAGGTCGACCTCAAGCCATACCTGCGGCCCGGCGAAAACACCGTCGCCCTGCTGTTGTGGTATTTCGGCAAGGAGGGTTTCTGCCACAAATCGAGCGGCGTGGCGGCGATGGTTTTCGAGGGGGACATCGACGGACGACCGCTCCCCAGCGACCGCACGTGGAAGGTCCGCTGCCATGCGGGTTTCGGGGAGTCCGCGCCGCCGCATCCGAACGTTCGATTGCCGGAATCCAACATCCATTTCGATGCCCGGCTCGACATGCCTGGCTGGAACCTCTGCGACTTCGACGATTCGGCTTGGGCAAACGCCACGGAACTGGGCCGGCCGCCGAGCCACCCGTGGAACCGGCTTGTCCGACGCCCCGTGCCACTCTGGCGTTTTGGAGACCTGCTATCCTATTCCAACGAGGCTGATTTTTCGAACCTGAATGTGTGGCTCGAAAACACGGTGCTCCGCGCCCGGCTGCCCGGCAACCTATCGGTTTGCCCCGCATTAAAGATCGATGCCAGACCTGGTCTGAAATTGTCGATTTACACCGACAATTACCGGGGAGGCAGCGAATACAACGTGCGGGTGGATTACATCACGAGGGAAGGAATCCAGGAATTCGAAAGCCCGGCCTACCTCACCGGGCACGAGGTGATTTACGACTTCCCCGCCGGGGTCAGTGTGCTGGAACTGAAATACCGCCACTCGCATTTCGACACGACGGTCGTCGGCCGCTTCGAGAGTTCGGATCCCCTCCTGAACTCCCTCTGGCGCAAGGCCGCCAACACGATGCTTCTCAACATGCGCGACGGCATCCAGGACCCGGATCGCGAACGTGCCCAATGGTGGGGCGATGTGGTCATCCTCATCGGCATGATCGCCCATTCCTGCGACCAGGCAGGATTCAGCGCTGTCAGGAAGGCCATCCACAATCTGGTCGATTGGCAGAAGCCGGATGGCGTGCTCTACTCTCCGGTGCCGGCGGGGAACTGGTTCCTCGAACTGCCCGACCAGATGCTTGCCGCCGTTGGCAAATATGGCTTCTGGTATTACTTCCTCCATACCGGGGACCGGGAGACGATCGCCCATGCCTACCCCGCAGTGAAGCGCTACCTCGACCTATGGCAAACCGGACCGGACGGACTGGTCATCCGCCGCACCGGCGGGTGGGACTGGGGCGACTGGGGCGAAAACAAGGACATGCCGGTCCTGATCAACGCCTGGTTTTTCATGGCGCTCGAATCGGCGAAAAACATGGCGCTCTTGCTCGGGGACGAACCCGCGGCCGCGGACTGCCAAGCGAAAATGGACCGGCTGAGGACAAGCTTCAACCGCACTTTCTGGACCGGCGCCGAATACCGGTCACCCGATCATGCCGGGGAGCCGGATGACCGGGTGGCCGCGCTGGCGGTCGTCGCAGGACTGGCGGAAAGAGAATTTTTCGCGCCGATTGGCGAACTTCTCAAGCGGAGGTTCAACTCCAGCCCCTACATGGAGAAATACGTGCTGGAGGCGCTATTCCTGATGGACCGTCCGGAGCAGGCGCTTGAGCGGATGCGGAACCGCTACCAACCGATGGTGGAAAGCCCGTTTTGCACGCTCTGGGAATCCTGGTCGGTTAGTGATGCTGCCGCGGCGAAATACGGTGGCGGCAGCTACAACCACGGCTGGGCGGGCGGCCCTCTCACGCTGATGGCCGAGCACATCGCCGGCATCCGCCCGCTCGCCCCGGGCTTCGCGCGCTTCCGCATGGCTCCCTGCATCGGATTGCTCGAGCGGTTCGACTGCGCGGTCCCCGCGCTCGGGGGCCTCTTGGAAATTTGTCAGGAAAAAATGGCGGAGGGATACCAGCTCACGATTTCCGTTCCGGAAGGATGCTCCGGCGAACTGCACCTGACCTCCCAGCCACCCACCGAGTTGGCACCGGGGAAATTTCAGCTCTTTGTCGCCGGGTGCGGCGGAACCTCAACCGGCCAGACCCCTTGAACAACAACACGACCGCCGACGGAAATCCATTCCCCCGGAAAAAAACCACCGATCACGCTTTGAAGACCATCCCGCGCCCCCAGCACGCAGCCGCTTTTCCCTCATGAAAACAAAACCGCGATCCCTTGGGAGGCACCTCGGGCTCGGCGCGGGCGGAGCGGTTGAGAGCTCCTTCCAGAACGCGCCCCTCGGCCTCGCCAATCCGATTTACAACGTCGGCCTGGGGGTCAGCCCGGTGGTGGTCGGCGTCGCCATGGCCATTCCCCGGTTGTGGGAACTGTTGATCGACCCGCTGATCGGGGCGGCCAGCGACAGGACCCGCAGCCGTTTCGGCCGGCGTCTGCCTTACATCGCCTTCGGCCTGCTCGGCAGTCTCCTGTTCTTCGCCGCCATGTGGTGGGCTCCGGCCGGCATGTCCAAACAGGCGCTCGGGATATGGCTCATCGTCACGGCATTCTTGTTTTACTCCTTTTACTCGTTTTTTGCGGTTCCCTACGCGGGCCTCACCATCGAGGCCAGCGAGGCCGGGCCCGACCGGATCGGCGTGATGACCGCGCGCACCGCCTTCGCCAACTTAAGCCAGATCGTCATCAGCTGGATCTACTGGTTCTGCCAGCGGGACTGGTTCTCCTCGCCAGCCGAGGGCATGAGATGGGTGGGGATCGGTTTCGGGTTGCTGGTCACGCTTTGCGGCGGCGTGGTGATCGTCACCACCCTGCGCTGCGGACTCCATCGCCATACCGGCCACGAGGGCTCCGCGCCGGTCGAGAAGGGGATCTACCTGAAACTCCTCGCCCTGTCGCCGACGCGGCGCATCCTGGCGGCCTTGCTGAGCACGATGGTGGGCTTCACGCTCGTCAGCCACCTGAGTTTCTACCTGGTCGCCTTCTACGCCTGCAAGGGAGACCTCAAGCAGGCCTCCCTGGTGGTGGCGGTCAAGTCTACTGTCACCATGATCGCAGCGGTGCTGGCATGCCCGCTCATCGGCATGGCTGCCAAACGCTTCGGCAAGGAAAGGGTCTTCAAGAGCATCTTGGCGCTCGGCATAGTCTCCAGCCTCTCGATGTGGTATCTCATCACGCCGCTCAATCCCTACCTGAGCATGATCAGCGATCTGGGCGTCAGCCTCTGCCTTGTCGGATTCTGGATGCTCATGCCGACCTATCTGGGCGACATCAGCGATCATTACGAGCGAACAACCGGCCAGAGCTGCCAGGGCACCCTTTCCGCGCTCTACGGCAACGCCGTGAAAATCGGCGCTTCCGTGGCGCTGCTGCTCACCGGCTACATCCTCATCATCTGCGGATTTGATGCCGGAATGCCGCACGAGGCGATGGGCCGCCCGATCTTCAACATGCGCATCCTCTTCGCCGTGGTCCCGTGCATCGGCCTGGTGATCTCCCATTTCGCCATGTCCCGGTTTCGCCTGCCCCAATTCGGGCGGACACCATGAGGAAGGCCGCCATGACGGCCGAGGAGATGAAAGGCGCCATTTTACAGCCCGTATTCTGCCGGTAGAAATTTTTCCCCGTCGGCCATGGCAAGCTGATCGGCGATGAAGTCGTCCTCTTTTTCGGGGAGTTCACCGACGGTATCCGCCATGTTGTCGAGCCAGTCTTTTTCGCGCTCGAGGACATGGAGGCATCCGGCCTCCGCCCCTTCGCGCATGACGGCGATCGCCTCGAGTGCGGCGGCACAGCCGGCCCGGTAGTGGTCCTTCGAGGAAACGATGGCTTTGGCGATGCGGATAATGTTTGTCGGCGTGAGGATATACGCCTGCGGGTCGAGGCCGGCATCCGAGCGGACGGTCCAGCGCTGATAGGTGGCGACACCTTCCTTGCCGTCCTTGATCGCCTCGTTCATCAGGCGGCAGTCGTAGATGAGCTGTTCCATGTAGCAGGTCGGGGCCATGCCGCCGAGGAGCTTGATGTTCTGGACCGACTCGTTCGACCAGGTGTCGCAGGCCACCGCCGCGATGTTGCCCAGCGGGCTGAGGTGCGCGCAGGCCGAGGTCTTCCCCTCCATGGCCATCGGGAAGCCGGTGATCGCCTTGAGAAACGGGTTTTCGTAGCCGCAGTCTTTGCCTGGCCCGACCGCACCGCATTCGTAGGCGACCAGCGAGCGCACGGCGCTCACGGCGCGGACCGTGGCCGCAAAAACCCTCGGGATCATCTTCTGCTCGGCGAGCACCATGGCGGTGTTGCCGAACCCGCAGGCGGTGTCGCCGGCGGCGTGAACCCCGTGGCGCGAGGCGATTTCGCTGATCGTGGACCACAGATACTTCATGTCCCTCACCCCGACGCAGCACTGCGAGAAGATCACAGCCGCCAGGTCGCCGTTCACCAGCGCGTCGTCGTGGAGTTCCTTCCCGCCCACCGACTCGATGCTGAGCAGTTCGGCACCCTCCGCGGCCGAACTCTCGAAGAGCTGGAGCATCCGGTCGAGGTAGTAGCCGCTCCGCATCGTGGGCGGACGCACGAACTCGCGGTTGTCGTTGGGCGTCATGCGCAGGACCGATTTCAGGCCCGTCGAGGACTCGAACGCGCGCATCCCATCGAGCAGGATCCTCGCGATCGCGAGGCCCCATTCGGGAAATTCCGTCATCGGCGGGAGCGTCTCAAATTCGATCACGACGCCGTTCGCTTCCAGATCCACGGCGCGGGTGAGCGCTCCGTTGATGATCTCCTTGTAATGTTCCAGGACGCGAGGCATCGTGTCCTTGTTGATCGTCATCGAGGGCAGCGTGAAGTTGAGTTCCGGATAAACCTGGCCGCCGCCAATGACCATGCCCGAGCGGGTTTTCAGCGGTTTCGGGGCAGTGCCGAAGGCGAGGGATTCCGGGGTTTCGATTGCGAGAGATTGGTATTTCATAGTTTGAGCGCGGGATCACCGCTTGCAATGAACCCTACTCTTCCGGCATCAGCGGAGTCTTTCAATCTGGTGCCGAAATTTGGGATTATGGTGCCGTTTCCCGATAGGCTCTGGGGGTAACGCCTGAGTAGCGCTTGAAAACGCGCGAAAAATAGCTCTGGTCCTCGAATCCGCAGTCCAGCGTGCGCCCGGTCTTTTCCTTGATCAGCCGGGAAAAATGGCTTCCCGAGAGTCCGGCGGCACGCGCGACCGAGTCGCGATCCAGCGGCTCGGCCAAGTGCTCCTCCATGTAGGCCACCGCCCGGCCGAGCAGGACGGCATTGGGGAACTGCCTGTTGTCGCGGATGGCATCCATCACGCGCTCGAGCATTCCGGAAAGCCAGCGGGAGACCTCCTCCTCGTCCGAAAGTCCCGCGAGGGCGGTGGCGCTCTCGAAGTTGCACCCGAGAACCCCGGCGGGATCCGCGCCGGCCTCGACCGCCGCACGCGACATCACGACCACGAGTTCCAGCGCAAGGCTCTTCAGGAGTTCGGGACGCGAGCGGGCGGTGTGATAGATGCCGACCAGAACGCGGTTGATGATCTCGCGGGCTGCGGGACGTTCGCCCCGCTTGATTGCGGCCAGCAGCCCCGCCTCCTCGCGGAGATAAAGGTCGCGGATGCCGTCGTAAAGGCGATCTTTGAGGGCATGGATCGCCTCGGCTTTTTCCCGCTGCCGCCGGGAATCCTCTCGCCGCGCTTTCAGAAACTCGGAGTTAGTGAGGTTGTACGATTCCATTTTTGCGAGCAGATGTTCGGCTGCGGATTGGATGCGCCGCGAAATTTCGGCCGGATCTCCGTCCTCAAGAGCGACATTTTCAACAATGATTCCCCCGGTCACGATCGAGTTGATCATGAGCGGGATCCCCCAGCCGGCCAGCCCCCGATCATCGGTCATCACGCACGCTTCTCCCCACCGGATCGCCTCGCGGAACAAGGCAGCTCTCCACTCATCCCCGGCTTTTGCTGCACGGATCCCGCCCCGCGCTTTTCCAGCCGCATCGACCTCGATGGCGTGAAAGCCAGACTCGCGGCTGTAGTCGCGGAGAAACTGGCTGATCGTTCCGGTCATGCAAGCGAGAGGTGGTCCAAATAGCGGTCCTCGAATCCGGGATCGAGATTCAGCTCGATGGCTTCGGCCCGGAGGAGCAGGGCGGCACCGACCTCCCCGATGCGCAGGGTGTCTCCATCCGCGAGATGATGCTGGCAGGCGAGCAAATCCCTGGGTGCCCCGCCCCTTTCCACCACATGGCATCCCCGGCATATCCCGCGCTGGTTGCAGCGCGCAAGCAGTTCTCGTGAGGGCACCCCTACAGCGGAGACGGTGAGCAGAGGCTCAAGCCTTCTCCACCCCGAGAAGCTTCAGCGCAAGATCCACGGCGCTGGCCGCGTCGGCGCTATACCCGTCCGCTCCGATCTCATTGGAAAAATCCTGGGTGACTGGCGCGCCGCCGACCATGATCTTCAAATCCTTGAGCCCGGCGGCACGGACGGCTTCCACGGCGGTCTTCATGGCCGGCATGGTGGTCGTGAGAAGGGCGGAGAGAGCGAGGATGGCGGCGCCATTTTCCTGCACGGCCGCCACAAATTTTTCCGGCGGAACATTCGTGCCGACGTCCACGACGCCGAAGTTCGCGCCCTTGAGCATCATCGCGACAAGGTTTTTGCCGATATCGTGCAGGTCGCCCTGGACCGTGCCGATGACGACCGTGTAATTCGGCTTGATTCCGGCCTTGGCGAGAAGCGGCTCGAGAAGCCCCATGGCCTCCTTCATGGCGCGGGCGGCGATAAGCATCTCGGGAACAAAGACCTCGTTGTTCTTGAATTTCTCGCCGATGGCGCTCATTCCGGGAACGAGCCCCTTTTCGACGATGTCCAGCGGCTGCAGGCCTTCGTCGAGAAGTGTCTGGGTGAGCGCTTTGGCATCGTTGCGTTTTCCTTTTTCGACGGCGAGAGAGAGGTTGGTGAGGTTGCTCATAGTGTGTTGAATTGAAGCGGCACCCTGGCAGAAACTGAGAGCCGGGTCTTGTGTTCATGGCGGATTTTTTTGTGTTTTCAACACCCCGGGGAACCCGTTCCGATAATGTTTCGGGGTCTCTTTTTTCATCTGTTGGAAGACGTGGGTGAAATAGCTTTGGTCACAAAAACCGCAATCAGCCGCGATGGCCGCCAGGGAAAGTTCGGTGCTTCTCAGGAGCTCGCAGGCTTTTTCAACGCGGGCCTCGCGGAGGAGTTGGGTAAATGACCTTCCCGTCTTTGTCTGGAGAAGTTCGGCGAGATGCGGGGAGGAAACGCCGACCCGGCGCGCCACTTCGGATCTTGTCAGGGGCGTGGCACATTCCTCCCGCATCATCTTCAGGGCACGTCCCACAATGGCCGGCATTTCAAACTTCTGATGGCGTTCAACCGCTTCAAAAATTCGGACAACAGAATCCCTCAGCCAGCCCGCGAGGCGTTCGTCATCGGCGGTTTCCGCCAGCTCGACAAGGTGCCTGTATCGCAAGCCAAGAACCTCTGACTGCGGGGCACCAGCCTCGACCGCTGCACGGGACATCATGACAATCAATTCCAGCAATAGACCTTTGAGAAGCTCGCTCTTTTCGGCTCCGGCGCTGTAAATATGCACGAGCAGGAGATTGATGATCCGAGTCGCATTGTGACGGTCTCCCCTTCGGATGGACGCAAGGAGAGCGGGTTCCTCATACAGATAGAGTTCCCTGATGGCATCAAGGGGAGTGCAGGAATCGAGCTCTACGGCCGGGAAATCGTTTTTCATGCTGGATCGCGATCATGAGGGCCGAATGACAAATACACCAGCGCTGGATTTTCGGATGTGCAGGCTTGGATCATCATCGGCGGAATGCCGATCTGAAACCCATTCGGGCGCATCTGGACTATCACCGAAGCTCACCGCCGCAGCTCATGCTCCAGCTCCGCCTACCGTCCGACCGCCAGGCGGTCGGCGAGCTTCCCGGGGAGGCCGGCTTCGATGATCGCTTTCTGGGCCGCGGCGATATCGTATTCGAGCCGGCGCAGCGTGACCTTGTTGGCGATCGTGTCGTAGATGCAATACGCGGTCCGCCAGTCGCCGTCGCGCGGCTGCCCGACGCTGCCCACGTTGATCAGATATTTTTTCCCCGGCATGAGGTCGAGCGACTCAAAGGCGATCGTGCGGACGCTGCCGTCGCGGATGTAGGCCTTCGGGGAGTGGGTGTGGCCGATGAAGCAGAGCGCGGTGTGCTGGTAGCTGAAACTGGCGGCGGCATCGAGCTGGTTGAAGACGTAGCCCCACTTGTGGGGCGTATCCAGCGTGGCGTGCACGATCGTAAAATCCCGGACCTGGCGCTGGAGCCTCAGCGTGCGGAGCCAATCCTTGTCCTTCTCGGAGAGCTGGTCCCGCGTCCAGTTCATCGCCTCCTCCGCGAGCGCGTTGAACCCTTCCTGAAATCCGAACATCGAGGCCTGCTCGTCGTGGTTTCCCTTGACGACCGGGCAGTCGAGGTTGCGCACGATGTCGAGGCATTCCCTGGGAAACGCGTTGTAGCCCACGACATCCCCCATGCACACGTAGTGGGTGCATTTTTCGGTTTCCGCATCGGCGAGAACCGTTTGAAGGGCATGAAGGTTGGCGTGGATGTCGCCGAATATGGCAAATCGCATGGAAGGTAGTAAGGCGGCTTCGCGTGGCGTCAGGGGTTTTCTACCCTTTCGGGGGCGGGGATATCCAGTTTCTTTTCCATGTCGCGAAGAACATTGATGAGCGTGGGCAGCCGCTGCTTGTCGCCTTCGAGGTAAAGCTTCTTCAGCAACTCATACGATTCGCGCTCGCGGCCGGCGCATTTGGCCATCTCATATCCGGCAAACCGGCGGCAATACGGAGGCGCATCCGGAAACTCCGAGGCCCGCATAAATGCCTCCGCCGCCCCGCAGTGGTCCTCGAATTTGTCTCTCAGCAAGACCCCGAGCTGGAGGTAGAGCTGGTATTTGTCCGGGTTGTTCCGGATCCCCCGCTCGAGGAGATCGCGCCCGAGCTCGAAATACTGCCGCTGGGCGCGGATCCGGAGCGCCTCGCTCGGCTGCTTCTCATCCTGCATCACCGCCACGCTGGCGTTGTAGGCCATATGCCAGGCGGCCATGTCCCAATACAGGAGCGAGCGCGGCTGGAGCGTCGTCACCGTGTCAAAGAGCCCGGCCATCCGCCCCCACTCCGTGTTCTCCCAGGCGGTATGCACCTCGATCCAGAGAAACGCGGCGAGCGGCGAGCGGAACCCGCTCAGCGCCGCCAGGAACCCCATCTGCCCGATCCGCTCGCGCAGGTCGAGGTTCAACGCGCCCTGGCGGAGGTTCGCCACCTTCGCCTCCGCGGACAGGTGAACCTGCAAAGGCAGGAGCGCCGCGCCGAATCCGGCAAGCAACAAAACCGCCAGCGAGCGACGCGCCTTCATCACTCTCCTCATAGCTCGCGGCCGGCGAAGACGATGGCGGCGAGGAAAAAATAGACGGCCACGTAGATCCCGCCGAGCGCCATCGTCTGCAGGAAAAGCCCGGTCGGAATGGCGACGCCCGCGATCACGTTATCGACAAAATTGAACGCCTGCAGGTCGGGGAACAGGAGCGCGACCAGCGAGGCCAGCAGGCGCGACCACCAGTGGACATCACCCCCGGCCATCCAGAATTCCCTCGCCGTCGACTGCAGGTGCCCGATGAAGTAGATCGCGATCGCCATCAGGATCGCGAACAGCCCGGAGCTGGCGAAGGTCGAGAGAAACAGCGTGAGCGACGCGAGCAGCGCCGACTTGGCAAAGATGATCGCGATGCCGGGGAAGAGGTTGGTGTTGAATGTCGAGTCCGTCACCTCTTTGAGCGCGGCCGCGAGCTCCTCGGCGGACCCTCCCGCAAGCTGCGCGCGCGTCTCCGAAAGCACGTTGTGCTCGCGGAGCCACAGCACTGCAAGGAACAGCCCGGTCATCAGCAGGATCGATAGGGCCAGCAAAAGCAGGATGCCGGCCAGCTTGCCCAACAGATACGAGAACCGCGGCACCGGCTTCGCGAGGATCGTGTAGATTGTCCGGTCCTCGATGTCCTTCGGTAAAAAATTCGCCGTGGCCAGGATCGCGAGGATCGACGAGAAGACCGACATCGCCCCCAGCGAGATGTCCTTCAGCATTTGAAACTGCTCCTGAAACGAAAACTTCGCCACGAATGCCGAGTTCCCGATAATCAGAAGCGCGAAGATCAGCAGAAAGTAGAACACCTTCATCCGCACCAACTCGGTAAACGTGTTCCACCCGATCGCCCATGTGCCTTGCAAGGATTTCATTGTTGGCCCCGAGCGTAGGAATTTCCGGCAGGATTCACAAGATTTTCAGAAAAGGGGAACTGCGCCTCGCGTTGATCCCTTCCCGGGAGCATGCCCGTCCTGGGTGTGGTTTCTGGCGTCCCCGCCGGAAAATCGTTCCGGCGGGACGCCACCCCGCAGCCTGCTCCGGATCGGATAAAACCCAGAGAAAGGTGTTGGGCCAATTTGGGCCAAGAATCGAAATTTCGGGCCGGTTTTTCTGGCGTTTTCAGCGATTGCTGGCGTTTGAGAATTTCAGAGCGGCCGGCTGGAAACCCTTTATTTATCGGCTTTCCCGAGGCAAGACCACTTTTTTTGAAGTGGTCGGGGCGACAGGATTCGAACCTGCGACCTCCTGGTCCCAAACCAGGCGCTCTACCAAGCTAAGCTACACCCCGATGTTATTTACAGCAAGTAACTTACAACAATTTATCGATAGCGTTTTGCCTCTTGTAACCCGATTTTGTAACCCGGCAGAATTGTGGCATGAAGGAGCCGCAAAAAATCACGGGAGCAAGTATCAGATTGGAAGAAGGTTGGCCCATCGCTGTATCGGCATAAGAACGAGGGTTACTATGCGCTGGTAAAGCACCGTGGCAAACAAATTCGCGACAACAACAAATTCGCGGCAGGTCGCTGGAATCAAATGATCTGGCGCACGCCCGGCGGGCGCTTGCCGATTTCAAGCGAGATTTGGATCTTGTGGACCCCTCGCTTTCCCGCCGGACACTGGAAGACCACGCTGATGCTCCAGCATATTCGCGAACGGGGAGGACCCGGAGGAGGCCTTCTACGCCTCGGCGGACCATATTTATTTCAACCGCCGCCTTCGTGCCTTGGCCGTGCCAAAAATCCTCAGCAACGCGGCTTTTTCCTAATGATTTCACAGGTTCTTAAGGAAAGGATGACAAAACCGGCGCATCAGTCGCTTGAGCATTGATGTTGTCATTCCGCGTTGTTACTGCGATGACTTCAACACGACATTATATGAAACTATCCCTGCTTCTGGTGCTTCAACAGCTAGTTTTTTCTTTCGTCTCCGCTCACACGGAGGACACCTATGGCGACGATATCGCCTTTCTCAAAGAACACACTGACATCATCGAATTGTCCAACGATAGCCAGAGGGTTGCCATCGCTCCCGCTTGGCAGGGCCGCGTGATGACCTCGACCGCCAACGGGTCGGCGCAGGCGGGATTTGGCTGGATTCATCGCGAGGTGATTGCCAAGGGGATTCAACCTGAAGCCGAGCGCACCGGCCTACAAAAGCACATCCACGTCTTCGGCGGTGAGGAGCGTTTTTGGTTGGGCCCAGAGGGTGGCACCTTCGCGCTTTTCTTCCCGCCCAAAGCCGCGCAGACATTTGACAATTGGAAGACTCCCGCCGCGATCGACACCGAACCATTCGACCTTGTGGAGAAAAAAGCGAGCCAGATTGTTTTCTCCAAGGATATTTCGCTATTGAACCGCGCTGGCACAACCTTGAACCTTCGTGCAACTCGCAGGGTGTCGCTCAAGACTCAATCGGACCTTGCTGCCGCTCTGGGATTGGATGCGCTGCCTGCGGGTGTCAAGGCCGTTGCTTACCAGACCGACAACACCGTCAAGAATACCGGCGAGGTCGCCTGGAACCAGACATCCGGCGCGCCTTCCATCTGGCTTCTCGGCATGTTCAAGCCGACACCGCAAACGACGGTCGTCATTCCATTCCTGCGCGGCTCAGGCGTCGTGGCAAACACAAACTATGCCGGATTCGGCCAAATTTCTCCGGATCGCGTAACACTCACTTCAAATGTGCTTTTCTTTAATGGTGATGGCACAACCCGTGGAAAGCTCGGTATCAAGCCGAAACGGGCGACTCCCTGGGCCGGAAGCTGGCAGGCGGACAAAGGTGTTCTCACCCTGATCAAAGTCGATCTGCCATCGTCTCCGCCTGCAAATCAATGGCCCTACGCGGATTCGCAGTGGAAGGACGGAGGCGACCCGTTTGACGGCGATGCCATCAATTCATACAATGACGGCCCGGCATCACCCGATGCCAAGCCTTTGGGACCATTTTATGAAATCGAGTCGTGCAGTCCCGCATTATTCCTAGCGCCCGGCGAAACCTATACCCACACGCAGCAGACATTTCACCTGATCGGACAGCGGGCCTCCCTTGATGCGATAGCGCGGAGAACACTGAACGCTGGTTTGGATGAAATCGAAAAGCAAAGACATTAGATCGTAAAACCAATCCCTTCTCCCCCTCTGTGAGCCGCTGTCGCACCATCAAGGCTTCGATTTGACATCAGCAAAAACAACCCCCGCCCTCCTTTGCGCTGTGTATGGCGCATGACAAATAACGGGGTTCCCCAATGCGCTTTTTTTTACCCACAAATACCTATGAGCTCTGCATTTGACTTGAAACTCGCGGCCAGCATCGAACAAACCGGCATCATCGCGGTGCTTGTGGTGGACGATGCCAAAGACGCGGTCCCGCTTGCCCGCGCCCTGCTTGCAGGTGGGGTGAACGCCATTGAGTTGACTCTCCGAACTCCTGCTGCTCTCGACGCGCTCCGTGAAGTCAAAGCGGGGGTTCCTGAAATGCTCGCCGGCGTCGGAACCATTCTGACTGTCGGGCAAGTCGCCCAGGTCGTCGCAGCCGGGGCGGCCTTCGGTGTTGCGCCGGGGCTTAATCCTCGTGTTCTGGCAGCCGCGCAAGAAGCTGGCCTGTCCTTTGCTCCCGGCATTCTCACTCCAAGCGACATCGAACAGGCGATCGAGCACGACTGCAAATTGCTGAAGTTTTTTCCCGCCGAACCCTCGGGGGGTCTTGCCTATCTCAAGTCGATAGCCGCCCCCTACGCCCATCTTGGGCTTCGGTTCGTTCCCCTGGGAGGTCTCACCGCAAAGAATATGGCCTCCTATCTTGCGGAGCCAACCATCTCCGCCCTGGGTGGTTCGTGGTTGGCACCACGCGAGCTCATCAGAGCTGCTGACTGGGGAAAAATCACCGCGCTTTCTGCGGAGGCTGTCCGGATCATCAAGTCCACACGGCAGCGATCCGCCACGACATCCGGATGAGCCGGTTCTGCTTCGGAATGACTCCGTTTTTCGGAAAGGTCTCCGGTTGATCCGGAGGCAAGTTCTGATGTCTGAACAGAGGAACCGGCTTCAATCACGGAGATTCCGCGAAGGAACCGCTTCCATGCATACCAAATCGATCTCTTGAAAGGCATTCCGCATTTTGCTGTCGAGAGAATCGGTGATCAGAGTGTCGATCCGATCAACCGAGGCAAACTGCGCAAAGCATGCGAGTCCGATCTTTGTGTGATCACAAAGCAGAAAGACCTTTTGCACCATCGTAAGCATGCGCTGCTTAACCTCAGCCTGACCGAGATCCGGCGTGGTGGCACCGGCTTCAAGCGAGAATCCATTGGCCCCGAAAAAGCCCTTGTCAACGGTCAGCTTCGTTGCTCCAAACTGCGCGGAAGTGCCCAGGGTGCATTGGAATCCCTTGCGCAACGTTCCGCCGAGCACAACCACAACGATGCCGGGCACCTCCTCCAAGATCTCCACAATGGCCAGGTCGTTGGTGACCACAGTCAGGCGGGTTCTTTGATGCAGGAGTCGCGCCAGTTCCCGCAGCGTCGTTCCGGTGTCGAGGAGAATTGTGTCCCCGTTTTCGATCTGGAGCAGCGCCAACTCCGCAATTTGTTTTTTCTGCGCCCGGTTTTCCACCGCCCGTTCACGAAGATTCGACTCGAATCCGGTTTGAGGCTTCTCGATAGCTCCTCCATGGGTGCGCAGCAAAAAATTTCCGGACTCCAGATCCCGCAAATCCGTGCGTATCGTCGTGGCGGAAACTCTCAGCGAGGCGGAAAGCTCGGCAACAGACACTTTCTTTCGTTCCGAAAGAAGCTCCAAAATTTTGAGCCGCCGCTCTTCCGCGTAGAGATTGTCATCCATAACCGAGAGTTGCCATCCGGGAAAAACAATACAACCAGAAAAAAACTAAAAAACAGTTCTTGCCATCAAAACAAAAGGCAATAACAGTAAACGACAACAAATGAGATTAAAAGTTGGGCTAATCGGAACTGGTCGTGCCGGGATGGTTCATGGGAGGAATTTTGCCTTTTCCGTGGCGGATGCGACGCTCGTTGCCCTTTGTGATCCGCAGGAGGGGGCCCGAAACGAAGCGGCTTCGGCACTGGGGATCTCCACGGCGTTTTCCGATTACCGCGATTTGCTTGCGTTTCCGGGGCTGGATGCGGTGGTGATCGTGACCCCGACCCGGTTGCACTGCCAGATGGCCGTCGATGCGGCTGCTGCCGGCAAGCACATCCTTTGCGAAAAACCGATGGCGATGACTCCGGGGGAATGCGAGACCATGATTGCTGCGGCGGACGCGGCCAGGGTGAAGTTGCAGATCGGTTTCATGCGGCGGTTTGCCCCGGCTTTTCAGGAGCTCAAGGCGCGGGTTGTGGCCGGGCAGGTGGGGGATGTGGTGTCGGTGCGATCGCTGACCTACGGCCCGAGCGTTCCGCAGCCCTGGATGTATGACCTGGCGGTCAGCAACGGACCTCTGGCCGAAGTGAACAGCCACGATATCGACACGGTTCGCTGGATCACCGGCAGCGACATCACCGAGGTTTATGCGATTGGCGGAAATTATCGTTCGCCCGGTGCCCGCGCGGATTTTCCGGATTTTTATGACAACGTCACGCTCGTTGCGAAGTTTGCGAATGGCATGCAGGGGGCCATTTCCGGGGCGCAGGGGGTGAAATACGGCTACGATTCGCGATGCGAGGTGCTGGGCACAAAAGGAATCCTCTTTGCCGGAAGCCTGAGGACCACTGCCGTGACGGCCTGCACGGAAGAAGGAATGTCTTCGCCCGTGATCAAAAGCTGGCGCGATCTCTTCATCGATGCCTATCTGAATGAGGACAAGGCCTTCATCCGATGTATCGTGGAAGATACGGTTCCGGAGGTCACCGGCCTCGACGGAAAACGCGCCGTCCAAGTTGTCAATGCCGGCAATGAATCCATCCGCACCGGAATGCCGGTGAAAATCCCATGACCGCCGCCACATTCACCCAGGGAGGAAAATTTGAGATTCGGGAGGTCGTGCGTCCGGAGATCGCGAAGGATGAAATTCTTCTTCGCGTGAAATCCACCTCGATCTGCGGGACCGACACCAAGATCATCCGCAACGGGCATCGGAAGCTGAAGGACGGCGACCGAATCGTCCTCGGCCATGAATTTGCCGGGGTGATCGAACAGGTGGGTGCGAGCGTCAAGGGGTTCGCCGAAGGGCAGGCCGTCGGCATCGCTCCGAACTGGGGCTGCGGCCGCTGCAAGCCGTGCCAGCGCGGTATGGCGAACTATTGCGCCGAGTATCAGGCGTTCGGGATCACCCGCGACGGCTCGCATACGCAGTGGGTTCGCATTCCGTCCGCCGTGATCGCGCAGGGGAACATCCGGCCGCTTCCCGACAACGTTTCCTGGTCCGCCGTTTCGCTTGCGGAGCCGCTCTCCTGCGTGCTGGGCGGGCAGACCGCCGTCGGGCTCTCGGCGGGGGAATCCGTGCTCGTCTATGGGGCGGGGCCGATGGGGCTGCTGCACATTCTGGCCGCCCGGGCAGCCGGCGCGGCGGTCATCATTGCCGCCGACCTGAATGCCTCGCGCCTTGCGATGGCCCGCGAACTCGGCGCCACACATGCCGTCAAATCGGACACCGAGGACATCCATGCCCGCGTCGCGGAAATCACCGGCGGCGAGTGGCTCGACGTGGTGATCACGGCGGTCCCGGTCCCGGAAATTGTTCCGGAAGGACTTTCGCTTTTGGGCATCTTCGGCCGCCTTTGCCTCTTTGCGGGCCTGCCGAAGGACCGGGCGATTGCCGGACTGGATGGCAACCTCATTCATTACAAAAATCTTTGCGTGACTGGCACGACCGGCGGCTGCAATGCCGATTACGCCAAGGCGCTCGGACTCATCACCAGCGGTGCCGTGCCTGTCGAAGGCATCATCTCCCACCGGTTCTCCCTCGAACAACTTTCTGAAGCCTACGAGACCGCGCTTGCGGGCCGTGGAATGAAGATCGTCCTCACCTCCTGAAATGCCCAACCCCCCCGGACTTCTCATCGGCAGCGACATCGGCACCCAGGGAACGAAGACCACCGTCTTCGCCACCGACGGGCGCGCCGTGGCCTCGGCTTTTCAGGCGTCGAAAATCCGCCATCCCTCGCCGGGAGCGGTCGAGGAGGATCCCGAGGTCCAGTTGGCGAGCGTCTGCGCGACGATCAAAAAATGCCTGGCCGGGCTGGATCCGGGCGACGTGAAGGGCCTCGCGATCGCGGGCCAGATGGCTGGCATCATCGGCATCGGCCCCGACGGTCGCGCGATCACGCCCTACGATTCGTGGCTCGACACCCGCTGCACCCCGCAGATGAAAATCCTGCAGCGCAAAGCCGGCGGGGAAATCATCGAAAAGACCGGTGGGCCCGCCAGCTTCAATCATGGCCCGAAGGTTCTCTGGTGGAAAAAGAACCATCCAGACGTCTATCGTCAGGTGCGTTCCTTCGTCCAGCCGGGCGGCTATGTCGCCATGCGGTTTTGCGGTCTGGAAGCCGGCGGGGCGTTCATTGATACCACCTACCTCCATTTCAGCGGGTTTGCCGACAACCGACGGTCCGCTTGGGATCACGATCTTTGCCGCACGTTCGGGGTGGATGAAAAAAAACTTCCGCGCATCGTGCCCCCGCACACGGTCATTGGAGAGGTCACCCCGCCGATGGCGCGGAGGTGCGGGCTCAGGCCGGGCACGCCCGTTGTGGCGGGCTGTGGCGACACCGCCGCCAGCTTTCTTGCGTGCGGAGCCGTCAGGCCGGGCGTGTGCGTGGACGTCGCGGGAACGGCCTCCGTCTTCGCGGCCACGACGGACCGGTTCATTGCCGACCGGCGGACGCAGACGCTCGCCTGTGGGCAATCCGCCGTGCCCGGGCTCTGGCATCCCTACGCCTACATCAATGGCGGCGGGATGAATCTCGAATGGTTCCGCAATGAGTTTGCGGGAGGGAGGACGCTTGTCGAACTCGACCGGGAATTGCCCGAGCCGAGCGAGGATTTTCCGGTCTTCGTGCCGCATCTCGGCGGAAGGAACAATCCGAGCTGGCCCGGCCTCCGGGGTGGCTGGGCCGGCCTCACGCGGGAACACGGGCGAGCGCATCTGTATTATGCCGTCCTGGAAAGCGTCGCCCTCGAATACGGGCTTTACCGCGACGTGCTCCGGTCGCTGGATCGCAAGTTCGCGATGCGCGAAATCCGGGTCACCGGCGGCGGCGAGCGGAGCGCGGCCTGGAACTCCATCAAGGCCGGAGTCCTCGGCTGCCCGGTCGTGCAAATGTCCCGCAGCGAAGGCGCTTCCATGGGAGCCGCCCTGCTGGCCGGACTCGGAGTCGGAGTCTTGCCGGATCTCGCCAAGGCGGCGGAATCATGGGCGTCCGCAGGCAGCGTGACACAACCCTCGAGGCAACCATTTTACACCCGCCGGCTCCGCAAATATGCGGGCCTTCTCGACCACCTCCACGACTGGAGCCAATTATGAAATACCAACCTGCGGAAACCCCCACTTTCTATTTCATCGGGGTCACCACCACAAAATCCTCGATCATGCGCGTCTTCCCGGCCTGGGCCGAACACCTCGGGCTCGGGGAGGTCGCGATCAAGGGGATTGACCTGAAGTGGCATGACGAACCCGAAAACTATCGCGAGGCCGTGGCCTTCCTCAAACAAGACCCGCATTCGCTCGGCGCGCTGGTCACCACGCACAAGATTGACCTGCTCAGGGCCTGCCGCGACCTTTTCGACGAGCTCGATCCCTACGCGCAATTGACCGGCGAGATCAGTTGCATCTCGAAGCGCGATGGCAAACTCCGCGGTCACGCGAAGGATCCGATCACCGCCGGATTTTCGCTCGAGGCATTTTTGCCGGAGGGCCATTGGGAGAAGACCGGTGCGGAGGCGCTGGTGCTGGGGGCCGGCGGATCGAGCATCGCCGTGACGTCTTACATTCTGGATGCCAGGCACGGGGCCAACCGGCCTTCGCGCATCATCGTCACCAACCGCAGCGAGCCGCGTCTGGCCGAAATCAAAGAGATCCACCACCAACTGAATCAGCCGGTTCCGGTGGAATACCACGCCGCCCCGACCCCGGAGGACAACGACGCGCTCGTCAACAAACTGAAACCGGGATCGCTCGTCATCAACGCCACCGGGCTCGGCAAGGACGCCCCGGGATCCCCGATCACCAGCGGGGCGGTCTTTCCGCAGGACGGACTGGCCTGGGAATTCAATTACCGCGGCGATCTCATTTTCCTCGATCAGGCTCGCGCACAGGAAAAGTCGCGCTCCCTGCATGTCGAAGATGGATGGGTGTATTTCATCCACGGCTGGACCCGTGTCATTGCCGAGGTCTTCGATGTCGAGATCCCGACAAGCGGCCCGGAATTCGACCGCATCGCCCAAATCGCCGCCGACGTGCGCTAAATTTATGTCCTACCTGAAAAACGAAACCCGCCTCATCAACCCGTTCACGGTCACGATTGATTTCGCCGAGAACATCATGCTTGGCGCCGATGTCCACAACGAGCGCAAGGCTTCCGTCATGCGCGGCTATTACAAAGACTCCGCCGCGCTGGAAAAGATCATCACCGACGGCAACGATCCGCTGCATTACGAGACATTCGAAAAGCATGTCCCCGAGGAATACGGGCACCTGCTCTTCTGCATCAGCAAAATCCAGCCCGGGCTCGTCGGCAACGAGTTCTTTATGACCAAGGGCCACTACCACACGCGGGTCAATACCGGGGAGATCTACTTCTGTCTGCAAGGACAGGGCTACATGGTGATGAAGACACCGTCGGGAGATTTCGACGCCCAGAAAATGACGCGCGGCTCGATGGTCTACGTCCCACCCTATTGGGGCCACCGCTCCGTGAATACCGGCACGGAACCGCTCACGATGTTCTGCGTTTATCCGGGCGATGCCGGGCACAATTATGGGGATATCGAAATAGAAGGCTTTCCCAAGCGCGTATACGCCCGAAAGGGAAGCGATCTCATCGAATGAGCAAGTCACTCGACGAGATTGACAACAAGAGCTTCGCAGCCGGCCCATCCCCATTGGGATCGAAGGCTGTCGCGGTGACACTGGAATCCGGACGCACCTCCCACCCGGAGGGGGCACCGGTTCTCGTGCTGGATGGCACCTGGCAGATGGCTGAGGCTGGAGCAGAGCGCGCCCGGTTGAAGAATGAGTGGCCCGATGCCATTCCCGCGCAGGTGCCCGGCAGTGTGCACGCCGCGCTTGTTGCCGCCGGCAAGCTCCCGGATCCGACCATCGGCCGCAACCAGGAGATTGTGGCCAAGGCCAGCTATAAGACGTGGTGGTTCAAAACGACATTTCGCAAGACCGCAGGCACGACGGGAGAACGGCTGGTATTTGACGGCGTTTGCAATCGCTGCACCGTCTGGCTGAATGGCGTCAAACTCGGCGGACACGAGGGCATGTTCGGCGGTCCGAGCTTCGACATCGCGTCGCACCTTCAGGAGACGAACGCGCTCGTGGTGCGGCTCGATCCCATTCCTTTCGAAGACGACCCGTGGGTCCCGAGTCAGCGCAACAACAACAAGAGCTGGAAAAAGACGGTCGTCTTCAACAACGTCTATGGCTGGCACTACTCGCAATGTCCGTCATTGGGCATCTGGCGTTCGGTGCGCGTGGAAGGTGCGCCCGCGGTGCGCATGGATCATCCATTCGTCGCCACGCGGGACACCAAGACCGGAACCGTTGATCTCGCGGTGGCTCTCGCCGGTTCGGCCAGAAAGTGGGCCGGCACATTGACCGGCACGATCCAGCCGGAAAACTTCACCGGTCCCGCGCGTCACTTCTGCTTGCGGGTCAAGTCCGCAGCCTCCCGCCGCGACCTCCACCTGCGCTTCCGAATTCCCGGGCCGAAACTCTGGTGGCCCGTGGATTTGGGGGCGCCGAATCTTTACCGACTGACGCTCTCGTTCGTTCCAGATGGGGTAGGACAGGCGGACACCCAATCGCTCACGTTCGGCATTCGTACGGTTGAGATGGCCCCGCTGCCCGGCGGTCCGAAACCGGACAAATTCAATTGGACCTTCGTCGTCAACGGCAGGCCGATTTTTGTGAAAGGCACGGGCTGGTGCACGCTGGATCCGCTGATGGATTTCCGCCGTGAGCGCTACGATCGTTTCCTGTCGCTGGCCCGCGACCAGCATTGCCAGATGGTTCGCGCCTGGGGCAGCGGCATGCCGGAGACCGACGACTTCTACGATTTGTGCGACCGATACGGTCTCATGGTGATGCAGGAATGGCCGACCGCCTGGAACAGCCACGAAACGCAGCCCTACGACATGCTCGAGGAGACCGTGCGGTTGAACACACTCCGCATCCGCCACCGCGCCTCGCTGGTCATCTACACCGGCGGCAATGAATCCGAGAAACCGTTCGGCAAGGCGATTGATATGATGGGCCGTCTGGCCATCAAACTCGATGGCACGCGCGCCTTCCATCGCGGCCAGCCGTTTGGAGGCAGCAAGCACAACTACGACAGCTATTGGGGACGCAAACCCTTGGATGTGCATCTCCGGCACGAAGCGGACTTCTATGGCGAATACGGGTTGGCCTGTTTCCCGAACTACGAATCGGTGCAGCGCTATCTGCCGGACAACGAGAAGCAACTCTGGCCGCCACCCGAAGATGGGGCATTCACTTTCCACACACCGGTCTTCAACCACCTTCAGTGCCTTTCCCGGATTTCCCAATTCGCAAACACATTTGCCCCAAGGAACGCCACCATGGAGCAATTTGTCATCGGCTCGCAGATGGCCCAGGTCGTCTGCCTGCGCCACCAGTTCGAGCGCGCCCGCAGCCGCTGGCCGCATTGCACAGGGGCGCTCTATTACAAAATCAATGACAACTTTCCTGCGGCGTCCTGGGCCACAGCGGACTGGTATGGTGCGCCGAAAATGGGGCACTACTTCATGCAGCAGACACTGGCACCGCTGCATGCGTTCTTGCTTTTCGACACGATCCACAACCTCGGGATGTGGTTCGACCAGCCTGTCTTTTTGGCGGATGATGCCGATCACCTGAAGGGCCGGGATTGGCAGGTGATCGTGCGTGCTTACGACGGTGCGCTGCGGGAGGTGAAACGCACGAGTTATGATGGTCGGGGATCCATCAAGAGCACCCGTTATTTGGGGCCATTCAACTTGGACACCGAACAGACGGACACTGCGCCGTTGTTATTCGTTAGCGAAATCCGGGTGGACGGACAACTGGCCAACCGGACGTTCTACTGGATCAACCATGAGTTCGACCGGGGCTGCCTGTTTCGTCTGCCGCGAACGACTCTTGCGCTCAAGAAGGACAAAGACGGAACGGTCGTGGTGACCAACACCGGCAAGCTGCCGGCCGTCGGCGCTTTCGTGGCCCGCCCCGGACATCTCGACACGTTCACCGCATCGGAAAACTACCTCTGGCTCGACGCCGGGGAGAAACACACCATCCGGGTTGACACGCTGGATGGCCTGTCCGTGGAGGCATGGAATGCCTGAGGCCACATTGTTCCCACCCTTCCGAATCCCATGAAACGCATTCTTGTCACCCCAAGATCCGCCACACGAAGCGGACATCCTTCCCTTCAACGACTGAAGGACGCGGGTTATGAGTTGGTTCTTTCCAAGCCAGGGTCACTCCCCACGGAAGGCGAGTTGATCGAACTGGTGCAGGGCTGCGTGGGATACTTGGCCGGAGTCGAACCGGTCTCTTCGGCCGTTTTGGAGCAGGCGAAAGATCTTCGTGTCATCAGCCGGAACGGCACCGGAGCGGATGCCATTGACATGGCCGCGGCGGAGCGCCTCGGTATTCGCGTGCTTCGTGCGGAGGGGGCCAATGCACGTGGAGTGGCCGAACTGACCCTGGCCTTCATTCTTGCCCTGGCCCGCTCGATTCCGGCAACCGACCGCTCGCTCAAGTCCGGCAAATGGGAGCGCCATCCCGCCATTGAACTGGAAGGCAAAACCCTCGGGCTTGTCGGATGCGGAAAAATCGGACGACTGGTCACCGGCTTTGCGACGGCCTTTGGAATGCGCATTCTGGCTTACGACCCGCAGCCGAACTGGGAGGACGCGCCGCGGAGTTTCCGCTACGCGACCCTGCCCGAGGTGTATCGCGAATCGGATTTTCTGAGCCTGCATTGTCCGCCTCCTCCGGGTCGCAAGTCCCTGCTCGATTCCGACAGTCTGACTTCTTTGAGGAAAGGAGTTCGCCTCATCAACACGGCGCGGGCGGGTTTGATTGATGCGGACGCCCTGCTGGATGCCCTCGCGTCCGGTCACGTGGCTGGAGTCGCGCTGGATGTCTTCGAGGAAGAACCCCCCACGGACCGCCGGCTGCTCGAGCATCCGCTGGTGATCGCGACGCCGCACATCGGCGCGTTCACCCCGGAGAGCGTGGACCGCGCGATGTATCAGGCCGTGGACAACCTCCTGGAGGCTCTCGCCCGACCATGAGCACCCTGACCCGGCATGTCGGCGGATTTTCCGAGTTCTGGTCCCGGCCAGACGCGGCTGGGTTTTTGCTTTCATGGCTCGGACAAGCAGGCTTTGCGGTGCGGGCCGGCTCGCATCGATTTCTCGTTGACCCCTACCTTTCGGATTCGCTCGAGGTGAAGTATCGCGGCTCGGACAAGCCGCACGATCGCATGATGCCCCCGCCCGCCACGGTAGCGGATCTCACCGGACTCCAATTTGTTTTTTGCACACACGCGCACAGTGACCACATGGATCCTGGGACGCTTCCTGCCATCGCGCGGGCCTTTCCCGACTGCCGGTTCGTCATCCCTCGGGCGCATCTGGAAAAGGCGCGGTTGATCGGCGTGCCGGATGCGGCGATTCTGCTGATCGATGCCGGGGATTCACTGGACCTTCGGGACGGGCTCTCGGTGCGGGCGATTCCCGCAGCCCACGAGCAGATCGAGACCGACGCCGACGGACACCATCATTTTCTCGGTTATCTCTGGCAGTGCCGGGGGATGACCCTTTACCATTCCGGCGACTGCGTGCCTTACGAAGGGCTGTCCACCGCGATCATCGGTGCCGACCTCGCACTGCTGCCGGTGAACGGGCGCGGCAAGGGCGTGCCGGGAAATTTCACCTTCGCGGAAGCCGCCCGGCTTTGCCGAGCTACCAACATCCCAGCCCTCGTCCCGCATCACTTCGGCCTGTTCGCATTCAACACCGCAGACCGCGCGGAGTTGGAAAATGAAGCGGTGCTCACCACTGCCCCGCAAACCTTCCTCCCCGATGTCGCCTCCTGGCTTTCCCTCGAAGCGTAGTTTTCAAAAGATTTATGCTTAACAGACTCAGACATCCTGACGTGCGAGGAAATCGGCTGAGACCAGATTTGGTAGGGCGGGATCGCCGAGCCCGCCGACTTCTCTCGACGGACGCCTCGGCGAGGCATCCCTACCATCGCGGGTTGGGTCATCCTTTTTCCTCGCTCAATCATTTTCTCCAGATGACATCAGGATGTCTGAAACTCATCCCTCTCTCACTGTTGTTTTTTTTGAATGCCGGGCTGTCCGCAGCAGCAGAGCCCGCCGCGGAGGCCCGCTTTGCCGACGCCCTCCCATTTTCTCCGACGGCACCCTCGATGTGGACGGAAGCCGCGCCGAAGTCGGAATACGGGAAGCCGCCGCTGACGGTCGAGTGCTGGGCGAAGCTGACCGGGAAAAACGCTTTCAATGTGCTGGCGTCGAATGAGCCGAAGGATTCCTCCGGCCATTGGCAGCTCTACACCTACACGGGCACGGGAAAACTCGCTGCCTATCTTCCCGGATATTCGCCGAACGCGATCACAACCAACCGGGATGTCGTGGACGGGAAATGGCATTTTCTGGCGATGACATTCGACGGCGAAACCGTCGTCCTTTCGGTTGACGGCCAGACCGAAGCGACCGCCCGCCTCGCACGAAGCGGCAACACCCCGCCGATCACCGGACCGCTGAGAGCGGGCAAAGCCGCCGCGAAGGCGGAGCCGGCCAACGACACCCACGGGTGCGCCGGAGAGATCGCAGAGCTGCGCGTCTCGAAGGTTGTGCGCGCCATCGCAGAGGTGCCGCAAAAACCGCTGGAGGCGGATGCCGACACGATCGGACTGTGGAGGTTCAACAAGGCCGAGGGCGTTGCGGAGTTCGAGGATTTTTCTTCGCTTAAAACCCCCATGCGCGTTGTCCGCGCCGCCCAGAAATCCATGGATGAGATTGATCGGGCAAGCTTCAAGGCCGGTCCCGCGCCGATGGATTCCCCGGCCGTGGACGTGGTCCTGAGCGAGGGTTCGGCGGAGCTTCCCAAAGGCGCACCCGTGCTTTCTCTCGACGGAAAATGGCAGATGGCGGAAGGCGGAGAAGCGACAACGCGCCTTGAGGGCGAATGGCAGGATTCGATTCCAGCCGAAGTTCCCGGCAGTGTGCACACCGCGCTCGAAAAGGCCGGGAAAATCCCCGATCCGAAATTTGGTTTGAACGACGCCATCGCGCGCGAAAAAAGTTTCAAGACTTGGTGGATGAAAACGACGTTTCCGCGTCCTGCGAATCTGCAAGGTGGCAAACTGGTCTTTGGCGGGGTGGCGGTCAAATGCACGGTATGGCTCAACGGCCAGGAACTGGGCAGCCATGAGGGGGCTTTTGGCGGTCCGGAGTTTGACGTGGCAGGGCATTTAAAAGATCAGAATACCCTGATCGTAAAAATATGGCCCGCTCCCTACGTGAAAAGCACAGGACAGCCTAACTCGTTTTTCACCGACATGAACGTCGGCTGGCTCTACACGGTGACCTTCAACAATGTGTATGGCTGGCACTATTCGAATATTCCCTCCATCGGGATTTGGCGCTCGGTCCGGCTGAAGGGCGCGCCCGAGGTGCGTCTGAATCATCCGTTTATCGCCACACGCGACGCCCAGGCAGGGACGATGTCTTTGATGTCCGAAATGGAAGGTCCTGCCAAGGGATGGGCGGGAAAGCTGGTCGGCGTCATCGAACCGGACAACTTCAAGGGCAAATCCTATCAATGGTCGTCCGAAGTCAAAGCGGACGGCGCGAGGAAGAAGTTGCACCTGCGCTTCGCCATCCCGGATCCGCAGCTCTGGTGGCCTAACGGGATCGGGGATCCCAATCTTTACCGGTTGAAGCTGGCCTTTATCCCCGAGGGCGGAGGGATCAGTGATGTCAAGCAGGTGAGTTTCGGAATTCGCACGGTCGAAATGGCCCCTCTGCCCCACGGCCCCGATCCCAATTTTTGCAACTGGACCTTCGTCATCAACAAGCGCCCTCAGTTCGTTAAGGGGACCGGCTGGTGCACGATGGATTCGTCCATGGATTTCTCCCGCGCCCGCTACGAGCACCTCGTCAAGCTGGCCAAGCTGCAGAATGTCCAGATGTTCCGGGCCTGGGGGAGCGGGATGCCGGAAACCGATGATTTTTACGACCTGTGCAACCGATACGGAATCATGGTCATGCAGGAATGGCCGACCGCTTGGAACAGTCACAAGGAAGGATTTCAGCCATATGACATGCTGGAGGAGACGGTCCGCTTGAACACGCTGCGCCTGCGCAACAACCCCTCGCTGGTGATGTGGGGCGGCGGAAATGAATCCAGCGACTTTCAAGGCAAAGCGATTGATATGATGGGCCGCTACAGCAATGAAATGGACGGCACGCGCCCGTTCCATCGCGGCGAAGCCTACGGGGGCAGCACTCACAACTACGACTGCGACTGGGGCCAAAAGCCGCTGGACGCCGCCCTGGGAGTTGCCGCTCCGTTCATCGGCGAATTCGGCATGAGGTCGATGCCGGTTTATGAGTCGGTGCAGCGGTATCTGCCCGATGACGAGAAGAACCTGTGGCCGGCTCCGGATGGCGGCTCCTTTGCCTACCACACGCCGGTCTTCAACACGAAGGGCGACATGGCGAGGTTGCGGAAATTTGCCGGCTATTTCTCCGAAGGCAAGACGATGGAGGAGTTTTGCACCGCCTCGCAGGTGGCGGCGACGACCTGCGTGCGGCACACTCTCGAGCACGCCCGCACCCGCTGGCCGGAGAGCACCGGCGCGCTCTACTACAAGATGAACGACAACTATCCGGCGGCGTCCTGGGCTTCGGTGGATTGGTATGGCGCGCCGAAGATGAACCATTACTTCTTCGAGCAGGCCTTCGCTCCGCTGCACGCCTGCATCCTGTTCTCGACGTTCAACATGACCTCGAAGCCGACGACCGTGCCGGAATTTGTTCCGGGCAAATTCGGGAATGCCATCCAACTGGCCAAGAACTACCAGGAGGTCGCGATTCCAGGCGGCATGAAGGACCGCCCGCTCACGTTCGAGTGCTGGGTCAAGCTCGACAAGCTGGACACCTTCAACATCATCATGTCGGTCGCCCGCAAGGATGGCAAACACTGGGAAATCTACACCGCACCGAATGATGGAACTCTTAAGGTTTATATGCCGGGCATCGGCGATTTTTCAAGCGCTGCCAAACTCCAAGCCGGGCAATGGCACTATCTGGCATTCCGTCTTGGGCAGAGGGGATTCGAGCTGTATGTGGACGGCAAACTGGCGATCGAGAAGACGTTTCCGAAGGAACTGGTGTTTGATGATCAGCCGCTGATTCTCGGCGGGATCAGAGGCGAGGGCATGGCCTGCAATGGCGCGATTGACGAACTGGTCGTCAGCCGCCGGACGGATTCCCTCGAGGGGGCCGTCCCGACCGCGCCGGCGGCGGCGACTACGGAGACCCTTGCAGTTTTCCATCTGGACAGCAGCGAGGAAGTTCTCATCAAAGTGAATCCCCCGGCGGCCCCGGCGCTGCCCGTATATTTGCTCGACGACGCCGACGCGCTGAAAAGCGGGGGGGCATGGGAAGTCGTTGCCCGGGCCTACGACAGCCAGCTCGCCGAAATCAAGCGCGAGTCGTTCAAGGGAACGGGCGCGATTGACCGCGTGGCGAAACTCGGCGAGTTCAAACTGACCCTCGAGCAGGCGAGCTCCGAGCCGCTGCTGTTTGTGGTGGAGGTGCGGCGGGATGGCGTCCTGGCGGACCGGACGTTTTACTGGACGAATTACGAGTTGGTGAAGGACGGCCTCTTCAAGCTGCCCAAGACAAGCGTTTCGCTGGAGGTCAAGGACGGCAAAGCCATCATGAAGAACACCGGCAAGCTTCCCGCCGTGGGCGTCAACGTCGGACGGACGGGCCATGCCGACACGTTTTATGCCGACGAGAACTATTTCTGGCTGGATCCCGGCGAAACGAAGTCGGTGAAGGTCAATGAAACGGAAGGCCTCAAGGTCTCCGGCTGGAATTTGTAAAAACCAACAACCCAACATGAACTCCATAGGAATCTACTACGCATATTGGACACAAAACTGGGACGCGGATTTCGTTCCCTTCATCAGCAAGGTCAAGAAGCTCGGCTTCGACATCCTCGAGGTCAACGCGGGCACGGTCGCCCGCATGGGCCAGACCGAGCGCGAACGCCTGAAGAATGCCGCCGTGGACGCCGGCATCGAACTCACGTATTGCATCGGCCTCCCGCATGACTTCGATGTCGCCTCGGAAAGCGATGTGGTCCGCGCGAGCGGGGTCGCCTACTTGAAGGATATGGCGAGCGCGGTGGCCGGGATGGGTCACAAGACGATCGGGGGCATCATCTACGGATCGTGGCCGGGCAAGCTTGCTCCCGGAGCCGACAAGCGCGCCGCAGTGGACCGCAGTGTCGCGAGCATGCGCGAGGCGGTGAAGACCGCCGAAGACTGCGGCGTGTATTTCAATGTGGAGGTCGTCAATCGCTTCGAGCAATACATCATGAACACCGCCGCCGAGGCACTTGAATATGTCGAGCGGGTCGGCAGCGACCACTGCAGGATCCTTCTCGACACATTCCACCTTAATATCGAGGAGGACAGCATCCACGACGCCATCGTGACCGCGGGTTCCCGCCTCGGCCACTTTCACATCGGCGAAAACAACCGCCGCGCCCCGGGACGCGGACGCATTCCCTGGAAGGAAGTGTGCGGTGCCTTGAAAGAGATCAACTACCAGGGTGCGCTTTCCATGGAGCCGTTCCTCATGCCGGGCGGCGAAGTGGGCCGCGACATTTCCGTTTACCGCGATCTGCAAGACGGCCTCGACCTTGACCAGGAGGCCGGCCGCGCGCTCGAATTCATCCGTCAACAACTCGCCTAATATACCCATGAAAAAAACCAAAGTCGGCATCCTTACCTTCTCCGATGGCCGTGATTACATTCACAAGAGCCTCGTGGATCTCAATTGGAAGTATCAACGCGGCATCGCCGCAGCTCTGGAAAAAACCGGCCTCGTCGAGGTGGTGCAGGGCGAGGAGATTGTTTGGAACAATGAAACCGCCAACCAGGAAGGCCGCCGTCTGGCCGCCGCCGGGTGCGACCTCACGATCCTCAACTACGCGATCTGGTGCTACCCGCACCTTTCCGCCATGGCCACGCGCTTCGCGCCCGGGCCATTTCTTCTGTTCTGCAATGTCCATCCGTCCGAACCCGGAATGGTCGGCATGCTCGCTGCAGCGGGGACGATGGATCAACTGGGCGAGAAATACACCCGCGTCTGGGGCGACATCAATGACCCGGAGGTGCTGGCCAAGGTTCTCTCGTTCATCCGTGCCGCTGGCGCCTTGTCGAAACTGCGCGGCCAGACTTACGGGCTTTTCGGCGGCCGTCCGCTCGGCATGTATACCGCCGTGGCAAACCTCGATGAGTGGTCGAAAATCTTCGGCCTGGACGTCGAGCACATCGAGCAGGAAGACCTCGTTCGCCAATCCGCCAAGGTCGATCCCGCCCGCATCGAAGCCGGCTTCCAATGGTTGACCAAGCATGTCGGCGAAATCCGCTACGACGGCGACGGGCTCACACCCGAGAAGCTCAAGCTCCAGATCGCCAGCTACCATGCCTACCGCGACATCATCGCCGAACGGAAACTCGATTTTGTCGGAACCAAGGCCCACGGCGACCTCACTGACAAGTTTGTGACGGTGGACATCGCGGAAGCGTTCCTCAACGATCCCTATGACTGGGAAGGCCCGCATGAACCGATCGTCGCCGCGACGGAGGCCGACATGGATGGCGCGCTGACGATGCAGCTCTTCAAGCACATCACCGGCGAGCCCGTCCTCTTCGCCGACGTCCGGCATTACGACAAAGACGACGACGTCTGGTATTTCTCCAACTCCGGCACCCACGCCACCTACTTCGCGGGCCGGTCCATGGACCCGGCGGTGAACCTGAAAAATGTCACGTTCTACCCGGAGAAAAACTACTACCCGGCGGGCGGCGCGAGCGTGCATCACTTTGCCGCCCCCGGCCAGGTGACATTGGCACGGTTCGCACGCAAGAACGGCCGTTACTGGCTGGCTATCGTGCAGGCCGAGTTTGTCGAATTTCCCCGCGAGGTCGCCCTGCAAAAGGGCTCGACCGTCACCCCCGAGTGGCCGATCGCCTTCGCCCGCTTGAAATCCTCGCCGGAAGAATTCCTCTCCACCTTCCCGTGCAACCACATCCACGGCTGCTACGGGGACTGGACGGCCGAGTTCGTCCACCTCGCCAACATCCTCGGGATCGAATCAAAAATCTATTAATCCGGGAAACCGCCACAAAACATTATGAAAAATGAAACCCTGAAATCCTCCTCTCCCGGTAATTCCGGCCATGGCAGCATGGGCTACCTCACGTTCGTCTGCGTGGTTGCCGCGCTGGGCGGCCTGCTCTTCGGCTTCGACACCGTTGTCATCGGCGGCACCGTGCCGGCGGTCAAGGCGCAGTTTGCCCTCGACCAATGGCTGGAGGGGCTTTTTGTTGCTTCCGCATTGATCGGGTGCATGTTCGGCTCCGGATTCGCAGGTGTGCTCAGCGATGCCTTCGGGCGCAAGAAAGTTCTGATCCTTTCGTCGGTGCTGTTTTTGGCGACCGGTCTCGGCTGCTCGATGGCGTGGGACCACTGGTCGCTGCTTGCCTTCCGCTTCATCGGCGGCGCAGGCATCGGCGTGGCTTCGATGGTCTGCCCTCTCTACATTTCCGAAATCAGCCCCGCCAGCGTGCGCGGGCGGATGGTGACGCTGTTCCAGTTCGCGATCACCATCGGCATCGTCGTCTGCCTCTTCTCGAATGCGGCCATTGAACATCTTTCCCGTCAGGGCACTCCCGGCGCTCCGGGCGGGCTCTATCAATGGATGTTTGTGGACCAGGTCTGGCGCGCGATGTTCCTCATGGCTACGCTGCCGGCGGTGTTCTTCGCCGCGCTGACCTTGTTCATCCCCGAAAGCCCGCGCTGGCTGGCCAAGGCGGGCTTGACGGACAGGGCGCGCGACATCCTGGCCCGGGTCGGAGGCATGGAGGCGGCGGAAAGGTCGCTCGCCGAAATCAAGGACGCGATCGCCGAGGAGACCGGACGTTTTTCCGACCTGTTCCGTGGCGGTGCCCGAAAGGCATTGTTCATCGCGCTGTTTCTCTCGCTCGTGTCGGAGTTGAGCGGGGTGACGGTGGTCCTATACTACGGGCCGGACATTCTGAAAAATGCAGGCGTGCAGCTCTCGGACGCGCTGGGCGGCTTCGTGATCATCGGCCTGTGCAACATGGCCTTCACGGTCATCGCCCTCTGGCTGATGGACCGGGCGGGGCGGCGGCAGCTTCTGTTTTGGGGCACGCTCGGCTGCGCCGCCGTGCTGGCAACCATCGGCGGCCTCTTTGCGAGCAACCAGACCGGCGGCGGCGCGCTCGTGGCCCTGATCTGCCTGTTCTTTGCGTTCTTCGCCTTCTCCATCGGCCCGATCAAATGGGTGATGATGTCGGAGATCTTTCCCACCAAAATCCGCGGTCGGGCGATCGCGATTGCCACCGTGGCGGTCTGGCTGGGCGACACCGTCACCAACTATTTTTTCCCATGGGCGCGCGAACATTGGGGGCCGGCCGTTTGCTTCTTCGTGTTTGCCGCAGTGCTCGTCCCGCAACTGATCTTTGTCCTGACCGTGATGCCTGAAACCAAGGGGCAAACACTCGAGGAAATCGAGGAGTCATTTGCGCGCGACTAATCCTATCAAAAGATCTCTTTCCACCTTGTTAAAAGTATAACAAATCCGATGAATCCCCCACTCCGAAACACGGCCTCATGAAAAGTCACCACCTGATCGCCCGCACCCTCGCAGGCGTCCTCTTCAGCACGGCACTCGCGCCTGCCGCCGACGATGTCAGCAAGTTTCAACAGCCCGGCAGCGTGGTGACCACTGCGACTTCGCAACCCGGCTCGAAGGGATTGGTGCCGGGCAAGTTCGGGAATGCGATTGACCTGGCGACGAATGGCCGGGAGGTTTCGATTCCGATCCCGGGCGTGCTGAAGGATCGCCCGGTGACATTCGCGTGCTGGGTGAAGCTCAACAGCCTGACGGCCTACAACATCATCATGTCGGTCGCGCCGAAAAGCGGGAAGCACTGGGAGGTTTTTACGACGCCGGGCGGGCGCCTGACGGTTTTTATCCCCGACGTCGGCAACGGTGACCTCGCCGCCGCCAATTTTCCGACTCAAGCCCAACTGGAGGCCGGGCAATGGCACCACCTGGCATTCCGGATCGGACAGAAAAGTCTGGAGCTGTATTTGGACGGGAAAAATGTGCTGGAGAAGACGCTGGATCAGGATCTGGCATTTGACGAGCATCCGCTGCTGCTCGGTGCCATCATGGCTGATGGCAGCATGCGCTGCGATGGCGCGGTGGACGACCTGGTCATCAGCCGGGGGACGGACGCGCTTGTGGTGCCGACAGCGCCCGCGCAGGCGACGGCATCCGCCATCGCGATTTTCCCCTTCGACGAGGTGGATAAAAACAATGTTTCTCCCAACAAGGTGTCCGCCTCAGCGATTCAAGCCGGCGTCAAGGATCCCCTGCGCATGCCGTCGGGCAACCGCTTTCTGGACGAAGTCGAGGAGGACGAGCGCAACGCCTCCACGCTGCACGGCGACGCGGCGGTCGAGGCGGAAAGCGTCCTGCCGGTGCGGACGGTCGTTGCGGAAGCCTCCGGCACGACGATTGCGGCGGCGGAGCCGCTCTCAATCTCGCTCAACGGCGAGTGGCTGCTGAAGGAAGGCAAGGCCCGCGACCAAGGCACACTCGAGAAGAAGATGTGGCAATATATAGAGGGCCAAGGCATCACAGCCGGCTGGTTCAAGGAAAATGCCGACCGCTCGTCCTGGCGGCGGGTCCAGGTGCCGACATCCGTCCAGAGCGCGCTGCTCAAACTCGGTGAGATTCCCGACCCGCTCTACGATGCCAACACATGGAACGAACTGCAAAAGAACGGCTACCCGCAAGAACTTTCCTGGCAACAACGCCACACGCGCATCGAGATGAACGAATGGTGGTTCGCGCGCCAGTTTGAACTGCCCAAGGATTGGGATGGCCAGCGCATCCGGCTGGCGTTTGACGGCATTGATTACGCCGGTTCGGTTTTCCTCAACGGCCGGTTGCTCGGCTACCATGCCGGCATGTTCGGGGGACCGGAGTTCGACATCAGCAAGGCGGTGCGCTTCGGACAGCCGAACACGCTGGTGGTGCGCCTCGACCGCAGCCCCGACAACTGGTTCGGCATTCTCAAGGGCAGCCCCGGCTGGGGGTGGCACTACGGCCACATGATTTCGCTCGGCATCTGGCGCGGCGTGAAGGTCGAGCAGGTTCCCGAGGTGAAGATTTCGGATGTCTTCGTCCGCACCAAATCCCTCGAAAAGGACAAGGCGGTCGTCCTCGTCCAGTATGACATCGTCAACAGCGCGACCGAGGCCAGCAGCGTCCAGGTCGGCGGGACGATCGCGGGAAAAGGATCCGCCCCGGCGAACTTTGTCAACCGCGTGTCGGCCCCGAACGGGCGGAGCCGCTGGCAGACGGAGGTGACCGTTGCCCAGCCGAAGCTGTGGTGGCCGATGAATTACGGCGAGCAGAATCTTTACGAACTCCGGCTGCAGACCGGCGGGGCGGCAGGTTCCTCCGCCGCGAGCACGTTCGGAATTCGCACGATCGAGATGCGCCCGATGTGCGGCACGAAGGCCGAGCAGGATTACCGATGGCAGTTTGTCATCAACGGCGTGCCGATGTTCATCAAGGGCGCAAACTGGTGCTGGAGCGACCCGATGCTGCAATGCGATCCGGCCAAATATGAACATCTTCTGGAGCTCGCCCGCCGCGCGGGGATCCAGATGTTCCGCGCCTGGGGCGGCGGCATCATCGAGACCGATGAGTTCTACCGCCTGTGCGATGAAAAGGGGCTGATGGTTTACCAGGAATTTCCGTTTTGCTGGGGGCCTCCGACCTTCCCGATGACCGACGGGGCGGTTCTGGACCAGCAGGTGTCGCGCGTCGTCAAGCGCCTGCGCAACCATCCGTCGCTCATCATGTGGGGCGGCGGCAATGAGAACCCCGCCAACCCCGGCGCCGACGAAGGGCTGTTCCTTGTCGGCCGCCGCTGCCGCCAGTTTGACCCCACCCGCCCGTTCCATCGCACCAGTCCCTGGGGCGGAAGCATCCACAACTGGAGCGTCTTCCACCATGGCGCGCCGATTGACGGCAGCTTCATGTCCACCCCCTCCGCATTCCCCAGCGAGTTCGGGATCCCCAGCATGAACAGCCGGGAGGAGTTCCTGAAATTTCTGCCGGCGGAAAAGCTCGAGGTCTGGCCGCCGAAGCAGGACGACGGCGGACTCATCTCGCACATGTGCCAGTTCGGCTACGGCGACCTGGCCAAGGTCATGCGCTATGCGGATTACGCGCCGATCAGGAGCTGGAAGGATTACATCGAATTCTCGCAGATGGCGCAGGGCGACTTAATCGCGTTCGCCACGAATCTCCAGCGCGCGGGCAGCTACGTCAACAAGGCCGGGCTTTGGTTCTACAAATTTACGGACCTCTTTCCCGGGCACTCGTGGGCGGTGGTCGGTTTCTACGGCCAGCCGAAGCTGTCCTACTACCGCGCCAAGCAGTTCTTCGCCCCGCAGGCGGCGTTCGCGCAGGCGGAAAAATACGACTGGTCGCCGGAGGAACCGTTCCGCGCCTCGCTCAATGTCTCCAACGATTCCAGCAGGCCGCTCGAAAATGCAGTCGCCAAAGCCGTGATCTACGGGAGCGACTTAACGGAAGTGTGGAGCAAGGAATACAAAGTTCCCGCGCTCGGCACCAGCACCCGCGCCGAGTTGGAGCCGATCAAGACCGCCCTGCCCAAGGACACCTGCAAGCCGTTCCTGCTGGCGGTTTCCCTGCGCGATTCCTCGGGGCGGCAGCTCTCCGACCAGTGGATGTGGTTCAACTTCCGTGCGAAGACCGACGCCGTGAAGGAGCTGGAGAAGATCCCCGCTTGGGGCTATCCGCACGACCGCGTGCCGGAGGCGTTCAAAGTCTATGCCGAGCTCCCGGAGGCCCGGCTGCTGAACCTTCCGAAAACCCAGCTCGCCACATCGGTCAAGCGCGATGGCAAACACGGCACGATCACCGTCCGCAACGAATCCAAGCTGCCGGCGTTCAACGTGATCATCGAGGGGTTCCCGCTCAATTACGGAAACTTTCTCGGCGACAACAGTTTTTCGCTTTACCCGAACGAGGAGAGGACCATCGCCTTCGACCTCGCCTCAGCGGACACACCGCTCGGCGACCTGCGAGTGCGGGCCTGGAACGCGGAAGCCGTTCCGATCAAGAGCGCGACCAAATAATATTGTCCGCGGATTTCCAAATCGCCGCCCGATGAAGCGACCAACAAACACAGTAGTCGCACTTTCTTTTTTCCGGCGTTCGCAAGCCACTCCATTGGAGGAGGATCAAGTAAATATTGATTTCATGAAAATGGCTGCAACTTCACCCGGAGCGCGGCGAGAATTCTTTGCTGGTCGGCTTGCGGGGTGGTGACTTTCTCGAACTCCACCCCGGCCATCACAATGCGTTCGCGGCGGATCGTGCAGAGACGTTCGATCACATTGCGCATGGTCCACTGCCGGTGTTTGCGGGTTCCGTCGGCGGCGAAGAAGCCTTGCAGCCGCTCGTTGGCGTGCCACTGGAGGTAATAGGCCAAGGTGCACAGGAACACGTGGCTGCGGATGCGATCATCGGTTTTGTGATCAACCGGGCGCACCTCCAGTTGCACGGTCTTGAGATTGCGGAACGCCCGTTCGACGAGTTCGAGGCTTTTGTATGAGGAGACGATCTCGGCGGCTGGCATCAGTTCTTTGGTCACCTCCGAGTGGATGATGTAGCAGCCATCAAAGAGGGCTTCGGCGGCGATTTTTCCCTCCTCAAAGCTCCACGACAGCCGTCCCTCGCTCACTTCCCATCGCACGAACTTGCCCATCTTGTATTGTTGGAGAACCCGGCCGACCCGTGCCCCGATTGTCCCTTCTTTCGCGCGGCGCTTGGAGCCCGCAATTTTTTCCAATCCCTCGCGCGTGCATTGGAGCAAGCGCAAGCGGGTGGCGGTTTCTCTCTCGGCGCTTTTCGGATTGCGGCACAAGCAATAGCGGCGGGCCAGGTTTCCCGGATCCAAAACTTCCACGATTTCTTTCTCATCGAAGAGATCCGCACTGATCACCTTGCGCTCCACGAGCGCGAAAATTTCCGGATGGGTCAAAGCCGAGATCGTGTGAAGGCCTTCCACCCCCTTGATTTTCACTGCCACGCTGCGGGTGACCATCCCCCGGTCGCCCACAAAAATGACGTCCTTCAAGCCATACTCGAGCTGGAGTTCCGCGATTTTCTCGGGAACCGTCGAAGCCTCCTTTGTGTTGCCGGCAAAGACTTCCACGCCGACCGGACACCCCTCCTTGCTGCAAAGCAGCCCGATGACCATCTGCTCGTGACCGCGCTTGCCCTCGCGGTTGTAGCCGAAAGCCACGATGTCGCTTTCTTCGTAGGCTCCCTCGAAATAACTGCTCGTGATGTCGTAAAGCACAAGATGCCCATCTTGAAGATGCCGGGAAGCCAGCGTTCGTTGAATGGCTTTCTGGCGCTCCAGCAAGCGGTCCATCGCTTGGTAGCAATGCTTCTCGACATCCACTTCCCCCGCCACGCCACAGAGTTCCCAGAGCGCCGTATTCCTGGCCGCGTTGGATAGCGAGAGCTTGCTGCCAGCATAGACGATGCGGCCAACGATCATGGCCAGGCAATCCTGCACCCATGGCTCCTTGCGCGAGTAAATTGCCCGGTCGAGCCCGAGTTCCTTGGCCAGTTCCAAAACACAAAAACAGCGCAAGCATCTCAAATTGCCGATCTTGCGATTTTTCTTAAAAAGAAAGTGCGTCAAAATTGATCCGATGGCGGCATTTTCATCCCATCAAAAAAACGCGATCTTTCCGGACAGGCCCTGGATAGCGGTGAGCTCGAGCGAGAAATCCACCGCCGGGGCCGAGTGGGTGATGGCCCCGATCGAAATGAAGTCGACGCCGGTCTCGGCGACAGCGCGGATATTTGCGAGGGTGATGCCGCCGCTGGCCTCGAGGCGGATGTGTGGCGGGCGCAGGGCGACGGCTTCGCGGAGCGAGGCGGGAGGCATGTTGTCGAGCAGGACGACATCGACCCCATCGAGTTGGAAAAAATCCCTTGCCTGCGCGACTGTATCAGCCTCGATCTCGATCCGGAGAGCAGGATTTTCCGCCTTCACGCGGCGGATCGCCGACTGGATGTCGTCCAGCGTGGTCCCTGCCGCGAGATGGTTGTCCTTGACCATGACCATGTCGTAGAGGCCGGCGCGATGGTTGGTGGCGCCGGCGGCGGCCACGGCGGCCTTCTCCAGCAGGCGGAATCCCGGGGTCGTCTTCCGGGTGTCCAGAATCACGGCGTCTGTTCCCCGGACGGCCTCGACGTATCTGCGCGCCATGGTGGCGACGCCGGAAAGGCGCTGCAGAAAATTCAGCGACGTCCGCTCCGCCGTGAGGATCGATGCCGCAAGGCCTTCGATCCGCAGGACCGGCTCGCCGGGATTCAAATTCGCGCCGTCGGATTCCAGAGCCGTGACGCGAAGCGATTTATCCACCCTTGAAAAGACCTCCGCACAGACACCGATCCCCGCCAAACAACAAGCCTCCCTGGCGATGATCACAGCCGAAGCGCGGCGCTC
This sequence comes from Verrucomicrobiota bacterium, assembly GCA_026398275.1. GTDB lineage: Bacteria > Verrucomicrobiota > Verrucomicrobiia > Chthoniobacterales > Terrimicrobiaceae > QYQL01. The sequence continues at coordinate 60,184 of JAPLTF010000017.1, forward strand.
ATTCCCCGTGAACCACTTTGCAGTGACATCCCCGGGGCCGATGTCCTCGTCAAGGGCGAGGCCGATCAGGTCATCAGGCATGGCTGTTTTCCGCGACGGGCAGGCCGAGCAGCTCGCGTTGCCAGTTCATGAGGACGGGCGAGTCAGGCTCCGCCGCCGTGGCCTCGAGCGCTCCGCGCGGCGCGACGATCGCGGGATCGAGCCCGAGGCCGGCGGCGGCCGCATCCCGGACTTTTTTCAAAGCTTCGAAGCGCTCCAGGTGGTCCTTGGGAGCGCGTTTGCGTCGGATTTTTTCCTGCTTCGGCCATTCGTTCTCCGGAATTTGAAGTGCGAGCGCGAGGACGACCTCGAAGCTTTTGCGGCGGCGGCCGTTCATCCGGGGAGTCGAGTAGGCATCCCCCTTGCTCACCTGATCGGCCACCCGCAGCATGTCCTCGTTGCCCATCACGTGAAACGGCGGGCGGTCCCAGGCCCGGGCCTCGGAGTCGCGCCAGAACCAGAGGATCCGCAGGACGGCCTGCGCATGGGGCGAGAGCGTCGAGCTTCCGGAGATCCTCCAGACCTTGTTGTCATCGCGCTCCTTGGTTTCGCGCGTGGAGGCGATCATGCGGTCGCGCGATTCCTCGAACCACGTCCAGCGCCCGAGCGAGCGCAGGTCGGCCTCAAGCGTGGCGGCGATCTCCAGCAGGTAGCGTGTGTCGTTCAGCGCGTATTCCACCATCTGGTCGGAGAGCGGACGGATCGCCCAGTTGGCCTTCTGCGAGGCTTTCGAAAGCTTGATGCCGAAAAATTCCTCGACGAGCGCGGCGAGTCCCAGCCCCGCGCGGCCGCAGAGCCGCGCGGCAATCATCGTGTCGAAAAGGTCGGCCGGCTCAAACGCCCCGACCCTTCTCAGGAGCCGCAGGTCGTAATCGGCCCCGTGAAAAACCAGCCGCCGCGAGCAGACGAGGTCAAACAGCGGCTGCAGGTTGAGATTGGCGAGCGGATCGACCAGCCAGTGCCCGCCTTTCGCGCTGATCTGGATCAGGCACAGCTTTTCAAAGTAGCAGTGCAGGCTGTCCGCTTCGGTGTCGAGGGCGATCTGGGTGGACCCGGTCAGTCCACCCACAAGCTCGGCCAGGCTGTCATCGTCGACGATCAAGGTTCCTCGATGAACTTCTCAGTGCGCGGGGGCTCTCCGGCATGGCGCGCGCGCGGTTCGCGCACCTGCGTGGTGCCGTCGGTCGGCACGGTGACGAATGGCCCCCCCGCCAGCGGGGCCACCTCGGTGAATGCCAGGCCCGGCACATCGCTCGGCTTGCCTTGCAGCGGAAAATCCTTCCGCAGCGGGTGATAGGGATACCCCTCCCACATCAGGATCCGGCGAAGGTCCGGATGGCCGGTGAAGCGGATGCCCATCATGTCGTAAATTTCGCGCTCGTGCCAGTTGGCGGTCGGCCAGATGCCGCTGACGGTCGGGGCCTTGCAGGAGTCCTCGCTGACCGGAATCTTCAGGCGCAGGTGCGCGCCGTGCTCCATCGAGTAGAGCTCGTAAACCACCTCGAAGCGCGGCTCCTCGCCAAAGTGATCCACGCTCGAAACATCCACGAGGTAGTCAAAGCCGAGGGCCTCCTTTGCAAACTGGCAGACCCCGCAGATGGCTGCGGCATCAAGGCTCAGCGTCTTTTCTCCGCGGAACTCGTTCTCCGCAGTGATCGCGGAGGGGAATTTGACGGCGATTTTTCCGGCGGCGTCGGACGGGCTCATAGCTTCTCGAACAGGGCTTTCTTTTGATCCTCGACCGCGTGCTCGCCCATGATCTTTTTCTGGAGCCTCATCAGGCCGTCCAGCAAGGCTTCCGGGCGCGGAGGACATCCGGAGATATAGACATCCACGGGGATCAGGTGGTCGATCCCCTGAAGGACCGCGTAGCTGCGATACATGCCGCCGGACGAGGCGCAGGCCCCCATGGCGATGCACCATTTCGGCTCCGGCATCTGGTCCCAGATCCGCTTGACGGAAAGCGCCATCTTATAGGTGACCGTTCCCGCGACGATCATCACGTCGCTCTGCCGCGGCGAGAACCGCATCACCTCCGCGCCGAACCGCGAGATGTCGTATCGCGCCGCTCCCGTAGCCATCAGCTCGATCGCGCAGCAGGCGAGCCCCATCGGCATCGGCCAAAGCGAATTGCTCCGCATCCAATTGATCGCGGCGTCGACCTTCGTAAAAATAATGTTGCCCTCGATTTTCGAGTCGTAGGCGATCGGACTCAGGTCGCTCATAAATATCCCCGCAGGGTATTTTGCGGACGGCCAGCGGCAAGCGTAAAAGTTGAAGCGTTCAATTTTCCGGGGTGGCAGGTGATGCCGGGTCTCCCGTTCCGGCGGGAAAATCGGGAAAAGCAGGCCGCTCCGGGGCTTTCTACCGGCGCTGACGCCAGAGTCGGAAAAAATCTTCGGAAATGCGCTACGGACTTGACCTAAATCAATGAAATATCCACGCGCTTTATACAATATGTCGCCCCTGCTGAAAATCAACCCACCATATATGGTGGTTCCCCTTTAAACAGATACTCTGCCAAAAAAACCATGTCGAACTCCGTTCCTGCATCGATCCTGCCTGCCTCCGTCTTGGAAGAATACATTCAGCGAACCGACTGGCGGGTGAGCGCAAACGCCAACCAGGGATACTCGCTGGGCGGCATGATATTGAACGCGGCCGGCAAGCTGACCGCGAACTACTGGCTGGATCATATCTATCCGCCGTTGATCGGGCAGGCGCACCGGCATGCGGATTTTCACCTGCATGATCTGGACATGTTTTCCGGCTACTGCGCGGGGTGGTCGCTGCGGCAGCTGCTGACCGAAGGGTTCAACGGGATCTCGAACAAAATTGAATCCGGCCCGCCGAAGCACTACCGGACCGCGCTCGGGCAGATGGTGAATTTTGTGGGGACCCTGCAGAACGAGTGGGCGGGAGCGCAGGCATTCAGCTCGGTGGATACGTATCTCGCGCCATACGTCCGCATGGACAAGCTGACCGATGAGGACGTCGAGCAGGGGATGCAGGAGTTTGTATTCAACCTGAACGTTCCCTCGCGGTGGGGCACGCAGACGCCGTTCACGAACCTGACATTCGACTGGGTGTGCCCGGAGGATTTGCGGGACACACCGGCGCTGGTCGGAGGGAAGGAAACCGGCTTCTGCTACGGCGAGCTCGGGCACGAGATGGACATGATCAACCGCGCGTTCCTGCGCGTCATGGCCCGCGGCGACGCGCTCCAGCGGGTGTTCACGTTTCCGATCCCGACCTACAACATCACGGAGGATTTTCCGTGGGAAAGCGACACGGCGCAGCTCCTGTTCGAGGTCACGGCGAAATACGGGCTTCCCTACTTTCAGAATTTTCTCAACTCCGAGCTCCGGCCGAACATGGTGCGCTCGATGTGCTGCCGCCTGCAGCTCGATCTCCGCGAGCTCCTCAAGCGCGGGAACGGGCTTTTCGGATCGGCGGAGCAGACCGGCTCGATCGGCGTGGTGACGATCAATGCCGCGCGCCTCGGCTATCTCTTCGCCGGCGACGAGGCGGGAATGCTCGCGCGCCTCGACGCCCTCCTCGACCTCGCCTGCGAGAGCCTGGAAATCAAGCGCAAGGTCATCCAGGAAAACATGGACCGCGGGCTCTACCCGTTCACGAAGCGCTACCTCGGCACGCTGCGCAACCATTTCTCCACGGTCGGGATCAATGGCGTGAACGAGTGCATCCGGAATTTCACGAAGGACACCGAGCACATCGCGACGCCATACGGGCGGCTGTTCGCCCTGCGGATGCTCGACCACATGCGCGAGCGGATGGTGGAGTTCCAGGAGAAGACCGGCCATCTCTACAACCTCGAGGCCACGCCCGCCGAGGGCACGACCTACCGGTTCGCCCGCATGGATCAGAAAAACCTCGAGGGCATCATCCAGGCCGGCACGCCGGAGGCCCCGTATTATACGAACTCCAGCCAGCTCCCGGTCGGGTGGACAGATGATCCGTTCGAGGCGCTCCAGCATCAGGACGATCTTCAAAAGCGCTATACCGGCGGCACGGTCCTCCACCTCTACATGAACGAGCGGATGTCGTCCGCGCGCTCGTGCGGCGAGCTCATCAAGCGGGTCTTCACGAATTTCCGCCTGCCCTACCTGACGATCACGCCGACATTTTCGATCTGCCCGAAGCACGGCTACCTCGCTGGCGAGCACGAGTTCTGCCCGGTCTGCGACGGCGAATTGGAGAAGAAGCACTGCCAGTGCCAGGCCGCCTGAGAAACATTATGAAAAAAACAAACATACCCGACAGCGAGCGCACGAAGTGCGAAATCTGGACGCGCGTGATGGGCTACCACCGCCCGGTCTCGCAGTTCAACGCCGGCAAACAGAGCGAGCACCGCGAGCGCACGCCGTTCCGCGAGGAGCGGGTCGCCGAGCAACGCGCGGCCTGATACGGGTTCGTGGCAGGGGCATCCTGCCCATGCGCATCCTGCCCATGCGAAGCATTCCCGAAGCAGGATTTTGCCCGCGAATAATGCGAATGGGCGCGAATAACATAACAAAAAGTTATTCCTATTCGCGGGGATTTGCGTGATTCGCGGGCCTCTTCCACCGCTTTAAGGCTGACACATCCTCATGGCATCCAATCACGCTTCTCTCCAAGTCGGCGGCTTTGTGCCGTTCACGACCGTGGACTATCCCGGGCATTTGGCCGCCGTGGTCTTCTGTCAGGGATGCGTGTGGAGGTGCCGATACTGCCACAACCCCCACCTCCAGCCATTCGATGGCGGCCGCTGGAGCTGGGAAAACATTCTTGCTCTCCTCGCGGAGCGGAAAAACTTTTTGGAAGCCGTGGTGTTCAGCGGGGGCGAGCCCACCGCGCAGGCCTGCCTTCCCTGGGCGATGCGTGCAGTTCGGGATCTAGGGTTTAAGATCGGGCTGCATACAGCCGGGATATTTCCTGAGTTCCTCGCCGGGGTCCTGCCGCTGGTGGACTGGGTCGGCCTCGATGTCAAAGCCCCGTTCGACGAACGCTACGACCGGATCACCCGAAAAAAGGACTCCTTCGATGCGTCCGCAGAATCGCTCCGTCTCCTCCTTGCCTCCGGGGTGAGCTACGAACTCCGCACCACCGTCCACCCCGAACTTCTCTCCCCGGTCGATCTCGCCGCGATTTCGTTGTCACTGGAATCCCTTGGCGCCACCCCCACAAACATCCAGCCGTTCCGTCCGGAAGGCTGCGCGGATTCCGGATTGGTCGCAGCAGATCGCGCCGTTGGTGCTTCGAAACAGCCTCACCCAGCGCTATGAAGTCTTTTCACGAGCCTCCGGTTTGACAATCTTTGACAATCCTTGCATGCTTGCGCCATGAACGTGTCGCTGACTCCCGAGTTGGAAAACGCCGTCAAGGCGAAGGTCGCATCCGGGCTCTACAACAACGCCAGCGAAATCATCCGCGAGGCCCTGCGGGAATCTCTCCGGCGCGAGAGTGAAAACCAATGGCTCCAGCGCGAGGCGGCCATCGGGTTTGCGCAACTCGAAGCGGGCCAGGTCATACGGGTAAATTCCAAAAAGGAATTCCTGGCCGCGGTGCGCAAGAATCCGTGAATCTCGAACTCACCCACGCGGCGTTGGACGATCTCCGCTCGATCCGTGCCTATACGATCGACCAGTGGGGGCCGCCCCAGGAACAACAGTATCTGGATCAAATCTGGAAAAAATTCGGGAGCATCCTCACGGATTCCTCGAAATTCCGGTTTCGCCAGGATCTCTTTCCCGGTTGCCAGATCGCGGCGGAAGGGAAGCATGTGATCCTCTTCCGGGTGCACAGATCCACTCTCCAGGTCGTGCGGGTCTTGCACGGTGCAATGGACTTCAAACGGCATATCCCGCCTGAGAACCTGTGAAATAGTTGGGAAAAGCCGCGTTGCCCGCTCAGTTACAGCCTGCAGAGGGGATGCGCCTTCGCGAGCGACTGCAGGATGCGCGTTTCCCAGTAGTTCCAGTCGTGTCCGTCGGAGTATTCGTGGCGGGGGCGACTCCCATTCGGGTGACACCCGCGCACCATTTTCCGCGGGCGATGACGCGCGGCGGATCGAACCCCAGCCGGACCAGACCCTCGCAGACCTCATCCGCCTGCTTGCGCAGAACGCCGGAGAAGATCAGCCATCCGCCTTTGGGAAGCTTGCGAGCGAACCCGGGGGCGGATGCGAGAAGGAGCTCGCTGAAGAGGTTGGCGAGGATGACATCCGCGCGTTGGAACGCGGTGATTTTTCGAGCGTCGGCCTTTGTGATCTTGATTCGGCGGCAGCCGTTGTTCCGCGCGTTTTCCTTCGAGATGCGCACGCAGACGGGATCGAAATCAAATGCCTCGACCGCAGAAGCGCCGAGCTTTTCCGCTGCGATGCCGAGGATCCCGCTGCCGGTTCCGGCATCCATCACCCGCCATCCCTCTGGCAGGTCCTTCGCCACGTCGCAGAGCAGTCTGAGGCAGGTGGCCGTGGTGGCATGCTCGCCGGTGCCGAAGGCCATGCCGGCGGGAATCCACACGGCTCCGGGCTTGTCTTTCGCGCGCTTCCACGAGGCCTCGTCGGAGTAGATCCACAGCCGTCCGCGGATCGCCAGCGGGGCGCGGGGGCGGGATTGGTTTCCCGCCAGGATATGCGCGGCCACTTTGGTGACGCGGCCTCCGAAGCGATTGGCGAGAGATTCGGCGGTCCGCTTGTCGGTGAATGTCTCGATTTTCAGGGCCTTTGAGTCCGGCCATGTGACCATGGCGACCCGTCCGGGCCCGAGAAACTGCAGCCTCTCCTCCCAGACGTCCTCCCACTTTTGCGAGCTCAAGCGTGTCCAGCGATACATGAATTTGAAGTGTTCAGTTTTCCAGGTTCCGTGTTCAGTGAGTAGATTCCCATTTTTCTGATAACTGAACACTCATTTTATGCCGCGCCCCAAGCTCATCATCGCATCCAGCGAATCCTCCGCCGACATGCTTTATGCCACGAAATTCCGCGCGCCGGATGCCTTCGTTTTCCTCCAGGATGGAGATAAGAAGCTTCTGCTCCTCTCGGATCTCGAGGTCGATCGCGGGCGGCAGCAGGCGAAGGTGAGCCGTGTGGATTCGTATTCGGAAGTGGAGAATGGCGTGCAGGGCGGGAAAAAGAAGAAGCCCGCCTACCCGCGGGTTGTTGCCGCGTGGTTGCGCGCCAACAAGGCCCGCAGCGTGGTGGTGCCGGCGGATTTTCCGTTCGGGCTTTCCAGGCTTCTGAAAAAGGAAGGCGTCCGCCTGAAGCCCGCCAAGGGCTCGTTTTATCCGGAGAGGGAGAGCAAATCCCTTCTGGAGGTCCGCGCGCTCGAGGCCGCCGCCCGGATTGCCGAGGCGGGGATGGCCCGGGCGATGGAGATTCTGAAATCTTCCGTCCCTCGCAAAGACGGCCGCCTTTTATTCGGGCGGCGGATCCTGACCTCGGAGCTTCTGCGCACCGAAATCGAAACGACAATCGTCCGTGCGGGCGGGGAGGCAAGGGGGGATACGATTGTTGCCGGCGGGGAGCAGGCGTGCGATCCCCACGGGCGGGGGACGGGGCCGCTCCGCACCAACGAACTGATCATCATCGACATTTTTCCGCGCGATGCCCGCACGGGGTATTTCGGGGACATCACGCGCACGGTCGTCCGTGGAAAGGCGACCGGCGCGCAGCGCAGGCTCTGGGAAACCTGCCTCACCGGGCAGGCCATGGCGCTTGAAAAAATGAAGCCGGGAAACCAGGGGGCGGTGGTCCACGAACTGGTCAAAAACTATTTTGCCGAGCAGGGGTATCCGACCGAAATCCGCGACGGCCGCTGGCATGGGTTCTTTCACGGGACAGGGCACGGGCTCGGCCTCGAGGTCCACGAATCCCCTCGGTTCGCCGCCGCCACATTCCTGCCGGGGCAGGTGATCACCGTCGAGCCCGGGATCTACATCCCCGGGGTCGGCGGAGTCCGCCACGAGGATGTCGCCCTCGTGACCAGACGCGCCCCGAAACTCCTCACCAGGGCTCCCAAGCCGCTGGAGCTCTGACGTTGCTCTTTACATTCCGTGGGGGCGGCTTGAAGGGCAAGAGCGGGGGGCGCGCCCGTCGCGAGCAAGCTGCTTTTGCCTCCCGGCCCTCCTCTTCGCTACTACGGCCCCTGCTCACTTCTCCCGCGCTCCTCTATTTGATCTCGCGGATTTTGCCTCCGGACTTGCGGACGATGGCGCTGAATTCCCGCTTGTCGTCGGGTTTCATCTCGAATCCGATGAAGTGGATTTTGCAGCCCTCGGCGCCTTGGAGCGGGCCTTCGGTGACCTTTTCGATTTCCTTCCACGGGATATTTTCAATCGGGCCGGCCGCCTTCCACTGGAAGCTGGCGTCGGAGATCAGGAAGATGACATCCGGCTGCATCTTGGCGGCGATCTCGAGGACGCCGACGAGGCCCCGGGGGTTGCTGGCGACTTTTCCCGATGCGCCCATGGTGCCGGTTTCGACCCATTCGGTCTTGATCCATTCGAGGGCGGCCGCGCGGTTTTGATCCGTGGCGGGCACGAGCTCTTTGTTGAAAGGCTTGTAGTTTTGGGTGAACTGGATGATGCCGAACCGGGCGCTGATCGGGAGCTTGCTGATGAGGTCGGACGTCTCCTCCTGGATTTTTGAGAGGGGCATGCCGGCGGCGGAGGCTTTGTTCACCACGCTGGTCGAGACATCGAAGATGAGGAGGATGCGTTTGCCGGTGGACTGGATGCCAAAAAAGCTCATGCCGGTTCCGCCTCCGAATCCGCCGCCCCCGGATCCTCCGGTGCCCATGCCGGTTCCGAGGCCGCCGGTGCCGGCGAGGCTCGATGTCTGGTCGGAAACGATCTCGCCCGGGTCGAGCGGCAGCATCTGGTCCATGTCCATCTTCGGAAGCTCCGGAAGCGCGAACGCGGTGGGCCGGATGCTTTGCATTTTATCGTTGAAGCTGGGCTTCGGGGCCATGCCGTCGAACGAGGCCATGTTCATCTTGTGCTCGCGCTGCCTGGCCGGGAGCCGGATGTCGCGCGTGGCCTTGAACTCGGCCGGCGGCTCGGAGAGATACCTCGCGACGATGACCACGCCCGCGACGATGCCGGCGGCGATGTGGATCCCGATGCTGATGAGGACCACGGTGATGATGATCCGCCGGATCCGTTTCTTCTGCGAGGGAGGGTTGTCCTGGAGGGCGGTTGTCATTCCTCGTCTCCCGTGGCCCCGGCGAATGTCACGCCCTGGATGCCGGCCTCCGCGCACGCGTTGAGCACATCCACCACCCGCTGGTGGGTGGCGGTGTCCGAGACATCCAGCGTGATGAGCGCCTGGCTCTTGTTCGCCTCCGACGACTCTCTGAACCGCTTCAGGGTCGAGAGCAGGGCGGGCAGATTTTTGTCATCCGGCTTGTCGAGCGCGAGGTCGTTGAGGACGATCTGGCCGTTGTCCTGGATCGCGATCCTCTGCTCGTCCGGGATGTCCAGCGATTCCTCCTGGGCGACCGTTCCCGGCAGGGTCATGCTCATGTCCGCCTCCGGCTTCACCGGCTTCGAGGTGAGGATGTAGAAGAAGAGGAGCAGGAAGCAGACATCGATCATCGGGGCGATCTGCAGTTCGATCTGCGGGTGTTCGGTCCGTTTCATTTCTGGATGACTCCGAAGATGACCTCGATGGCACCGGCCTCGCTGGCGATCGCCATGACTTCCTTGATTTTTTTGCCCGGGGTTTTGGAGTCCGCGCGGATGTAGAGCTTGAGCGGGGGAAAGTCCTTGAACCGCTGCTTGAGGTGGGCGGTGAGCTCCTTGGTGGTCATGGGGAGGCTGCCGCTGAAGAGCTGGCCCTTCTCGTCGATGTTGACGACGTCGCGCGCGCCCTCGTCCACCGGCACCCGGCCGGTCGCGGCGATCGGGACTTTGATGTCGAGGAGCTTTTCCCCCTTGGTGATCTTGCCCGCGAGCATGAAGAAGAACAGCAGGAGGAGGGTCACGTCGATCATCGGGGCGATCTGGAGACCGACCTCGTCCTGATGGACCCTGCGCATGCGTCTGCGGGAGGCGGACATGGTGGGATTATTCGGCGGCCGCGTTCAGGGCGGGGTCGAGGTAGACCGTCTGCGAGGGCGGCGGGGTTCCGTGCGCCTCGCCCGTGAAGAGGTCCAGCATGTGCGAGAGCGTCTTGTGGGCGTCCGCCATGTTCGTGGTGAGCATCCCCCGGAAGAAGAAGTAGAGGAACATCGAGGGGATCGCCAGCAGCAGTCCGCCGCCGGTGGCGATGAGCGCCTCGCCGATGCCCTTCGCCAGGTCGGTGGCCTCGGCTTTTCCAGCCGTCAGGGCGCTGAAGCTCGTGATCATGCCCGCGACGGTGCCCAGGAGGCCGATCATCGGAGCCAGGACGGCAAACGTGTTCAGGTAGTTCACGATGACCATCATCTTGGTCTCGGCGCGGAAGCAATCGTCCGCGACCGAATTTTCCATGGCGGCCTTGTTGAACATGTCGCGTTCAAAATTCGCCTTGGTGAGGGCGCCGGCGAGGACCTGGGTGAGGAGGCAGGGGTTCGCGTTGCAGAAATCGTAGGCCGCCTGGAGGTCGCGCTGGCTCATCACGTTGTTGAGGTGGGCGACCACGTTCGGGGGCATGAGCTTTCCCTTCCGGAACATGACCACGCAGTAGGCCCCGAGCGCCATGACCGAGACCGAGCAGAGCGCGATCAGGTGCATGATGGGGCCGCCGTCGCGGTAGAGGTCCAGCAGGCTCTTGCTGCTGGCCACGCCCATCGCGCTTGCGGTGGACGGCAGGAACGCCGCGAGGAGGGCCGCAACGACGACGAGCCACGGACACGATCCGCGCAGCCAGCTCCGGCGGAGCAGGGACTCAGGATTTTTTTGGTTTTTTGTTTTCATGGGATTTTTTCTTTTCTTCGGTTGGTTTGTCGGGCTTGGCATTTTTTTCCGGTGGCGGCATCTCCTCTGCGCGGGCGTCTTTTTCCGGATCGATCGCGCGCTGGGCTTCCGGGAGGGAGGCGATGAATTCCTTGGCCGGGCCCGCGGGCTTCGTCTGCGGGTAGAGGCATGCGATATCGCGCGCGCACTCGAGGGCCTTCTGGCTTTCGCCCGTGAGAATGTAGATGCCGGCAGCCCCCCAGAGCCCGCGGGCGGCAGATTCGGATTCGGAGCCGGCGAAGAGGCTGGGGTAGAGATAGAGATCAAGGGCCTCGTTGTAGAGGCGGTGGCGTTCGGGGATGATGTTGATGTCCTCCTCCCAGCGCGGGTTGTCCTCGAGGAGCCTGCGCAGCGAGGTGTCCGAGGCGGAGGCGAGGATATATTTCGCCTCGATGAGCACGGCGGGATCCTCGGTCACGGACGAGAGTTCCAGGGCCTCGCGGATGGCGTCCTTGGCGTTCCCGGTGGCGACCATCGCGCGGAGCCGTCCCTGGCGGGCGGAGAGTTTGTCGGCGGGGTCCCATGCGCCGGCTTCCACCTTTTTGAAAAGTTCCAGTGCGCGGGTGGCCTTGGCGGGATCGCCGGTTTGGAGGAGCGCGCCGCCAAAAGCATTTGCGATGCGGGCGGCCGGCGAGCGGGGGACCGGGAGCCAGGGCTCTGCCTTGATCCAGCGGGACTCGATCTCCGGGATCTGTGCGGGCGTGGGCGATTTCAGGATGGCCTCGAGGGCGGGATCGGGGGCGAATTCAATGTAGTCCACGTCTTTGCGGGGGACCGAAACGGAGGCAGAGACTGGTGCCGCATTCGGGGCGGTGCCGGGAGGCGGGGGAAGCGGGACTTGAAGGCGGAACTGGACGTTGTCCAACCCGGCCACGCGACCGGGGCGCTTCTCGCCGCTTTTCATGAACAGGACATCTTGTGCGTGGAGCAGGGATGCCGTGAAAAGGAGGAGGAGAATGCGTTTCATCCCTGTGGTGCCTCCTCTTTGATCGGTCCGCCGAGCGCCTGGAGGCGGTCCTTTGCGAGTTGCGATTCCGGAAATATTGCGAGGTCGTCCTTCGCCGCGAGCTCCTGATAAGTTTTGCGCGCGCTTGGGGTGTCCTTCAATTTTTCAAAGGCCTCGCCGCTGCGGAAGTAGGCCTTTGCGACCCATTCGCCCCAGCGTCCGTGCATCACGTAGATCCTTTGGAAATACGGCACGGCGAGCTCCGGTTTTCCGTCCGCCATGTGGATCTCGCCGATCCGGTAGAGGGCCTCGGCCTTTTCGCTGCCGGTGGAATACTTGTTGGCGAGAACTGCCTCCAGGGCGGCCAGCGCCTTGGTTTTGTCGCCGCGCTTTTGCAGGAGCCCGGCCTTGGCGAGCAGGACGCGGCCGAAGACGAGGGACCCGAGGGTTTCTTTTTCGAAGCGGTCAAACTTCTCCAGGGCGACGCGCTCGTGGCCGCGCTCCATCTCGAGGAAGCCGAGATTCGCGAGGGCGCGATCTTTTTGCGGGGCGCGCGGGTTCCACTTCACCAGGTCGAGAGACATCTGCTCGCCCTCCTTTTCCTGACCCGAGGCCAGCAGTGCCTCGGCAAAGTCGGCGAGAAGCTGCGGGTTTGTCGTCTGCACGTTGGCGAGTTTCGAGGCCTCGCAGAGAAGTTTGCGCGAGGCTTCGGGGTCCGACTTTTTCAGCCCCGCAGCCTGCGCCCAGAGCGCGCGCATGGTCAGAGTCTTTTTGCCGGATTTTTCCGCATCCTGCTGGAGGTCGCGGAGGAGGGCCTGATACTGCGCGGGGCCTTCCTCGCCTTTGTAGAGCCTTGAAAGGCCCGGGAAGAGGTCCTCGACCGAGCGGATCGACGGGTCGTCGCCGTATTCCCGGATCGCGTCCCAGTAGACATCCCGCGCCTTTTCCGGCTTCTCCTTCTGGCGGTAAACCCAGCCGATATTGAAGATGGCCTCCGCCACCCGCGGGCTGCGGGGGCTGTCCTTCTGGAAGTCGCGCATCAGGTCGAGGTAGCGGTCGTATTCCTCCATGAGCTTGAGCGCCTTGCCGGTTTTGAAGACCCCCTCCTCGCGGAACTGCGTGTCCGATTTCGCAATGCCCTTGAAGGCGGCGATCCCTTCCTCCATCTCGCCCTCGTTCATCAGGGCATCGCCGAGCAGGATGCGGGCCTCGCCGGTTTCCTCATGCCCGGGATAGGCGCGCATGAACGCTCGGAGCTCCTTGATGCTGGTTTTGTAGTCCTCGAGCTGCTGCGCGCAATAGGCTTTGCGGAACACGGCGTTCCCCGCGTATTGGCCGTCCTTGTATTTTTTCAGGCAGTCATCCATCGCGTCCCGCGATTTTTCAAACTGCTTGTCCAGAGAGTAGCCCATGCCGCGCCAGTAGGCCGCGGCCCCGCCCATCTCGTGCGACGGATATTTTTTTCCAAACTTCTCGAACACCTCGATCGCCTCCCTGTTTTTTTCCGCGAGCAAAAGCGTGAACCCCTTCATGAAAAGCGCCCTTGGCGCAAAGTCGGAATCCCCTTTCTGGAGCTGGTCGAAGGCGGCGATGGATTCGTCAAACCGCAGGTCCTTTTGCGCGGCCATGCCGGCGAGGTATTCGACCATCGGGAGGCTGGATGAGTCGGGGAATTTGGCGGCGAACGCCTTCGCGGCCTCCGTCACCTTCGGCCACCGTTCGATCTCGAACCATGCCTGGACGAGGTTGACCGAAGCGCGCTCGACGATCTTGTCCGGCGGCATCCGTTCGAGCATGTCCTCGAGGATGAGCGCCGCCTCGCGGTAGCGCTTCATGGCCTGGTAGGCGGTGGCCAGGCGCATGCGCAGGGCGGCGTCGAAGCTCTGGATCTTCTGGAAGCTTTCGACTTCGCGCTTCACTTTCTGGATGAGCTGGGCGAGGAGAAATTTGGCGTAGGGATCGCCCTTGGGAGTCGCCTCGGCGGCCTGAAGCCGGCGCTGGAGCTCCACCAGCCGGGCCTGCTGGTGCTTGAGGAGCCGGTCCGACGGCCAGACCCGCTGAAGGCAGGCGATCGCCTTGCGGTATTCCCCCGCCTCGAGCCACCGGTTGCCGAGTTCCAGCGCCAGGCTCTGGAACGTCACCAGCTGGGTGAGGTCGCCCATCCGCGGAAATTCCTCCTCGATCACCTTCATGGCCGCCTCGTTTTGATCGTCCTCCAAAAGCGAGTAGAGCTGGAGGATAACCGCCCGCGAGCGGTTTTCCGGGATCATCCCCGCCTTGATGCTCTCGTAATACGCGGCGGCTTCCTTGTATTTTTCATCGAGGAGAAACGCCGAGCCGATGAGGATCCGGGCCTCGGGGATCTTCATGGCCGCGGGGTATTGCTGGATATAGGCGGGGTTCCTTTCCGCTCCGGGAGGGAAGAGGGTCAGGAATTTTTCCAGGGCCTCGCGGGCCCCGGAATAATTTTTGTCCTCCATGTTCGCGACCCCGAGCCAGAACTGGAGTTCCTGGACCTCCGAGGCCTGGAGCGGCGGCTGCTGCTGGAGGGCGGTCTGGATCGGCTCGATCGCATCGCCGAACTTTTTCATGTGGACGTAGCACATGGCATGGCGGTAGCGGATGTTGCGGATCGCCTCGGCCGCCTCCTTCGACTGGCCGAAATCGGTCAGAAGTTTCTTGTAAAGGTCCGCGGCCTCGGGGTATTTGCCACCGACGAAAAGCCGCTCCGCGTTGGCGTAATATTCCTGCGCGGTCAGCCCTTGAGGTTGGATCCCCCCCTGTGCCATGCTCCCACAGGCGAGCAGGAAAGCTGCCGCCGCCAGGGCCAGATTGGGGAACGCAGAAAAAAGTTTCACGAAGAACGACTATCAAGAGCCTCGATTGCCTATATATACCAAAAGCCCTTTGTGACAATTCCTTAACAATCAACCTGGATCCTGGTGCAACAAAGCAATAACTATGCCGCGCTGGAGAGGAGGGTTTCCCTCTGGATGGCTTCCGGTTGCGGACAATTCGAGCAGTGGATCCTTGAGGTCCACAATTTTCAGCGCGGGCACAATCCGGCCTACGCGGACTTTTGCGCCGGATTTCCGGATCCCGTGGACTGGAGGGACATCCCGGCAGTTCCAGTCTCCGCCTTCAAGACGGCGGATCTGAGATGCTTTCCTGAAGAGAAGACGATCCGGACATTTGAGACGAGCGGAACGACCGGCGGCCAGCCCGGGAGGCACCATTTCTGCTCATTGTCATTGTATCTGCAGTCCGCGGTGCGCGGATGGATCGGGGCCGGGCTTCCCACGAGCGGGGTGGTTTCCCTCATTCCGCACAACAGCGAGGCACCCGGCTCCTCGCTGAGCCAGATGGCATCCTGGCTGGCTCCCAAGAGCCGGTTTTACTTCAACAGGCGCGAGGAACTGATCGAGTGGCTGAGGATCTCGCCTCGCGCGGTCCTGTTTGGCACGGCTCTGGCGTTCCTGGATCTTTTTCTATGGATGGGCAACCAGAAGATCACCCTGCCCGAGGGAAGCCTTGCGGTGGAGACCGGCGGCTACAAGGGGACGCGGCGCGAATTGCCCAAGAGCGATCTCTACCGACTCTTCCACGATCGGCTTGGACTGGCGCCGGATTCGGTGTGGAATGAATACGGCATGACCGAACTCAGCTCCCAGTTTTACACCAGAGGCCTTGGCAACCCTCACTGGGCCCCGCCGTGGGCAAGGGGGGTGGTCGTTGATCCCGTGTCGGGAAGAGAGGTTGTCGACGGAGAGACGGGAATCCTCCGTCTCTTTGATGCGGCGAACCTCGGTTCGGTCTGCGCGATTCAGACCCGCGACCTTGCGATCCGGCGCGGGGCGGACTTTGAATTGATCGGCCGCGACCCGGCCGCGCTGCCGAGGGGATGTTCGCTCGCGGCGGACGAGCTGCTTTCATGAACACGGCCGACCGCGCATCGGCGCTGGCCGTGGCGGCCGCGCAATTTCCGGAGCTCTCTCCCCCGACGGCGAGGGACATGCTCGAGTGCGTCCGGCTCGAGCTCGGGCACGAGGAAATTCTGGACGGGTTTCAGTTCTACGGCGGCCACCTGTCGCGGGCGCTCGCGCCGCGGACCATCCTGCACATCCTGAGCGGGAATACGCCGCACGCCGCGTTTCAAACGATTCTGCGAGGGCTCCTCCTCGGTTCCCACAACCTTGTGAAATTTCCCTCCGGCGGACTCGGGAGGATCGAGGGCGTTGCGGATTTTTTGCCGCCCGAACTTTCCGCGAAGCTGGAATGCTCCCGGCAGCTTGGGGAGGGCTGGATTGAGCGGGCGGAGGCATGGGTGGTCTTCGGGAGCGATGCGACGGTGGAGGAATTCCGCGCGAAGTGCCCGCCGCAGATTCCCTTCCAGGCCCACGGTCACCGGATCAGCATGGCGGTCGTCCTCGAGGATCCGGAGCTGCGGTCCTGCGCGGCGGCTGCGCGGGATGTCTCGCTGTTCGAACAGCAGGGATGCCTTTCGCCCCAGGTGATCTTTGTCGGGGACGATGCCTCGCGCTACGCCGCCGCGCTGGCGCAGGAGATGGAGAAATTTGAGCTGACGGCCCCCGCACCCGCTCTGCCGCTGGCGGCGCAGGCGGAGATCGCCGGCGCGCGTGCGGACTGGGAATTTCGCGCGTCGGGGGACAGCGGCATCAAAGTCTGGAAGGGTGCGGGCTGGACGGTCGTGCTGGAGAACGGTGGGAATTTCCCCGTCTCGCCATTGAACAGGTTTGTCTTCGTCAAACCGCTGCCGGTTGATCTGATGCCGGTCCTGGGAAAATTTTCCGGCCACCTCGGGGGTTTGGGTCTCTGGCCGGGGACGCCCGGGAATGCGGCGCAGTTTTCCGGGGCCGGGTTTTCACGGATTTCCCCGATTGGCCGGATGCAGGAAACGCCCTTCACCTGGCACTCCGATTCCCGACAAAATCTCGCCTCCCTTGTGCGATGGGTTGATTTCGGGCCGTGAGTTTGGTAGCAAGGCATGCGCATGCCAAAAGACGACTCTGTCACAAGCGAAGGTGTGGTGCTCGACGTGCTCCCCGGGACGATGTTTCGCGTGAAGCTTCCCAACGGTCATGTCGTGCTCTCGCACATCTCCGGAAAGATGCGGAAAAATTTCATCCGGATCGTGCCCGGCGACCGCGTGACTGTTGAGTTGTCCCCCTACGATCTGACCAAGGCGAGGATTACTTTCCGCGAATCGGAAGCGCCGCCGAGGCCGCAGTGAGCGTTCAGATCGACTCTCCGGCAGCGTGGGCGCTTGCCCATGCCCATTGGAAATTGTAGCCCCCGAGCCATCCGGTGACATCGACCACCTCCCCGATGAAGTAGAGCCCGCGCACGGACCGGGACTCCATGGTTTTCGAGGAGAGCCCCGCGGTGTCGACCCCACCCAGCGTGACCTCCGCTTTCGAGTATCCCTCCGTTCCGGAAAATGCGACCGGCCAGTTGTGGGCGAGGTTCAGCACTTCCCGCCGCTCCCTGTCCGACCAGTGATTCAGGGGTTTTTGAGGCGCGTGCAGCGAGCACCAGGCATCGGCGAAGCGGCGCGGCCAAAACTCCGAGAAGAATGCAGGTGCGCTGGTGGCACCCGGGCGGAAGGAAACCGCCCCTCCCGGCAGCAGATCAAACACCGGGGCATCGCCGCTTTTCCAATGGGAGGAAATTTGCAGGATCGCCGGCCCGCTGAAGCCGCGGTGCGTGACAAGCAGCGCCTCCTCGAACGACGCTCCCGCGTTCCTCACGCGCACGGGCAGGGAAGCGCCGCTGACCGGTCCGAATACCCGGAGGTCCTGCTCCTTCAACGTCAGAGGCACGAGCCCGGGCCTCAGCGCGGTCACCCGCATTCCAAACTGCCGCGCGATCCGGTGGCCGAAGTCGCTGGCACCCAGCTTGGCAAACGAGAGGCTGCCCGTCGCGATCACGATCGAATCGCATTCCAAATCCCCGCGGCTGGTTTTGAGCGAAAACCCCGGCCGGACTTCCTCCACCCGGCATCCGGAGCGGATCTCGACGCGGGCGTCCGAGCACTCGCTCAAAAGCATCGAGATGATCTCCCGCGAGGATCCGTCGCAGAACTGCTGGCCCAGCTTTTTTTCGTGGTAAGCGATGCCATGCTTTTCCACGAGCGCGATGAAATCCCATGGCGAAAACCTTGCGAGCGCCGACCGGCAGAATGCGGGGTTCTCCGAAAGGTAGTTCTCCGGGCCGGCGTGGATGTTGGTGAAATTGCACCGGCCGCCCCCCGAGATTTTTATTTTCTCTCCGACGCTTTCGCTGTGCTCGAGAACCAGGACCCGGCGGCCGCGTTGGCCGGCGGTGAGGGCGCAGAACAAGCCCGCCGCTCCACCTCCCACGATGATTGCATCATATTTCATCGTCAGGCAACCCGGCGGGGGGGCACCTACTTTTCGATGATTTTGACGTCGTCGATGTAAAGGACCCCGCCTTGGGAGCCGGGGGACAGCATGAAGGCGATGGTGGTGGACCAATCCGTCACCTGCTTGAGATCCGCAAGGTCTTTGTTGTCGAATTTCACGGTGATCTCCTTCCTCACCTCCGCCCAGCTTGTGCCCGCCGTGAACGGGATCAGTTCAAGCTTGCGCTGCTCGGCGTCATTTTTTTTCACCGTGGCAGAATTGCGGTCGCCGCGTTCGATCTTCGCCTCGCTCAGCTTTTTGAACCCGCGATACTGGATGCCCACGGCGGCATTGTTGACTTTGCTGCCCTTGACCTTCATCGAAAAAATATAGGTCGTGCCTGTTTTGAGCGGGCTGCGTCCGGACTGGACCGCGGTGAAAAAATTGGCCGGTGATCCCCAAACGACAAGATCCGTTGTATTGAACGGCTTCCAGTTTTTGTCCAGGGCCGCACTGTATTGCGTGGGAACCGGCATGATTTTGTTCGGGCTGGGTGCATAGCCAGCCTTGAGACAGGCGAGCCCCTCGGCGGGCTTGGCCTCGGCATCATCCGCCTCTTTGACCACCGAGAAAAAGCCGTAGAAGTTTCCGCGGTCGAGGCCGAAATTGCATTCCCAGCCGGACGGGGAATTGAACGGCGGGGTCCCGGCATCGCCCTTGAGTTCCACGGGCGCGCCAAATTTCGGTTCGGTTTTGGTTCCGGAATTCAAAGAGAGGGCGACTTTCCCATTGCTTTTTCCGAAGACCAGATCGAACAGCCCGTCGCCGTTGAAATCGCCGGATGCGATGGTCGTGATCCCGCCCAGCGAGAGCAGTCCGGAGGCTTTGGCGGCATCCATGGGATCTTTCCCGACCGCCGTCGTCGCCGCCGTCGCTCCGCCTACGGGGATGAATGAGTCAAAGGCCAGGGTGTCACCGGCTTTCCACTGCTTCCCATTGTTGAGGTATACGGCAATTTTTCCGGTGCGCTCAGCGACCAGCAGATCCTGGTTTCCGTCGCCGTTGTAATCTACGATGCAGGGGGTGAGTTGCTCGAGTCCCATACCATAAGCGAGCACGCTCCGGTTGTTTTCGTCGAAGACGGGCCTTGATCCCGATCCCGTGTTGAGGAGCAGGTGGATGCTGTTCGCAGAGTAGGATCCCTCGCCGACGAGCAGGTCGTCCTTGCCGTCCCGGTTCCAGTCCCACACCGCCGGGGCAAAGACGTTGCCCCATTTTTTCAGCGAGTCCTTCATGGTGGGGATGATCGCGGAGGCGATGCTGGAAGGCTGGCGGTAGTCGGGTTTGACTCCGGAGCCGGAGTTGGGGATGAGCAGGATCTCCCCGAGGTAGTTTCCAATCACAAGGTCCTTCTTCCCGGAGCGGGTGATCTCACACAGGTGGATCCGCTGGCCCTGGCGCGCGTTCGCATCGTTTACCCCCTGGAGCGAGGGATCGGTCGGGCTGATTCGCGAGAGAAAAAGATTCGACAGTTCGCCCACGGTGAACTTCGGTTCCGTCTTGGTGCCCGCATTGAAAAAGACCCGCAGGTATCCCAGGACATCCATGGCGGCGATGTCGGGAAGGCTGTCCCCGTTCAGGTCGGCGACGGACACGGAGACCGGCATGCTGGTGTCGGCAATTGTTCCGCTGGTGGTCAGGATTGGCAGGGCTCCCCGCTCTCCTGCGAGCGCCCCGGTGGTGTCCACTCCGTCCCAGATGTTGTCGCGCCGGAAACCGGTTTCAAACCCAGGATTCCCGATCATATTTTTGGGAGCCGCCGGCGCCGGCGCCGGGGCCTGGGCAAATAATGCCCCGGTGAAAACCAGACATCCCGCTTGGGCAATAAGGGAGAACAGGGAAATACGCATGCGAAGAACCACAATCATATGGACGGTCCGGGCGATGAAATCAATCCAAACCCTCATGAAAAATCCGGACGCTACTTCCGCCGCTGAAAATCCGCCACCACACGGTCGATTTCGCGGTCGACGACACGCTTCTTCAAATCCGAGCGCTTGTCCCCGGCATCTTTTCCTTTGCCCAGCCCGAGCTCAACCTTGACCCGGCCCTGCTTCCAATACATGGCCAGGGCAACGACCGTTCGTCCGGCGCGCTCGATCTCCCCCACGAGCTTGTCGATTTCGGCCCGGTGGAGCAGAAGCCTCCGGACGCGCTTGGCCTCGTGCTGTTCGTGGCTGGCGCGCTCGTAAGGCTGGATGCTCGCTTCGTAAAGGCAGAGATTCCCTTCGTGGACCCGCGCGAATGCCCCCTGCAGTGACACGAGACCGGCACGGATGGATTTCACCTCGGTGCCTTTGAGTTCCACACCCGCCTCAAACCGTTCGAGAATATGATAATCCCGAAGGGCCTTTCGGTTTGTGGTGATCTCTGCGGCCATGGAATCCGGGAAACTTCCCGGGAACGGTCAAGCGGCAGCCTTGGGGGCCACGGCGAGCTTCCCCTTCGCGATTTCCATCAGGGCGATATCGGCCAATCCCATGCGGAACTCCACCTCGACCATGGGGCGGCTTCCTGCGGTGAGCTGGCGAACGCGACGGGAGACCGCATTGATGAGAACCTGGGGTTCAGTGATGACTTTGGCGGCGTCTTCGAGGAGTTGTGCGTTCATGAAAATGGAGTGGCGGGGTGCCGGTATTTACCCTCTGCGGGACGGGGATCATAGAACCATACGTCACCCTGTCAAATGATTTTCCACAACAAATTGCGCGGCAGACAGACCGCGGGAAACGGATCCGGGCCCCGCTCAAATCACTCCGAGCCCCTTGAGAAGGGAGAGCATGATGGCGGCGGCCATGACCGATCCGATCTGTCCGCCGGTATTGGCGCCCATGGCGTGCATGAGAAGGTAGTTGTGCTTGTTCCAGCGCTGGCCCTCGTTCTGGACCAACCGGGCGGCCATGGGATAGGCGGAGATGCCTGCTGCTCCCACCAGCGGGTTCACCTTTCCGCCGGAGAGCAGATACCAGATCTTGCCGAGGAGGAGTCCGCCGACGGTGTCGATAATGATCGCCACCAGGCCGAGGCCGAAGACCATGAGGGTTTCGCGGGTGAGGAATTGCGGGCCGGCCATCGTCCCGCCGATCGCCAGGCCGAGGAAGAGCGTGGCGACGTTCGCGATTTCATTCTCCGAGGCATTCGCCAGACGAGGGACCACGCCGCTGACCTTCATGAAGTTCCCAAGCATGATCATACCCATCAACGGCAGGCCCTGCGGCGCAATGATTCCGGTAATCGCAGTGACAATGATCGGAAAGGCAATCAGCGCCGCCCTCGAGACCTTTCCCTTCGGGCTCGGCATCTTTACCGCCCGCTCCTTGCGCGTCGTGAGCAGGCGCATGATCGGAGGCTGGATCACGGGGACGAGGGCCATGTAGGAATACGCCGCAACCGCCAAGGCCCCGACCATCGCGGTCGGGATCTTGCCCATCCCGGCGAACATGTTGGACACGAAAATCACCGTCGGCCCGTCACAGGCCCCGATGGCGGCCACCGAGACGGCCTCCTCCTTGGAGAATCCGAGCGCGAGCGCGAGCAGGAGAGTGATGAAGATCCCGAGCTGTCCCGCCGCCCCGAACAGGAGCAGCTTGGGATTGGCGAGCAGCGGGGAAAAATCCGTCATCGATCCGATGCCGACGAAGATCAGCAGCGGGAAGAGCTCGTTCCCGATGCCGAAGTCGTAGAGCGTCTTGAGGACTCCGCCCTGGGCCATCACCTCGCTCAGCGGCAGATTCACCAGCAGGCACCCGAAGGCAATCGGGAGCAGGAGGAGCGGCTCGACGCCTTTTGCGATCGCCAGCCAGAACATGGCACAGGCGACGGCGATCATGATCACATTCGGCCCGCCGTGGGTGAACAGAAACCGCACGCCCTCGAACAGCGCCCCAAGCGCAGCCAGGATCGCGTCGCTCATTTCTTTTCCTCCTCCTTCCCGGGGCGAACCGGAAAAAATGCGGTGAGGGCGCAGATGACGAGGGTGATGAAGAAGAGGCTGGCCAGGGTGCCGCCCATTCCCACCACCAGCATCGTGAGGCCGAAAATTGTGTTGTCCATGGCGGGGGCTTTATTTTTAAGGCGGGGTAAGTCGCTTGTGCCACACAGAAAGAATCATGGAGACAAGGAGGACAGTTCCAATGACCAAGAGCGAGACAAAAGAGTGCGCTTTGAACCACTCCTCGATGGGAGGATATGCACCGGCCATCATCTTCACGCCAATGAAGAGCAGGATCACGCTCACGCCATGCTTGAGAAAACTGAACAGGCCCAGGACCCCGCGCAGCGCGAAAAACATGGAGTTCAAGCCCAGCACCGCGAAAACGTTGGATGTAAGCACGACGAAGGGATCCTGGCTGATCCCCATGATCGCGGGGATCGAGTCCAGCGCAAAAAGGACGTCCGTGCTGCCGATGACCAGGAAGACCAGGAAAAGCGGCGTGATGAACCACCTGCCTTCGTGCCGGACCACCAGCCGTCCGCTTTCGGGATCAGTGGCCCGGATGGGAAGAACCCCGGATGCAAGCCGGTAGAACAGATTGCTCTCCGGCTTGACCTGCTCGTTTTCGTCGGAAGAGATCATTTTCCATGCGGTCCAAACCAGCAGCAGCCCGAAGATGTAAATCAACCAGTGAAACCTCTGGACAAGAGCGATCCCGAAAAGGATGAAGAGCACGCGCAGAGCGATCGAAAGGTAGATGCCCAGCTTGATCAGCTTCGGCTGGGCCGCCGGCGGAACGCCCATCAAGGAGAAGATCAGGATGAACACGAAAAGGTTGTCGACCGAGAGCGAATATTCGGTGAGGTATCCGGTGACAAAAAGCAGCGAAATCGCAGGGCCCTGCGGGTGGATGAAATACACAAGCCCGCCGAAGGCGAGAGCCACGGAAACCCAGAGCCCCGTCCACCGGAGCGCGGATGCCACCCCGACAGCCGTATGGCGGTGCGTGATGACAAAGAGGTCCAGCGCGCAGACCACAAGCACTGTCACTGAAAATATGATCCAGAGCAACGTGACAGGGTCCATCCAGTCAAGATTCTCAGATACCGCAAGGTGCGGTCAACTGCCGTTTGTCCATCTGGCCGGCCAGCGATCGACGGGAGGCCTATCGGAAGGTGTGCGAGCGGAAGATACTGCGGCGGCCCTCACGGGACCACATCAGGGATTCCGCCGGGCTCACAGAGACGACCCTGTGCTGGTCGCCCAGCGTGCAGTAGACGGCAGCCGCAATGGCGGTGAAAACCTCCGCTGGGACCTCCTGCGTTTTCTGCGGGGCTGCGGCAGGTGCCGGAGCCGGGCCCTTGAGCGTGTTGCTCTCCGGGGCAGGCGCGCCGCGCAGGCTGCGGACCTCGGCCCGCAGATCGGACACGATCTTTGCGAGGATGAGGAGCCCTGCCGTCACCAGCAGAAGCACGGCGGTCTCAAGCTTCAGGGCTTCTGCAGCGGAAGCGAAAAGAATATTCATGGACCTCAGGAAAGCGTGACCAGGACCTGTCCCTCCTCAACGGCATCCGCGGGGGCGACATGGATTGTGGCGACCGTGCCGTCGTGCTCGGCATAGACGAAAGTATTCATCTTCATGGCCTCGACCGTCGCGAGTTGGGCGCCGGCGGCGACCTTCTGCCCGACCTGGCAGTCGATCGAAACGATGCGTCCGGCCAGCGGGCTGGTGACAGCGCCGGATCCGGCCACGGGGGCGGCGGCCGGCTTCGGGGCCGACGACGGAGGCGGGGCGACGCTGGTCTGCTGAAATGCCGGTGCAGGCGGCTGGCCTGCCGCCGGGTTTCCCTGCTCATCAAGCGCCTCGACGACCACATCGAATACTTTTCCGTCAACGGTAATGCGTAGCTTTTTCATTTTGTTTTAATCCTTCATCTCCTTCCCGGGCTTCGTCAAAGCGGAATGTTGCCGTGTTTTTTCGGCGGCCGGGTCTCGCGTTTGGAGAGGGTGTTGCGGAGCGCCATGGCGACCATCGCCCGCGTCTGGCCGGGGCGGATGACATCGGTGATGATCCCCTTGCCCGCCGCCTGATACGGCGAGGCGAATTTCGCGCGGTAGTCCGCGATGAGCTTCGCCTCGCAGGTGGGATCTTTTTCGATCTCGCGCTTGTAGAGGATCTTGACCGCGCCTTCGGCGCCCATGACGGCGATCTCAGCGGTCGGCCAGGCAAAGACGAGGTCCGCGCCGAGATCCTGGCTGCACATGGCGAGGTAGGCTCCGCCGTAGGCCTTGCGCAGAATGACCGTGATCTTCGGCACCGTTGCGGCACCGTAGGCGAAGAGCATCTTCGCGCCGTGGCGGATGATGCCGCCACGCTCCTGCGCGACGCCGGGAAGGAAGCCGCCGGTGTCCACGAGGGTGACGAGCGGGATGTTGAAGATGTTGCAGAAGCGGATGAATCGGGCGGCCTTGTCCGAGGCGTCGATGTCGAGCGTGCCGGCCTTGAATTTCGGCTGGTTGCCGATGATGCCGACCACGACTCCCTGGATCCGTCCGAACCCGACGACGATGTTCTTTGCGAAGTCCATCTGGACCTCGAAAAAATCAGCGTCGTCCACGAGTCGGGCGATCACAGCCTTGATGTCGAGAGGATTTTTCCCGTCCTCCGGAATGAGGTCATCCATCTCCGGATCCTCATCCATCACGAGCGGGACCGAGAGGTCGTGCGGGGGATCCATGATGTTGTTCGACGGGATGAACGAGAGAAGCTTCTGGACGATCGCGACCGCATGCGCGTCGTTGTCCGCGACGAAGTGGATGTTTCCGCTGATCGTCGCATGGGCGGCCGCGCTGCCGACCTCGGCCATCGTGCATTTCTGGCCGGTCGCGGCAAAGATGACCTCCGGGCCGGTGATGAACATGTTCGCCTGGTCCTTGACCATGACCTGGAAATCCGTGAGCGCCGGCGAGTAGGCTGCGCCGCCCGCGCACGGGCCGGCGATCACCGCGATCTGCGGCACCACGCCGGAGAGATACACATTTTTGAAGAAGACCTTGCCGTATCCGGAGAGCGACTCGACGCCCTCCTGGATGCGCGCTCCGCCGGAGTCGTTGAAGCAGACAACCGGCATGCCGGACTGCTGGGCGAAATCCATGATGTCGCAGATCTTGTGGGCGTGCATGCTGCCGAGCGATCCGCCGGCGACCGTGAAGTCCTCGCTGTAGGCGGCCACCGGGCGCCCGCCGACATAGCCGGTGCCGGTCACCACGCCGTCCGCGGGGAGCTCCTTCTTCTCCATGCCGAAGTTGTGGCAGGCGTGCTTGGCATGCATCCCGAACTCCATGAACGTCCCCTGCTGAAAGAGGGCGTCCAGCCGGTCGCGGGCGGTCATGAGGCCCTTTTTGCGGCGGGCCTCCAGCTTGTCCTTGCCGCCTCCGGCAAGCACCTTTTCGCGGCGGGCGTCGAGCTCTTCGAGAAATTCTTTTTTGATGGCCATAAAGCTAGTGTTTGCAGGAGCAGCCGCCGGAGCAGGCTTCGGGTTTCGGTTGGCAGAATTCGGTGAGGACCCCGAACGAGCTCTTCGGGTGCAGGAAGGCCACCAGCTTTCCGCCGGCCCCGTCGAAGGGGACCTCGTGGATCAGGCGGGCGCCGGATTCCTTCGCCTGCGCGAGCTGTCCGGTGATGTCGGTCGTCGCAAACGCGATGTGGTGGATCCCCTCGCCCTTGGCTTCGATGAACTTCGCGATCGTGCTCTCCGGGTCGGTCGGTTCGAGGAGCTCGAGGTGGACTTCGCCGCACGCAAAAAATGCCGTGCGCACTTTCTGGGACGGCACTTCCTCGAAATGCTCGCATTTGAAACCCAGCGTTTTTTCGTAGTAGGGCAGGGCGGCTTCGATGGACTTCACCGCGATGCCCAGGTGATCAATTTTTTGAATAGTAGCGCTCATGAAAATGTATTATTAGGAAATCTAATATCAGCAGAAGTGGCAAGAACTTTTTACTGGCCGGGTTGTTTCGCTAGTATCATGCCGAAGCGGGAGCTTCAGCCTGGAGAGCGGCATGGGCGCGGGCGACGTGGACGTATTTTTCGGCCCAGGCGCGGAGGCCGGCGCGCTCGTCGGGGCTGAGCTGTCGAAAGACTTTCCCCGGGGTTCCCATCACCATCGAGCCTGCGGGGATTTTTGTGCGGGGGGTGACGACGGTGCCGGCGGCGATGAGGCATTGGTCGCCGATTTCCGCACCGTCCAGAACCACGGCGCGCATGCCGACCAGGCATTCGTCTCCCACCGTGCAGGCATGGACGATCGCCCCGTGACCGATCGTGCAATACGCGCCGACGATGGCCGGGAGATCATCCGCAAGGTGGATGATCGAGCCATCCTGGACGTTCGATCCCTCGCCGATGATGATCGACTCGATGTCGCCACGAAGGACGCACCCGTAGAACACGCTGGAATCCTTGGCGAGGCGGACGTCGCCCATGATCCGGGCGTCATTGGCGATGAAGGCGGCTTCCATGAGCTGAGGCTCGCGGGAGAGGAATTTTTCGAGGCGTTCGTCGATGGTCATTTGAGGAGTCTGTCTCTGATATCTTCGGGAAGCTTGGACGTCGAGATCCAGGATTTTGCGGTGGTCGGGTCCTGGCGGATCCAGTCGCGGGCGATATTTTCCGTCTGGCGCATGCGATCTTTTTCATCAGTGATTCCGGCCACCCAGGTGAGGGCGGCCTCGGGGTCTTCCTGCGCGATTTTTCTGGAGAGCGAGCGGAGGGCTCCGTCCTTGGACGGGCCCGAAGGCTGTTTGTCCAGCCAGGCGGCGGCGGACTCAGAGTCCTTGGACGCCCAGTTGGCGACGACGGTCTCCATGGGAGCGGCGCGCTCGGATTCCGGCATGGCGGCCACGAATTTGGCCGCGGCCTCGGGAGCAAAGCTTGCCCACTGGGAAACGACGGAACGGACGGCGTCCGAGCGCTCGGAGGGATCGGCGAGGGAGGCCGACCATTTGAGCGCGGAGTCGGGAGCGGTCCTGCCCCAGCCTGAGGCAACGGCCTGCAGGGCTCCCTTGCGGTCTTCGGCGGTCAGGCTGGCAAGAGCGCGGGTTGCCGCCTGCGGGTCGTCCCCGCTCCACGTCGAGAAGACGGATCGCAGGCTGTTCGCGCGGGCCTCGCCCGCCGGGAGGTTGCGGGCCCAGTCGAAGACCTCCTGCTTGTTTGTTGTGAAAGACATCCACTGCGAGGCGACCTGGCTGGCGACGCTGGAGAAGGCGCGGCCGGGGGGGAGTTCCATGGCGGCGGCGGCGGCGGCGGACGGATTTTCCCTGGCCCAGCTGGCGAAGATGCCGGAAACAGCCTGCTGGAACGTATCGCCCGGCGGCACATGCTCCAGCACGGCCTGGAGGAGGACCTTCCGGTTGGCATTCTGGTTCTGGCTGAGGTTCTGGAGGATATTTCCGCGGAGCCCCGGATCATCGACCGAGATCGCATAGTTGAGGGCGGCGGGAAAATCCGTTCCCGCCCAGGCATTGATGGCGATGGCGATGGCCGAGCTCCGCTGGGCTGTTTCGCCGATGGTCAGCGCGGCCTTGAGGGCGGCCTGGGGATCGCTCTGCGACCAGCTTTGAATGACTTGAACGCGAGGGTCGGAGAAGCCGCTCCCGGAAGTCGATGCCGGCAGGCTGGAGGCATAGGCCCATGCGGCCTGCGGGTCCTGCTGGGCCAAAGTCGAGACCAGAGCCATGCGGGCCTGATCGGCCTGGCGTCCGCTCAGGCGGGCGACGGCAGCCTTCGCGGCTTCCGGGTCCTTCCGTCCCCACTGGTTGAAAATCATATACATCGAGGAGTCGCCCTCGCTTCCGGGGGATGCCGTCACGAGCGCCAGAGCGCGCTGCGGGTCTTTCTGGGCAAGGCTGGAGATCGCCATCGAGCGGATCTGCATTTTGAGCTGGGGCTCGGTGAGCGAGTCCGCAAGGGCGAGCGCCCGGGTGGGGTCCTTCCCTGCGATGGATGAGATGACCGCCATCACTGCATTCTGCCGCATGCCCGGCTGCTTGATCCCGATCGCAAGGTTCCAGGCCCCCTGCGGATCGGATTCCGAATACGCGCCGAGAACCAGGAACAGGCCAGTCTCGCGGCCGGCCGGAGAATTTCCGGCGCACATCTCCGCGGCGATGGCCGGAAGGTCGGAGGCTTTCAGGCGCTCCTGCAAATCGGCATATTTCTTCATGGAATTCATGCCACCGAATCCGCCGGACTCCAGGCTGGCCAGCTCGGCGCGGAGGGTGGCGGCTGTGAGGGGTTCGCGCTTTTCAGATTTGGGATCGGATTTGGGGTCCAGCTTTTGGTCCGGGGCACCGGGAATGGATTCCTGGCCGGAGACGATCACGCGCTCCTCCGAGGAGGAAGCCACCGGAGAAGCGGCTGAGGGAACAGACGACCTGCCGAGGAAGTATCCGGCTCCGCCCCCGGCCAAGCCGGCAAGAAGAGCGACGATGAGAGTCGTTGCGTATTTTTTCATAGGGGAGGAAGGCCGACACCGCCAAGCAACTCCTCGGCGGCCAGAGACGGGGCGAGTTGACCGGAGAGGATTTCCCGCTCAAGGCGGGCGGAAAGGCCGGCGACGTGCGGATCGCTCAAAAACCGGACCCGCAGCTCCTGCTCGACGAGCGCCTGCCACCACGAGATCGCCTGCTCGCGGCGCCGCCGGTCAAAGTCCCCGTCCGCCTCGACATGCGCAAAATATTTATCCACCGCGCGCCAGACCTCCGCGATCCCGGTGCGGTCGACCGACGAGGCGGCGAGCACCGGCGGCTTCCATCCCTCGGTGGCCGGGCTCAGATAGTGCATGACGCGCTCGAACTCGAGACGCGTCGCCCCGGCACGGATCTTGTTTTCGCCATCCGCCTTGTTCACGAGCAGGATGTCAGCGATTTCAAAAATCCCCTTTTTCATCCCCTGGAGCTCGTCCCCTGCACCGGCGATGAGGATGAGGAGAAAGCAATCGACCATCGCGCGCACAGCGATTTCGCTCTGCCCGACGCCGACGGTTTCGATGAGGACGGCATCGAAGCCGGCCGCCTCGCACACCGCAATCGTCTCGCGGGTTTTTCGCGTCACGCCCCCGAGAGCGCCGCCCGATGGGGAGGGCCGGATGAAGCACTCGTCCCGGCGCGACAGCGTCTCCATGCGGGTTTTGTCCCCGAGGATGCTGCCGCGCGTGAGCGAACTGCTCGGATCCACGGCCAGCACGGCGACCTTGCGCCCCGCGTCACAAAGATGATTTCCCAGCGCCTCGATGAACGTGCTTTTCCCGGCTCCCGGGACACCGGAAATTCCGACCCTGTGGGCGAAGCCCGGGCGCTCGCCGATCCGGCGGAGGATCTCGCGGGCCAGCGGGCGGTGGGCGGGAGCGTTGCTCTCCACCAGCGTGATCGCGCGGGAAACCATCGCCAGCTCCCCGGCAAAAATGCCTGCGACCAATTCCTCGACTCCCGGAGATCGGCGGGTGCGGGAAACAGCGGGTGAAATCCGGGAAGGCTGGCTGATCCCCGGCATGACCGAGGTCGTAAACTCCCCGCCCCCCTCTTCGGGAACCCACGGCGGACGTTGCAAACTCTCAGACATCCCCCTGAAATACATCCTCCCCACCCATCGCGTCAACCGTGCCTCCGCCGCACGGAAAATTCTGCAAAACTTCCGGCACCGGGCGATTGACTCCGCCGCGGCATCGCGCACTATGTCGCACCTTTTTCTCCAAAACATGATCGAGCAACACATCGTCAAAATCACGAAGGAACTGAACCTCCAACCCCGACAGGTCGCGGCCACCGCCGTCCTGCTGGAGGAGGGCGGAACCGTGCCCTTCATCGCCCGATACCGCAAGGAGCGGACGGGGGAGCTGGATGAGGTCCAGATCACCGCGATCCGCGACCGGCTCGAACAGCTCGGCGAGCTCGACAAGCGCCGCGAGTCCATCCTCACGTCCCTCGAAGAGCGCAAGCTGCTCAGCGACGAGCTGAAAACCAAGATCGCCGCAGTCGAGACGCTGACCGCGCTCGAGGACATCTATCTGCCGTTCCGCCCGAAGAAGCGCACAAAGGCGACGATCGCCAAGGAACGCGGGCTCGAGCCGCTCGCGGAGATTCTCTGGGCGCAGAACGCGGCCACGGATCCGGACGCGGAGGCTGCGGCATTTGTGGATGCAGAAAAAGAAGTTCCCGACGCCGCTGCCGCGCTGGCCGGAGCCCGCGACATCCTGGCTGAGCGGATCAACGACGATGCAGCCGCCCGCGCCAAACTCCGCACGCTCTATCTCACGAAGGGCGTCATCAAATCGAAGGTCGCCTTCGGAAAAGAGGAGGAGGGCGCGAAATTCAAGGACTACTTCGATTGGAGCGAGCCGGCCGCCAATTCGCCGTCCCACCGGATCCTGGCGATCCGCCGCGGCGAGGCGGAGGGATTTCTGTATTCCCGGCTCACCCCGCCCGAGGACGAGGCGGTCGCGATCCTGGACTCGCAATTTGTCGCAGGCAAATCCCCCGCGTCCCAGCAGGTCCGGCTCGCCGTGGAGGATTGCTACAAGCGGCTGCTCGGGTTCGCGATGGAGGCCGAGGCGCGGATGTTTTTCAAAAAGAAGGCCGACGAGGAGGCGATCCGGGTCTTTGCCGAAAACCTGCGCGAGCTGCTCCTCGCGTCCCCGCTGGGCCAAAAGAACATGATGGCGATCGATCCCGGATTCCGGACCGGCTGCAAAATCGCGGTTCTGGACCGCCAGGGAAAGCTTCTCTACCACGATGTCATCTATCCGGAGAAGAGCGCCCGCGAGCAGCTCGAAGCTGCGGAGTTCCTGCATTCGGTCACGAAAAAATACCAGATCGAAGCGATCGCGATCGGGAACGGGACCGCCTCGCGCGAGACCGAGGCTTTCGTCAACAAATGCAAGCTGCCGGGCGCGATTCCGGTCGTCGTGGTCAACGAATCCGGAGCCTCGATCTACTCGGCCTCCGACGTGGCGCGCGAAGAATTCCCCGACCTCGATCTCACGGTCCGAGGGGCGGTCTCGATCGGACGCCGGCTCATGGACCCGCTGGCCGAGCTGGTGAAGCTCGATCCGAAATCCATCGGCGTCGGCCAATACCAGCACGACGTGGACCAGAACGCGCTGCGCCGCTCGCTCGACGACACGGTCATCTCGTGCGTGAACAGCGTGGGCGTCGAACTCAACACCGCCAGTAAGAATCTCCTCGGCTACGTTTCCGGGCTGAATTCCCGCACCGCAGCGAGCATCGTCGAGCACCGCGACAAGAACGGACCGTTCGCGTCCCGCAACGAGCTTCTCAAGGTCGCCGGGCTCGGCCCCAAAGCCTACGAGCAGGCCGCCGGATTCCTCCGCATCCGCGATGGATCAAATCCGCTCGATGCCAGCGCGGTCCACCCCGAACGCTATCCACTCCTCGACACCATCGCGCAGGATCTCGGCTGCGGCGTGACGGATCTCCTCCGCGACGGCGCGCTGCGGAACAGGATCGTTCCAAAAAAATATGTCACCGACGAGGTCGGGCTCCCGACTCTCACCGATATCCTTCAAGAACTCGCCAAGCCCGGACGCGACCCTCGCCAGAAATTTGAGGTCTTCCAATTCGCCGAGGGCGTGGAAAAAATGGAGCAGCTCGAACCCGGAATGAAGCTTCCGGGGATCGTGACCAACGTGACCGCCTTCGGGGCGTTTGTGGACATCGGCGTCCACCAGGACGGGCTCGTTCACATCAGCCAGCTCTCGGACCAGTTTGTCAAAAACCCCTCGGACGTCGTGAAAGTCGGCCAGCGAGTCCAAGTCACAGTTCAAGAGGTGGATCTCGCCCGCAAGCGGATCGCCCTCTCGATGAAAACCAAGGTCGACCTCGTCCGGGTCAAGCCCGGCGAACGACGAAACGAAGGCAACGCCCGCGACGTGCAACGGCACGGCGGCGGAAAATCCCAGGCTCCGCAGGTGGACTGGTTCACTGCGGCGATGAACAAAAAAAACTAAAGACTTCCCCGGTCCTGAAAATACCGGCAGGCGGAGAGCAGCGCCTCGTCGAGAGGGATGGATGGGGTCCATCCGCTCAACCGCCGGAAGGCCGAGGGATCGACGACCCAGCGGTCGGGCCAGATCTCGCGGGCGCGGTCGCAGGTCAGACTCGGCGTCGCCGCGCGGAGTGCGGGAATGGCGTCGACAACCGCGGCCATCAGTCGCACGAGCGGCAGCGGCACAGGAAGCGTGATCCCGTTTCCTTCTACTGCACGCGCGGCCGACGAAATGAGCTCATAATCGGAAACCGGCCGGTCGGATCCGATATAAAACGGGCCGGGCTCTCCAAGCTCGAACGCCGCATGGATCGCGCCGACAACGTCCTCCACGGCCAAATAGCTGAACTCCTTGCGCCGGAGTCCGGGCTTGGTCCGGACCAGTCCGCGCGCCATTTTAAAAAGCGGCAGGGTCGCCGTGTCGCGCGCTCCGAGGATCATGGGCGGGCGAAGGATCGTGATCGGGCGGTCGGGGAGTTCCCGCGCGATCGCGCGCTCGAGGGCCAGCTTGGATTCCCCATACCATGTGACCGGCGAATCGGGATCCTGCTCAGACCGCGCCGCGCGGCCGTTTGGTGTTGGGCCTCCGGCGGATTGGGACGAGAGGACAACAGTCCGGCAACCGGGCGGGAGCGCACGAAGGACACGCATTGTCCAATCCACGTTGGTTTCAAAATATTCGTTGCGGGTGCGTGCGAAGAGCACCCCGGCCCCAAGGACCGCGTGAGTCGGAGACAGGGCCGGCCATTCCGCAGGGTCTGTCGGAAGCGGCGTAACGGCAGTGCGCGGAATCCCATCCTGCTCCATGCAGCGGAAAAGTTTTTCCGGACTGCGGACGGGGGCCAGCACTGGCACACGTTCGCGGACGGCGCTGGTCAGGAGGTTCCTCCCGACAAACCCCGTGGCTCCGGTGACAAGCAGCGATTCCATCATTAAGGCGTAAACCGACGCGGATCAGGCCACGAGTCAAAAAAATTCTTGGCTTCGCCGCCCTTGCGTTCCGGGCCGCGCTGTGATACGGGTCGGGCATGGTTGATTTCGCAGGCCATTTTGTTTTGGACGCGCGACTCGGGCTGCTCCCGGGGCGGCTTCTTGCGTCCATCCTTCTCTAACCCTGCGGCAAAGCTGACCCGGCGAAGGCGGCTCCCGCCGCCAAGATCGCAGTTCTTCGCCATCCCACATCACCATTATGTCAGACCAAATCATCATTTTCGACACCACGCTGCGCGACGGGGAACAATGCCCGGGAGCGAGCATGAACCTGCGGGAAAAAATGGAGGTCGCCCGCCAGCTCGCCCGCGTGAACGTGGACGTGATCGAGGCCGGGTTCCCGATCATCAGCGACGGCGACTTTGAAGCCGTTCAGACGATCGCCACAGAGATCAAGGGCCCGATCATCTGCGGGCTGGCGCGCTGCGTGCCGAAGGACATCGAAGCGGCCGCCGCTGCCGTCAAGCCGGCTGGCGAGCGCGGCCGCGTGCATGTCTTCCTGGCCACCTCGGCGATCCATCGCGAATTCAAGCTGAAGAAGGCGATGGATGAGATCATCCGCCTGGCGCGAGAGGGCGTGACGCTGGCGAAATCTCTGGCGCGAGACATCGAATTCTCGCCCGAGGACGGCTCGCGCACGGAACCGGAATTCCTTGCCCGCGTGGTCCAGGCCGCGATCGAGTCCGGAGCGACAACGATCAACATCCCCGACACGGTCGGCTTCGCGGTGCCCGAACAATACGCCGCGCTGATCTCGTATCTGCGCTCGAACGTAAAGAGCATCGACGACGCGGTCCTGAGCGTACACTGCCACGACGACCTGGGGCTCGCGGTCGCGAACTCGCTGGCCGCCGTCAAAGCCGGCGCACGGCAAGTCGAGGGAACGTTCAACGGGATCGGAGAGCGCGCGGGAAACTGCGCCCTGGAAGAAGTCGTCATGGCGATCAAGACGCGCCCGGATTTTTTTGGAACCCTCCACACAAAGATCCAGACAAGAGAAATTTTGAAGACGTCCCGGATCGTGACCCGGATGAGCGGGCTCCACGTCGCGCGCAGCAAGGCGATCGTCGGCGAGAACGCGTTCGCTCACAGCTCGGGCATCCACCAGGACGGGATCCTGAAGAAGCGGGAGACCTACGAGATCATGGATCCCGAGGAGGTCGGCTGGGGCGGCACCGAGCTGCCGCTGACGAAACACAGCGGACGCCACGCGATGCTCGCCCGACTGGATCACCTGGGCTTCAAGCTCACCGAGCAGGAAACCGGCGCGGTCTTCGAGCGGTTCAAGGAAATCGGCGACAAGAAAAAGTTTGTCTACGACGACGACCTGGCGGCTTTGGTCGAGGATTCGATGTCGGTCGCGAAGGAAACGTTCACGCTCGACTACATCCATGTCACGAGCGG
This sequence comes from Verrucomicrobiota bacterium, assembly GCA_026398275.1. GTDB lineage: Bacteria > Verrucomicrobiota > Verrucomicrobiia > Chthoniobacterales > Terrimicrobiaceae > QYQL01. The sequence continues at coordinate 94,939 of JAPLTF010000017.1, forward strand.
ATCGACCACGATCCCGACCGCAACCGTCCGGCTGAAAACCGCCGGAGAAACCCGGCAGGACTCGAGCCCCGGCAACGGCGCGGTGGACGCCGCCATGCAGGCCATCGACCGGATCGTCAACCGCAAGGGCCACCTCGCGGAATACCGCGTCGAGGCGGTCACGCAAGGGCGCGACTCGCTGGGCGAAGTGACACTCAAGGTGGATTTCGGCGACGGCGAGATCATCACCGGAAAAGGTGCCAGCACCGACGTCATCGAGGCCAGCGCCCGCGCCTACGTCAATGCCGTGAACCGCAAAGAACTGGCCACCCAGCGCAGCAGGGAACTCGCGAACCCGCCGCTCTGACCCAATCACGCTTGCAAAGCGCGGGAGGTCCGCGCGAGGATGGCGGACATGTCGATGTCCCCCCTGAACAGCCTCATCTTAGGGCTGGGCTTGTTTTTTCTCGGGCTTCAGCTTGTGGGGCAGAACCTGCGGCAACTGAGCGGCGGGGGCTTCCGGAACCTCGTAAAATCCGCGACGCACACGCCGGTGCTGGCGGCCCTGCTCGGGCTGGTGGCGGGCGCGCTCATGCAAAGCGCGACGGCGGTGACGTTCATTCTGGTGAGCATGGTGGGCAGCGGGCTGATCCAGACATCCGCCGCGCGGATCGTGGTTGTGTGGTGCAATGTCGGGCTCACCGCACTGGCGTTCCTCGCGGCGGTGAACATCCACCCGTTCGTCGCCTGCCTCGTCGGCGGGGCCGGGATTTTCATGGGTTCGGTGCGCGCGAAGCCCTGGAACACGATCGCCGGCGCGCTGCTCGGCGTGGGGATGATTCTCTTTGCGCTCAGTGAAATGGGAGCCGGAGCCGCGCCGCTCAAGAATGAGGCGTGGTTTCACACCGGCCTCGATGCCGCGCTCGGATGTTCGGGGCTGGCGTTTGTGTGCGGCATCGCGGCGGCCGCCATCCTGCAGTCGAATACCGGCGCCGCGATGCTTGTGATCACGCTGGCGGGGGCAGGCGCGATTCCGGTTTCGCAGGCCATGCCGGTGATCTACGGCACGAACCTGGGGGCGATTGTCCTCCGGCTTTTTCTCTCGGTCGGCATGAGGGGCGATGCCCTGCGACTGGTCCGGATGGAGGATCTTTTCTGCGCGGTGAGCGGGGTGCTGATGATGGCACTTTTCTATCTTGAAGCGGCGGGCATCCCGCTTGTCGGGGCCCTGCTGCGGGGCGTGAGCGGCGGGCCTTCGGTCCAGCTCGCCTTCGTTTTTCTTCTTTCCAATCTTCTGCCCGCGATCGTGCTGACGCCGCTGCTGCCGACCTGCTCACGTCTCCTGAAAAGATTCTGGCCGAACGATCCGACTCCGCAAGCCGGCGCCCCGGCCTTTCTGACCACCCAGGCTCTTGCGGATCCGGCCTCGGCGCTCGACCTTCTTCCGAAGGAACTCGGACGCCTGCTCGCGGGAGTCGGCGTGGAATCGAGCGGACGCGAATCCCCGGATCCCGAGAGCCACACCTCGCCGGACTTCATTTCGCTGGCGGCCGCGATCGAAAATTTCTGCGTGCGCCTCGCCTCGGAGAGCTCGCTGGATGCCGGCCAGTCCCTGCGCGTCCAGCGGCTGCGCGCGTGGCTGCATACGATCCGCCACATCGGCGAGGCGGTCGGGGAATTTGCGGACACCTTCGCCTCGCTCCCGCCGGAGGACGGGAAGATCGCGGCGGGACTTCAAGGGTGGCTGAAAAGCGGGCTCGCCCTCTCAGCGCAGGCCACCTCCACGCTCGATCAGGCGGACGTGAACAAATACCACGAGGAGAGCAAACACCACGGCTCGTCCGCAGAGGAAATCCGCACCAGGTTCACCTCGGACATCGAAAAGTGCAGCGCGCCGTCGAAGCCCGCGCTTGCGGCGCTGGGCGACGATTTTGACATCGCAGCGTGGCTGATCCACCGGCTTTCAAAGCTCGAATTGAAGGCCGGGGAGGGCTGAGCGATTTTAAAAATGTCGTGCCCACACAAGCAACGTATTGTAGCCGCGTCCGTGTCGGACGCGCCTCTGTGCGGCTATCATCACGATGATCCCTGCCATCACGCCCGGCACGGGCGTGGCTACATCTTTTGTTAAGCCGCTCAAAAGCAGCGGTCAGGGAACCGGATTCGTGGTCAATACCCCGCGGGCGAGGTCCTCGAACGAAATATCCATCGGCGGATATTTCTCCCAGCCCTCCAGGTCGAAGTGCCACCACTCGTATTGGAAGGGAACGAAGCCGTGCTTCTTCATCACGGCTTCGAGCCGGAGGCTGTTCGCCCGCTCCTCGCCCGTCCATTTGTCCGAGGTGCGATGGGCTTTTTCCGTGAAGTCGTCATAGGTGGTTGGCATGCGGAGCTCATTGCCCATGTGATCGACAAGCGTGACATCAACCGCCGTCCCGCGCGTGTGCTTGCCCTTGCTTTTGAGCGGGTCGGATACGTAGCGCTCATCCGGCACGATCTGCCACATCCGGGCCTGGACCGAGAGCGGGCGGTATCCGTCGTAGATCTTGAGGCCGAGGCCCTGGGTCCCGAGTTCCTCCTGAACTTTCTGCAGCGCGTCGGCGGCGTCCTTGTGAAGAAAGACGGCCGGATACGGATACAGGACATGGCCTGTGAAATTATACGTCGTGGCGTAGCGGACCTCCTCGAGCGGCGGCGGATAGATCGATTCCGCCCTCACGAGCCCATGCGCGGTTTCCGGGGAATCTCCCGCGCTGGCTCCGGCAACGCCGAGCAGCAGAATGAGCAGGCATTTCTTCATCCGCCATTCCTCTACAAGCCCCGTCCGGCCAATGCAAGGGCAGCGCCCGCTCATGCCCGGACTTGCGTGCCGGCGGAAAAACGGGTCCATTCTTCCCATGCGCTTCCTCGTCATCGCCCTGCTCGCCACCTCGACCCTTCATGCGCAGGAGGCCGACCAGCGCAAGCGGATGGTTTTCTCCACGACCAGTCCGGCAGCCCAGCCATCCGCGACCGCGTCACCGACGCCCGCGCTGTCGTCCGAGCCAGCCGCTCCCGCCAAACATCCGGACCCCGCTGCGGCGATCGGCGCATTCTTCCTCGCGCTGAAAGCCGGGCAGGTGGACGCCGCCTATGAGGGGCTGGTGAAAAACACAATCATCGCCGAGCGGAAGGAAAATGTGAACGACCTGAAGCTCAGCACGAAGAAGGCCCTCGACAGCTACGGCCCGGTCTCCGGCTACGAGGTCGTGGACACGCTGCAGGTCGGCTCCTCGCTCATGCGCCAAACGTGCATCTCCCTGAATCAGGACCTTCCCCTGCGATGGAGGTTCTATTTTTACCACTCCGAAGGCGGATGGAAAATCGTCGACATGCGCGTCGATGACGGGCTGGTCGAGTTGTTTGAGGAGGCCGGGCAGCGCCAAAAAAATTAGCGCATGAACTCGCCGGCGGATTTTCTCAAATTCATCCGTTTCTCGCACACGGTCTTCGCCCTTCCATTCGCCCTGGGGGCGATGTTTGTGGCCGCCCGGGGGCTGCCGCCTCCGGCCATCATTGCCGGGATCGTGATAGCGATGGTGTGCGCGCGCACCGCAGCAATGACATTCAACCGGCTGGCGGATTGGGAGTTCGACCGGAGGAATCCCCGCACCGAAAACCGCCACCAGCTGGTCGGAAAAAATGTCGCGGCCGCGTGGTGCGTGGCGGCCTCGGCCGGCCTCATCCTCTCGGCCTGGTGGCTGAACCCGCTCTGCCTCCTGCTCTCCCCGGTCGCCCTGGCGATCGTATTTTTTTACTCGCTCACCAAACGGTTCACGCAGTTCGCGCATTTCTTTCTCGGGCTGGCGCTCTCCGCCGCTCCGGTCGGCGCATGGATCGCTGTGACCGGGACGCTGGGTTTTCCGCCGCTCGTTCTTGCGGCCGCCGTGCTGCTCTGGGTGGCGGGCTTCGACCTCATCTATGCCACGCAGGATTACGATGTGGACAGGCGCGAAGGCCTCCACTCGATGGTTGTCCGGCTCGGCGTGCCCGGCGCGAAACGGCTCGCGGTCTGGCTGCATGCCGCCGCGCTGGCCGGGCTGGTTGCATTCGGGCTGGCGGCCGGAACAGGAAGGATTTATTTCGTCTCGCTCGCCGTCGTGGCGGCAGCCCTCCTCTACGAACACATCGAGGCCCGCCGGGGGGACATCGCCTCGATCAACCGCGCATTTTTCCATGCCAACACGATCGTCGGAGCGGCGTTCGTCGCAGGCACATTCCTCGATCACTTTGGCCCAGCCTGAACCCCAAGCCCGCCCACGACGCCGCTGGCTGAAACGCCTCGCGGTTTTGCTCGTCGTGGTTCTCGTCCTCAGCGGCACCGGGCTGGTGGTCCTGACAAGAAACCTGACGCACCTCGCCCGGTGGGCGGTCCAGCGGTCGCTGCCCGCCGCAAAGGCTGAAATCGGCGCCGTGGGCTACGAGGGATCCGGCCGCCTGGTCGTGAAAAAATTTGTTCTGCGGGACCGGGTGAGCGGCACCGAGCTCCTCCGCCTCGACAGCGGCACGGTCGTCTTTGCGTTCGACGACCTGCGGCGCAGGCTGCTCGGCGAGATCCATCTCGTGCGCCCGAACATCCGGATCTCGCCGGAGCTGTTCCGGATCCTGCCGTCCGGCGGTCAGGGCGGCTCGCTGCCCCCGTGGGCCGCCCGGCGGATCGTCTGCGACTACGCGGAAATCCTCTGCGAGGGCTTCGGGCCGACGAACCCGTCGGTGAGCCTGAAGTGCGCGTTCGACTGGCACGAGCCCGGATCGGATCCAAAGACGCCGCTTGTTCTGACCACGTGGGATGTTCAGGCCTCCGCTCCCGGCTATCCCGAGCCGTTTCTGGTTTTGGACCGTGCGGATCTCAGCCTCACCGTGCAGGGCCTTCTCAAGGATCACGAGGTTGCCGGAGTGGAGGTCGACGGAGGCCGGCTGATTCTCGGGGCCGCACTGCAGCAGATCCTCTCCGGCCCGCCCGAGTCGTCCTCCCAGTCCCCCAACCCCGCCGCCTCATGGATCATCCGGAAGCTGGATCTGCAGGGCCTCGGGGTCCGACTGGAGGACAAGCGCGAGACGGCTGCCGACATCTCGTTTCAGATCAACACCATCCTGAACGATCTCTCGCTCTCGCAGGCGGCCAGCACGATCGGCGGCGAGGAGCAGTCCCTCGAGATCGCCGACGTGGAGATCCTTTCCCCCTACGATCCCCTCACAAAAGTTCTCACCATGCGCAGCGTGGTTTTGCACTTCACGCTCGGCGGGCTCCTGCGCGGCGAGCTCGCCAAAGTCGGCATCCGCGAGCCGGCGATCTATGTCGGACCGGATCTTTTCTGGTATATGGATGACGCCCAGCAGCGCACGGGAGAGGAAAAAACCGGTGGCCCCTCATGGAGGATCGGCGAGCTCGAGGTCACTGACGGCCGCCTCATCGTCGGCAGCAGCGGGCGCGCACAATACGGGCTGCCGCTGAATTTTCACGCGAGCGCCCATGACATCGCCCTCGACAACCTCGCCACGCTCAAGCTCCAGACAGGCTTCGAGATCCCCTCGCAGACGACCGAATTTCCCAGCTACCAGTTGGAGATCTCCACGCAAAAGGGCGACCTCCAGTTCGCGTATCCTCCGGAAAAGAATGAGAACAACCTCGTCGGAAAAGTGTTTTTCGACCGGATCCGCTGGCGGCAATACGAGGCGGCCGAGGCCTGGCTCTCCGCGACTTTCGATCACCACGGCATCAACGGCGACTTCGGCGGCAAGGCCTACGGCGGCTACCTCTCGGGCGGGTTCAGCTTTCTCTTCGAGGACGACGCCCCGTGGATCGGCTGGCTCTCCGGCAACAAGGTCGATCTCAAGCGCATCACCGATGTCATCTCCCCGCAAAATTTCCGGATGACCGGACCGCTGAACTTCAAGCTCCAGATGGATGCGTTCGGGCGCAGGATCGAGCGCGTGAAAGGGAAGTTCGACGCGCTCCGGCCCGGCCGGATGAAAATCGGAAAGCTCGACGACTTCCTGTCGAACATTCCGGACGCCTGGAGCAACTTGAAAAAGAGCAGCACGCGCCTGGCCCTGGAAACGCTCCGGGACTTTGATTACACCAAGGCCGGGGGGGAGATGTGGTTTGTGGAAAACCAGGGCATCCTCGGGTTGAAGTTGCAAGGACCGCTCGGATCGCGCAACTTTGAGGTCGTGCTTCACGCCGACGAATCTCCGGAGGGCCGATGGAAACAAAAACCTTGAAATATTTTGGCGCAGCAGCAGCCATCGCGCTCATGGCCGGCTGCTCCGCGCCCACGGTGAACCTCGCGACCGGCGAACCGATCAAGGTGGACATCGCGATGCGGCTCGACGTCTACAGCCACAACAAGGAAGCCGCCGCGAAGGGGGCACCCGCCAGCCCGACCAGCGACACCGAGACCCGCCGCCGCAACCGCATGGCCGACATCCAGAACTTCAAAAACTCCCGCCTCATCGGGGAAGGCCGCGACGGGCTTCTGTCGATCCAGGTGGATTCGCCGGGCGAGCCCGGCGACTATGTGCGCAAGACAGTCGCTGCGGAAAATGAAGACCGCATGACACTGATGAAGGCCGCCGCCGAGAAGGGGGAGAAGTCGCTGGCCGCCGTGCAGACCGAGCAGGGCGCGCTCTGGCAGAAAAGGTCGTTTGAAGGCGAACTGATCGAGATCACCAACCCCGATGGCACGTTCTCGTGGGCCCCAAAATCAGGGCGATAGTCTTCTTTACTCTTCTCCCTTCCTTGTATAGCGTTGCACGAACGTCTACCAACGTTCAACCATCAAACACAAACCTATGGCTACCACAAAACGCAAACCAAATCCCGCACTCATGAAACCCGTCCAGCCCGATGAAGCGCTCGCCGCCATCGTCGGCTCCAAGCCGCTTCCCCGCAGCGAAATGACGAAGAAGCTCTGGGACTACATCAAGAAGAACGACCTTCAGGATCCGAAAAAGAGGACCATGATCAACGCGGACGCCGCGCTCAAGGTTGTCTTCGGCGGCAAGAAGCAAGTCAGCATGTTCGAGATGACGAAGCTCGTCTCAGGTCACGTTAAATAACTTTTCCCTCCCCTGCGGAGCATGCCTCGCATGTTCCGCGGGGGAACTTTTTCCGCGTTCCCCCTGTTCCGGCGGGGAACAACTCCCTTTCTGCTTTCGTGGAAAGGATTGAGACCAGCTCCTTCCATCTCTTAACAACGAATGGACGCAGGGAGAATGGGCAGATGCTTCACTTCGTTTCGGTTGTGCCGTATAACTTGCTCTGAATACGTCTCTTGAGATTATATTTCGGTTTTACAAAGTCTTTTATTGCTAATGAGACGCCATCTCATATCGTGAGTGGAAGTGAACGCCGCACCGCTGAAAACGCTTGGAAAGATCGCCCATGGTCAATCGGTGGAGATCATGGAGATTTCGAGCGATTGCGGGCGGGCGGGGCGATTGGCGGCGCTGGGTTTTCTTCCTGGCCGCCGGGTGCGCATCTCGCGGATCGCGCCGTTGGGGGATCCGATTTCGATTGAGATGGACGGGCAGGAGATCAGCCTGCGGCGGTCGGAAGCGGACCTGATCGGGGTGAAGGAGATCGCTTGAGATGACAGCGGCGGTCGATACAAAGAAGCGGCCGGCACGGATCGCGCTGCTGGGCAATCCGAACACCGGAAAATCGACGATCTTCAACCGGCTCACCGGCCTGCGCCAGCACATCGCGAACTACCCCGGGATCACGGTGGAGATGAAAACCGGCGCGATGCTCGTCGGGGATCAGCAGGTGGAAGTCCTGGACCTTCCGGGGGCCTACAGCCTGGCGGCAGCCTCTCCGGACGAGCGCGTGGTGATGGATGCGCTGGATGGGCGGATGGGGAAGCGTCCGCCGGATCTCATCGTCTGCGTGCTCGATGCCACGAACCTCAAGCGCAACCTCCTCCTCGTCTCGCAGGCCGCAGAGCTTGAAATCCCGATGCTGGTTGTTCTCAACCAGTGGGACGCGGTGAAGCGGAACGGACTCCGCATCGACGCCGACCTGCTCGCCGATCGGCTGGGCGTGCCGGTCGTCACCACGGTTGCCAAACGCGGAGGCGGATTGGAGGAGCTGAAAAAGGCGATCTCGCACTCTCTCGACGAGCCACGGCGCATCCCGCGGATCCTCTGGCCGGAATTCATCGACGAGGCGCGGGACATCGTCCGGAACGGGCTTGAGGAGACAGGGAATGATGTCACGGGCCCGGAGGCGCTCCGGATGATCTTTGACACCGACAGCGCATTTGCGGACAAAATCGGCCATCGGGAAAAGCTCAAGCCCCTGCTGAAATCCGCCCGCGACCGGATCCGCTCGCACGGCATGAACCCGGCCTCCGCGGAACCGGTCCTGCACTACCGCCACATCGAGGCCGTGCTCGACGGGGTCATCGAGGGCGATGGGATGGTCGCGCGGACCCGCGACTCGGTGGATGCCCTCCTGCTCAACCGGTTCTGGGGATCCCTGATCTTCTTCGCCGTGATGTATGTGGTGTTTCAAAGCCTGTATGCCTGGGCCGGGCCGGTGATGGATTTGATCGAGGCCGGGACCGGATGGGTGCAGGACCTCGTTTCGCCGCTGCTCGAGGGAACGCCCGTTCTGCAAAGTCTCGTCTCCGACGGGATCATCGCCGGCGTCGGCGGCGTCATTGTTTTCCTTCCCCAGATCCTCCTCCTCTTCTTCTTCATCGCGATCCTGGAGGACACCGGCTACCTTGCCCGCGCCGCGTTCCTCATGGACAAGCTGTTCGGCTGGTGCGGGCTCAATGGAAAAAGCTTTGTCCCCCTTCTCTCCGGGTATGCATGCGCGATTCCCGGGGTCATGGCCGCCAGGACGCTGGAGGATCCGAAGGCGCGGCTCACCACGATTCTCATGACCCCGTTCATGAGCTGCTCCGCAAGGCTCCCGATCTATGTCCTGCTCATCGGCGCCTTTGTGGAGCCGGTCTACGGGCCGCTCGTCGCCGGATGGACGCTGTTCCTCATGCACTTTGTCGGCGCGGTTGTCGCCATGCCGATGGCGTGGTTCATGAACCGCTGCATCCTCAAGATCAAGGCCCAGCCGTTCATTCTCGAAATGCCGGACTACCGGGTCCCGACGCTCCGGAACGTCACCATCCGCATGTGGGAGCGCGGACGCGCGTTTTTGATCCAGGCCGGGACGGTCATCCTGTCGATTTCGATCATCGTCTGGGCGCTGCTCTATTTCCCGCGCCCGGACGAGGTGGCAGCCAAAACCCGCGAGGCGTTCATCGCGGAAAAATCCTCGGCCATGCCAGCGGACGCGCTGGCCGCCGAGTTGGCCAACCCGGAGTCCGATCTGTCACACAAGCTGGATCACCGGATCGGCGGGGCCTACATCGAGCAGAGCTACCTCGGGCAGTTCGGCAAAGCCGTGCAGCCGGTCTTCGACCCCGCCGGGTTTGACTGGAAAATCACGGTCGGCGTGCTCTCGAGCTTCCCCGCCCGCGAGGTCATCATCGCGACCATGGGGATCATCTACAACCTCGGGGCCGACGTGGACGAAGGATCGGACGACCTGCGCTCGATCATCGCGCAGGAGAAATGGCACGAGGGGCCGCGGAAAGGCCAGCCGGTCTACACCCTGCCGGTCGTCATCGGCCTCATGGTCTTCTTCGCGCTCTGCATGCAGTGCGGGGCCACGGTCGCGGTCATTGCCAAGGAGCTGAGCTGGAAATGGGCGGTTGCATCATTCGCCACCATGACCGTCATTGCCTGGGTGGCCGCCGTGCTGATCTACCAAATCGGAAGCCGCCTCTAAATCCCATGCCAACTCCGGAAACTATCGCCGTCGCCGTCATTGTTCTGGCCGCCGCTGTTTACCTTGTCTGGATGACGGTCTTGAAATACCGGAAACGCCAGACGGAAGAAGGCCCCTGCAGCGGATGCGGATGCGGCAGGGCCACCCAGCTCACAAGGAGGAGCGGGCTCGGTCATCGGGGGCCTTGAGAAGAATACTCAGGCCCGGTTGAAGGCAGGTTACACCCTGACCCACGCCCGCGTCTTCGCGCTCTCCGAGACTGCAGCGAGGACCTTCTCGTTGGCCAGACCGTCGGCGAACGTCGGCTGAACGCTCTTTCCGGCAAACACGGCCTTCGTGAAATCCGCAAACGCATGAACGAACGTGTGCTCGTATCCGATGATGTGGCCCGGAGGCCACCAGGCTCCGGCATAGGGGTGGATGGATTCGGTGACGAGGATGTCCCGGAACCCGCGCGCGTCGGCCGGATCGTCCGCGTTGTAGAACTTCAGCCGGTTCATGTCCTCAAAATCGAAAACGAGCGAGCCCTTGCTGCCGTTGATTTCGACCGTGATGTGATTTTTGCGACCCTGGGCGAACCGTGTGGCTTCCAGGTTGGCAAGCGCACCGTTCTTGAATCGCCCGATCCATGAGACCGCGTCATCGACGGTTACCTTCCCGGTTTTACTCGAAGCCTTGGCGCTGAGCCCTGCGCCGAGTTCCGCCTGAAGCGGCCGCTCCTTGATGAACGTCTCCATGAGCCCGCAGACTTCCTTGATCTCGCCGACCAGATACCGGCCGAGGTCGATGATGTGAGCGCCGAGGTCGCCATGGCTGCCCGAGCCCGCGATCTTCGACTGCAGGCGCCAGACCAGCGGAAACGCGGGATCCGTGATCCAGTCCTGCGCATAGCGTGCCCGGAAATGATAGATCCGGTCGCCGAGATCACCGCGCCCGATCATCGCCTTGGCCAGGGCCATGGCCGGAATGCGGCGGTAAACGTGGCAGATCATGTTCACGACGCCCGCCTTCTTCACCGCGGCGACCATGTCCTCGCACTGGGCGACATTCATCGCGAGCGGCTTCTCGCAAAGGACCGCCTTCCCGTGCTTCGCCGCCTCGATGGCAATCTCGTAGTGGCAGTCGTTCGGCGTGCAGATGTCGATGATATCAATCACCGGATCCGACACCACTTCCCGCCAGTCTGTCGATGTTTTGCTCCACCCGAGGCTTGCCGCCGCGGCGTTCACACCGGCAGGTGAGCGCCCGCAAAGGGTGCGCATCTCGATCTCTGCCGGAAGATCAAAAAACCTCCCCGCCTGACGCCAGGCATTCGAGTGGGCCTTGCCCATGAAATTATAACCGATGAGCCCGACGCGGAGGGAACGTTTTTTCATAATCATAAGGATTGCGGGACAGCCCAAGTGTCACATGCCCGAAAGCGAGACAGACGCGGTCTGGCCGATGCGCAGAGGAAACGGGGGCTTGCCCGAAACCTGAACGCGCACCGGAAACCGGTTCGGAAGCCGGACCCAATCGATCGTCTGGTTGACATCCGGCAGCAGCTGGACGGTTGACCCGTCCGGAACAAAAATCCCCCAGGCCACGCTTTCCACAACCCCTTCGAACGGCTGGCTCTCGTGCCCCATGAGCCGGACGGCTGCCTTCCCGCCCTCGACCACGTGCCGCAGCTGGGTCTCCTTGAAATACGCCGCCACCCAGAAAGAGTTGGAATCCACAAGGGCGAGGATCTGCTGGCCGGCGGTGACATACTCGCCGGGCGATGTGTTCACGTTCGTCAGATATCCATCCACGGGAGCAAGGATCTTTGTGTAGGTGAGATTGAGCTTTGCGTAGTCGAGGTCGGCCTGCGCGGCGGCGACATCCGCCTGGGCACCGATGTAGGAATCCTGCGCGTTCTGGAGATCCCGGATGTCGGTGACTTTTGTCTCGTAGAGCTGGGTCTGCCGGTCGAGCTCCTGCTTCGACTGGACCGCCTTGGCCTCGGCCTGCTGGAGCTTGCCGGTCAGGCTGTTGACGTCTGCGATGTAGGTGGCGGGATCGATTTCAAAAAGCAGATCCCCTTTTTTCACCTGCTGGTTGTCCTTGACCGGAATCTGGATAATCGGCCCGCCGACCCGGCACGCCACCCCGACCACATTCGCCCGCACCTGGGCGTCCCGGGTCCACGGGCGCGTGACATACCGGTGATACATGGCGAGCGCGGCGACCAGCGCGAGCGCCACCACAACCGAGGTGACAAGATACTTTGAACCGCCGGGCTTCATGGGGCGAGGATCACACCGAACAGGCAACCAAACAAGACCGACAATGCCACGAAAAAAAGCGGCACATGCCAGATGTGGCGGGTCAGCGCCCTGCGCTCCAGCTCGAGCACAACAATCCACGCCGCCAGGAAACCCAGCGAGCTGATGATCATCCCCCATGGCATCAGAAAATCCCCGATCTGAAATTCCGGGGTCCGGAAATAATCGAAGAGAGCCATGGCGAGCGGGACTACAGGATCCCGAGCTTCATTTTGCCAGCCTCGCTGATCATGGCCTGGTTCCACGGCGGATCCCAGACCAGATCGACCTCGGCGTCTGCGATCCCCTCGAGCGAAAGAATCTTCCCGCGCGCGTCCGCCGCAATCGTGGGCCCCATCCCGCAGCCCGGGGCGGTCAGGGTCATCTTCACGTTCACTGCTGTCGATCCATCGTCCTTTTTCGTCACGGCGCAATCGTAGACGAGGCCGAGGTCAACGATGTTCACCGGGATCTCGGGATCGAAGACCGTTTTCAGCTGGTCCCAGACCGCCTGCTCGGTCGAACCCTCGACCTTAACCTTTGCCGAAGCCGCCTCCGGGTCAATGCCCAGCGCGTCGGCGTCCTTCAGCTCAATCCGCGCCAGCCCGCCGGGGGTGGCCACAGTGAAAGTTCCGCCCAGCGACTGGGTGACGACGACCGACATCCCGGCCGGCAGCACGAGCGGATGGCCGCTGGGGATTTGCACGGCGTCGCAGTCGCGGGAAAGAATGATGTCTCCTTGGGTGTTCATATTAAGTGTGAAGTTTGATGATGACTTTTTTTTGAGGTTGAAAGCTGTCCACGAGGGTCGGCGCAGAAGGAGCGGAGGGGGCGGTTGGTTCAGGGGCAGCTCCGGTGAGCGCGTTTTTCAACGCCCCCTCGACAAGCTGGGCACAATGGATCTTCATCGGAGGAAGCGGACCGAGCGGTGCGGAAAGCTCGGATCCCGAAAGCGCGAGCGCCTCCTCCGGGGTTTTGCCCTTGATCATCTCGGTGGCGATGCTGGCGACGGCGATTGCGGTCTGGCATCCGAACGATTGAAACGTCGCCTTGTCGATCACCTTGCGACCGCCGTCATCGCGGAATTTGATCCACATCCGCAGCATGTCCCCGCAGTCGCTGCTCCCAGCTGTGCCGACCGCGTCAGCGCCGGACATTTCTCCGAGGTTTTGGGGATCGTCAGGGTTCATTCGACGGAGTAGCGGGGCAGCGCGGGATCGACTTGCCGGCTCCAGGCGTCGATACCGCCTTTGAGGGCGCGGACATTTTGAAATCCGTGCCCGGAAAAATACGCGGCCGCATCCAGGCTGCGGGTCCCGGTGTGGTCGTAGATGACCAGCAGCGTGTCTTTCGCACATCCGCGCATCATCGCCTGGATGAGATCCTGGCTGAAAAGCTCCGAGCCCGCGATCCTCACGGCTTCATGTTCCTCGCGGGTCCTGATATCGAGAAGCCGCGCACCGCCAGCGCCATGCGCTTTCGCGGCCTCCGGTGGAGAAATATAAACCTTCTCATCCTGCTCGTGGGATTCGCGCACTTTTTCCAGCACCTCCTCCATGTCGATCCCCTCGTTGCGGGCGCAAACCCCGGAGAGCTTTTCGTCCGGCTGGAACCCGCAGCTCGCGCACCCGCCAATGTGGTAGTTGCGGAACAACGCCCGCTGCGCGCCGGGATAGGCGGCGAGAAGTTCCTGCATCGTGGGATCCGGAGACAAGGTCATGAGGAAAGGAACGTAATGGCTTTGAGAAGGAATTCAAACGATCTTGAAGTCCACCTGCTGCTTGAACATGTCCACCCGCGCGACGATGACCTCGACCGTGGCACCGACCTGGTAGACTTTTTTCGATTTGCGTCCGACCAGCCGTCCGCGGGCGGGGTCGAGGACGTAAAAGTCCCCGTCCAGCGAGGAGACATGGACGAGGCCGGACAGCAGGAACTCGGGCAGCTCGACAAACATCCCGTAGTTTTTGACGTCGAGGATCGTCGCCTTGAACGACTGGCCGGTCCGCTTGGCGACCTGGAGTTGGAAGTATTCCAGCTTTTTCAGCCGGACCGATTCGCGCTCGGCATCGGACGCGGTCCGTTCCGTTGTGGAGATGTGATCCGCGGCGGTGGCGAGCGCGGTGGAGTCCGGGCCGGATTTCGTGAGGCCGAGCATGCGTTCCAGCCCGCGGTGGACGACGAGGTCGCTATAGCGGCGGATCGGGCTTGTGAAGTGCGTGTAGTCAGGTTTTGCGAGGCCGTAGTGGCCGATCGGGTCGGGAGAGTAGCGCGCGCGCTTGAGGCTCTTGAGCAGTGCGATTTTCACCGCAGATTCATGCGGTTGCCCCCTGAGCCCGGAGAGCAGCTTCTGGAGTTCGGGCCGCTGGGTCAGGTCGCCCGCGCGGACTCCCTGCCCGGCCGCGAATTCGCGGAATTCCAGCAGCTTCTCGGCATCCGGCTTCTCGTGGATGCGGTAAAGTGCGGGCTGGTTCCGAACCTTCAGTTCGCGGCCCACGAGTTCGTTCGCCAGGAGCATCATCTCCTCGATGAGCTGGTGCGAGATGTCGTTCTCGACCCGCTCGAGCCGGATCGGCGTACCCTTGTCATCGAGCCAGACTTTGATCTCCGGGAAATCCAGATCGAGCGATCCGGCCGCGAAGCGCTTCTTGCGGAGGAGCGACGCCAACTCCCAGGCCACATGCACCCGCTCGGCCAACGCATCTCCGCCGGCGGGCTGCTTGAGAATTTCAAAGGCCTGCTTGTAGGTCAGACGCGCCGCGCTTTTGATGACCGACTTCGCGAACCGGACGGAGTGGATTTTCCCCGCCTTGTTGACCTCTGCGAACACCGAGAACGCCAGCCGCTCGACGCCGGGCTTGAGGCTGCAGATCCCGTTGCTGAGCGCCTCGGGGAGCATCGGGATCACCCGGTCCGCGAGATAGACGCTGTTCCCGCGGGCGTAGGCCTCGCGGTCGAGCGTGGTCTTCGGCCGCACGTAGTGGGACACGTCTGCGATGTGGATGCCGAGTTTCCAGCCGGCGGCCGTCCGCTCGACGTCGATCGCATCGTCAAAATCCTTCGCGTCATCCGGGTCGATCGTGAAAATAAATTTCCCGCGCAGGTCCTCGCGTCGTGCCGCCTCGTGGGGATCGACCTCCGGCAAGACCCGTCCTGCCTCCTGCAAAACGGCAGGCGGAAAATCCGTCGGAAGCTGGTGCTTGCGGATGATCGAGAGCATGTCGACGCCGGGTTTCCCGACGGGCCCGAGCACCTCGATAATGTGGCCCTCCGGATTGACGTGGCGCGACGGCCAGGAATCCAGGTGGGCCACCACCTTGTCGCCGATGCTTGCCGACAGCGGCGGCACCGGCGCCTGAAGGTAGAGGTTGTGGACGAATCGCGGATCGTCCGCGACCAGGTAGAAGAAATTTTTCGACTTCTGGAGCGTGCCGACAATCGTCTCGTTTGCGCGGTTGAGGATCCGGATCACCCGCCCTTCGTGGACAGCCGCAGCCCCCGGGCGACGGCCCTTCGGCCCGTCCACGGAGACCCGCGCGACCACCCGATCCCCGTGCATCGCCGTAAAGGAATTTTCCGCACTGATGAAGAGGTCCGGCTCGCCGGGCTTTTCGCTCAGAACATGCGCGGTCCCGCTCGCATGGAACTGGATGTTGCCCGTCAAAAGATCCGCCGCCTCCGGGATGATGAACCGGTCTTTCCGGATTCTTGCGACATCGCCCGCCAGCTCCATGTCGCGCAGCAGCCCCAGCAGCTTCGTGCGAAGGGACGGCTCGAGATTCAATGCCTCCGAGATCTCGACCTTGTCCAGCGGACGCTCCGCGAGCAGCTTAAGAATATCCTGACGCAGCTTGGAAGAGGCTTCGCTGCCACCCCCGGGAACGGTGGGCTTGCGGGGCTGCTGCTCCGCGGGATGCAGGTGGCGCGGCTTTTCTGAGGGCTTGCGGGGATCATGCCTGCGCGGAACGCCAGCCTGACTGCGCGGCTCAGTCTCCAAACGGGCGGGACGCCCGTTCCCCTTGGAATTTGCAGCCGCTGCGGGCGCGCCCGCTTTCCGGTGTCCTCCGGCTTTTGCTCCACCGCGCACCTGTGCCGGCCCTCTCTGGTTCGCCTTCGGCTGCGCTTGCCCGGGGGCTCCCGCCGGGAGCTGCTGTCCCGCCTTTGCATTTTTCCTGCGTCTCCGGTTCCGAGATGACGAACGTCCGGACTCCGGTTTTGCGCCCCCTGTTTGTTGACTGCCACGAGGGCTCTGATGTTTCACAACCCCACCCATCGCCTCTCTACAGGCCGTTGGCAAGAAATTGCTGCCACCGCCAAAACGCAGATGGCGGCTTCCCCCTGCCTCGCAACCAGTCCCGGATCGCGCGGAAATAACCACTCGATTTCGGGCATTTCAGCGTTCTCCGCTGCTCATGCCCCGGCTTTTTTACCCGCTATCCCTTTACCTGCCTTCGTTTCCCACTGCCGGACAGGCCCGATCTAGCGCTTCGGACGCTTGGGCGGCGGCGCCTGCGATCCCTGCGGACTGAACCTCGGGATAATCTTCGGCCGCCAGGCGGGCTCGCCCACGGTGCCGGTCGAGATATACTCCAGGAGCTTGCTCATCGGGTAAAAGACGATGCCCGGAATCCCCTTGGCATTGATCCGCATGCTCATGTCGAGGCGGCTGGTCATGAAATGGATGTCGCCCGCCCCGAACATGCTGAACCCCGCGCCTTCGATCACGAGGTTTTTCGTGTTGATGATCTCGTTCGCGGCGGTGAAATCGGCGGTCGCAATGCGCGCGGTCTGGTATCCCACGCCGGGCAGGATTGTCCCCAGGATGTCGGAGAACGGGCCGAGCACCGGGATGGCGAAGACGTTCCCGTCCTCGACTCGGATGCTCCCCGACCCGCGCATGAGGTTTTCCTCGCCGATGCGGGCTTGAAATTTGTAGTTTCCGCTCATCACCCCCTTCGAGTCATCGTAGTCGAAATAGAGTTTGGTCAGGCGCGCGAAGTTGACGCGGCTGAGCTTCACATCTGCTCCGAATGTCGGGTCTTGGGGATCGATCGAGACAACTGCTTTCAACGCCATGTCCCCCCCCATGAGCGAGGCTTTGCGGACGTCGGCGTTGACTTTTGCGCCCACGACATTCACCAGCGCGGACGTCCTTCCAAAATGCAGCGTCCGGGAGAGAAGGTCGTAATCGAGCCCCTCGGCGGATTCGATGCGGATCGCGAGGTTGTTCTTCGTCGGGTCCTTGAGGTGGACCTTGCCTTCGACCGTGGCGGAGGGCGGCGCCCGGAACCGGTAGGGCTTCACCGCATCCGCGATTTTGGGATCGATCCACATCAGGACATCGGCGGGAACCAGGGTCGAGCGGATGCCGTTCAGCCTCGCCTCCTGAAGCCCGACATCGTAGGCGAACGACCCCGTGCCACGCCCGTCGCCGGTCCTGACCAGAAAATCGCGGTATGTCACGCACCGGTCGCCGATTTCAAAATTCGATTCCGCGCTGTCGAGCCAGGCGCCGCGCATGGCCGTTCTCCCGAGCTTGATATGCCCTTTGCCGCGGATGTTGGCGAAATCGGGTTTGGTTCCGTGCAGCTCCACGGTGATGTCCGGGAGATCCTCAAACTCCATCTTGGAGAGGAACTCGCGCGTCTTCGGATCAAAGAGCGCCAGAAGCGAGCTCGGGGTGATCGAGTTCCGGGCGCTGAGCCGGAAATCTCCCGGCGCCACCCAGAGCTGGCCGGCAAAATTTCCACGACCGACCGAGAACTTCACATCGCGCGCATACAAAAACCCATCCTTCCACGCAAAGTGGCATCCGGCATCGCGGAACTCCGCACCCTTGAATGCCAGGGCGGGGGCAAGCGCCATCCCGGTCACCCGGATCTCCGGCTTGGCACCAAGATTCCCGGCCACGATGCGCGCCTCGATCTGCGGCGGTTTCGAAAAGACCAGGCTGCCAGCCGCCTCGCTCCTCCCGGATAGGATTTTGAGAAAAGGGACCGGATCGAGCGTCGAGAGCACGGCGGCATCCGCAGTGCCATCGCTCTTGGACCATTCTGCCGAAGCCTCCAATGCGCCCCGCTCATCCCGCAAAAACAGGCGGGAGACCCGCAGGTTGCCATCCGAGTATTGGCCGTGCATTTCTGCGGCCTCCAGCTTCCAGCCTTTCCCGAGAACCTTCCCCGAGTGGATGGAGAAATTGTCGACCCGCAGGGAGTCCGGCCTGGCAAAATCCGCCTCCAACGAGGCCTGGAGCGTCGGCGGTCCCTCGGAAAACCTGACGGTGGCCAGTTGGCTCAAAACTTTCTGGACCAGATCGGAGCTGCTTCCGCCACCGGCACCCGCCGCTGGTTTGGATTTGAAGTTCAGCGAGGACGGGTTGAGAAAAAGCCCGGTGAGTTCCACGCGGACCCCCTCGACGATCCCCTCGAACCGGCTCAGGCGAAGCTGGTCCCCCTGGAGGCTGACCTCGGCGGAAACATCCTGCACGTCGAGCCGCGGAGCCGCGGAGCCGCTTCCCACCGGGATCGAGACGCCGGTGTTCTGGAGGGAGACCTTGTCGACGACGATGCGCCGCTGCGCAAGCTCGCTCAGGTTGAGCGAGAGCGCGATGCCGCTGATCCTGGCGATCAGTTGTCCGTCCTGGTTGCGATCATGAACCGCGATGTCCCGGGCCAGCAGACCGGCAAACGGATCCAACGCCAGCCGCCCGATCGAGACCTCGAACGCATTGCTGCTGAGAGCGCGGGCGAGGGCTTCCTTCGCGCCAAACCCGATCCCCACGTCACGAAGATAGAGAGCCGCCGCAGGAATCCCGACAAACACCAGCACCAGCACCAGCCTCATGGCATTCTTCCACAAAAAATGAATGACGGGATGGACCTTCATCGCTCCGGCAATTCAAACACGGAGAACAACGCGAGCACAGAGTAGATTTTTCCGGCAGCGTTGGGACATCCTAACCGAGCGGATTCCACTCCCCGCTCAGGCCGCAAGCGCCCGCGCTTTATCGAAGCGGGCAAGCGTCCGGGCTTTGCCGAGGACCTCGAACATTTCATAGAGGCCCGGCCCCACCGAGCGCCCGCTCACGGCGACGCGGGCGGGATGGACGAGTTCGCCGGCCTTCACCCCCATTGTAGCGGCGGTTTCTTTGAGTTTGAGCTCTATGACTGCGTGCGTCCAGTCGGAGAGGGCGGAGAGGGCGCTGCCGAGCGCCTGGAGGCGGTCGCCGGCCCCCGGCTTGGCGAGGCTTTTTGCCACCGCCTCGGGATCGAACGGATACTCCTCGGTGAAAAGAAACCCGATCCAGTCGGGAACGTCGCTCAGGTGCTTGACCTTCGGCTTCACGATCGCGAGGGCGGGGCGCAGGGCATCGATCGTTCCGTAGGAGACTCCGGCCTTGTCCACAAACGGCAGCGCGAGCTCCTCGAAACGCTCGAGGCTCATGTGCTGGAGGTGCTGGCCGTTGAGCCAAAAACATTTGTCGAGGTCGAAGATCGAGTTCCTGCGGTTGATCTGGCCGAGGTCGAAGAGCGAGAGGATCTCGGGAGTTTTGAGAAATTCGCGGTTCTCGCCCGGCGACCATCCGAGCAGGCAGAGATAATTCGCGACGGCTTCCGGCGTGTAGCCGAGGTCGAGGAAATACGTGATGCTCGATCCGCCGTCCCGCTTGCTGAGCTTCTTCCCCTCGTGGTTCAGGATGAGCGGAATGTGCGCGAACTTCGGCGGGGTGGCCCCGAGCGCCTGATAGAGCTCGATGTGCTTCGGCGTGTTTGAGAGATGGTCCTCGCCGCGGATGACGTGGGTGAGCTGCATTTCGATGTCGTCCACCACGTTCACAAAGTGAAATATCCAGGATCCGTCCGGACGCCGGATCGTCATGTCCGGGTGCGTGGCCGGGTTCGACATGTCGAATTCGATTTTGCCGCAGACGATGTCCTCGACGAGCACCGGCTTGCGCTGCGAGCGGAACCGGATCGCCCCGTTGTCCTCGTAGACGTGCCCGCCGGCTTCGAGGACCGCGAGATATTTTTCGTAGATGGCGTTGCGCTCGCTCTGCTGGTAGGGGCCGAATGGCCCGCCTTTGTCCGGGCCCTCGTCCCAATCGAGCCCGAGCCAGTTCAGCCCGTCGTAGATGACTTTGTAGGCTTCCTCCGTGTTCCGCGCCGCGTCGGTGTCCTCGATGCGGAGGATGAATTTCCCATCGTTCTGGCGCGCGTAGAGCCAGTTGAAAAGCGCGGTGCGCGCGCCTCCGACGTGAAGGAATCCTGTGGGCGATGGAGCGAAACGGGTGCGAACGGACATCCGGAGAGAAAACGGGATTCCTGTCCGGAACTCAATCCGAATCCGGAAATTACATCGCGCCCGCGCCGCCGGCCTGCTCGGCCACCTGCCTGAGCAGGGGACCAAACTGGCTCGACCAGAGGCCCATGAGCGGACGCTTGTCTTCAAATCCAGCCTCGCCTGCAGAGCTCACAGAAAACACCCTGGGGGCGAGCCGGTAATTGTTTGTGCCGGGGATCTGGTTGATGTTCACGCGCACCCGGATCGTCTGGGGATTGCCGAAGCTTCCCCACATCACGTTGGCAAACTTGTTGGAGCCTTTGTCGAAGGAAATCGAATTCGGGAAATTCGAGCCGCTGAGCTGGTATCCGGACTGGGGGAAGACCGCCTGCGCCGCAGCCACGATGGCGCTGGGGTTGGAGTTGATGACGGTGACCGATCCCATGCCGCCGGAGCTTTCCACGGGCGAGGTCAGGCATCCGGTCATGAGGAGGGCAAGGGAGAAGGCAGCGAGGAGGGAAGCGCAGGTTTTCATTGGCGGAAGTTTCAGCAGGGACCGCATGGCAGCGCAAGCCAATGGATCAACATTTTTGCCCCGGAATCATTCGCCAAATCATCCGGATCAGGCTGCGACTGCCGGAGTGATGAGGTAAAGCTGGTCTCCGGCGCGGACTTTTTCCGGCACGGGAAATGAGGCGAGGACGCCCTGTTCGGCCAGGGCGACGGGGTGGCCGTCCTCTCCGACGTGAAGCTCAGTGACTTTGGTGCGGACGGCTCCGGTGGTGTTCCCCAGAATCCACACCTCATCCCCGACACGGACGGCCCCGGCGCGGACATGAACCTCCGCGACGCCGATGCGCGCGTAGTATTTGGTGATCTCGCCTGCAAAGATTTTCTTTTCGGTGGCCTGGGAATTCGATGTCGCCGCCCAGTCGCCGAGCGGTTTCCCCAGGTAGTAACCGCCCTCCCAGAAACCCCGGTGGAAGACTTTCTCAAGGTCCGCCATCCACTCGCCGGTTTCCCTCTTCGCCGGGAATCTTCCGTCCTTCCAGGCCTCGATCGCCTCGCGATACACGCGGACCACGGTGGAGACATAATCCGCAGATCGCCCGCGGCCTTCCAGCTTCAGAACAGACACGCCGGCATCGAGGATCTGATCGAGGAACGGCAGGGTGCAAAGATCTTTCGGCGACATCACCTGGTGCCCGTCGATCGCCAGCTCCTCGCCGGTCTCCTGATCGGTGACAAGGTAGTTCCGCCGGCAGGGCTGAAAACAGGCCCCCCTGTTCGCGGACGCCTTCGGACCGTAAAGGGAAAGGCTCATCTGGCATTTTCCGGAAAATGCCACGCAAAGCGCGCCGTGCGCAAAAATCTCGATCTCCACCGGATGTCCCGACGGCCCGACGATCCGATTTTTCCGAATCCCTTCAATAATGTCGCGGATTTGACCGAGGCCGAGTTCACGGGCCAGCACGATCACGTCGGCGAAGGTGGCGAAGAACTGCACGGCCGCGAGGTTCGTGACGTTGGCCTGCACCGAGAGATGAATCGGCAGCCCCTCAGCCCGGGCGATCTGCAGGACGGCGAGGTCCGCTCCGATGAGCGCATCCACGCCCGCCTCCTTCGCCATCCGGCAAAGGCTCCCCGCCTCATCCAGCTCCCTGTCGAAGAGGATGGTGTTCAGCGTGAGATACGCCCGCGCTCCATGCCCATGGCATTTTGCGACAATCTCCCCGAGGTCGCCGGCGGAGAAGTTGTTGGCCGACCGGGCACGCATGTTCATCTTCCCCACCCCGAAATACACGGAGCCCGCCCCGGCGTTGAGCGCAGCCGACAGCGACGCCCACGAGCCGGCCGGAGCCATGAGCTCGATGGATCGTGAAGGAGCTGCGGGATTCATGAAAACATCGTAGGGAAAATATCCGTCACGGGGGACAGAAAAATCGCCTGCCGATGTATCACCGGAACCTTGTTAATCCCGTCCATATTCATCAAAGTCCTTGCTCATGCCATTTTCCGCACTCGGCCTCTCTGGTCCCCTGCTGCGCGCGGTTGCCGCGCGGGGTTACTCCACCCCGACACCCATTCAATCCGCCGCGATCCCGGCCATCCTGCGGGGCGGGGATGTCTGGGCATCCGCGCGAACCGGTTCCGGCAAGACCGCCGCTTTTGTGCTCCCCATTCTGCAATTGCTGGGCGACGAGCCCCGTCGCCGCGGGCGTTTTGTCCGCGCATTGATCCTCGTTCCCACCCGCGAGCTGGCGGCGCAGATCGGCGAGGCGATCCGCCATTATGGCAGCCACCTGCCGCATCCGCTCAAAGCCCTGAGCATCTTCGGCGGGGTTTCGATCAATCCGCAAATGTTGGCGCTCGGTGGCGGCGCCGACATTCTTGTGGCCACACCAGGACGCCTGCTTGATTTGATGGAGCGCAACGCATTGTCGCTGGCCATGGTGTCGGCCCTCGTCCTGGACGAGGCCGATCGCCTGCTCGAAGCCGGGTTCAGCGAAGAGCTCGGACGGATCCTCTCACAGGTGCCGGCAAGGCGGCAGAGCCTGCTTTTTTCCGCGACATTTCCCCCGGCGGTGCAGGCCCTCGCCACCGGCCTGCTCCGCGATCCCGTGCGCCTTGAAGCGCCCTCCGCGCCAGGGTCACAGCCGGATATCGTCCAGCGGGTCATCGAGGTGGATGCGCCGCGCCGCGCGCAGCTCCTCCGGCATCTCATTCAGGAAAACCAATGGACGGGAGTGTTGGTATTCGTCGCCACCAAATACGCCACCGAGCACGTCGCGCAAAAACTCCGGCAGGCCGGCATCGTGGCGACCGCCCTGCACGGCGATCTCAGCCAGGGCGCGCGCAGCCAGGCCCTCGCGGATTTCAAGGCCGGCCATGTGCAGGTCCTCCTCGCCACCGACCTCGCCGCCCGCGGGATCGATATTCTCCGCCTCCCGGTCGTTGTGAATTTCGACCTGCCGCGCTCGGCGGTGGATTACACACACCGCATCGGCCGCACCGGCCGCGCCGGGGAGACGGGACTCGCCATCAGCTTTGTCAGCGCGGCCACACACGCCCACTTTTTGCTGATCGAAAAGCGGCACAACCTTGCGCTCCCGCGCGAGGAGATCAGGGGATTCGAACCCGTCGAAACCGAAGTCCCGGCCCCGCCCACAGGCGGCATCAAAGGCAGGCGCAAGAGCAAAAAGGACAAGCTCCGCGAGGCCATGTCGATGACGAAGCGGCATTTGACGTCGCCTTTGAGGAGGCGCTCGTAGGCTCCGTTGACCTGCTGGATATTGATCAGTTCGATGTCGCTCGCGATGCCGTGTTCGGCGCAGAAATCGAGCATCTCCCGGGTCTCGGCGATGCCGACGATCTCGTGTCCGGGAACGCATGGATAGACCGTGTTGCGCCATTCATTCCGGGGAGCATGCCCGTCCCCGGTGTGGTTTTCGGCGTCCCGCCGAAAAAAATTGCCTGACGGTGCATTTGGGTGGGTTGGCGGGCAGGATGCCCGCGCTCCGTTGCCGCGAATTGAACGCTTTACAGCTTTGCCAGGATTCCGTTCAGCGTCGTGCTTGGGCGGAGGGCGGCGAAGGCCAGCTTGTCGTCCGGCTGGTAATAGCCGCCGATATCGACCGGCTTCCCTTGGACGGCGAGGAGCTCGGCGGCGATCTTTTCCTCATTTGCGGTGAGCTGTTCGGCGATCGGGGTGAAGATGGCTTTCAGTTCAGCGTCCTTGTCCTGCGCGGCGAGGGCCTGAGCCCAATAGAGCGCGAGGTAGAAGTGGCTGCCGCGGTTGTCGGTGGTGCCGAGCTTCCGTCCGGGCGAGCGGTCGTTTTCGAGGAATTTTCCGGTGGCGGCATCGAGGGTTTCGGCGAGGATTTTCGCTTTCGGAAGCGAGAAGGTTTCGGCGATGTGGTCGAGCGAGGGGGCAAGGGCGAAGAATTCGCCGAGGCTGTCCCATCGGAGGTAATTTTCCTGCGTGAACTGCTGGACGTGTTTCGGGGCGGATCCGCCGGCACCGGTTTCGAAGAGCCCGCCGCCGTTCATGAGCGGGACGATCGAGAGCATCTTGGCGCTCGTGCCGACCTCGAGGATCGGGAAGAGGTCGGTGAGGTAATCGCGGAGGACGTTGCCGGTGACCGAGATCGTGTCCTCGCCCTTGACGATGCGATCGAGCGAGAACGTGCAGGCTTCGGCCGGCGGGAGAATCCGGATATCGAGGCCGGACGTGTCGTGGTCCTTCAGATACCTTTCCACCTTGGCGATGAGCTGGGCGTCGTGGGCGCGGGCTTTGTCGAGCCAGAAGACAGCGGGGGTGGCACTGGCTTTGGCGCGCTTGACCGCGAGCTTCACCCAGTCCTGGATCGGGGCATCCTTCGTCTGGCACGCGCGCCAGATGTCGCCCTGTTCGACCTGATGTTCGATCAGAACCTTGCCCGCTGAATCGACGACGCGGACGGTTCCGTCGGCGGGGACCTCGAACGTTTTGTTGTGCGAGCCGTATTCCTCGGCCGCCTGGGCCATGAGGCCGACGTTCGGGACGGAGCCCATGGTTTTCGGGTCAAGCGCTCCGTGCTTTTTGCAGAAATCGATCGTCGCCTGGTAGACGCCGGCGTAGCTGCTGTCCGGGATGACCGCCAGCGTGTCCTGCGGCTTGCCTGCGGCGTTCCACATCTGTCCGGACGTGCGGATCATGGCGGGCATCGAGGCGTCGACGATGACATCGCTCGGGACGTGGAGGTTGGTGATGCCCTTGTCAGAATTCACCATTGCGAGGGCGGGTCCCGCGGCTATGGCGGCTTTGATATCGGATTCGATTTCCGCTTTTTTGTCAGCGGGGAGCGATTGGATCCTGGCGGGAAAATCCCCGAATCCGTTGTTGAAATCGACGCCCAGTTCCTTGATGACGCCTGCGTGTTTGGCGATGAGGTCCTTGAAGAAGACCTTCACGACATGTCCGAAGATGATCGGGTCGGAGACCTTCATCATCGTGGCTTTCAGGTGGACCGAGAAGAGCGCGCCGGATGCCTTCGCTTCGGCAATCTGCTTTTCGAGAAAGGCCACGAGCGCCTTCCTGCTCAGGAACGTGCCGTCGATGATCTCGCCGGCCTTGAGCGGAAGCTTGTCCTTGAGCACGGTGACCGCACCGTCGCTCGCGACGAATTCGATCCGGATATCGGTGGCCGCGGGGACGGTCACGGATTTTTCATTCGCAAAAAAGTCGCCGTGGCCGCCCATCGTGCCGACGGAGGTCTTGGAATCCGGCGACCATTTCCCCATCGAATGCGGGTGCTTGCGGGCGTAGTCCTTCACGGCCTTCGGCGCGCGGCGGTCGGAATTTCCCTCGCGAAGGACCGGGTTCACCGCGCTGCCCATGACCTTGCCGTAGCGGGCCTTGATTTCTCGTTCGGCCTCAGTCTTCGGGGCCTCGGGGAAATCGGGAAGCTTGTAGCCTTTTGCCTGGAGCTCGGCGACCGCCGCCTTGAGCTGCGGGACGGACGCGCTGATGTTTGGCAGCTTGATGATGTTCGCCTCGGGCTGGAGCGTGAGCGCTCCGAGCTCGGCGAGGGCGTCGCCGATCTTTTGGTCGTCGGTGAGGGATTCCGGGAAATTGGCGATGATCCGCCCGGCGAGCGAGATGTCGCGGGTCTCCACCGAAATCCCGGCGTGCTTCGTGAAGGCCTGGACGATTGGCAACAGCGAGCAGGTCGCGAGTGCGGGCGCTTCGTCGGTCTTGGTGTAGATGATGGTCGGGAGCTTGGACATGGTGGCGCGGATTTGTTGCCAGCCATTTAAGTCATCGGCCCCGCATGGTCAAACCTCGAAACGGGGCAGCCTCCATTGAAAAGATGGGAAGTTGGCCGGGGGACATTCCTTAAGCGAGGAGTGGAGTTCGAATCCATCGCCTCGCAAACCGGAGTGTGAGACATGCGAACTATGTCTTCTGCAGCAATCGCAGGACCTCACGATCCTCGCGGCCCTCAAATGTCGGGATGCTGGTCTGTTCTTCGAGCAGCAAAAACTCCTGTCCGAACAAGGCGTCCGCCTCCCCCATGGAACAGCCGAAGGGAGGGCCGGGCTCTCCGCGATCCGTGGGATTCCGGTAAAAGATCGCCAGAAACAATCCGCCCGGCTTGATGGACTTCGCGACAGCCCGGGCATAATCCGGCCGCCTCGCGGGCGGGATCGCGCAGAAGCAGGTGTGCTCGAAGAGGGCATCGAAGGAGCCCACCGCCGGAAACCCGGATAGAAAGTCCCCCGTCTGGTAGGTTTCGTTTCCCGCCTTGGGAAAGCTCTCCGCCTTCACTTTTGCCGAAGGCGCGAGATCCAACCCGACAACGCTTGCTGCAGGATCGGCGGCAAGCGCCCGCACGTCGTGTCCCGCTCCGCTTCCCGGAACGAGGATCAGCCCGGCGAGCCGGTTCCGCGAAAGCCAGTCAACCAATGCCGGATGAGCCCGGCCTTTGTCCCAGGGCGTTTCGCCCGCCTGGTAGCACGCCTCCCAGTCACGACCTGCGGATCCATCGGGAACCAAGGGAGATCCCGTATTGGAATTTTCTGCCGTGCTCACGGATCAAAAAGGGCAGATCTTTCGAGAGTTGCAACTCAAAATCCGGCTCCAGGATTTTGCGCAGCGCCTCCCACGACGGCCCGGTCCCCACGCGTCCGCCAATCCAGTGCTCCGGAGCAGTGTATTCCGGCAGCCAGGAAAACGGTGTGCCCAACAAAAGCTGCCCGCCTGGCGCCACAAGGTCGGGGAGCCGGCGCAGAAATTTGGCGGGCTCGGGGAGCCGGCAGAGAAGATTCGCGGCAAGCACGATGTCAAAACTGCCGATATCCGCCCGCAAAGCCGTCGCATCGCCCGTCTCAAACCGGACGCGGCTGGCATCAATGTCCGCAGGAACCTTGGCGGCAAACAACTCCGTGCGCTCGCCCTCGACCGGCACATGGCAGGCCAGCTCCCCTTCGCGCTTCAATGTTTCCGCCGCGCGGATGAATGCCGAAGAAAAATCAATCCCGAGAACCGATCTCGCGGAGCGGGCGAGTTCGAACGATGACCGTCCGACCGCACATCCCAGATCCAGGGCTGTGTCGAAAGGGCGGGCCGGATCGGCCAACTCGGTCACGACACGGACCGAAAAGTTCAGAGCCTCGCGCGGCACGGGGCGTCCGCCTGAAACCTCCTCCTCCCCGGCGTAATGGAAGAGCAGATATTCCGCGACCAGCCGCTCCGACTCGTAGGGATTGGCCATGTCAGGCAAGCAGTGTCTTCGCGTGGGCGAGGGCCCGGGGAACCGAAGAGGCATCTTTCCCTCCCCCTCGCGCGGCATCCGGTTTTCCCCCGCCTTTTCCGCCGACCAGCGGCGCGACAGCCTGGATGATCTTTCCGGCCTGAACGCGTGACGTGAACTCCGGAGAGACGGTCGCCACAAGAGCGACGGCGTTGTTGGCGGTTCCTGCAAAGAGGCAGACCCCGGAGAACCTGCCCTTGAGCGCATCGGCAACCGCCTGAAGGTAGTCGCCATCCACCGGACCAAGGTCAACGGCAAGGAACGGAATCTCCCCGATCTTCTCGGCGCTTCCAACAAGATCCTTGGCCCGTGCGGCAGCCTCGCGGGCGCGGGCGGCCTTGAGGGATTTCTCCAAATCTTTCTGTTGAGCCAGAATGGACTCGATCTTTTTCTCGATCTCGCCGACCGGGCTGTTGAGTTGGGACGCAATCGAAACCAGCCGCTCCCCGTCATGAACCGCATGCGCGCTGGCCTCCAGGCCCGCGATTGCCTCGATCCGCCGGACGCCGGCCGCGATCGCCGCCTCGCCGAGAATGCGGAAAAGCCCGATCTCTCCGGTCGCCCGCGTGTGAGTTCCGGCGCAGAGTTCCATCGAGTATCCGTCGAGCGCCTTGGCGGCTCCGCCGACCTGGACCACCCGGACGGTCTCGCCGTATTTGTCGCCGAAGAACTGCATGATGTCCCCGCAGCCGCGCACATCCGCATACGGCACTTCGATCCACGAGACGGCGGCGTTCTCGACGATCCGCTCATTCACAAGCCGCTCAATGTCGCGCACCTGCGCAGGCGTGAGCGCCTGATGGTTGAAATCAAATGTCAGCTTTTCCGGGCCGACGAACGAGCCCTTCTGCGTCGCATCCGGGGAAACGACCTCGTGCAACGCCCAGTGCAGCAGATGCGTCACCGAATGGTGGCGCTGGATCGCAGCGCGACGCGCCACGTCCACGTTGAGCATCACTTCCGCACCGATAGCCGGCGCATCCTCAGAATCCAAAAAGTGGAGCCATGTGTGGCCGGTCTTCTGCGTGCCCGCAATCCGCCAGACATCAGCCCCGTGAGTGAGTTCGCCGGTGTCACCGACCTGCCCGCCCATCTCGGCGTAGGCCGTGCTCGCATCGAGCACGACGGCGGTCTTATCCTTGAGGCTGACGACCTCCAGAACCTTCGCCGGAGTTGAGAGCTGATCGTAGCCCACGAACTTTGTCGGCTCCTTGGTCTCGACTTCGGAGAGTTCGATCACCTGCTTCTTCTGCGCAGCACGCGCCCGCGCCCGCTGCTCGTTCATCAGCTTCTCGAAGCCTTCCGTGTCCACAGCCAGTCCGCGCTCGCGCGCCATCAGCTCGGTGAGGTCGAGCGGAAACCCCTGCTCGTCATAAAGCCGGAACGCGAACGCGCCGGAAATGGTTGCGGGAGCGCACGCTTCCAGCGTGCCGGGCTTCGCATCCTGCGGGGCCCCCTCCTGATCCCCGGGATCCCAAGTCCACAGCCAAGGATACCCGCCTTCCGGGTCCGTCAGCCCGCCCTCAATTGGATTCCGACAAACATAGGAAAACGCCTCCTCCAGCTGCCGCTCGTCACGCATCAGCGTATCAAACGATTCCTTCTCCCAAACCGGGATCGCGGGCGCTTGTTCCATCCGGTTGATCTCATTTGCGGTATAGGATTTGATTGAGTGAAGCAATTCCGTGAGCGTCCAAAAGACAGCCGTCCCGTCAGCGGACGTTTCCTTGATGAAAGGCTGGAACAAGACGTGGACATGGTCGGGCATCACGCAGGTTGCGAACAACTCATAGCGCTGGCCGTCAAAGTGGCGGACCGAGTCGATCACCAGAGAGCGCGCCGCCGGCGACAAATCCCTACGCTCGTGTGTGGAAAAAGTAACATGGTAAATCCCGTGGGGCCGTTGGTAGTGCGGAAGACGGCGCTTCGTGTATTTGGCTCCAGAGGACTCCGGCTGGAAGCCGGCGTCGGCACGCTGGAAGCGTGCGCTCCCGGTCGAAATCCCCAGCAATTCGGCAACCTCCGCCTCAAACAATGCGATCCCCTTGTCCAGCGTCCTGTTGAATGCCTCTTCCTCTCGTCGCAGCACCTCCTCGACGTGCTTCTGCTTCGTCCGGATTTCGGGAAAGACATCGCCCATGTTCCGGGCGAGGACATCGACCAGCTTGTAGAAGAACGGCTCGTGGAAGCCGAGCGTGCGGCCGTATTTGACGGCCCTGCGGAGGATGCGGCGGAGAACGTAGTTGCGGTCGGTGTTCCCCGGCTGGATGCCGTCCGCGATCGCGAAGCTGAGCGTGCGGATGTGGTCGGCTATGACGCGGAATGCGACATCGGCCTTCTCCTGCCCGCTTTCGCCGGTGCTGCCCGCCGCCGGGAGGGTGGATCCGTAGGTTTTGCCGCTGAGCTTTTCGATCTCGTCGAAGATCGGCCGGAAGATATCGGTCTCGTAGTTCGAGATGTTCGCATTGGCGAAATTGGAGAAGCCCTTCGTGCCCTGGATGATCGAGGTGACGCGCTCGAAGCCCATGCCGGTGTCGACGTGCTGCGCAGGCAGCGGCGTAAACGAGCCGTCCGGGTTGGCGTTGAATTGGATGAACACCAGATTCCAGATCTCGATGCACTCGGCGCTTCCCTTGTTGACGAGCGCGCCCCTGGTGTCACCGGCGGGGGTCAGGTCCACGTGCAGCTCGGAACACGGCCCGCAGGGGCCGGTCTCGCCCATCATCCAAAAGTTGTCCTTCTTGTTGCCGTTGACGATATGGACCGCCGGATCCAGACCGGCGCTGCGGAATTTTTCCGCCCACAGTTCGTAGGCTTCCTCGTCGCGCTCCGCAGGGTCTCCGAGGGATTGGTCCGGATGGTAGATCGTCGCGTAAAGCCGCTGCGGCGGAAACTTCCACCGCCCGACAACGAGCTCCCATGCCCACTCGATGGCCTCCTTTTTAAAATAATCCCCGAAGCTCCAGTTCCCGAGCATCTCGAAAAACGTGTGGTGGTAGGTGTCGAGCCCGACGTCATCGAGGTCGTTGTGCTTGCCGCCCGCGCGGATGCATTTCTGCGTG
This sequence comes from Verrucomicrobiota bacterium, assembly GCA_026398275.1. Taxonomy (GTDB): domain Bacteria; phylum Verrucomicrobiota; class Verrucomicrobiia; order Chthoniobacterales; family Terrimicrobiaceae; genus QYQL01. Next base: position 125,678 of record JAPLTF010000017.1, read on the forward strand.
TCGGTCGCCCGCGTGTCGCTGCCGGGCACCGCCCCGCCCCATCTGCTGACGTCGGCTTTTTTTTCTCCGAGAAAGATCGGCACGAACTGGTTCATCCCCGCGTTGGTGAAGAGCAGGTTCGGGCTGTCGGGCATCAGCGACGACGACGGGACGATCGTGTGTTGCTTCTCGCGGAAGAAATCCAGAAAGGACTGGCGGATTTGGGCGGACGTCATGATTGGTGAGAGGAAAAAGGGAAGTGGGGATGTTGGCAAGCGCTCGGTGAGATTGGGAGCATGGAATGCGCTTCGGGAAAAATGCTCACATATTCATTCCCGGATCCGGCTGTGGAAAACCTCGTAGATCCATTTTCGCGGGCCGGCGAACACGCAGGTGATCGTTCGAATACCGTGGATCATCTCATACTCGAAGATCACGCGATGCGATCCCACGCGCAGGCGGTGAAAACCTTCCAACTCCTCCACAAGGGATCTGATGTCGCCCCGCTCATTGGCCAGTGCTTTGATGGCGATGCGGAGCGCATGGCGCGGTTGCGGGGGGAGCTTCCGCAGGTAGTCGAGCACATCCTCCGTCACCCGCACTGCGATCATAGCTGATCGAGAACCGACACATCGTGGGAAACACCCCGCCCCTCGCGGTGCTTGCGAATCGCCGCCATGGCTTTCGGATCCGCCAAAATCTCCATGGTCTCGGCAATCGACTCCAAACGCTCGATGGACATCATCACCGCAACCGCCTTCCCCTGCTTCGTGATCGTCACCGGATGGTCGGACGCTTCTTGAACAACAGCCGAAAATCTCTGCTGGGCCGTCTTGATCGTGTAGGAATCGGGCATGTCGAGATATTGTCTTCCTTATTTTTAAAAAAAGGAAGACATATCAGCCCTCTAAGGTGCGAGCCAGGAAGCCTCGTCCGGCGGGACAACATCGAGGATCTTCTCCGGGACCAGTGCAATTTCCGGCGATCCCGTCTTGAGAACCGGGACGAGCCCGCCGTCCTGTTTCGTCCCGAATTTCAGCCCGGCCACGAGCTGGTTGCCGGCCGGTGACTCGGGGGTATTTTCCGAGACGACCGCAAAGAACTCGACGGTAAGCGCAGGATGGGACAGGCCGGATTTTTCCACGCCCGCCACGGTCGCGGGTTCGAATCCCGTGGATTTGACCGACGCGAAGGCATCCACCATTTTTTGAATGGCCTCCCTGCCCACCGGTTTGTTCCCGATCACCCAGCCGTCGGCCTTGCGTCTCAGGTCGAAGGTTGCTGCGGGAGCCGTCACCCGGATCATGTCCACGAGATCAAGGTTGATGCGCGCCAGGGAGGTGTCGCGGAGGGAGGCGAGATCGAAGGCGAGAATGTCCCGGATCGACGCCGGAAGCCGGACTGTCACGCCGCGCGGCTCGAGGCGGGAATAAATACCGCCCCTTGGAGACGGCGTGCCCACGCGGATCGTCTCGGGCGCGCCACCGGCCCCGTCGAAAAGCTGCACCTCGGCGACCGGTTCAGAAAGCCCCATCACCCCGGGATCGGCGCTCGACTCAAATCCCTCGATCCGCAGCTTCAAAAGCTTCTCCAGCAAACCCTCGATGGCGGCGGCGCTGCCCGGGGCGGACATCGGCTTGACGATCTGCCAGCCTGAGGCCTCACGCTTCAGCTCAATCTCACCGGCGGGACGCCTGATGATGACCCGGTCCACGCGGTCCGGACGCAGCCGGGCCGGCATCCGGTCGCGAAAATCCTGCGGGGAGCTGAGGATCAGGTTCACCAGCTCGTCGGAGATCAGATAGATGTCCCGAGAATCCTCGAAGCGGACGTAGGACCGGCTCTCATCGGCGGCATCCTTCCCGATGAGGAGCGGAAGATCCCGGTCGCCACGAAAATCGAACTGCACCCGGCTTTTTTTCAGCCCGTAGGTGGAAAGCTGGTCGCGGTCGCCGAGTTCGCCGGCATCGATCCTGTCCAGAACCGGAGTGCTGAGCGCGGTCTCGATGAGGCGGCGGACCGCATCGACCGAGGCGCGGTCCTTGGGTTCCGGCCCCAGATACCAGCCGTCCTCGGTGCGCCGGAGCTCGACCACCTCCTCGCCGTTCGTGATTTTGATGAGACCGATGTCATCCGGATCAAAGTCAAAAAGCGCGGAGCCGACGGGTTTTCCGCCGCCTGCTTTGAGGGGAATAAATACGAGTGCGCAGACGATCACGGCGACCGCGGCAACGAGAAGGAAAGCCGTCGCCCAACGGTTCATGCCCGGCGCCTCCACCAGACAAGGATCCCGATCAGGGCGGAGAGCCCGGGCAGCGCGACCATCGTGAACAGGGCAATGCGGCCGAGCTGCTCGTCGGTGAGGTTGAGAGCAAAGTGCGTCACCGATTTCGCCGTGACCCCGGAGATCTTGCCGCGATCCAGAAGCGAGTTGATGGAGGACAGGATAAAGTCCATGCCCTGCGGAGTGGCCGAGGCATCGAAGGCAAACTGCGAGGTTCCCACGACGATGAGCTTCGATGTCTGGACCTCAACGCGGTCGTCCTCGACGCCGCCGCGGTCGGCGGATGCGGCAACCGTGAGCGGCTGCCCGTGATCGATGCCGTCGTCATAATGCACGCCCTGCGGCTGGTTGGGCGCATAGTTGGTCTCGCCCCAGAATTCCTCAGCCGCCTGGATCAATGGCCGGAGGAGGATCTTCTGCTTGTCCGCGAGCTCCTGCTCCAGCTTGAGGGACTGCGTGGCCCCGGCAAAGAGGATGGTCGCGCCCTCGAGCCTGCGGGTGAATTCCGTGGTGGGCAGGATCTCGCCGGTCACCTCCCGCAAAATCCCGGTCGCGAACGCCAGCTTGACGGTGCGCAGAACCCGGTCGTCCTGGGGAACGATCCCGTTGGCCGCAAGGACCGAATACAGGCGGGGAGTTTTGGCATCCGGATCCAAAAGCACGAGCAGCCGGCCGCGGACCTTGAGCCATGCCGACAGAATCGCCGTCTCCCTTTCATCGAGATCAAACTTCGGCGCCAGGATCACCATCGCCGCGGCATCGGCGGGGATCGCGTCGCGGGAGGCCAATGAAAGCCCGTCGATTTTTGCGTTCTGCTTCTGGATGTAATCGGCAAGGATCGCCACCGGCGAGCCGGCTCCAAGGGTCGGTTCCCCGTGGCCCTGCAGGAAATAAACCACCTGCGACTCCGGGCGCAGCAGCGAGATCAGGGCGCTGGTCAGAACCTGCTCGCCGCGAAACGCCGTGAGCCGCGGGGGTTCGCCCTGCGCGGTCGGCCGCATGTCGAAATCGGCCATGTCCCCGATGTTCAGGAAGCGCGAGCGGCTGTCGCTGTCCAGGATGATGAGGCTGTCGGCGTTGTTGAATTTGTATCTTCCCTGCAGCTCGCGCATGCGGGCAAGGTCGCGCGTGGGGTCGATATACTCGATGACGATCCGCTCGCGCCCGGAATACTGGATCTCCGCGAGAAGGTTCCGCACGTCGCCGAGGATCTGGGTCACGGGGGATAGAAATGTCGGCGACGAGATCACCGTGATGTTGACCGGCTTTTTGAATTCCCGGATGACGCGGCGGGTCTGTGCCGAGAGCGCGAACTTCTGCGAGCGCGAGCAGTCGATCCGCGCGAAATACTCGAAGCCAAGGAAGTTCACGCCCGCATAGAGAACAAGCATGGCAAGCACTTGAAGCCCGATGCTGATCCTGATGCCTGTGCGGGGGATGCTGTTCATGACTTCCATCTCCGGTATTTAAAAACCTGGAAGACCGCGAAGAGGACCAGCAGGGTTGAGCTGAGGTAAAAGACAACCGGCCTCGTGTCGAAGATGCCGCGCGAAAAATCCATCATGTGCTGGATCGGCGAGAAGTAGTAGGTCAGCTCGCGGACAAACGGCCCGGCTCCCGGCAGGAAGAGCGAGAGCAGCCCGAGGAAGAACAGCCCCAGGATCCCGGCAAAGGCGATCACGGCGGCAACGATCTGGTTGTCGGTCAGCGCCGACGCCAGGCACCCGATCGCCGTGTAGAGCATGCCGATCAGGATGAGCATCGCATACGCGCCCAGATACGATCCCGCGGCACCGGCGGCGCTCATCGACGTGACCCACTGGAAGACAAAAAAGTAAAGCAGGCTCGGGAGCCAGAGGATCAGGTAGAAGAACAGGGCTCCGAAATATTTTGCGAAGACCACCTGCCCGTCCCGCACGGGAGCGGTCATCAGCGTCTCGATCGTCCCCAGCTTCGCCTCCTCGGCAAACACCCGCATCGTGATCAGCGGAAAGACGAGCACGAACGCGAACCAGAAATAAACGGTGTTGAAAAAGGCCTCGACCATCGTCGTCGAACCGGCGGACTTGTTCAGCAGCGAGACGCCCGCGTGGAAATTAAACCCGGTGATCAGCAGGAAAAAGAACAGGACGACATACGCCAGCGGCTGGTGGAATGCACTGCCAAGTTCGCGGCCGAGGAGTGTCAAAAATCTTCTCATGGGCTCAGTTTTCGTCCGAATGCGTGACCTCCGCAAAGACCTGCTCCAGCGAGACCGCCGACCGGCTGAGCTCGCGCAGCGGCCACTTTTCAGCCACCGCGTGGTCGTAGATCGCTTCCCGCGGATCGGCCCCCGGGCCGGCCTGGATCGTGAACGTGGTCCATCCGCCATCCGTGCGGGCGGATACGGAGTCCACGCCGGCGATCCGCCGGATCCCCGCCGCAGCTGCCTTGGCATCGGCCACCCGCGCATCCAGCGTGATATGCCCGGCCACGCCGAGCCTCGCCCTTAAATTTTGCGGGCTGTCGAGCGCCTCGATCCGGCCCTTGTTGATGATGATCACCCGCGAGCAGAGCATCTCGACCTCGGGAAGAATGTGCGTGGAAAGCAGGATCGTGTGGTGACGCTTCAGGTTGCGGATCAGATCCCGCACCAGCCGGATCTGGTTCGGGTCCAGCCCGATCGTCGGCTCGTCCAGAATCAGCAGGTCCGGCTCATGGACCATCGCATCGGCCAGACCGACCCGCTGGCGGTAGCCTTTCGAAAGGCGGCCGATGATCTTTTTCTCCACGTCTCCCAGGCCGCACAGCTCGAGGACGTCCCCCACCCGCTCGTTCATCCGCCGCCCGGGAACCCCCTTGAGCGCCGCGCGGTAGCGGAGATACTCATGCACGCGCATGTCCGGATACAGCGGGACATTCTCCGGCAGATAGCCGATGTGCTCGCGCGCCCGGAGAGACTCGCGGAAAACATCCCGCCCAGCCACCTGCGCGCTTCCGGACGTCGGCGGCAAAAACCCGGCCAGCATCTTCATGGTCGTGCTTTTCCCGGCGCCGTTTGGCCCGAGGAACCCGACGATCTCGCCCTTGCTCACCTCGAAACTAATCGAGTCCACGGCCTTGACCGGGCCGTAACATTTTGTGAGCTGTTCCACTTTGATCATCGGGCGAGCCCTTCTGGATACCCCGTTTCCACCCCCGCTGCAAGCGGACAGATTTTTCCCGTTCTGCTCCGGTAAAACGACGTTCAGGCACCCGCTGGAGCCGGGACGCTCTGCCTCATGAACCCCCCGCCGAAGGCGCGGACATACCGGGCGCTCACCTGCTCCTGGGTGATGTCGCTGTAGAACCATCGCCAGAGGGCCAGATAGCGATTGAGGAGGGATTCGGGCGACTCGTGCAGCGGCGCGAAGACGACATTGGCCCCGTTGTATTTGCTCCAATCTTTGGTGAGCAGTCTGCCCTCGCTCTCCATCTGTGTAAATTGCGGGGTGCCCGGAAACGGGGTGTGAATAATGAACTCGGCGAGATTGGTCTGCGTCGAGGTGCAGAAGCTGGAAATCTCCGCCTCCACCGGGTCGATGTCCCCGTCATTCCCGAGATTGAACGAGGCCATGACCTCGATCCCGGCGGCCTTCAGCTCGACGACTTTCGCCATCAGGACCTCATCGTTCAAATCGTTTGCGAGCGGCTGCTTCAAGCCCAGCACCAGATAGATCTGCTGCATCCTGGCCCGGGCCATGAGCGCAATCTCTTCGGAGCGCAGCTGGCGGACAAATTGGGGGTAGCCGGCAATGAACGAGATCCGCCGGTTGCGGCCTTCCACGAGCCGCGAAAATAGCTGCATCCGATATTCCCGGTTCTCCGCATCGGGAAAGAGCAGGTTCTCATCGGCGAAAAAGAAGCACGGGAACGGGAGGCCCGCGATGTCGTCGAGCACTTCATCAACCGACCGGAAGACGACCTCCGTGCCGGCGTGGTTTGGAAGCACACAATACGAACAGGCGGCGGGGCATCCTCTGGCCGTCTGGACCGTGCCGGCCCGCAGATATCCGGAGTCTTTGAAGAGGTCTCTGCGCGGCGCGGCGAAGGGGGCGCACGGGTTCCCTTCATAGACCGGCTTCAATGCGCCGGCTTCAAAATCCCGGATGATCTGCTCCCAGGCACCCTCGGCGGGCCCGCGAAGAATGGCATCGAAATGCGGCAACGCGTCCGCGGTTGCCACCGTCGGGTGAATTCCGCCGCCGATGACCGTCTTCCCCGCGCGGCGGAAGCCATCCGCAAGCCGGTAGGCATTGGTGGCCTGCGGGGTGAAAAAGCCGATGCACACGAGATCCGCCTCGAGGTCAAAGTCCGCCTCGGCCACATTCTGGTCGAGGAGCGAAACCGAGTGCCCGGATGGCACCGCCCCGGCCGCAGTGGCCAGGCCGAGCCCCGCCATGCGGAAATTCCCGACATCGTATCCGCTGATCACATCCCGCAGTTCCGGATGGTCTTCAAGAAGCTTCTGCCACCGCGGAAACACGAAATGAAAATGCATTTCGCGGGTTCTAGCCTCCGGCGAGGCGGATGGCGAGCGCGGCTTCAAAGGGAAGCCTTACATCTTGCCGGAAAAATTGCAGGCCGCCGTGACGAGTGCCACGACGGCCTGCTGTTCCCCCCAGAACACATTCAATACAGCAGCCTCCGTGCCAAGTTGCTGGCTTTCCAAAATATATCTTATCTCGTGGCCGGATTTCCCGGGATCTGGGGCATCTCGATTTTCCGATACCCGTCGGGAATCTTAAACGTCGCATCGGCGATGGCCTCGCGGGAGATCGCCTGCACGCGAATGGTCGTTTTTTTCCCATCCGCAGCGGTTAATTCCGTGAGAACGGGAAATCCCTGCAGCGCCGCATTCCCTGCGAGCGGTCCCTGGGATTGCTTGAGCTGCGGCGAGAGAGAGAGAAACTGCTCTGAGAGGTCCTTGTATTCCGGGACATCCTCCGTGGTCCAAACTGTCGCTTTTTGACCAGAGATCGTTCCCGTGTATTCCTCACACGGCAATCCAATGATGGTTTCCTTGCGGCCCGTGGGCTGGAGTTGGAGCGGATCGGAGGCTTTCGCTTTGCCCGCGAGCTGCGATGCCATTTTTTGAACAGCCTGGGACATCGGGATCGCCACCTTCTGCTGGTGCATCAGGGAAATCATCTCGCCCTTCTTGCCGTCAATGATCATCGACGCGGTCCCGGCGACATCGACCCGGAGCTTGTCTCCTTTGCATTTTGTTGTGGTGACCACGGCGGACTTCGGGCCGTCGGGCGATGAGATTTCCTGGAGGATCGTCAGATCTGCCCGTGTACAGACGGCGGACAGCACGAGGAGAGCACAAACAGCGCGGGGGAGCATCGGTGAGTTCATGCCGGGAACATGCACCCAACCCGGAGCGGCGTCATCTCCTTTTCAAAACATCGCGGAGGCGCAGCCGGAGAAAAGTGTTTGACAAGCAGGAGCCGTCCCGCTTTAGTTGCCACCGTCGTTCGATTCAGGGGCGGGAATTTCCCCGGACCCCGATTTTCGAAACCCGCAAAACGTCGCAAGACATTGTATTAATTTTTGTCTGCCCATGGGGAAACCTCCCGAGGACAGGCCTACTCAACAGAGATCATTTCATGGCCGGCCACACAACTGGTTCTCGCCAACTTTGAAATCCCCGGGGAGCTATGCCCCAACCGAATTACCTCATGACTGACGAACCGACACTATCCGCCTCAACCGCGGAGTCCCCCGAAACACAACCCGCTTCCAAAGCTCCAGCCCGCACAAGACGCCCACGACCAGCCAGGCCGCCACGGCGTCGCACGGCTGCGGGGGCCGGTTCGGAAACCAAAGAAAATCATTCCGGGGAAGAATCGACCCCTGCCGCTGCTGCTCCCGAAGCCATCAAACCCGTGCCGACAGCCGTCTCGGAAGCCCCCGCTGCTGCGGAAACCCCACAGGCCCCCGCCTCCACTCCCCCGCCCCCTCCCACGCCGCCCGCTCCTCCGGTTTACGCAGAGGGCATCGTGGAAGTCTCGGGCAAGGGCTTCGGCTTCCTGCGCGAGGCGCGCCGCAATTTCGCCCAGTCGAACAACGACATCTTTGTCACGCCCGAAGTCGTCCGCAAATACGGCCTCCGCGACGGCATGTGGATCCGCGGGGAAACCCGCCGCGGCAGCCGCGGACCGCAGCTCTTCCGCCTCACCGAACTCGAGGGCGAGGATCCGGACAACTTCCAAAACCTCCCGGTTTTTGAGGAACTCACCACGATCAACCCGAACAAGCGCATCCGCCTGGAGACCGTGCCCGACCGCTACACGACGCGCATCATGGACCTCATGACGCCGGTCGGCAAAGGCCAGCGCGGGCTCATCGTCGCCCCGCCGCGCACCGGAAAAACCACGCTCCTGCAGCACATCGCCGACGCCGTGGTCAAGAACCACACCGAGATGAAGCTGATCATCCTGCTCGTCGACGAACGCCCGGAGGAGGTCACGGAAATCCGACGCACCGTGCCGTCGGCCGAGCTCATGGCCAGCTCGAACGACTGCGACATCAAGACCCACACCCGGATCGCCCAGCTCGCCATCGAACGCGCCAAGCGGCTCGTCGAAATGGGCAAGGATGTTTTTGTCCTCATGGATTCCCTCACCCGCATCGGCCGCGCGTTCAACAACGCGCAGGGCGGCGGCGGACGCACGATGTCCGGCGGCGTGGATGCCCGCGCCCTGGAGATCCCGCGCAAGCTTTTCGCCGCGGCGCGCAACACCGAGGAGGCCGGCTCGCTGACCATCATGGCCACCGCTCTCATCGAGACGAACAGCCGGATGGACGAGCTGATCTTCCAGGAATTCAAAGGCACGGGAAACATGGAGCTCGTCCTCGACCGCAAGATCAGCGACCAGCGGATTTACCCGGCGGTGGACATCTTCCTCTCCGGCACCCGCCGCGAGGAACTCCTCCTCTCCGGGGAAGACCTGCAGAAGATCAATGTCATCCGCCGCGGCCTCGCGGGCCACAAGCCGATCGAGGCGATCGAGCGCCTCCTGTTCTTCATCCGCAAGTATCCGACCAACGCCGAAATGCTCAAGGGCCTTCCGGGCTAAGATGCACGCCGGCCACTTTGCAGGCAAACAGGGGGCACGGGCGTCCCGCCCGTGTGGGGCGATGACCCCGCTGCGATCTCCAGCCTCCAAACGGGCGGAAAACCCGCGCGATAGCGCATTGTGAATATGGGAAAGACGAATCTTTGGTGCCGGGAGCACATCCGAAACGAAGAGAAGCATCGCCCGTTCCCCCTGGACTAGCAGACTCCATGTCCCTCCGTTTCGTTCGCGAGTTTTTGAAGTCCCCCGGCATGGTGGGAGCCGTCTGGCCGTCATCGCCGGCGCTCGCCGCCATGATGGTCCGCGCGGCTCGCGTTCGATCGGCGGACTTCGTGCTCGAGATCGGCCCCGGCAGCGGGGCATTCACCGGCCCGATCCTGAAAAACCTCCGCCCGGACGCCCGCTTCCTCGCCGTCGAAAAATGCCCGGTGCTCGCAAAGACGGTTTCGGAAAAATTCCCCGATGCCCGCATCGTCGCGGGATGCGCGACCGACCTCACCGGACACCTGAAAGACCACGGAAATCCGGACTCGATCGTCTCCGGACTCCCGTGGGCGGCCTTCGACGACCATCTGCAAAATTCCCTCCTCGGCGAGATTACTTCCTCGATCGCGCCGGACGGGATCTTTGCGACGTTCGCATATTTCGGCCCCCACCGGCTAAAAGCCGGACGCGCGTTCCGCAAAAAGCTCGACCACCATTTCGGCGAAGTCGGCAAGACCCCCGTGGTCCTCGCGAACCTCCCGCCGGCATTCGTCTACTTTTGCCGCCGGTAGCCCCCTTTCTTTCGTGGAGCATACCCGCCCCGCGTGTGGAGTTCCGCGCCCCCGCCGGACGGATTGGTCAATACTGGCAACCCCTTCCACTGTTTGTTTTTCTTTCGTGGCGTCCGGGGTGGATTCACGCTAGACAGGCCGGATGCACGAACTGGACCCGTCCAATGACCAACCCACGCGCGCGGAGATTTTCCGCGCGGCGAGGATGTGCGTGCCGTGCATGGACCGCTTGGGCGCTCTGACCTACCAGGCCCCGCCGCTGAACGAATCCCTGCGAACCCGCTGGTGCGCCTCCGTGCTCATGAACCACCTCATGCCGGCGGTCTCCGCCGCACACCTCGCGGCGGGCAATTTCGGCTTCCGCGAACTCCTCGAAGTGGACGCCCGCCTCGATTCCGGACTGGCCGGCCCGATGGCCGGGCGGAGCCGCGCCGCAGGTCGGATCGTGGCCATGGATTTCCGCCCGCCAACCGCCGAACGCGCACTCAGGCGCTACTGCGAAGCGGTGGAATCCGGAAAATCCTCCGGCCATATCGCAACCGTTCTCTCCGCGCGTGCGGCCGTGTTTCACATTCCTCCCCGGATGGCGCTCGCCGCCCTGGTGTTCCTGGAGATGCGGACGGCCCCTGTCACGAGCTTCTGGACCTGCGTCGAGGCCTGCATGCAGCAGCTCCCCCCGGATGCCCACCTGCTCAGAGCCGCCTGATCGCCATGCCTTCCGTTGATACTCCTGAACCCGAGACACGGGAAAAAACCGGCGTGGCAGCCCCGTGGAATGTCGTTGTCCACAACGATCCCGTCAACCTCATGAGCTACGTCACGCTCATCTTCAGAAAAGTGCTGGGATTTTCAAAAGACAAAGCGCAGAAGCACATGCTCGAAGTCCACCAAAAGGGCCGCTCGATCGTGTGGACCGGAAACCGCGAAAAAGCGGAATTCTACGTGCAGCAGCTCCATTCCCACCTCCTGCTCGCCACCCTCGAACCCGCTCCCGAAGGGTAGATGAAACTCTCCGCGACAGAATCCGGCGCGCTCGACCTCGAGGAAATCCCCCCGTTTCTGTTCGAGCTTCTGAAGGCCATCCCCCTCCGGGCGGCATCCGATGATCCTCGCGCCGAGGGCCGATTCTATCCGGCCCCGGCCGTGGATGAAGCCCTGGTGGAGGATTGGAAATCCCTCGTCCATCCGGGCCTGCAGGAAACCTTTCTCTCCGCCCGCGAGACCGTGCTCGCAGACCTCCGCGGAGCCTCGGCTGCCGGGGATGGCTTTGCGATCGAAATCCCCGCAAATCACATGGATGCCTGGCTGAACACGCTCAACCAGGCGCGGCTCGCCATCGCCGCGGAAAACCATTTCGGCGAAAAGGACCTCGCGCAGGAAATCGAGCCGGACACCTCGGACCCCCGCTCGATCGCCCTCTTCCAGATCAGCTTCTACGGCTTCCTTCAGGAATGCCTGGTGAAGATGCAGGGCTGATAATTATTTCGCGATTTTCTTCCGCCAGCAGCCGGCGACGTGGTCGTCCACCATCCCCACCGCCTGCATGAACGCGTAGCAGATCGTGCTTCCGCGGAACTTGAATCCGCGCGCACCAAGGTCCTTGCTCATGGCGTCGGATTGCGCGGAGGTCGCGGGCACGTCCTTGAGCGTTCGGGGATTGTTCACCACGGTTTTCCCTCCGGTGAAACTCCAGATATATTTGTCGAAGGAACCGAATTCCTTTTGGACCGCCTTGAAGAGCCGCGCGTTGTTGATGGCGGCCTCGATCTTCATACGGTTTCGGATAATGCCAACGATGGGAGGGTGAGGCTTTGGACGCTTCGCTCTTGCCTTCGGCAACCCTGTCTCCCTGCGGTCGGCTGCCCGAACTCATATATTTCGGCTCGGACGGAGCCTCGCCCTCCCGGTGTGTTGTTCGAGGAGAATCGCCAGCGCACGACGGTGTGGGGTGGGCATTGGAGGAAGGTTCGCGGGATCAAACGCCTTCCACCCCGCGCGGGGGCGGGCGCGGGAGATTTCCATGCGGATGCGGTGCCTGGTAACGATGCAGGAAAGTTCGAGGATCACCTCCCCTTCCTGCCTGGTGGGGGGCAAAAGCCACAGGCCTTTCCATCGCGGGCCCGCTGATGGCACAAGAAAGATCCCGCCTTTTGCCCTCGCGAACACACGAAGATCCCGCTCGTGGATTACGACCTTGCGCGGAGGTTTGAATGGAATCTTTTCCGGCGACACGGCCCGGCAGAACGTTCTCACCGGACACGACGGACAATCCGGCCGGCCCGCCTTGCAGATCAGCGCGCCGAGCTCCATGAGCGACGACGCATGAAGATATCCCCCCCTCTGCGGCAGCAGGGATCTGGCGGCCTGCTCGATAAAATATTTTCCTTTTGCATCCGTCACCGGCTTCCGGAAATCAAACAGCCTGGCGACGACGCGGATGATATTGGCATCGAGCACGGGCACCGGGCGGTCGAACGAAAATGCCGCAATCGCGGAGGCGGTGTATGGACCGATTCCAGGCAGCTGGAGAAGTTCCGGCATCCGGTCGGGAACGACTCCCCCGTGGCAGGCGACGATCTCCTGCGCAGCACGCCTCAGGTTCCTCGCGCGGGAGTAGTATCCGAGCCCTTCCCAGAGCTTCAGAACAGTTTCCTCATCCGAACCGGCAAGGGAAGCAATGTCAGGAAACCGCTTCATCCACCGCACGTAAAACGGGATCACCGCCGCCACGGTCGTCTGCTGCAGCATGAACTCCGAGACCAGCACCGCATACGGATCGCGGCTCCGGCGCCACGGCAGGTCGCGGCCGTTCTTCCGGAACCAGCCGTGCAGGCTGCGGTGAAATTTCCCGGGGTCGTGGTTGGATATCATCTCGACAGTGCGGGGGATTACGAACTGAATTACGCCATGTCGTCAGCAAAAACTTTGCACACCCACACGGCTCCCCTCACCCCGGAGCAGGCGGAGCACCTCCGCAAAGTGCTCAAGGAACAGGGCTACGAATTCGAGGAAAAGCCCTACATGCTCTACTCGGCGAGAAAGCTCAAACTCAACATCGCCGTTTACGAAAAGGGCCCGAAGGCGGTCATTCAGGGCAAGGGGATCGAGGAGTTCATCACGTTCGTGCTGGAGCCGGAAATCCTCGGCGAGGCGAAACTCGGCTACGAAGAGGTCCACTCGCCGGAGCTTTTCTCGCCGCACTTCGGGATTGATGAGAGCGGCAAGGGCGACTTCTTCGGCCCGCTCGTCATCGCCGGCGTCTATGTCGATGCCGCGCTGGCGAGGACGCTCCGCGACGCGGGCGTGCAGGACAGCAAGGCGATCGGCTCGGACAAGCGGATCCGCGACCTCGCCTCCGCCATCAGGAAATCCGGCGCACCCCACAGCATCGTCACCGTCGCCCCGCCGCGCTACAACGAACTCTATCGCAAGATCGGCAACCTCAACCGCCTGCTCGCCTGGGGCCATGCCAGAATCATCGAAAACCTCTGCGAGCTCCGCCCGGATTGCCCGCGCGCGCTCTCGGACAAATTCGCCGATGTCCGCGTCCTCGAGCGCGCGCTCATGGAGAAGGGAAAAAAAATTGTGATGGAACAAAGAACGAAAGCCGAGTCCGACTTCGCCGTCGCCGCCGCCTCGATCCTCGCCCGCGAAAAGTTCATCGACTGGCTGGCCGATGCCGAAAAGTCCGCCGGCATCAAGCTCCCAAGGGGCGCGTCCGCCGCCGTCAAAGCCGCCGCGCTGGCGCTCGTCGAAAAGCTCGGCCCCGACGCCCTCGAACACCGCGCCAAAACCCACTTCAAAACCGCCGCCGAGGTCCTCGCGTGAACCTACTTGAGAATAGGCGATCAGGAGTAAATGGCCCGAAGCCAGGTGTGGAGGGATGGCCGCCGTGCCGTCCCATATTTCTGCTTGATGGCAGACAAAGTCGGCGCTGACGGCGCAGCGCCCTCCAGTGAGGTTACAAAACTTTGATGCGGCCGCATCAAAGTTTTGTACGGGAGGCGCGGGGCGATCCCGCTTGCATCGGGTGGTTTATGATCCACATTCCACACGCAATGCCAAAGCTCGCCATCATTTTCGGAATCGTGCTCGATGCTCTCGGCGTCGCGGCATTCATCGCGGCCGGGGCCACCCACCTCACGGCGCTGATCCCGTCCGGTTTTGGGACGATCATTTTTCTGAGCGGCATCCTGGCACATGTCCGGCCGGATTTGCGCAAGCACGCCATGCATGTGGCCGCGATGTTCGGCTTGTTCGGGACACTCGCCGGACTCGGCGTGGGGCTGGGCACATTGCTCTCAGGCCCCGTCCAGCGGCCGGTGGCGGTCGTCCTGCAGATCGCAATGGGCCTGATCGCGCTGGTTTTTCTTGTGCTCTGCGTGAAGTCGTTCATCGATGCGCGGCGCGCGAAGCCGGAAAACTACGGCGTGTAGAGCGGAAATCTCACGGTCGCGTTGTAGGGGTGCTCTCTGAGCGCCCATCCCCGCGGGCCTGCCGCGCGACCGGGGTCACAGACCCCGGCTACAGCCTGCGGCCTCCCAAACCGGAATGTGGATATACGGCTACAAAAAGGACGGGGGCACCCCGTTGCCGGAGCACCCCCGCTTTCAGATGGCTGTAAGCCGGATTCTGTCCGGTCCGCGGCTTGCGCCGGAACCTGGACGGCCATTTGTCTTGCCCCGCACCTTTCGGGCGGGGCAGTCCTTGCGGACTGCGACTATTACCCGGAGGTCCCCCTCGGCTTTCGCCTCGGGATCGGGCAGGCAACCCGGATCCTCCTGTTCTGTCTTGCACCGCATGGGGTTTTTCGTGCCCCCGGACTCGCGCCCGGGGCGGTGGGCTCTTACCCCGCCTTTTCACCCTTGCCCTCCGGCTTTCGCCGGAAGGCGGTCTGTTCTCTGTGACACTTTCCGTCGGCCGGAATTTTCACTCCGGCCTCCCGCGCGTTCTACGCGGCATGCCGCCTTGTGGTGTCCGGACTTTCCTCTCCCCGCCCGCCTTTCGGCAACCGGAGAACGGCCGTCCGCCATCGAAGAAAAGGTTACACCACGCCCAGGACTCGTGCAATAGTGGACGCATGGGGTCAATAACATGCAGTGCATCACGCGGAAGTTTCCGGGGTAGGGCTGGACGTCCCAGCCAGCCGCAGGGGAGATTCCCGGCCAGCCCGGAGGTCTGTCCCTACCAGTCTTCCCGCGACGGTCACATTTCCGTCGGGCGCGGAACTTTTGCTCGCGGTTTTTTCCTTCTGCTCGCGGCGGCGGGACTGAGCGTGCCGGATTTGTATGCGAGAGAGCCGGTCTCGGGCGAGGGCTACACGAAGCAGATCGCGGTGACCCCGCTTCTGCGAACAACCAAGACGGCGTGCGGCCAGGCAATTGCCTACCCGAAAACCGACTCGCCCCAGGTGACTGCGGTGATTGTGGACATCCCGCCGGGTGCCGAAACCGGATGGCACCAGCATCCCTTCCCCTGCTATGCCTACATTTTGTCGGGGAAACTCACCGTTGAGGTGAAGGGGGGAAAGCCACGCGAACTCCACGCGGGCGAGGCTCTTGTCGAGGTCGTGAACACCACGCACAACGGCATGAACAAAGGAACCGACCCGGTGCGCTTGGTGATGTTCGTGACGGGTGAGGAAGACAAGCCGTTCACTGTCCGGGTCCCCGGTCCGGCGGCGGCAGAAAAATAGCGTTTGGAGGAACCTGCCATCAAATGAACGTCTACCGCGTCGATCAAAAACTGGTCTCGCATCCGCTCGAAGATATTGAGGCGGAGGTCTTCCGCCAGCTCGACGGGCTGGGCCTCACACCTCCCCGCGGCCGGGTTGCGATCACCGCAGGGAGCCGCGGAATCGACAACATCGTCCGGATCACAAAGGCCGCGGGCGACTGGCTGCGCGCGAACGGCGCTGAGCCATTCCTCGTCCCCTGCATGGGTTCCCACAACGGCGCGACCGCCGAGGGTCAGCGGCAGATGGTCGAGTCGCTCGGACTCACCGAATCCGCCACCGGCATGGAGATCCGCTCCAGCATGGACGTGGTGAAGGTCGGAACCGTGTCCTCCGGGGATGTCTGGATGGACCGCCACTGCCACGAGGCGGACGGGGTCCTCGTCCTCAACCGGATCAAGCTTCACACCTGCTTCTCCGGCCCGGTGCAGAGCGGGCTGACGAAGATGATGGTGGTCGGCATGGGGAAAATCCGCTCGGCCGAAACCTTTCACTCCGCCCCCACCCCGGCGATGAAGGACATGCTTCTCGAAATGGGATCGCTCATCGTGGGCTCTGGAAAGATTTTCTGCGGGCTGGCCATCCTTGAGGACGGCTATGACCGGACGGCGGAGCTTCACGCCATCGCGCCCGGCGAAATCCTTGCGAGGGAGCCCGCCCTGCTCGAACGCCACCGCCACTATTTCCCGGCGCTTCCCTGCGACGACCTGCGGGTCCTCGTCGTCGGCGAAATCGGAAAAACCTTCAGCGGGTCCGGCATGGATACCAATGTCATCGGGCGGCGCGGCATCAGCGGCTACGAGGATCTCGACCGTCCGCGCATTGCTGTCATTGCAGCGCTTGGACTCTCCGAAGCCTCCCACGGAAACGCCATCGGCGTCGGCCTTGCCGACTTCATCACCCGCCGCCTGCGCGAGGCGATCGACGAAAAGAAAACTTTTCTCAATGTCTACACGACCGGCGAGATGCGCCGCATGGCGATTCCCTGCACCCTGAGCGATGACGAGGAAGTCGTGGAGCGCATCCGCGAGCGCTATGGAGATTCCGGTTGGATGGTTGTGCCAAACACCCTCCACCTCGAAACACTCTACTGCTCGGAGGATATCGCGGAGGAGCTGCGGGCGAGCAGTCGCTGCACAGTCGCCGGCTCCCCGGTCCCGCTGGAGTTTCGCGAGGGGAGACTCACGCTTTTTGAACCACTAATTTCCACTAACCCACATGTCTCACAGTCGCGTTGTAGGGGTGCTCTATGAGCGCCCATCCCCGCTGGCTTGCCAAGCGACCGGCGGTCACAGACTGCGGCTACAGCCTGCGGCCTCCCAAACCGGACCGTGAGACATGCGGGCTAGCGGTTCCCAAATTGAAAACTGTCAGCGGAACCGCTGGCGCAGCCACCCGAGGTCGAAGCGGTCGCCGGGGCAGTCGGTGGGCTTGGGATTGATTTCCTTGTGGCCCTTCACGATTGCGGACTTGCCTTTGATTTTTCCGACGCGCGAACGCAGATACGTGATGAGCTCATCCAGGGCATCGAGCTGCTGGGGGGTGGGCTTGTCGCGGTTCAGGTCCCCCACCAGGCAGATGCCGAGGGCGATGTTGTTGAGGTAGTCGCTGGCGACATGCCCGCCGTTGATCTGGCGGGTCCAGCGGTTGCCGATTTCGATTTCCCCGTTGCCGGAGGAATTCCCGTTGCCGATGACGAAATGATACGCGAGCCCGTTCTGCATTTTCCGGACGCGCCGGTGGTAGACATCGAAGATCCGGGCGTTGCCCTGGCGGGTTCCGCTGTTGTGGACGATGATGTATTTCCATCGCCCGCGCTGGACCTTCGCCTGGTCGATCGCCTTGCGGACCGCCGGGGTGAGATACCGGTAGCGTTTGAAAAATCCGCCGAACTGGGCCTTGGGCGCGGGCTCGATCCCCTGGTCATCGTCGAGCCCGGATTTCTCCACGACGATCGGAGCGTCGAGCGGCCTGCCCTGCGGGGTTTTGCCCTGGGGGATTTGCGCCGGGCTGATGGCGGGAACCGCATGGACAGGCGTGCCCTCGGGTGGCGCAGGAGGTTTTTGAGGTTCGCGCACGGGCTGGTCGGGCACATCGATGATGTCCGGAGTTCCCGAGGCTTTTGGCTTTTCTTTATCCGGGGACGGTTCAGGGGCTGGCTTCTTCGGGCGCGGGGTCGGCGTCTCTTCGGGCTCCGGTGTCGGTTTCTTGTGATGTGGGACCGGTGTCTCTTCGGGCACTGGCGCTGGCTTTTTGGGAGGCGGAGTTTCCTCCGGCGGCAGCTTTCCCTCGGGCTCCGGAGTGGTCTTCGGTGTGGGCTTGGGAGTCGGTTTGGGGGTCGAGGCGGGCTGGGGTTTCGGACGGGGAGTTGAGGATGGGGACGGTTTCGGGACCGGGCGGATATCCTCGCGCGCCTGGAGGAAGAGGCGTCGCTTTTCCTCATCGCTCATCTGGGCACGCACGGTCGGGACCAGGAGAAGAACCCATCCCAACAGAAGCATCCAGACAACAAGGCGTCGTTTCCGCACGCCGCACACTAGCAAACCGGAGGGCATGATCAAGCAGTGCGAGGATCAATAGATCACGCGGACCAGACAGAGACCTTCGGCGGGGGCCACATGGTTCATGCGCGGCCCGGCAGTTTTGAGCCGGTGCCGGATCTCGTCGAGCGTGAGCCGCCCGGCCGCGCACCGGACCGCGGAGGCGGCCAGCATCCGCACCATCTTGTAGAGAAACCCCTCGCCTTCAAACGTGAGCGTCCATGAGGAGCCATTCCTGGCGGGACGGATGGCCGATAGCGTCCGCGTTGTCGGCTCGGGAGCCTTGGAGCCGCGCGCGCAGAACGCCGCAAAATCGTGGCGGCCTGGAAAAATCCTGCATGCGGACCGGAGGAGATCCCCGTCGAGCTTTCCCGGCACATGCCACGCCCGGTTGATCAGCAGCGGCGGCATCACGGGACCGTTCCAGATGGTGTAGCGGTAGATTTTCCCCTTGGCCGAAAAGCGGGCGTGAAAATCCGGCGCGGCTTTGCGCAGGCCCATCACGCGGACTCCGGGAGGGAGGTGCGCGTTCAGGGCCGGGAGCCACGAGTCAACCGGCAGGCGGTCATCGGGAACGTCGACATGGGCGGTCTGCCCGGCCGCATGGACGCCGGCATCGGTGCGCCCGGCACCGTGGACGATGATCCGCCCGCCGCAAAGCAGTTGGAACGCGGACTCCATCGCATCCTGCACAGCCTTCCCGTGCGACTGGCTCTGCCATCCGGAAAACCGCGTCCCGTCGTAGGCAACGGTCAGCCGGAGTCTCATGCCTGGGAATCCAGCCAGCTCTGAAGCAGGATCTGCGCGGCGACCTGGTCGATCATGGCCTTCTGCGCCCGCGCATTTTTTCCGGCCTCATGAAGCGATCGCTGGGCGGAGACGGTCGTCAGCCGCTCATCCCATGGCACGACCCTCGCCGAGGTCCCCACCTTCAGCGCTTCAATAAATTCCCGGGCCTTCTGCGCGGCGGGGCCGAACGACCCGTCCATGTTCCGCGGCATGCCCACGACGACCGTCTGCGTCCCCTTCTCCTTGATGATTTCCAGAACCCGCTGCATGACACGGCCTGACTTGACCTGGATCGTCTCCATCGGGTGCGCCAGCATTCCGAGATCGTCGCTGACGGCGATTCCCACGCGGGCATCCCCGAGATCAATTCCCAATGAGCGATTCATTTGCGATTGAAAATCTCATACCGTCCCCGTAGGTTCAATCACCATGTCACAATTGTCATTGGACAAATTCGGAGAAAACCTCCCGGTTTCGGGAGTGGTCGCATTTTCGCAGGTGGCCGTCGGCTTGGGCGTCGGGATTCTTGTCGCCGACCGCATCGGACGAAACGCACGGCGCGGGTTGGCCATCGGCCTTCTGAGCGCCGGAGTCGCAACGCTCGTGCCGGTCGTCTGGGGAGTCATCTCGAACTTCAGCCACCGGCCGGGATCCTCGCGCACGATGCAGAAGCGCCTGGATGGCATCCGCCGCGCTGCCGGGGGCGGGTAAACTTTTTTTGCGGCCGCTTGAAAATCGTCCTGGCATCCGCGTCTCCGCGACGCAGGCAACTGCTCGAGGAAGCCGGCTATCAGGTCACGTGCATCGTCTCCGGAGCCGAGGAGATCGAGGACCATTCCTTTTCGCCCGCTGAGCTCGCGCTGGAAAACGCCGCGCGCAAAGCCGGGATCGTCGCCGGGAATTCCCCTGAAGACACCGTCATCGCAGCCGATACCGTCGTGTGGAAAGGCGGGAGATTTTTCGGAAAACCCTCCGACATGGAGGACGCGTTCCGGATGCTGAAGGAACTGGTCGGCCACACCCACGAGGTCGTCACCGGCGTGGCCATCCATTTTCCCGGCGGAAAAATCACGACCTTCGCAGAGTCCTCGCTGGTGACCTTCCATGAACTCAGCGACGACGGGATCCGCCGGTATCTGGCCTCGATCCATCCGCTGGACAAGGCCGGCGCCTACGCCGCGCAGGACGACGACGGCAGCATCATCAAAATGATCGAGGGCTCGGTGACCAATGTCATCGGCCTGCCGGTGGAGCGGGTCCGCGAAATGCTTGGTCTTTAGAACCTGTGAAATAATTAGGAAAAGCCGCTGCTTTGAGGCGGCGAGAGCCGCAGGACTGCGTCAGCAGTTCGGGCAGTGTGTTTTCACGCAGCCGCTTCATCTGACGCGCCTGCCCCGCCGGGGCATGCCCCCAATTCACCTCAGTCCACCTCGCCGTCCTGAAGGCCTTCCGGAAGCGGCGAGGGCCGGGTCATCGAGCTCGTCAGCTCAATGTGCCGCCCGCTTTCCGACGAATCCAGAATCGAGTGCATGATGTCCAGGACATGGTAGGCCGTGCGGGCGTTCGCGCGGTGCTCCCGGTTGTTCTGGATCGCCGCGATCATATCGGCAACGCCAAGCCCGCGGCTGTTGTCGGAGTAGCCGAAGGCCAGCGGGATCTCGCTCCAGTTCTCCCCGCCCTGGCGGCGGATGCGGACCGGCCCGCCAAAGGTGTTCGGATCCGGAACGGAGAGCGTGCCCTCCGTGCCGTAGATTTCGATCGGCGGCATCGAGTGGACCTTGACGTCAAAACTGGTCGCCAGTGTGACGATGGGGCCGGATTCAAAATCCAGGACCGCCGCGATGTGCGTCGGGGTCTCGACCTCGATCTTCGTGCCGGAGAGGGGCTGGCTGGTGATGGTCCTGGTTGGAAAGCTCATCCGCGCGGAACCGGTCACCCGGTGCACCGGCCCCAGAAGCGTCGTGAACGCCGTCAGATAATACGGGCCCATGTCAAAAAGCGGGCCGCCGCCTTTTTTGAAAAAGAACTCGGGGTTCGGATGCCAGCTCTCCACGCCGGCGCTGAGCATGAACCCCGCCCCGCCAACCGGCTCCCCGATCGCGCCTTCGTCGATCAGCTTCCGGCAGGTCTGGAGGCCGGCCCCGAGAAACGTGTCCGGCGCACAGCCGATGAGCAGGTCCTTCTCCCGGGCGAGCCCGATCATCTCGCGGGCGGCGCGGCGCTTTTGGGCGAGCGGCTTTTCGTTGTAGACGTGCTTCCCGTTTTTCAAGGCCTCCATCCCCACCTCCGCGTGAACCGCGGGAACCGTCAGGTTGATCACCAGTTCGACATCCCGGTCAGCCAGCAACTGCTCGACCCGCAGCGGGCGCGGGATCCCGTGCTTCTCCGCCAGCACATGCGCGCGCGCAAAGTCCAGGTCGGCGCACGCCAGGATCTCCAGGTTCTGGAATTTCCGGCCGGCCACCGCGTAGATCTCGCTGATGTTCCCGCATCCGATTATCCCCGCCTTCATTTTTTTCATGACCCACGAAAATGGCCGAGTCGCCCGCCCCACCGCAAGAAGGAATCGAATTTTTGTTGAGGCATCTACTCGTCCAAGTCTGCCCACTTGCGGCCGAGAATATCCAGGATCTTCTGGATCTCAAAGTCCGTCAGCGTCCGCTTTCCCAGCTCAATGCGGTTCAGGACCATAATGTCCAGATCCCAGCCTTGAATCTGGAGACGGCGGGCAAGCTCCGCCTGGGAGATTCCCGCCGCCTCCCGAAGCGCCCGGAGCCTTGGCCCTTTCAAGTTAAGAGCCTCCCCTTCGACACGTGAACTCCTTTTGAACACACATAGAGCGTATCATCTATAAAACCACTTGACATAGACGACATCGGCTATAAGACCAAAACAATTCCCGATGAATCGTCTCACGAAAATGGATCCTCAGGCAATCGGTCCCGTGTGGCACCCAACACAAAAAAGGAAATAACCGATGTCAGTGAAGACAAGGTTTCCGTAAAGCATGGGAAGGTTCAGCATGTCTCGAAAGAGTCGTTTCGTCGAACTATTGAATACCTGATTGCAAACAACTGCGGCATGCAGAGATGTAGAATTTTCTGGGCAATTCCCCCGAGGGCAGGCTACTGGTTTCTGATGTAGGCCCGCACTTGATTGTGGTTCCCCACAAAGCAGAGACGGAAGTCTCCCCCCTCCGGCAAAAAGAGGACACGCAAGTCCAATCCGGCGCGGAACTCGAAATATTTTCCGAACGGGCGCAGCCCGATACCCGAATGCAGGTGAGGCCGGCCGAACATGGATTCCAGCCGGGGGATGACGGGCCTTACGCTGCGGCGAGGACTGCGTCGGGGTTTTTTGCTGCGATGCGCAGAAGGACGCAGGCCGCTCCGGTCGGCTTGCGGCGACCCTGCTCCCAATTTTGGAGTGTATCCACCGACACGCCGAGGAGCCCGGCGAATTTTGTCTGGGAGAGCCCGAGGGCGCGTCGGGCTTCGACAATCTGGCGCTTGTCGTAAGCGGCCTTGTTGCGCAAGCGGACAGCCTCCGGGGCGATCTGCACGCGCGACCACGTGCCATCGGAGCGTTTGTTGACGTTCCAGACACGGGAGGGAGCCCGCTCGCCACGAGAGACGGCGATGGCTTCGTCCATGGCGTCAGAGAGCCGTTTACCGAGTGTCTTTTTCATTTTTCCATTCCTCCAGTTTTTTGCGCAGCGCGGCGAGTTCCGCCGCGCTGAGATTTTCTTTTTCGTTTTTGGGAAAGATGTCCGCGAGCAGGATGCCGCTTCCTGAACAGCCGCAGAGGCATATTTGAAGCGCCCGGTCTTGACCTGCGTGTCCAGAAGGCGGATCAACGGTTCGGAAAGCGTGATGTGTTGGCTGCTCACGGATTCACGATGGCACAACGAGCCGAAGCATCAATTCAACAAGGCATCCGCAGCAAAAAAAGCGAAGCGAACCTTGACATGCTGGCCATTAGTTGAACTAATACGCTCTTTCACGAACATGATTTCGGCACCATCCAAAACCCGCCGGGGACCGCATCCCATCCTCCTCTGGCTCCTCTCTTCGATCGGCAAAAAAACCATTGTCGCGCTGACCGGCATCTGCCTTGTGCTGTTTGTCACCGGCCACCTGCTCGGCAACTTCACGATCTACCTCGGCCCTGACTGGCTCAACGCCTACGCCCTTCATCTCCAGAGCCTCGGACCGATCCTCTGGGTGATCCGCCTCGGCCTGCTCGCCGTCGTCGGTGCCCACATCCTTTTCACGATGCTCCTGTGGAAGGAAAACCAGGCCGCGCGCCCGAAAAAATACATCGCGTCGGACCCGATCCAGACGACGGTCTTCGCCCGCACGATGAGGCTCAGCGGGCTGTGCGTGCTGGCGTTCATCGTCTTCCACCTCGCGCACTTCACGCTCCAGATCGTGGACCCGTCGTTCAAGCACCTGGAAACAACGCTCGACGGGCATCAGGTCCACGACGTGTACCGGATGGTGGTCCTCGGATTCAGCAACCTTCCCGTGAGCCTGATCTACATCGGCGGGCTTTTCCTGCTGACGCTCCACCTCAGCCACGGCATTGGAAGCCTGTTTCAGACGCTCGGCTTCACGAACCGCACGACGCGGCCGCTCATCGAGCTCGCAACCAAGGCCTACGCCTGGCTCCTCTTCCTCGGCTACATCTCCATCCCCGTTTCTGTCCTTACCGGATTAGTCAAATGACACTCGACGCCAACATACCCGCTGGTCCGCTTGACAAAAAGTGGACGTCCTTCAAGAACACCGCCAAGCTGGTCAATCCGGCGAACAAGCGGAAGTTCGACATCATCATCGTCGGCTCCGGCCTCGCGGGCGCCGCATCGGCCGCCACGCTCGCCGAGCAGGGCTACAAGGTGAAATGCTTCTGCTACCAGGACAGCCCGCGCCGCGCCCACTCGATCGCCGCGCAGGGCGGGATCAATGCCGCGAAGAACTACCAGAACGACGGCGACAGCGTTTACCGGCTGTTTTACGACACGATCAAGGGCGGCGACTTCCGCGCCCGCGAGGCGAACGTCCACCGGCTCGCCGAGATCAGCAACCAGATCATCGACCAGTGCGTCGCGCAGGGCGTCCCGTTTGCGCGCGAATACGGCGGGCTGCTCGACAACCGCTCGTTCGGCGGCGCGCAGGTCTCGCGCACATTCTATGCGCGCGGCCAGACCGGCCAGCAGCTCCTCCTCGGCACCTACTCGGCCCTCAGCCACCAGATCGCCCTCGGAAACGTCGAGATGTTTTCCAAGGCCGAGATGATGGACCTCGTGGTCGTGGACGGCCACGCCAAGGGCATCGTCGTACGCGACATGACCACCGGCGAGATCACCTCGCATGCCGGCGACGCCGTCCTGCTCTGCACGGGCGGATACGGGAACGTGTTCTACCTCTCGACAAACGCCCGCGGCTGCAACGTCACCGCGACCTACCGCGCCTACAAACGCGGCGCGCTGTTCGCCAACCCGTGCTACACGCAGATCCACCCGACCTGCATCCCGGTGAGCGGAGAATACCAATCGAAGCTCACCCTCATGTCAGAATCGCTTCGCAACGACGGGCGCGTCTGGGTTCCGAAGCGGAAGGAAGACTGCGCGAAGGAGCCGAAGGACATTCCGGAGGACGCACGCGACTATTATTTGGAAAGAAAATACCCGAGCTACGGCAACCTCGCCCCGCGCGACATCTCGTCGCGCTCCGCGAAGGAAGTCTGTGACGACGGGCGCGGCGTCGGCCCCGGCGGGCTTGGCGTCTATCTCGATTTCGCGGACGCGATCAAGCGCCTCGGCAAGCACGTCATCGAGGAGCGTTACGGGAACCTCTTCGAGATGTATCACAACATCACCGGCGAGGACGCCTACGAGCGCCCGATGCGGATTTACCCGGCCGTCCACTACACGATGGGCGGGCTCTGGGTGGACTACAACCTCATGAGCAACATCCCCGGACTCCATGTCCTGGGCGAGGCCAACTTCTCCGACCACGGTGCGAACCGCCTCGGGGCCAGCGCCCTCATGCAGGGGCTCGCCGACGGATACTTTGTTCTCCCGAACACGCTGGGCACCTACATGGCCTCGCAGTTCGGAAAAAAAGTGGACGCCAGCGCGCCAGCTTTCAAGGAAGCCGTGGATTCGGTCAAGGCCCGCGTCCAGAAGCTTATCAGCATCAAGGGCACGCGCAGCGTGGACAGCTTCCACCGCGAGCTCGGAAAAATCATGTGGGACAAGTGCGGGATGGCCCGCGACAAGAAAGGCCTCGAGGAGGCGCTCCGGAAAATCCCGAAGCTCCGCGAGGAATTCTGGACCAACCTCAAACTTCTCGGATCGGCCGACGGCATCAACATGGAGCTCGAACGCGCAGGCCGCGTCGCCGATTTCCTGGAGTTCGGCGAGCTCATGTGCCTCGACGCCCTCAACCGCAACGAATCCTGCGGCGGCCACTTCCGCACGGAATACCAAACGCCGGAAGGCGAAGCGCTCCGCGACGATGAAAACTTTGACTACGTCGCCGCATGGAAATACGAAGGCGACAACACCGCCCCCACGCTGGTCAAGGAACCGCTCGTCTACGAAGAGGTCAAGCTGGCCACAAGAAGCTACAAGTAGCCGGAGCCATCAACTCTCAACGATCAACTACTATGAAATTCTATTTGGAAGTTTGGCGTCAAAAGGGTCCGGAATCCGGCGGCAAACTCGAGCACTACGAGGCCAATAATATTCCCGCCGAGGCCTCGTTCCTCGAGATGCTCGACATCGTCAACGAGGACCTGACCGCCAAAGGCATCGAGCCGATCCAGTTCGACTCCGACTGCCGCGAAGGCATCTGCGGCAACTGCTCGCTTACGATCAACGGCGTCCCCCACGGCCCCGGCCGCGGCACCACCTGCCAGCTCTACATGCGGAAATTCCGCGACGGCCAGATCATCACGATCGAACCGTTCCGCGCGGATTCCTTCCCGGTCGAGCGCGACCTCGTCGTCAACCGTGAAGCCTACGACCGAATCATGCAGGCCGGTGGGTTCATCAGCGAACGTGCCGGCTCCGCGCCGGATGCCAATTCCGTCCCGATCCCGAAAGTCGTCGCGGATGTGGCGATGGACGCCGCGGCCTGCATCGGCTGCGGTGCCTGCGCCGCCGCCTGCCCGAACGGCTCCGCCATGCTCTTTGTCAGCGCCAAGGTCACCCACCTCGGTCTCCTCCCCCAGGGGAAACCGGAAAACGACCGCCGCGTCCTCAGCATGGTCCGCCAGATGGACAAGGAAGGGTTCGGCAACTGCTCGAACTACTACGCGTGCGAAGCCGTCTGCCCGGCCGGCATCCCGGCCTCGTTCATCGCCGGCATGAACCGCGCGTATTCCTTCGCCTCAATCAAAGAATCCGTCGGCATCCCGCTCTGATTCTGATGCCTCCGGAAAATCCGGAGGCTTGTGGCGGAAGCCGCGCCCGGCCCGGCGCACACCCGAAAACGGTTTTGCCTGTAGCGGCACATGGAACATGTTTCGTAAACGCTGTGGGCGCGACGGGCCATGTCGCATGCTTTGCGTGGCACGCAGCCAACAGCAAAACCTACTCCAGCTCGAAGTTGATGTTGACGGTGTAGGCGCCCCCCCCCGAGGCCAGCGCGGATGGCGGGGGATCGATTTGTGATACGCGCTTCGCCGCAGTGAGGACCGACTCGTCCATGAGCGGGTTGCCGCTCGATTTCACGATTTCGGCGCTGGAGATTTTCCCATCCTTTTCGATCCGGATTTTGACCGTGCAGACGAACGATTTTGCCTGGTCGAAGATGGATGTCGGCTGGTCCCACTGGCTGTAGAACCGGTCGTGGATGAGCTCGTGATACCAGGCGAATTGGGATGAGTCGCCGCCGGCTCCGGCCTTGGAGGATTTTCCGGAGCCCTGGGATGCGCTGCCGGAACCCTCGGCAGCGGAAGAACCCTTCGTGGAGCCGGATCCCGGTGAACCGCCGGGCGAAGCGGAGGCTTTGGGGGAACCGCCGGGAGAGGCCTGGGGTGACGATTTCGGCGATGCCGATGCGCCGGGCGAGGACTTGGGGGAAGCGGAGGGTTTGGCGGAAGGTTTCGGGCTTGGCTTCGGGGTTTCCTTCGGACTGGGTTTGGGCGACGGCTTCGGCGACGGCTTCGGCGATGGCTTCGGTGTTGGTTTCGGTGTCGGCTTTGGCGTCGCAGAGGGCGTGGGCTTTGGAGTCGGGGTGGGAGTTGGCGTCGGGGTAGGGCTGGGCGTGGAAAGCGGGATCTGAGATTCGGTGGCCTCGGGAGTGGCCTCCGGGGTCGGTTCAGGGGTTGGCTCGGGAGTCGGCTCGGGCGTTGCTTCAGGGGTTGGCTCGGGAGTCGGCTCGGGCGTTGCTTCCGGAGTGGGGACAGGTGTCGCGGCAACCTCAGGCGCACCTCCCTGACCGACCGAAGAGGAGAACGCGCCGGGATCCATCCAGACAACTTCCCCCGAAGGCTTTTTGATCTCGCGCCGGGCAAAATAAAAGAACGCGACCAGCGCCAGCACATGGACCATGGCGACGAGGATCAGATTCCGCCGGAACCTTGGATCTGCCATGTCAGGGGGTTGTTGGCGCCGACTGCTCCGGGTGGGTCATGACGCCGACCTTCGTGATCCCGGTGCGCTGCAGGATATCCATCACGGAGACAAATTTTTGCACGGCCAGATCGCGGTCGGGACGGACGACAACCGCCGTCGAGGGATTTTCCGCATGGAGCGTGGCGAGGCGGGATTCGAGGTCTGCGGCGGTGAGGACCTCGTTGTTCAGCTTCATGACATCGTTCTTATCGATGGAAATTGTGAAGACGTCGGAGGGGTTGACGCTGACCTTCGCCGTGGAGCTTGTCGGCACGACCAGATCGATGCTGTTCTCGATGAGCGGCGTCGTGATCATGAAAATGATCAGCAGCACGAACGCCAGATCGAGAAGCGGCGTGACATTGATCTCGGTGAGCGTCTGCAGACTCTGCCGTGAGGAATACCGGCGCATGGTCAGGAAAGTGAGGACCGTCGCGCCTCGCGCGTTCCGTGCTCGACGTAGCGGTGCTCGATCTCCGACGACAGCTCGGCGGCAAAATTGTCGGCCTGCACGATCATCGATCGCACGCTGGTGACCAGGAAATTGTATCCGAACATCGCGGGGATCGCGACGAGCAGCCCGGTGACCGTCGTGATCAGCGCCCCGGAAACGCCGGGCGCCATCGCAGCGAGGTTCGCCGTGCCCGCCGAGGCGATGCCGGAAAATGCGTCCATGACACCCCACACAGTCCCGAGAAGGCCAAGAAACGGGCCTCCGCTCACGGCCGTCGAAAGGATGATCATCTGGGATTCCAGCTTGAGGGCCGACTCGCCGACCGCCCGCTCCATAGCCGCCTGCACCGCGCGCATCTGGGCGGGGCTGATCTTTTCCGCCGACTCGAGCCGCGCGCGGAACGTCTCGTCCACCTCGGTCGAGCCGAGCATTTGAAAGCAGAGCTCAGCCGTGCCCGCCGCGTAGATGGCATAGAGCGGCGAGCCTTCGAAATGAACCCCCTGCTCATAGATGCGCAGCGGAGCCCGGTCCCGGTGAAACAGAGCCGCGAACCGCTCGCTCTGGCGCTTGGCGAAATGCAGGTAGCGCATCTTGGTGACCATCACCGACCAGCTGAAAATCGAGGCGAGGAAGAGCGTGAGAAGCACCAGCTTCCCCTCGACCGTGCTCTCCAGAAATGCGTAGACAAGTCCAGTGGCAATCATGCCCGTTCCATCGGCGCCCGTCCGGTTCCCGTGTTCATTCGATGCAGCCTACCCGACACCGGATGGCTGATAAATGCAAAACTTTTTGCCACAGCGTGTAATCGGGGTTAATGAGGGCGCGCATGTATCGCATAATCCTCTGCCTTTTTCTCGCCGCCGGCCTTCCCCTCCACGCCCAGCAGGAGCCCCCGCGGGACAATCCGTTCAATGTGATCGGAAAAATCTTCCAGCCGCTGTGGGGCGTCCTGCTCGCGGACACCAAGAGCCCGAACCGCGCCGCCACGCTGACGCTCGAGATGAGCGAGGTCACGGGCCGGCTCCCCGCGAACATGAAGGGAGCCTCGCTCAAGGCCGCGGTCCAGTTTCCCGACAAGGTGCGACTCGAAGCCCCGGTCCTCGGCGAGCAGTTCACGATTTGCAGGAACGGCAACGAGGTCTGGGCCACCCCGGGCACCAAGGTCGAATTCCTGATCGCCCAGTTCAAGGTGAAGCCGAAAAAAAACCTCAAGCTGACGACCCCGATCTTCCTGCCGCCGGAGCTTTCAAAGTATGCCATGTTCCTTCCGGCCATCTTCTCGATTGTCCGCCCGGACGTTGCAGAGGTCGAAACGCTCAACGGCGAGGACTGCCGGGTCCTCACCGCAGGCCTCATCCCCGAGCTGTCGCCGGCCCTGAAAGCGGAGGATTTTCAGGGGCGCATCTGGGTGGCCCCCGGATACCTGCCACGCCGGGTGGAAGTGAAGCGAAAGGATTTCACCGCGGTCGTGGACATCCGGGACCTCACCTACACCACCTCGCTGCCTGCCTCCACGTGGCAGCCGCCTGCCGGAACCACCGACATCTACCGGACGACCCCCGAAATGCTGGAAGCCCTGCTCTACATTGTCATGAACTCGGTGAAAGCCTCCGAGGCCGATGCCCCGTGGCTTCACGCAAAATAAAAATACCACCATGAAAACCGCCCTTTTCATCCTCGCACTTGTCGCCTTCACCATGCCGCTGCGAGCCGATGACGAAACCAAGCACCCGATCGATCAGGCGATGGAGGCCGCAATCGACAAAGACTCTTCAACTGCGGGCATGGTCCGGGCCGTCTCGAAAGCCAACAAGCAATGGGACGCGGAAATGAACGATCTCTACCAGGATCTGAAAAAGTCGATGAAGCCCGAAGAATGGGCCGCTCTCGTCACCGCACAGAAGGCCTGGATCGTCTACCGTGATGCCCAGACGAAGTCCATTGTCGAAACCTACGGTCACATGCAGGGGACGATGTATATCCCCATGTCCGCCTCGGACGTCATGGAAATCACCAAAGATCGCGCCCTCTTCTTAAAATCCCTCAAGGAAACGGTTTCCGAGCGGTAGCCGCATATCCCACCCTTTCGGTGAGGATGCACGGGTTCCGGGGAGCGCACGCGCCCCCGCGTGCGGGCGGCAGCGCCCTCGCTGCCGCGAACTTCCTGCATCCCGGGAGGGAAGAATGTTTCGGCGGGGCAGCCGAAACCAGCACGCGAGGCGCGTGCGCTCCCCGAAACGCTCCGCTCCGCGGTTTCTCTGAAGTGTGAGATCTGCCGGCCAAGCCTACCCGATCGCCCGCTCCACCTGCCACTCGTTGAGGAGGAGGTGCGGCTGGCCGGGATGGGAAGGCTGGAGGAAGAACACGAACGGCTTGCCGCCGGGCTGCCATCCGAGAATCTGGCGGTCCTTGTCGGAAAGCGTGAAATACGTCGACGGGATTTCGGCCGGGACGGACTTCTTTGTCGGCTTGGAAGATTTCCCAGCCGGGGCCGGGGCCTGTGACTGCTCGGATTTCCAGGAACCGACCGGCCCATTGAGCGCGAGGATCGAGGACATCTCCGCCGGGGAAAATCCCGTCTTGGGACCTTTCGTGCGGACGACGGCCAGATACCTCGCTACATCATCGAAGAACCCGACAATAATGTCATTGCCGGCCTGCGGGTAGGTGTAGGCCTTTTCGCCTTGAGCGGTCATGCCCAGGAGCCCGCGCGCCATGACGGGCTTGCCAAGCAGCGCGTCCACCGCCTGCTTGCTGGAACCGAGAACAGCCGGAGCGGCGGACGGAGCCGGAGCCCCGCCCGCATCAGGGGTCTTAGTAGGCGGCTTGGGCACCTTTCAGATTTTTCTTTTTGATCCAGGGCATCAGCGAG
This sequence comes from Verrucomicrobiota bacterium, assembly GCA_026398275.1. Lineage (GTDB taxonomy): Bacteria > Verrucomicrobiota > Verrucomicrobiia > Chthoniobacterales > Terrimicrobiaceae > QYQL01. The sequence continues at coordinate 156,835 of JAPLTF010000017.1, forward strand.
CGGAGGCGCGCGCCGGTTTTCTCGATCGGATGCTGCTCGCCTTTTTTGAGGAGCGCGTTGTAGCGCTTGTAGCCGCCCTGGAATTCCTTGACCCATTCCTTGGCAAACTTCCCGCTCTGGATGTCCTTGAGCGCCGCTTTCATGCGGAGCTTCACGCCGGCATCAATGATCTTCGGTCCGACAAGCACGTCGCCCCACTTGGCGGTCTCGCTGATCGAGAACCGCATGCCTGCGATGCCGGACTCGTTCATCAGGTCGACGATCAATTTCAGCTCATGCAGGCACTCGAAGTAGGCCATCTCGGGCGAGTAGCCGGCTTCCACAAGAGTTTCGTAGCCCGCTTGGACGAGAGCTGAAGCTCCGCCGCAGAGCACGGTCTGTTCGCCGAAGAGATCGGTCTCGGTCTCTTCCTTGAACGTGGTCTCGATGACCCCGCCGCGCGTTCCGCCGACGCCTTTGGCCCATGCGAGCGCGAGCTTTTTCGCGTCCTTGCCGGGGTTCTGATAAACCGCGATCAGGGCCGGCACGCCTTTGCCCTCGGTGAACTGGCGGCGCACGATGTGGCCGGGGCCCTTCGGGGCGACCATGATGACGTTCACGTTTTTCGGCGGAACGATCGTCTTGAAATGAATGCTGAACCCGTGGCTGAAGAGCAGCGTCTTGCCGGCCTTGAGGTTCGGCGCGATGTCCTTCAGATACGCGGCGGGCTGCTTGGTGTCGGGGATGCCGACGAAGATGACATCCGCGCGGCGGACGGCTTCCGCGGTATCGTAGACCTCGAAGCCGTATTTTTTCGCGACGGCGCGGCTTTTGGATTTCGGATAGAGGCCGATGATCACTTTGGCGCCGCTGTCCTTGAGGTTGAGCGCATGGGCATGGCCCTGGGATCCGAATCCCAGAACGGCAAGGGTTTTGCCCTTGAACACTTTGAGGTCGGCGTCTTTGTCGGTATATATCTTGGCTGGCATAGTTTTTGTTGGGTTGGAGAAATTAGCTCACGCGGGAGAGGGCGACTTTCCCGGTGCGGGTGAGGTCGCTGACCCCGAACGTTTCCATGAGGGTGAGGAACTTGCTGATCTTGCCCTCGGTGCCGGTGATCTCGATCGCCAGCTTGTTCGGCTGCACGTCGATGATCTTCGCCCGGAAAATGTCGCAGATCTGCATCACCTCGGCGCGGTTTTTGGAATTCGCATTCACGCGGAGAAGCACGAGTTCGCGGTCCACGTATTCCTCGTCGCGGAAATCCTGCACGTCGATCACGTCGATCAGCTTTTCGAGTTGCTTGGTGACCTGCTCGAGCACCTTGTCGTCGCCGCGGACAACGATCGTCATGCGGGATGCCGAGGCATCGAGCGTCGGCCCGACATTCAGCGTGTCGATATTGAAGCCGCGACCGCTGAACATGCCGGCCACGCGGGTCAGCACGCCGAATTTGTTTTCAACAAGGATCGAGATGGTATGTCGCATGAATGGAAAGAACCAATGACCCTGCCCGAGCCTGCAACGGGAGTCAATGGTTTCCATGAAAATGTCGCCAGTTTCCATTCGACTCAGGAGGGCTGGATATCGGAGAATGCGCGGATGAAGATCCTGATGGCTGCCAGCGAGATGACGCCTTTTGCGCGGACCGGCGAGTTTGCCGACGAGATGCTGGCGCTGGCGGCGCACCTGAGCGAGGCCGGGCACGATGTGACCGTGGCCCTGCCGTATTACCGCTGCATCCGCGAGGACAAGTCGGTCAAGGCCAGGCGCACGAAAATGAAGTTTCCCGTTCCGGTCGGCCCGGCGAAGCTTCCGGCGGATGTCTTCGAGGCGGCGGCACCGGGCGGAGTGAAGGCCCTCTTCGTGGTCCGCGACGAATTTTTCGACCGCACCGGGCTTTATGGCGCGGATGACCGCGACTACCAGGACAACTCCGCGCGCTTCATCTTCTTCACCAAATGCGTGCTCGAACTGGCCAAAAAGCTCGGCCCGGATGTCGTGCATGTCCACGGGTGGCAGACGGCGCTGCTGCCGGTGTTTGCGAAGGACCAGCGCCTGCCGACGGTGACCGTGCTCACGCCGCACGGGCTCGAATACCAGGGGAATTTCTGGAGCTACGACTTCGGGCTCACCAACCTGCCGGGAGAATATTTCTCCGCCCGCGGGCTCGAATTTTTCGGGAGCATGAACTGCCTGAAGGCCGGGATTTTGTTCGCCGACGCCGTCGTCCTGCCTGGACGCCGTTATGTGGCGGAGATGCAGACCCCGGAGTTCGGATGCGGCCTGGAAAGCGTGCTGCGGGAGCAGAGCTACAAGCTCGAAGGCATTCCGGACGGCCTGAAGGATTCCGCCTGGCCGGTCTTCCCCCCGGCGGAAAAGCCCGCGGCGCGGGATGAGCTGAGCCAGCGCGCCGGTCTGCTGTCGGGCGGGCGCATCTTTCTTGCGGACTCCTCGGCCACGCATGGCGCGGGGATCGGGCTTCTGCTCGAAGCGCTTGATCGCCTGCCCTCCGAGGATGTCCGGGTTCTGCTGCTGGGGCCGGTCGGGCCTGAGCACCGGCAGGCGCTGGAGATCGCTTTGAGGCAGCATGCCGGCCGGTTCGCCAACCTTCCCGAGGTGGACGCACCGCTTTTCCACCTGGCCCTCTCGGGCTCGGAATTTCTCATCCTTCCCGGCCCGGTCGAACCCGGCGGCGAACTGCTCATGCTCGCGCTCAGGAACGGCGTCCTCCCGATCGCCGCGCACTGCGGCGGGCTCAGGCAGTTTGTAAAGGACTTTGACCCGGTCACCAGCGAGGGCAACGGATTCGTGTTCTACAAAGATTCTGTCGAGGCCATCGGCGACGCGATCGGCCGCGCCACCCGGACCCCGGATCTGGCGCATCTGGTCGGGGCCGCTCGCTCAGCGGATTTCTCCTGGGCATCCGCCGCCAGGCACCACCTGGCACTCTACAGCCGGCTCCTCGCCGCCAGCGGCAGGCCTGTCGCCGCCTGATTTTCACCGACCGATGCTTCCGGAAATCCTGACCGAAATTCCCGGTCCGCACTCACGGGCGCTGATGGAAAAGCTCTCCCGCTTCGAGTCGCAGAACGTGACGTTCTTCAGCGGAGACTTCCCGGTTTTCTGGGACCGGGCGTTCGGGTCCAACGTTTGGGATGCGGACGGCAACCGGTATCTGGACATGACCTCCGGGTTCGGGGTCTGCGGGCTCGGGCACGGGGCGACCTCGGAGGCCATGATCGCGCAGGCGTCGCGCCTCGTGCACGGTCTCGGCGACGTGCACCCCTCGCCGCTCAAGGCCTCGCTCTGCGGGGCGATCAGCCGGATCACATTCGAGCGGTGGCGCGAGGGACCGGCAAAAACAATCCTGTGCAACTCCGGCTCCGACGCCGTCGAGGCCGCGCTGAAGACGGCGCTCCTGCACAGCGGGAAGCCCGGCGTCATCAGCTTCGCCGGGGGATACCACGGCCTCGGGCATGGCGCGCTTGAGACCTGCGGCATGCCGTTTTTCCGCGATCCCTTTGCGGGCCAGCTCGCGCGGTTCGGCGTCCGCCTGCCCTACCCCTATTGCTGCCGCTGCCCGTTCGGCCGCACCGAAGGCTTCCGGCTCGAGGGCCGGGAATTTCCCAACTGCTCGTCCTCGTGCCTGGAGGCGCTTCACGAGCAGCTGGAAAAAACGATCCGGCACCGCGAGATCGGCTGCATCCTCGTCGAGCCGGTCCAGGGAAGGGGCGGCGACATCGTGCCTCCGAAGGATTTTCTCCCGCTGCTGCGGCAGGTTTGCGACGAGCATAAAATCCTGCTCATCGCCGACGAAATCTACACCGGCTTCCACCGCACCGGACGCTTCTTCGCCTGCGAGCACTCGGGCGTTGTCCCCGACATCATCTGCCTCGGCAAGGGGCTGACCGGCGGGTTCCCGCTCTCCGCCTGCACAGGCAAATCCCACGTGATGGACGCCTGGCCGCGCTCGGGAGGAGAGGCTCTGCACACGAGCACATTTCTCGGGCACCCCGTCGGCTGCGCGATGGCGCTCGCCTCGATTGTGGAACACGAGAAGCCCGGCACCGCCGTGCGCGCAAGGAATGCGGGCAGCCTGCTGCGCGAGGCCCTGTCCGGGCTCAAAGGCGGGCACCTCCGCGGGCTCGGAGCCATGCTCGGATTCGAGCTCCTGACCCCGGATGGCTCGCCGGACACTGCCACGGCCTCGCACGTCGTGGTGAACGCGCTCAAGGCCGGACTGGTCGTGCTCGGCGGCGGCCCGGACGGAAATGTCCTCTCCTTCACCCCGACATTCGACCTCAGCGCCGAAGAGGCGGAGTGGACGGGCACGCTCCTGGCGAGGCTTCTCGCAGGCCGCCGGAAGGTCTGAGCCCTTGCGACTTTTGACGCGGTTTCTGTCCAGGTGAGGCCATGGACTGGACGCGCGGCATGGATGTTGCTACATTCGATCCATGTCGGCGTTCGCTTCGTCGTTTTTTCCGTTCAAGCTTCGCGAGGTGAGACGCCTGCTGAGCGGCACGCGGATCCAGAGCGGATTTTTCGGGCTCTGGACGGCGGTGGTGTTTGCGTTTCTCTACATCCCGATCCTCCTGCTGGTGATTTTTTCGTTCAATGCCTCGAAGCTGAACATCCGCTGGGAGGGATTCACGATGCAGTGGTATTCGGCGCTGCTCTCGAACAAGCCCATCGTGGCGGCATTTCAGAACAGCCTGGTTGTCGCCTGCGTGACCACGGTTCTCGCGACGGCGCTCGGGACGATCGGCGCCTGGATGCTCTACCGCTACAGGTTCCCATTCCAGCGGGCGATCGGGCTCCTGATCTTTGTCCCGATGGTCATGCCCGAGGTCCTGATGGGCGTGAGCCTGCTCGTGCTTTTCGTGCAGCTGCTGAACATCCCGCTCGGCTTCACGACGCTGATCATCTCGCACACGACGTTTTGTTTCCCGTTCGTGCTGGTCGGCGTCCAGGCCCGCCTGCAGGGGATCGACCCGTTCCTCGAGGAGGCGGCGATGGACCTCGGGGCAACTCCGGTCCAGGCGTTCTGGAAAGTGATCGTTCCCTACCTGATGCCGGCCATCATCTCCGGCGCGCTCATGTCGTTCACGCTCTCGCTCGACGAATACATCGTCAGCGCCTTTTTGACCGGCGCGCAGACCCAGACGCTTCCGCTGAAAGTATTCGGAATGGCGAAGGTGGGGCTGAACCCGCAGCTCAACGCGTTGAGCGCGCTTTTTATTCTCGGGACAATCGTCATTGTTCTTCTCAGTCAGTTGATCAGCAGCAAAAAAACCACATGAAAAACCACATCACCCTGATGGCCGCACTGGCAGCGCTCGCGCTTGCCGGATGCGGGAAACCCCCTGCGGCAACCAGCTCGTCCGGGCCGAAAGTCGAATCGAAGCCTGCGGCTGCGGCGGAGCCGAAAGCGCCCGGAAGCGACAAGCTCAACGTCTTCTGCTGGTCGGAATACATCCCGCAGTCCGTCATCGACCAGTTCACGAAGGAGACCGGCATCAAGGTCTCGGTCGAGAACTACGCATCGAACGAGGAGATGCTCGCGAAGCTCATGGCCGGCGGCGGGAGCTACGACATCATCCAGCCGAGCGAGTATGTCGTCGGCGCGCTCGTGAAGGAGGGCCTCCTCCATCCGCTCGATCCGGCGAAGGTTCCCAACCTCAAAAATATCGCCCCGCAGTTCCTGAACCTGCCGTTTGATCCGGGCAACAAATTCAGCGTGCCCTTCATGGCCGGAACGGTCGGCATCGTCGTGAACACGGACCTCGTGAAGGACGACATCAAGGGATTCACCGATGTCTTCCAGGACAAATACAAGCAGAACATCGTGGTGCTCGATGATGCCAGGGAAATTGTGACGTGGGGATTTTTCACCGAGGGCGTGCCGATCAACCAGGTCACCGACGAGAACCTGGCGAAAGTGAAGCCGCTCGTTTCCAAATGGCTGCCACTGGTGAAGGTCTATGATTCCGACAGCCCGAAAACCGCATTGCTGAACGGGGATGTGGCGATCGGCGTGGTGTGGGGCGGAGAAGGGGCGATCCTTCTGAACGAGGACAAGAAGTTCAAATGGGTGCTGCCCTCGGAGGGGACGCACCTGTTCATCGACAGCCTCGCCATTCCGAAGGCCTCCCAGAACGTCGCAAACGCGGAGGCGTTCATGAACTTCATCCTGCGCCCGGATGTCAGCAAGCAGATCTCCGACGCATTCCCGTATCTCAACCCGAACCTCGCCGCACGCGAGCTCCTCACCGCAGAACAGCGCGCCAACAAGGCCAGCTTCCCGCCCGATGAGGACATCAAGAAAATGCAGATGTTCGAGGACATCGGGCAGCAGGCCTCGAAGATCGACGAGATGGTCACCTCGCTGAAGGTCCAGTAATGGCCGGCCTGGCAGCAGCGGCTCCCGTTGCGGCGGACTCCCGGGGATTCCGCCGCAAGCCCGGCCTTGCGGCCTGGCTGGTTTTGGCGCCGCTGCTGGCCTGGCTGGTCCTGTTCATCGTTGTCCCCACGATCATGCTCGTGGTCGTGAGCTTTGCCGAGCGCGACGCCCTCGGGCGGGTCGTCTACCAGTTTTCCTTCGACAACTACGTGAGGGCGTTCAACTGGGTCTGGCTGAAAGTTCTTTGGGACTCGATCTGGTATGCGTTCCTGACCACGGTGATCTGCATGCTCGTCGGGTATCCGGTCGCCTTTTTTATCGGGCGGGCACCGGAGCGCTGGCGCGGGATATTGCTGATGCTGGTGATGGTCCCGTTCTGGACAAGCTTCCTGATCCGCACGTATGCGTGGATCACGATCCTGAGCAAGGAGGGCCTCGTGAACAGCCTGCTGATGTCCTCGGGCCTGATCTCCGCGCCGATCACGCTGCTCTACACGCCGTTCGCGATCGTGCTCGGCCTGGTTTACAACTTTTTGCCGTTCATGATCCTGCCGATCTACACGAGCGTCGAGAAGCTCGACGGGGCGATGATCGAGGCCGCGTATGATCTCGGCGCGAGGCCGATGCGGGCGTTTGCGCAGGTCATCATTCCTCTCACGAGCCCCGGCATCACCGCCGGTGCCCTCCTGGTTTTCATCCCCTCGATCTGCATGTTTGCCATCACCACCCTCATGGGCGGCGGCGCGAACCCCACGATCGGCGAGGTGATCTTCAAGCAGTTCACCTCCGGCCGCAACCAGCCCTTCGGGGCCGCGCTCGGGACCCTGCTGCTCGTCCTTTTCGTCGTCGCCCTCTGGTTCACCCGCAACAGCCGCGAGGAAGAATAGGGAAGCCAGGAAGGAAGTGCGGAAGATTGCTGGGGCCTCATCACAGCCGAGGTCAAAGCGCTCCGCGATTCCTACCTGATCGTGAACGAAAACGTGCCAGCCCGGAAAGCCAAGGGCCGGATCTTCATTTCCAAAGCAGTGATCATCCTCTGCGCTGCCAAGAAAAGCCGTGACCCCGACCACCTTCAAAACCTCGTCTATGACCAGTTGAAGGGAGTCGATGCCGACACGCTCGCCGACGATCTCAGGAACGCGCCCGAATACGTGCCCATCCCCGGCTATGCGTTCGACTGCCACACCCGCAAGGGCAAGGCATCAGGGGCCACGAAAGCACAGTTTTTCTCCGCAGAGCACGCCGCCCTCCAGCCATTCCAGCCGGGGTTGTTTGATGGGTTGATCGAGTAAGGCACGCGGGTTTTGAGGCTTTCGGCACCCACCTATACCACCTGGCGACGATCCCGCCCGCCACGAGGCATCCACACAAGATTCGTCTCTTTTGCGGCTGACGAGCAAACGGCTTTCTACGCCTGATAAATGCCGTCCGAGCCGTCCGAGGGGCGATGGACCGGCCAGGAACATTTCCGGTGCCAACTTCGGGCGACCGCGAAAAATGGTGAAAAATATGGTGTGATTCAGCGCTTCCACGTCGAGGCACCGGAGCAGGATAAAATTGGGGTGATAACGGATCACTCATCAGCCAAGCCGGACAAGACCGGATCGAGCGCGGCGAGCACCGCGCAAA
>JAPLTF010000067.1 GCA_026398275.1 Verrucomicrobiota bacterium
AAATAGCGCGCCCGCGAAGTGTCCGCCTCCGCCTCCGCCCGGCGCAGTTCCTCGTTCTGCATCTCCAGTTCGATCTGGTGGACCCGTAGCTCGTGGAGAATCGTCCGCATGGTTTCCGGCGACAGGGCATCGATGTGCTCATGCGACTGTTCAATCATTCCCCGCAACGCCTCCTCCGCTTGCAGGCGAAGCGCCGGATTGGAGCCATGTCGAACCGGGACCGCCGGTGGCGAGCCGGTTGGTTTGGATGAAAATTGCGACAGGCTGTAAAAACTTTCCGCTGTCGGAACCACTGAGGTTTTTTTATCCTGACTTTTCATGGCACACCTCCATCGACCACCCGCTCCGTGGTCGCAATCGCATACATTTCTCCGGCTTCATTGAGCAAGGCTGTGGAGATGATCGACACCTCCAAGACAGCGCCATCCTTTCTTATCCGCTTCGTGCGATACGGCTCAAGGATTTGTGCCCGGCTGAGCTTGGCGAGCGTGTCTATCGCTCCCTCACGTAGATCCATCGGGATCCGGTCGCGCACATTCAGCAGCAGCGCTTCGGCCTCGGTCCAGCCATACATCCGCACGGCACCGGGATTCCATGCGAGCATGCGGCCCTCCAAATCCTGCACCGTGACAGCATCATGCGCATCGCGCACGACCACCGCGAGACGCGCCAGCTCGTTGGACTTGTGGAGCGATTCCTCCGTATGTTTGCGGTCCGTGATGTCCACAAACGTGAGCACCGCGCCTTCGATCACATTGTCGAGCGTGCGGTAGGGCTGGATGCGCAGCGTGAACCACTTTCCTGCCGCAGTCTGCACGTCCACCACTTTCGGCGCCAGCGTTTTTAGGACCGCTTGCACATCCGCCCGCAGGGAGTCGTAGCCGACAAGATTGGACACGATATGAGCCACGGGCCGCCCGACATCGCTGAGGATCAGGTTGATGATCTCGGTTACGGACGGGGTAAAGCGCAGGATGCGCAGTTCAAAGTCCACAAAAACCGTTCCGATATTGGTGCCGGCGATCAGGTTGTTCATGTCGTTGCTCGCCTGCGACAGCCCGGCAACTTTGTTTTGCAGCTCGGCGTTGACAGTGGACAGCTCCTCATTGACCGACTGCATCTCCTCCTTCGCCGTCTCCAACTCCTCGTTGGTGGATTGCAATTCCTCATTCACCGACTGCATTTCCTCGTTCGAGGATCTGAGCTCCTCGGTCGAGCTCTCCAGCTCCTCGTGCATGCTCTGGATGTATTCTTCCTTCGCTCGCAATTCCTGCACCAGCGTGGCGGTGCCTGCCTCGGCAGCCGATCCAGTTGCTCTCTGTCCACTGTCCGCCACCACCTGTCCACTGCCCTCTGGCGCTTCCTCCAAGATGACCAAGTAGAGCGGCGACTCCGGCGAGGCGGCCGGTCCGCTGGTCACGGGGCGGACAGTTAGGTTGGCCGTCGTAAAATGCCCGTTGGTTTTGACTCGCAGACCGGGAGCTCGCACGGTTTCTTTGGTTCCAACGGCTTTGTGCAAGGTCGTCGTCAGGGCCGTGCGCAGCCCTTCGCGGGCCATTTTTAGAATGTTTTGCATTCCCGCTTTTCCGGGGGTCGGCTCCAGAAACATCCCGGTATGGCCGTGGAGGTAGAGGATCTCGCCATCGGCCTTGACGAGCGCCCCGACTGAAATGATCTGCTGCAACAGCGCCTGCTCGGTCTGCTCGCGCAGGGGATCTTTCGTCAGGCTTGCAGGGGGCGTCTGAGGGTGCGAGGCATTCGTTGCTGTCTGCGACTGCGGGGGCACGGGCGGCAGAGAGGTCGGGACGGCCGGGTGCCGGAAATCTTCCTTGCGGTGGTAGAGCTTGGATTTGCGGTCCAGCACCGCAAACAGATCCCCACACTCGCCGATGCCTTCGGAAGTGCCCAAAAGCAGGACGCCGTTCGGGTTGAGAGCGTAATGGAACAGGGGGATGAGCTTCTTCTGTAGCTCCGCGTCCAGATAGATCAGAAGGTTGCGGCAACTGATCAGGTCGAGCTTCGAGAACGGCGGGTCTTTTATCACGTCCTGCTCGGAAAAGACCAAAATGTCGCGGATACCTTTGTTGACGCGGTAGGCGCTGCCATCCGGTTCAGCAGTGAAAAACCGTGCCAGCCGTTCTGGCGTGATGTCGGCGGCGATGCTGGCCGGATAGACACCGGCGCGTGCTGCGGCAATCGCCCGGCTGTCAATGTCGGTGGCGAACACCTGCACCTTGTAGCTTTGCTTGAGTGCCTCCATGCGCTCGGCCAGCAGGATGGCCAGAGAATAGGCCTCTTCTCCGGTGGAACACCCCGGCGACCAGACCCGCACTGCCGCACCGGCCTGCTTGCCCTCAAAAAGCTTGGGCACCACCTGATCCTTCAGCATCTGGAAGACCTCCGGGTCGCGGAAGAAATTCGTCACCCCGATGAGCAAGTCGCGAAACAGCGCTTCCACCTCTGCCGGTGTCTGCTGGAGAAATTTGACGTAGCTGTCCAGCCCCTCAATCTGGTGGACGGCCATGCGCCGCTCGATCCGGCGTGTGATCGTGCTCGGCTTGTATTTGGAAAAGTCGTGGCCGGTCTGCGCCCGCAACAGAACAAAAGCCTTCTTCATCGCGCTCTCGCTCTTGTGCGGCAACATTGTCCCGGTGCGTGGAAGCTTCCCAAAGGCGTGAGCGACATAGGCGATGAGCTGGGCGGGCATCTCGGCCGGCGGTAGCTCGTAGTCCATCAACCCCGTGGCAATCGCGCTGCGCGGCATGCCATCGAATTCGCTGGAGGCGGTGTTCTGCGCCATGACCATGCCGCCCTCGCCCTTGATCGCCCGCACCCCGAGCGTGCCGTCGCTGCCGGTGCCGGAAAGGATGATGCCTATCGCCAGCTCATGCTGGTCCTGGGCGAGCGAGTGAAAAAAGAAATCGATCGGCAGGCGCTGGCCGCGAGGCTCGCTCGGCTCAAATAATTGGAGCGTCCCGTTCAGGAACGCCATCTCCCGCCCAGGCGGGATGATATAGACACAGTTGATCTGCACCGGCATCCCGTCCTCGACCTCGAACACCTCCATGCGCGTGTAGCGCCGGATCAGGTCGCAGAGAATGCTCGTGTGGTCCGGGGCAAGATGCTGCACCAGCACAAACGCCATGCCGGGGTCGGCATCGACGGGCATCCCCGAGAAAAATGCCTCAAACGCGGCAAGCCCCCCTGCCGAGGCCCCGATGCCAACAATCGGAAAATCATGTGACTGGCTGACTGGCTGACTGGCTGACTGGCTGACTGGCTGACTGGCTGACTGGCTGACGCCCGTTGCCGGGCGAGAGTTCAACCGACGAGGGCTTTTTTTTTTCATATTGCTCGTGCGACTTCCCGCACGCGGGTTGGAACCAGCCTTATGCCACATTGAATATCCGGCGTTCGGGCCATTTTAGCAATGCTAGATTTGGCCAGGACAGAATTGGGAGTGGGGACTTCACCCCATGGACAAGTTGTCACCAACCGAGTTTTTGTCGGCGGCAAAGTTACTCACAATCGACGGCGAAGGGCGCTTGCCCGAGGCCCTCTCCGCCAATTGATGAATAGCTTTGAAAAGGCTGCCAGCGAAGCAACGTGTTCCTCCAGACCCGACTTTATGCGCGGAGAAGAGGATTTTCATGGGTGATTGTCATGTTCGCGTAGTTCGCGTATGTCTAAACTTACCACTCGTTTTCAGCATGTTATGAATTCTGGAACGAGAAAAAAAACCTGTTCCTCGACATGAGGGTTGAGTGGGAGATATTTTTCTCCTGAAATGGATAGCACACTGAGACAGATCATCCGGGACACGCTGGTTTCTTACGAGGAGTTGGGCGGTTTGAATAATGCGGATGGACACAATCTTCCGTCGAAACGGATGTTGGGGCAGATCTGCGGCCAGTTGCTCCAGATAGTATTTCCAGGATTCCACGATGAGAATCCGATTCACAAAAGCGAATTGGGTGATTTGACCGGGGAGCGTTTGAAGAAGCTGGCGAAGGGGCTCGGAGATCAAATTGCGAAAAGCCTGCAGGTGGCGGATCCGGCCTGCCCGGAGACCAAAGCGCAGGACGTGTTGATGCGTTTCCTTCAGCGCCTGCCTGAGGTGCGCAATCTTCTGCGGACGGACATCGAGGCGGCATACGAAGGGGACCCGGCGGCAATCAGCAATGAGGAGATCATCCTCTCGTATCCCTGCATCGAGGCGATAGCGATCCAGCGCGCGGCGCACATTCTTTACGTGGATGCCGTGCCGTTGCTGCCCCGGATGATGACCGAGTGGGCGCATGCCCGCACCGGCATCGACATTCATCCGGGCGCGGAGATCGGAGCCTATTTTTTCATCGATCACGGGACCGGGGTGGTGATCGGGGAGACGTGCCGGATCGGCTCGCGCGTGAAGCTTTACCACGGGGTGACGCTGGGGGCGCGGAGCTTTGCGAAAGATGATGCCGGAAAGATCGTTAAGGGAGGCAAGCGCCACCCGGATGTGGAAGACCGCGTGACGATCTATCCGAACTCGACGATTCTGGGAGGAGAAACCGTGATCGGGGCCTCCTCCACGATCGGCGCGAACGTTTTTCTCATGCACAGCGTCCCGGCCAACTCGCTGGTTTATTACGAGGAGAAGCAGCTGCGCATCGTGGACAAATCCGCGCCATCCCGGCAACTCGAATGGTCTATCTAGATTACAATGCCACGACCCCGCTCTGCCGCGAGGCGAGGGAGGCGATGCTCCCCTTTCTCGATGGGGGGTTCGGCAACCCGTCGTCGATCCACTCCGAAGGGCGGATCGCGCGGGCGGCGGTGGATGATGCCCGCGACCGCCTGGCGGCGACGCTTGCGGCCAGGCCGCACGAAATCATTTTCACCGGCGGAGGAACGGAGTCGTGCAACCTGGGAGTGATCGGGCTCGCCCGCGCGCATGCGCCCCGGGGAAGGCACATCATCACCTCGGCGATCGAGCATCACGCCGTGCTCCACGCTTTTGAATACCTGAAGCACTTCGAGGATTTTGAGGTCGCAATCCTTCCGGTGAATCGGGCGGGAAGCGTTGCCCCGGATGACCTGGAGAGGGCGATCCGTCCGGACACATCCCTCGTCTCGGTCATGCATGCGAACAACGAGACCGGGGCCATCCAGCCGCTCCGCGAGCTCGCGGCGATCTGTCGGAGACACGGGGTCCTCTTTCACACGGACTCCGTGCAGACGTTCGGAAAGCTCGCTCTCAATCCGCACGAGGACGGCCTGTCGGCCGTGTCGCTCGCCGCCCACAAGTTCCACGGGCCAAAAGGTGTCGGCGTGCTTTTTCTTTCCGCTGGCGTCGCCATATCCCGGACCTCCCACGGCGGGGCTCATGAAAACACCCGCCGGCCGGGCACGGAAAATGTTGCGGGGATCGCCGGCATGGCCGCGGCGGCGGAGGCGGCGGTTTCGCAGGCTGCAGAAAATTTTCACCCGCTCCGCGAGTTGCTGTGGCGCGGCATAGCCGGCGCGTGCCCCGAGGCTGTTCGCAACGGGGATCCGTCTCTGTGCCTCTCCAATACCCTGAACGTCAGCTTCCCCGGGGCGGATGGCGAATCGCTCCTCATGGGGCTCGATCTGGAAGGGATCTGCGTGTCCAGCGGATCCGCCTGCATGGTCGGATCGGTCCAGCCATCGCATGTCCTCATCGCCATGGGAATCCCCTCCCCGACCGCCCTGGCGAGCGTGCGGTTTTCCCTCGGACGCGGAACCACGGAGGGCGACATCCGGCAAACGATCCGCGCCGTGGAGCGCGTGCTCGAACTTCAACCGCTCGCCGCCCGATGAAATACCAGCAGCTGCTTTTGAATTTTGGAAGGGCCGTGATGCGGAGGGTCCGCGCCTCGCCCGACGACCTCCAAAAGCCAAGGAAGAGTTCGCGCCTGCGCGCCGATCCCCTCCTGGAGGATTTTGCGAACCAGCTTCTGACCGCCGCCAACTGCCGCGGACTGACGGTCTCGGTCTGCTGGAATCCCGGGCTCCGAACCACCGCGGGGCTCGCAAGCTGGCGGGAGCGGAAGATCATTCTGAATCCCAAGCTCCTGGAATTTTCCGCCGGGGAAGTGCAGAGAACCCTGCGGCACGAGCTGGCCCACCTGCTCGCCCAGCACCGCGCCGGGAGGCGGCGCATCGACGCCCACGGTCCCGAGTGGCGGGAAGCCTGCGCGGCACTCGGAATCCCGAACGAACCGCGATGCCACGACCTGCCGTTCAAGCGCCGCAAAGTCGGACGCAAATTTTTTTACGCCTGCCCCGAGTGCTCGACCGTCCTCGCCCGCGTCCGCCCGCTGCGCCGGAGGGTGGCGTGCGTGAAATGCTGCCGCAAACATAACGGCGGGGCCTACCAGGAACGCTTCCGGTTCAAAACAATCGAGTCGCCGTCCGAGATCGCGGCGTAAGCAACCTCTAACCCGCATGTCACACGGCCGCGTTGTGGGGGTGCCCTCTGAGCGCCCAGCCCCGCTGGCTTGCCGGGTGGACCGGGGTCACAGAACCGGGGTCACAGGACCGGGGTCACAGGACCGGGGTCACAGAACCGGGGTCACAGAACCGGGGTCACAGAACCGGGGTCACAGAACCGGGGTCACAGAACCGGGGTCACAGAACCGGGGTCACAGACCCCGGCTACAACCTGCAAGCCTCCCAAACTGGACTGTGAGACATGCGGGCTAATTCAGAGGACCACCGCTGCTGTCGATGAGGCCGGTGCCCGGCTGGTTGGGCTCGAAGTTGAGAACCAGCATCTCCGGAAGGGCGAGGGACTCGACCTCTTTGAGCTCCTCGGCGCTGCTCTTCATGAACGCCGCCAACTCGGTCTGCAGGCTGAGGGTCTTGTGGGTGTTCCTCGCGGCCACGATCGAGAATCCGATGCGCTTGTTTGCCGTGATCAGCTTTTTGCGCTGGTTCTCGAGGTTTCGAATCGTCCAGTTGGCACCCTCGATCGTCTGCTTGCAGGTATTGATGTTCAGTCCCAGGGCGGCCGATCCCTGGGCGTTCTCCAGCGCCTCTTTCGAGAGCAGGGCTTCCTGCGCCTCGCGGATCGTCTTGTCCGCCTCGGCAACGATGGATTTCGCATACGGGATATGCACGGCCTCGATCTTGTCCATGTAGTTCCTCTGGATCTTGTCGAGCGCCATGAGGAGCACGGTGTAGGTCGCGTAATATTTCCGGGCGAGGCTCTTGTCCGGCTGCGCCAGGACCATGAGCTCGAGTTCCTTGGTCATCACCTGAATGCTCCGGAAGCTCTGGGCGAGACCGATGATATCGTTTCTGTCGGGAGCGGCGCAGAGGTTCTTGACCCCTTGGACATCGATCGGAAAGCCCTGCTGCTGGAGCGCCTTGGCGATCCTTTCAGCCAGCTCGTCGTTCTGCGCGATCGAGGTCTCGATCTGCTTGTTCGCCTCCTTGGTGGAGTCCAGGCTGCTGGCTTTCGAATGGGCGATGGCCTCGGCGGCCGCCGGGTTGCTGGCCTTGATCGCCAGGACGTCCTTTTCAGAAACCTTCGCGAGCTCCTCGCTGTTCGCGATCTGCTTGCGGGCGACGCTGATGAGCTCGTCGTTCTCGCGGTAGGTTTTGATGAGGCTGTAAAGCTCCGAGCTTCCCAGCTCGACGGCCAGCGCCTCCAGCATCTGCGAGATCGTGTTCTCGTTCGAAAGCCGGTCCTCCCGCAGCAGCGAGCGCTCGGGCAGCATCGCATTCCGGTCGAGGCGCTCGGCCAGCTGCTGGGCCAGCTTGATTTTTTCCGGGCTCGGCACCTCCTTGTCAGGAGGGTCCGGCAAAAGCTCCACTGTTGTCCCGTTCGGCTTGGTGACAGTGACCGACTGCCGGGCCCAGGGCGCGCCCCAGTCCCCGCGGATCACCTTTTGCAGCAACCCCGATTGAAACAGCGGATAAGCCAAACCGATGGCCAGGAGTGCCAGGATGCCGATGGCCGAGAGCGCGGAGGACAACTTCCCCGCGCCGAAAAACTCACGTGATGGTTTTGTGCGCGCCATCGCAGAACGGCTGGGTTGCGGATTGCTTGCATTGGCAGAGCCAGGCGGGTCCGGATTTGTCGGCGGTAAATTTCATGGGGGCAAACCCGCTCCCCTTGTGGGCACCGTCACAAAATGGCTGCGATGCCGACAGGCCGCATGAGCAATACCAGTAGTCCTTGCCGGCCTCCAATTCCACTTTGGCGGGGCATTTGGCAGCAACGTGCGGGCTCATGCTGCGAGTATCGCCCAAACTCCCGGAAACTCAATGCGAAAAATCTCAGCCGAGCAGCTCCTTCAACTCCCCCACCCTCCGGGCAAAAAGGTCCAGGGCAGCCTGCACCGGAGCCGGGCCGCTCATGTTGACTCCGGCAGCCGCCAGGGTCTCGATCGGATACCGGCTCCCCCCGCTCCGCAGGAACGTCAGGAACCCCGAGGCGTCGCCTGACTCCAGAACCTGCACCGCCAGCGCCGCGGCCGCGGAGATGCCGGTCGCGTATTTGTAGACGTAAAAGGCATTGTAAAAATGCGGGATCCGGAGGCATTCGAGCTCGAGCTCCGGATCCAGCGCAAAGCGCGGACCAAAGTAGTCCGAAAGCAATGCCCGGTAGATCCGCTGGAAAGAGTCGAGCGTCAGCGCCTCGCCGGCTTCCTCGGCGGCGTGGATGTCCCGCTCGAACTCCGCGAACATCGTCTGGCGGTAGAGCGTGCCCCGCAGGTCGTCGATCTGGCGGTTGAGGATGTAGGCGCGGGTGCGCCTGTCGCCGGTCGTTTTCAGCAGGTGCTCGGTGAGGAGGATCTCGTTGAACGTCGAGGCCACCTCCGCCAGAAAGATCGGGTAGTGATAATTCTGGTAGAGTTGCTCGCGCTGGGAATACCACGTGTGCATCGAGTGCCCGGCCTCGTGCGCCAGGGTGTAGACGTCGGAGAAGACGTCCGCCTTGTAGTTCATCATGATGTAGGGCGGGCTGGCGTAGGTGCCGTAGGAAAAGGCCCCGCTGCGCTTGCCCTTGTTTTCGTAGCGGTCGCACCAGCGCCCCTCGCGGACGCCGTGGCCGAGGGTTTTTACGTATTCCCCGCCCAGCGGCGCGACGGCCGCAAGAACCCGCTCCACCGCCTGATCCCAGGGCACGTCGGCCTGGACGTTCTCGACCATCGGAACATACGTGTCGTAGTGGTGGATTTCTTCGAGCCCGAGGACATTGCGGCGGAGTTCAAAGTAATCGAACAACGCGCCCAGGTTGCCGCGGACGGTTGAGATCAGCCCGTCGTAAACGCCGGCCGGCACGTCATCCCCGAACAGCGCTGCGTCGCGGGCGGAGGGATAATTTCTCGCCCTGGCGTGGAAGACGTCGGCACGGACGGAATTCGTGAGGCTCGCGGCCAGCGTGAATTTGTGGTCGGCAAATTCCGCATAAAACTGGTGGAACGCCGCCTTCCTCACCGCCGGATCGCGCTGCTGGAGAAACGAGGAAAACGAGCTCTGCGTCAGCTCGCGCTCGCCGCCATCCCCGTCGCGCAGCTTCCCGAACTTCATGTCCACATTCGTGAGCTGGGAAAAGGTTTCGCTGTGCCCGCGCAGCGCGGACGACCCGAGCGCCATCAGACGCTCCTCGGCGGCGCTCAGCGTGTGGGCCCGCATCCGGCGCAGCTTGCGGAGAGGGATCGTCCAATCGCGCAGGGCGTCCGAGGCCAGGAACGCTTCGAATTTCTCATCCGGCAATGCCTGGATCTCTGGCAGGAGAAAGGAAAACGCCTCGGCCACGCGCACGAGCAGGCTTTCCAGCCGGGCCTCGCGGTCGAGGGCGGGAGGATTCGAGCTGTCCTCGGTCACGCGCAGCGCCGCGAACTGGTTCAGACGCTCGATCCTCTGCTCGACGGACTTTTCAAATTCGAGGCACTCCGCGAGCACCTCCGCCGATTCCCCCAGCCGGTCGCGAAACCGCCCGGCGGTGGGAAATTCCTGTTGCAGCCGATCAAAATCCCCGTCCCATGCGGCATCGGACGAATAAAGGGGCGTGAGATCCCAGGTATCGGAAACGGCGACTTCGGAGCGGAGCGGAGTAGAGGACATGGAGGGTGATCCTACACACATCCGGGCACGACTGCAAATGGCACGCCCAGCGCCAAAAGGTCTATGGCAATCTCGCCGGCTACGACGTGGACGACCAGATGGTGAAGCTCAGCAAGGTCAACCTCTTCCTCCACGGCTTCCCCGACCCCGCCATCCACATCTACGACACCCTCAGCAACGACGCCCGCTGGAACGAAAAGGCCGACCTCATCCTCGCAACCCGCCGTTCATGACCCCGAAAGGCGGCGTCACCCCGCACACGAAATTCCGCATCGCCGCCAAAAAAGCAGAAGTCCTCTTCACCGATTACACCGCCGATGGGTTTGACCTCGGGGAACTTCGGGCACAGCATGAGGTCCTGCGGGAAGATCGGACACCGCTGGAGTGTTCACATTCCTCGAAGTGGATCTCGGGCTTGACCCAATACCATTCGACGACCTGACGGCAAAATACCGAGTAGAGGCAGCCATCACCGCAGACTTCAGCGGCATTTATCTTGATGCGGAGCAGTATGTGCTGATGGAGCGCGGGCCGGAGTGGAAGCTGAACCGCCTGCGTTTCACGGTCGCCCACGAGCTTGCCCACTACTTTCTTCACCGGGATGTCCCACAGGCGCGGCATTTCATGTCCCTCCCGAATTACGCCGTCTGGACCGAGAGCTATGGGGGAAGGAATCACGTTTCGGCGGTAATCGGCCAGACCGCGTTTCCATGCTTCGGTTGGCGGTTTCGGGGGCGAGGTCAGAGCTTCAACCAAGCGCTCAGATTCATCGAGAGTCAGGCGGATGGGAGATTTTGGAGTGTCGGAAAAGTCCATAAGATTGGCAGTCTGATGCCTCGATGAGCAAAGGTTTGCGGCCCGCGATGCCAGCCTCTTCAACTCGCTGTCACAACTCGAATCGCCAGAGCGCGAAGCATTGATTGGCTACCTGCAATCCCAGGTGCCACTCAAGGAATTTGAGTTGGTCGCGTAGCCCATATCCAATCGCCTCGCAGGAGAAAGATCGGCTACTTTTCCCGAATGGAAGGCAACCGGGAAGCAGAGCTCAGGCGCGAACGGCGACCGGGCGGCGAACCATGAACAAAACGGCTCCCAGCGCCAGGAATCCCATCACCCATGTGCTGGTTTCTGGAACCGCGACCGGAGACGCCGTGGCCGGCTTGAACGAGGTCAGCCGCATGCTCTCGCCACCGCCCGAAAGTAGGGAAAAAATACTCGACCCGCTCGGAGTCAACGCGGAGAGACCATTGGAGAAAAGGTTGAAATCGCCCACCACTGTCGGGAAAGCTGTGGCACCCCAAAGCCCGCCTGGAGTTGATTGCCCCACGAGGTCCGAGTGAAAATCCAGCGTGCCGCCCGCAGTGTTCAGAAAGATCACGCTGAAGTCGGAGGCGGTGAACACCCCGTTCCCGGATGAGGCCCCCGTCACGGTGAGCTGGAAATTCTGGAACGCATTCGAAAAATTGGCTCCAGTAAAAGACGAAAACCCCGGGTTATTCAAAAGCGACGTGTCGAGCGTGAAGCTCGCCAGTGCCGAAGCGCCGTTGGCAAAAGACGAACCCGACCACTCGGCCTGGATGTCGATCAGGTCCGCATGCGAAGTCGTGACAAGCGCCACAGCAGCCGCGAGAGAAAGGAGGAGGTGTGTTTTCATATGTTTACGCAACAGGTTTGAATGTTGCCTGCATATATTTGATTTGGATCAATATTGTCCAGAAAAAAGTTGAAAAAAATGACGAATCACCCCACCGAGGGAAGCGCCCCAAACTCGTCGTCCGTCGCCTCCCACTTTTTGGCGACGACCGTGTAGATGGCCGGCACGACGAAGAGGGTGAAGATCGTGCCGATGATCATGCCGGAAACGAGGACGATGCCGATGCTGTTGCGGGCACCGGCGCCGGGGCCGCTGGCGATGACGAGCGGGAAGTGGCCCATGACGGTGGCGGCGGTGGTCATGAGGATCGGGCGGAGCCGGGTCACTGCGGCCTGTCGGACGGCATCAAACTTTCCGAGTCCGGTCCGCTGGAGGACGTTGGCGAACTCGACGATCAGGATCCCGTTTTTCGCGATCAGCCCGACGAGCGTCACGAGCCCGACCTGGCTGTAGATGTTGACGGTGGTGAAGCCGAGGAATGTGAACATCAACGCGCCGGAGAGGGCGAGCGGGACCGAGCCGAAGAGGATGATGAACGGATCCCGGAAGCTCTCGAACTGCGCGGCGAGGACGAGGAAGATCAGGATGAAGGAGAGGACCATCGTGAAGACGAGCTTGTTCCCCTCCTTGCGGAGCTGCCGGGATTGCCCGGCGTAATCGACCGTGAACCCGGCCGGCAGGATTTTCGCGGCCTCACCCTCAAGAACCTTGAGCGCCGCATCCAGCGGGACTCCAGGCGGAATCGCCCCCTGGATGGTCACCGAGTTGAGCTGCTGAAACCGGAGGATGCTGCGCGGCTCGGTCGTGGTGTTCAGGGTGGCGAACGTCGAGAGCTTGACCAGCTTGCCATCGGTCGCGCGCACGTAGAGGTCCTTGAGCTGGTCCGTCGTGAGGCGGTCGTTCCGCTTCACCTGCGGGATGACCTTGTAGCTCCGGCCCTGGATGCTGAAGCGGTTGACAAAATCGCCTCCGAGGAGGGTCGAGAGATCGGCACCGATCCGCCTCAGATCCAGCCCCTGGGCAGCCACCTTGTCGCGGTCGAAGACGATCTCGGCCTGGGGCTGGTCGAATTTGAGATCGGTGTCGGCGAACATGAACATCCCGCTCGCGAACGCCTTGCCCACGAGCTTCTGCGCGAATTCGACGAGCTCCTTCGGCTCCGCCGTCGAGGCGATGACGAGCTCGACATCGAAGTTGCTCCCGCCCGGGAGCGGCGGCGGGGTGACGGGAATGATTCGGACGCCCGGCATCTGCGCGGTCATCGGGAAGAGCCCGTTGGCGATCTGCGCGGTCGTGCGCTTGCGCTCGCTCCACGGCTTGGTGACCAGCCCCGCGAATCCGAACGTGGGGTTGAGGATCTGAAACGTGGCGTCGCACTCGGGCTGCGTCCGGAAGATCTTATCCATGTTGCCGGCGAAGAGCGCGGCCTGGTCGAGCGTGGCATTGGCCGGCGTTTGCACGATGCCGAAGACGACCCCCTGGTCCTCCTTCGGGGCCAGCTCGTGCATGCTGAACATCCAGAAGGGCAGGATCAGAAACACCACGGCCGCCGCGATGAACATCACAATCCAGCGGTTCTGGAGGGTCGCGCTCAGAGCCATGGAATATTTTTCCCGCAGCCATGCGAACCGGTTGTTGATCCAGCCCGCAAATCCTCTCTCGTCATCACCGGGCCGCAATAGGCGGGACGACATCATCGGCGAAAGCGTGAGGGCCACCACGCCGGAAACCAGGACGGCTCCCGCAAGCGTGAACGCGAACTCGCGGAAGAGCGCGCCGGTGAGCCCGCCCTGGATGCCGATCGGCGTATAGACCGCAGCGAGGGTGATCGTCATCGCGATGATCGGCCCGACGAGCTCGCGGGCCCCGATCAGCGCGGCCTGGAAGGCATTCTTTCCCTCCTGCATGTGCCGCTCGACATTTTCCACAACGACGATCGCATCGTCGACGACAAGCCCGACCGACAGCACGATCGCCAGGAGCGTGAGCAGGTTGATCGTGAATCCGAGCACCAGCATCAAAAGCACCGCGCCGATGAGGGAAATGGGAATCGCAGTGATCGGGACGAGGACCGCCCGCAGCGACCCCATGAAAAGGAAGATGACCAGCATCACGATGACAAGCGTCTCGCCGAGCGTCTTGATCACCTCGTTGATCGCATCGTTGATGTAGACGGTCGAGTCGTAGGGGACGCCGAGCTTGATCCCCGCGGGCATCGCTTTCTCGATCCCCGGCAGCGCCTCGCGGACCTCGCGGATCACGTCCAGCGCGTTTGCGGTCGGGAGGACCCAGATGCCCATGAACGTGGCGGTCTGACCGTTGAAGCGGACCTCCTCGTTGTAGTTCTCGGCACCGAGGACGACGTCGGCAATTTCTTCGAGCCGCACGATCGTCCCATCCGCCTGCTTGATCGCCAGCTTGCGGAATTCCTCCGCCGTCTTGAGGTTGGTGTTGGCGACGAGGTTCACCGAAATCATCGAGCCTTTTGTGCTCCCGACCGCTGACAGGTAGTTGTTCGCCTGCAGTGCATCCCGCACGTCGGTCGGCGAGATGTTCAGCGCAGCCATCCGGTCGGGCTTGAGCCAGATCCTCATCGCAAATGTCCGGTCGCCGAGGATCTCGGCCCGCTGGACCCCGTTGATCGCCGAGAGCTTCGGCTGCACGACGCGCGTCAGGTAATCCGTGATCTGGTTGGCATCGAGCTCGCTCGAATAAAACCCGAGATACATCGAGGAGAATTCGTTGTCCGCCGTCTCGAGTTCGATGACCGGCGACTGGGCTTCGGGGGGCAGGTCGTTCCGCACCCGGGCCACCTTGGTCTGGACCTGGGTGAGCGCGGCGTTGGCGTCGTAGTTGAGCTTCAGGTGGACCTTGATCGTGCTGAGTCCCTGCGAGCTGGTGGAGTCGAGGTAATCGATCCCGTCCGCGCTGGCGATCACCCGCTCGAGCGGGGTCGTGATATATCCGCGGACGAGGTCCGCATTCGCACCGATGTAGGCGGTCGTCACTGTGATCACCGCCACATCGCTCCGCGGATACTGGCGCACGGTGAGGACCCGGATCGCGACCAGCCCGCCCAGCAGGATCAGGAGATTGATCACGAGCGCCAGCACCGGGCGCCGGATGAAGATGTCGGTAAACGCCATGTCAGCGGTCCTCGGTCTGCGGGGCCAGATCGGTCGGCGGCTGGACCTGGTTGTTCACCTTGACCGCCGCCTTCGGCCGGAGCTTGAAGATCCCGGACGAGGCGATCTCATCGCCGGCCTGGATGCCGGACAAAATCTCCACCTGGTCCCCCCGCGCCTCGCCGAGCTTCACAAAATGCTGGTCGACTCCGGTGAACTTTTTCCCCGACTTCCCGCCGGCCATCTCGCTTAGCACAAAAACCGAATCCCCGTATGGCGCGTAGCTGATCGAGGTGGCGGGGATCGCCAGCACGGACTTCGTTCCGGGAAGGATCACCTCCGCGCCGACAAACATCCCCGGTCGCAGCAAGCCCTCCGGATTCTCGAGCGTCGCCTGCACGAGAAAATTTCTCGTCGCCTCATCCACAATCGAGTTCACCGCAGTGACCTTGCCCTCGAAAACTCTGCCGGCAGCCCCCGAGGAGGTGACCTTCACAGTGCTCCCGACATGCACGTCCGCGAGGTTCTGCTGCGGCAGGCTGAAATTCGCATAGATCGGGCTCATCGACTGCAGCGGCACGATCTCCTGCCCGGGCTGAAGGTATTCGCCCTCGTTCACCATCCGGATCCCGGCCATCCCGTCGAACGGTGCCCGGATCGTTTTCTTTTCGATCACCGCCTTGATCTCCTGGCACTTTGCCTGCGCCTGCAAATAGTCCGCCGCCGTCGAGTCGTAGTCGGACTGCGAGGAAACCCGCTTGTCGAGAAGCCCCTTGAACCTGCGAAGGTTCGCCTCGGCAAGCTGCTGGCGGGCCTGGGCCGCGCGGAGCTGGGCCTCCTCCTCCGAAATGTCCTGCTGCACGAGGAGGTCGCCTTTTCGGACGGCCACGCCGGACTGGAATCCGATCGATTCCACATTCCCGGCGAGATCGGCGCGGAGGGTGAGGCCGTTGACCGGCTTGATCGTCCCCACGGCTGTCAGAGTTCCCGGCCACTCCTGCTGCTGCACGACCACCGTCGTGATCGCCTCCGGAGGCATGGCAAAAGACATGTGACCAGCGATCGCTGCCCGGATCTGAAAAAACTTGAACGCCCCGAGCCCGGCGATCACGGCGACGACCAATAGAACTGCCACGATCCATTTCCCCGCACTGCTTCCCGTTTTTCCGGCTTTCAGGCCTTTGATGCTGTCGTGAACCATATTTACTTAATCACTTTGATTGTTAATGGGGTTAAATAGATATTCATGGCGATTTGTCAAGCGGGCCGCAGAAAACTTCCTCCGAATCACCGGTCAAGCCCCTCGCGCAGTGCCTTCCAGTGCTCATCGACAAACCATTCCTCGACCTTCTTCCTCGCCCAGGGAGTCTTCCGCAGAAAGGTCAGGCTGGACTTGATGCTCGGGTCGCTCTGAAAACAGCGGATCCGGATGCGGCTCCCCATTTCATCCCAACCGTGCTTTTCCAGCAGGTGATTCAATATCTTCTCCAGCGTCACGCCGTGCAGGGGATCGCGGGGATGGGAGGCGGGAGATGGCATGAGGTCGGCTGTTCCGGTCTGGTTGAACGCAAGGCGGGTTTTCAGATACGGAGGCGCAGGGTTTTCGGATCACGGGCACCGTGCCAAGCCCGCAGGACTTCGACCGTCCTGTGAGGCTCGTTGACGTCGTAATAGATCAAGAAGTGATACCGCAGCACTTTGCGGGCACCGGGACGCTTTTTGACAGACTGCCCGATGAACGGGCGTTGGCCCGCCTCCATGGCGCAATCGAGCAACTCATTGCCAATGCGTGATGCGGTTACCGGACCGGACACCTCCGCCAGATATTTTATAATTCAACTTGTGTCCTGACGTGACGAAGATCAAGAATCCGCCCATGCGAATCCCGCTGGTGGTTTTTCTGATCGTGGCGACCATCGCGTCCGCAGGGGCGGCTTCGGATCTGGAGCAGAAGCTGGATCTGGCGCGCGAAGCGGAGGACACGCACGCGGAGATCGAATTGCTCCGCCGCTGGCTCGACATCCATCCGAACGATCCGGCCGCAGTGGAGGAACTCGTCGGGCTCTGGCTCCAGGTGGAAGATTTCAGGATGGCCCTCCAAACGCTCCAGCAGACAGCCTCTCCGGAGCCGGGCCTCGTCGCCCGGACGAATGCCGAGGTCGCCTGGCGCCGGGATGACAAGATGCAGGACGCCCTGGGGATCCTGCGCACCCGGGCAGGCGCCGCTCCCAAAGACCGCGACACGCGGCTGCTGCTCGCGGAGTATCTGGCCAAGGCGAACGAACGCAAGGAGCAGATCGCGGTGTTGGACACTCTGATCAACGAGGGGAGCGGCTACGACCTCCTGCTCGACCGCGCCGAGGCAAAGCTCGCTGCGGATGACCCCAAGGGCGCGCTGGCGGATTTCCGCCAGGCGGCGGCGGACTCGCCGGACGAATCCCGGGTGCAGGGTGCGCGGGCGGGATTTGAGCGGCTGGAGAGCGCGCTCGCGGCCATTGCGATTCTCGACAAGGCTCCTGCAAGCCCGCTGGTTCACTTTAACAAGAGCTACTTTTGGTTCTACGGGGGCGTTCCAAATATGGGCCTCGCCGAGGCGCGTGAGGGGCTGCGCGAATGGCCGGACTCGACCTACGGAAAAATCCTCGAAACGCGCGGCCTCGTCGCCAATGGCACGCTGACCGCCGCGCAAGCGCGCGAGGACCGCCACATCGATGTGTCCGCCGCGCTGGACGAGGAGAAGGCCCGCATGGGAATCCTCCAGGCGGATGCGGCGCTCGCGAAGAAGCCGAGCGACCTGCAGCAGATCATCAACCGCGCCTCCTGGCTGAACTACTCAGCCCAATACACGCTGGCGATGGACCAGATCGAGACGGTCCTGAAGGCGGATCCCTCGAACATCTCCGCCCTGCACTACGCGGCAGCGATCAGCCTCCGCCAGGGGAATTTCCCCGCCGCAACCGCCTATGCGGAAAAATTGAAATCGCTGAAGGCCTCGCGCGACATCCTCTCCGATGTCTACGCCGGGCTCGCGCAGATCGCGTTCGAGCAATCCAAGTTTCCGCTCGCGCTGGATTTTGCCCAGCGATCGCTCGATGCCAAACCACTCGCCCAGGTCTGGAAATTAAAATCGGCCTGCTACACGCGGCTCGGACAGACGAACGAAGCGGCGGACGCCTTGAAGCAGGCGGAGAAAGGCTCCCGATGAAAAAGTGGTTTCTTGCAGGATTTGTCGCCCTCGGCTCCGCCTACGCGATGCAGCCGCATCCCCCGAAAGCGGATGGCCCTGCCCCAACCGTCTCCCCCACCCCGCTCCCGCCTCCGCAGGTCTTTGAGATCCCCGAGGACACGCGCCTGTTCACCGACGACCCCGAGGCGGGAGGCGTCACAATCTCCCCGGCGGATCAAAAAATCGAGCCGTTCGCGAGCTTCAGCATCACGTTCCCGACCGACATCGTCACGCCGGACAAGATCGATGCCGAGGGTGCGCAGTCCCCGCTCGTTGTCTGGCCGCCACTGGATGCGAGCTTTTTCTGGAGATCCCCGACGACCGGCGACTTCCAGATCACGGGCCCGCGGATTCCGGGCCAGACCTACCGGTTCCGTCTCCGCGAGGATTTGAAGACCCTGGACGGAAGCGCGCTGCCGATCGGCGCATGGGGTGCCGAATTCAGCAGCGATCCGCTCAAGGTCTCGAGCTGGTATGACGAGCGCAGCCAGCTCAACTCCCGCCCGGTCGTTCCGCTGGAGTTCACCTACCCGATCCGCCTCCATGATGTGGCGGACGGGCTCTGGTTCCAGGACCGCGCCACCCGGAAGAAATTCCCCGCTGAGATCAATGTCCAGATCGAGGAGGAAAACAAAGGCCTCCCGACGCCGACCACTGTCCGCGCCACCCCGCGCGATCCGCTCCCGGTCGGGGCCACATACGACCTGGTCGTCGAAAATGTCCGCGACGCCTACGCCGGACGCACGCTCCCGTATCCGAAGGTCTTCCCGCTCGGAACAACCCGCCCGCTGACGGTTGACTACGTGGCCGCAAGGAACTGGGCCACGGACAAGCCGCATCTCGAAATCAAATTCGACACGTATCTTTCCGATGATCCCCTCCCCGCGGATGCCGTCAAGGTCGAGCCGGCGGTTTCCCATCTCGCCCTGCGGAAGGGCGGAGAGGAGATCGATGTCGATGGCGATTTCGATCCCAATATCCGCTACAAGGTCACGATCTCGAAAGCCATCACCGGCGACCGGGGATTCCCGCTGGTAGAGAATTCGGTCTGGGGCGCGACCTTCCCGCACAAGCCGCCGACGATCCTGTTTCCCCCGGGAGAATTCCGTCAGCGCGGTGCGCTCGGCCTCCGGTTTGCGCTCGTCCAATCGAACACCGACGCCCTGCACTGGCGGCTGGCCCGCATCCCGAACGAGAAGCTTCCCGCTGTCCTCAAGCAGATCCGGGCAGAAACGATGGCGGGCGATCCGCTCCTCGTCGATGCCCTCGCCCTTGAAGTTGTCGGCAGCGGAGATTTTCCCGCAGTCACAAACGACAAGGAAGAGCTCCGGAAAATCGAATGGAAATCCGACCTCGCCGGCCCGTATATTTTTGAAGCCTCTGCGGGGGCCGCTGACGGCACGAAGGTCGCAAACCACGCGCTCATCTGGTTCGGCGATCTCGCCCTCACCCAGAAGCTCAGTCCGGATACCCTCACCGTCCGCGTCGCCGGCATGGGGAACGGCCAGCCGGTCCCGGGCGTCCGCGTCCAGCTCCTGACCAGCGAACTGCTGGACATCGCCTCCGCGGTCAGCGATGACTCGGGCCTCGTCACCTTCCCCCGCACCGCCTCGACCGCAGCCTCGTTCTTCCAGGCCACAAACAACGGAAAATCCACGCTCTGGCCCGCATCTCCAGATGCGCAGTTCCCCTCCGGCACCTCGTATTTTTCCCCGCAGCCGACCGTTCTCGGGCGCGTCCTGACCGACCGTCCGCTCTACCGCCCCGGCCAGGAGCTGAAGATCAAGGGCTTTGTCCGCACCAAGAAGGACGGCCTCCTCACCGTTCCGGAAAACCAGGTCATCTCATGGGAAATTGTGAAAGCCTGGCAGGACGATGTCCTCGCCTCGGGAACAGCGAAGGTCTCGCCGTCCGGCGGATGGAACGCCGCATGGGTCACCCCCGAGGATGGCGCCCTCGGCGAATACCGCGTGCGGGCGAAACTC
The DNA here is from genome assembly GCA_026398275.1 of Verrucomicrobiota bacterium. Classification (GTDB taxonomy): domain Bacteria; phylum Verrucomicrobiota; class Verrucomicrobiia; order Chthoniobacterales; family Terrimicrobiaceae; genus QYQL01. Next base: position 20,074 of record JAPLTF010000067.1, read on the forward strand.
GGCATCGCGGATGCCGGAAACCCCGCGATGTTCCGCATCGAGGAATTCCGGAATCCCCCGTTCTCGGTGAGCTGCGAGGCGGACGAGATCGGCAAACTGGCCGAGTCGGTCCTCCATGTTTCGTCGCGGTATTTTCACGGTGCCCCGAATGCCGGCAGCCGGGTCAAATGGAAGGCCACATGGCTGAGCGACCACGAGGGAGATTTCTATTTCAGCGAAGAGAGCGATGGCTTCATCCAGGTCGATCTCTATTCCCAACTCGTGAAGGAGCCGGTATACCAAATCGCTGTGGAGGGGGAAACCTCGCTGGACGGCAACGGCCAGGCTGTCCTCACCTCGCCCCAGCCATTCCCGGACCCCGGCAACCGCGCCGATTCCACGGTCATCTGGCAGGTGGATATCACCGGACCGGACGGACAGACGATCTCCGGCGGAGCGACCGACTACGTCAAGATGAACGAGGTCACGCTCGGCGTGAAAGCGATCGGTGAAGACCCGGAAAATTCCGCCAAATTCGAACTCCGCGCGCTCCCGCGCTTCGAAGGCGCTCCGGTCCCGGCGAAAGTTCCGGTCGTCCTCTACATCGTCAAGGCGAAGTCGGTGAAGGAACAGATCGCCCCGTTTGTTTATCGCTATCGGAATTTTGACGACTTCATCAAGATCGCCTCGAAGGATGTGCCGTCGACGGGGACCGTGGAATTTCCCGCAAAGGAACCCGGACGCTACGTCCTCGTGGCCGGACCGGTCACGGGCGGAATGCAGGTCAGCGCACAGCAGACGGTGACCGGACCGGGCGAGTCGGAATTCCCGATCCGCAACGAGGAATCGCTCGAAGTCACCGGCCCCAAAACTCCTGTCGTTCTCGGCCGGAACGCCGGCTTCGACATCGTCGCCCCCTCGGGCGGAATCGCATGGGTTACGGTCGAGACGGATCACATCCTCGAATCCCGCACGGTCGAACTCCCGGGCAATGCCACCCACATCGACATCCTCACGAAGGAACAATTTTTACCGAACGCCTTCGCCACCGTCTATCTCCTCCGGCCGGGCGGAAACGACAAGATCCCGGGCGAGATGTTCGGATTCAGCGCATTCGCGATTTCTGATCCCTCGAAGGAATTGAGCGTCCACCCGCAGGTCGGCAAACCGGCCTACGAACCTCGCGAAAAAGTCACAGGCTCGGTCCTCGTCACCAGCGAAGGCAAACCGGTCGAGGGCGCCGAGGTCACGGTCTATGCCGTCGACGACTCGATCCTCACGCTCGGCGGCTGGGAGCTGCCGGACATCGCCTCGCCGTTCTTCCCGCAGAATACTTTCAACGTCATCACCTCGCCCGCCCTGCGCGGGCTTTCGGATGGCATCAACCCGGAGCAGCTCACGCAAAAAGGCTACACCGTCGGCGACGGCGGCGACGAGGCGATCGGCAATGTGGAGTTCACCCGGAAGGATTTCAAACCGATCCTCTTCTGGAGCCCGAACCTGAAGTCCGACGCCAAGGGCGAGGTCACATTCGAGACGGCTGCGCCGGACAACCTCACGCGCTTCCGCGTCATCGCGTTCGCCCAGACACCGAAAAGCCAGTTCGGTGCCGCATCGGACACGTTCGAGGTTTCCAAGAAGCTCATCATCGAACCCGCCCTGCCCCGGTTCCTGCGCGAGGGCGACGAGATCGAGCTCCGCGCGGTCGCGCGACAGAAGTTTGCAGCAAACGAAAAACTCGTCGTCCGCTGCTCGACCAGCCTCAACCCTGGTATTTCGGCTCGAACTGAGGTCAGTGCCGACAAGGATGCACCTGCAGTCGTCCGGGTCCCGGTCAAAATCAAAAACGATATATCGAGCGTCACCATCCGCTTCGATGTCGCCTCCACCGGCCCGGAAAAGGCGGCGGACTCGGTCGAAGTCACACTCCCGGTCCTCCCGCGCACGATCCTCGTCAACGAATCGAAAGCCGGAAGCTGGGCGGGCGACAAATTCCCCGCGCCGGACTTCATGCCACCGTCCTGGCTCTCCTCGCGCGGAACGTTCAGCACGACGCTCTCGACCTCTCCCTGGCTCACCAAGCTCATGGGACTGCCGTCGGTGCTGGACTATCCGCACGGATGCCTCGAACAGCAGTCGTCCCGCATCCTCGCATTCACCTCGCTGGCCGACCTCCTCAAATGGATCCCGTCGAACAAGGAACGCGACGAGAACTACCGCCATACGATTCTCGAATCGCTGAAGGTCACCGAATCCTCGCTCCTCCCGGATGGCCTTCTGCCCTACTGGCCGATGGGCACGACCGGCAGCCCGTTCGTCACCATCCAGACCGCCCTCGCCACAGCCCTGGCTGAGTCCGAGGGAATGGATGTTCCCGCGCGGCTGAGCGATGAACTCCCTACCGCGCTCCACGGAATGATCGAACGCACGATCCCGGTCTCGCCAACCCTCCGCGCCTTTGCGATGTTCGTCATCACTCAGATCGAGGAAAAACCCGACCTCACCGCCGCGGCGGATGAGCTATATCTCGAACGCGACAAGCTCACCTACGAGGGCAAGGCCTTCCTCGCCCTGTCCTACGCCGAGCTCAAAGCCTCTCCCGCCAAAGAAAAGCAGCTCGTCAGCGAACTACCCGCAGAATTCGGCGACGGAGGGTTCGATCCGCAGACATTCTCCTCGCCGACCCGCACCGAGGCCCTCTGCCTGCTCGCCCGGTTCTCGCAGGACCCGAATGCCAACGCCTCAACCATCCGCTCGCGGATCGACAAGCTCATGGAGTCGTCGTCATCGCTTTCCACGCAGGAAAATCTCTGGCTCCTCCTCACGTTCAAGGCCCTCTTGAAAACCCAGCCGCCTGCAGCGATCGCGAAGACGGTCAAGCCGGTGCCCGACGCACTCGCCCCGAACAAATCCGCCGCCGAGTGGACGGACCGCCTGCTCACCAAAGCCGCCGAACTCCAGATCACCGGCCTCGGTAACACGGCCAAGGGAACGTTTGTCCTCAACGCCCGCCGCCAGCTCTCGGACGCCGAAACCCAGCCGGTCCAGAAGGGAATGCGCCTCGACCGCCTCGTGAGGAACGTCACCGATCCCGCACGCAAGGGAACCCCCGAAGCCCCGTTCAAACTCGGCGACGAGATCCTCATCACCTACCGCTTCCAATCCTCGAAGCCCCAAAGCTTCGTCGCCCTCGAGGATGCCCTCCCCGCGAGCATCGAGGTCCTCAACCCGAACCTCGACCTCTTCGGCAAAGCCTACTCGATCAGCGAGGAATCCGGCGTCAGCACCGCGGCCCTCTCCCATTCCGAGATGCACGACAGCCGCACCGACCTCTACTTCGACGACATCTCCGCCGGGCTCCATTCCTACACCGTCCTCGCCCGCGTCACCTCCGCAGGCACATTCGAATGGCCGGCCGCCCAGATCTACCCGATGTATGACAGCCGCATCTACGCCCGCACCGCCCCCAATACCTGCGCGGTGAAGGCGGAGTAGAACGCTGACCGACCGCCATCGAAACATTTTGGAGGGACCGGCGCCGTCCGGTCCGTCGCATTTCACGGACGACACAGCGGTCGTCCCTCCAGCACCAAAGCCGAAGCAAAAATGGGGAAAATCAACCCTGCCCCGCGCGACGATTCCTCAACATTGCAAAAATCACCGGAATCATAAGCAGCGGACACAGCGAAGTCGCTAGGAACGCCGCCTTTAAGCCGAACGCCTGCAGGCTCATGTCCGGACCGAGGATGCTGCCGATGAAAGTGGTTCTGAGGCTGGTGCCCTGATCCGCAATCACTCCGACCAGCCACGGCATCAGCGCGGCCCCGCCATCTCCCGCTGCGGCCAGCAGCGCGAACATCGATGCGCCGGCGAGCGGATACCTCGCTGCGGACATCGAAATCGTCCCCGGCCAGAGCATGCTCACGAAGACCCCGGAAAGCCCGATGGCGACCAGCGCAATGATCGCCGATGGCGAGACCGCCATGACCGCGCAGGTGAGCGCTGAGAGCAGGGCACTCCACAGCAGCACCCGTCCCAGATTGGCGTGCCCGCCTTTGAATCCGAACCAGAGGCGCCCGACAATCATGCCGACGCCGAAGAGAAAAAATCCGACAAGATCGGCGATCACCTTCGGATACCCGAGAGCGGTTTCGACGTAGGCCGACGTCCACTGCGCGATCGTCACCTCGGTTGCCCCGGCAAGCGCCATGGCCGCCAGAAGCCAGTAGATCGAGGGATTCCGCAGCATCGACCGGAGCGTGTGGCGGAGGTCCGGGTTCGCGAGCGGCGGAAGTTTAACGAGAAGGAATGCCACCGTGTTGGTGACCGGTAGCAGGCTCCACGCAAGCATGACCCACGGCCAGGATCCCGCGCCGAGCAGATACAGCGCCAGCCCGGTCACGACGATGACCGCCACTTTTCCAATCGGATAGAACGCATGCAGCACGGCCATCGCCCCGCTCTTGTTCTCCGAGGGCAGCGCGTTGATCAGCGGACTCAGCAGAACCTCAAGAAGGCCGCAGCCGATCGAGAAGGCGATCGTTCCGAAAACAAATCCGGCATAGGGGCTGGGCAGAAACGCCGGCGACAGCGCGAAGATCCACAGCCCGATCGCGGACAGCGCGTTGGCGGCGGCGATCAGCGGTTTTGGATGCACGCGATCCGCAACGGCCGTGCACACGAGATCGACCAGCAACTGGGTGAGAAAGTTGACCAGGATCAGCCGCCCGATCTGCTCGAATGTCAGCCCGAACTCCTTCCGCAGCGGAATAAACAGGAGCGGGGTGATATTGATCACCAGCGCCTGGATGAACATGCCCAGGTAACAACACCATGTCACCCGGCGGACGGAGGAGGCTTCCTGCATTGGCGAATGGCTTTGATCCATGCTTGGCGGCGGGCCTCAGCTTTGCGAATAGCCACCCTGCGTGAAAGTGAAATATTTGAAGCCAGATGGTTGTCGCTTTGCCTTGATTCCCGATTCAGGGCACCAGAATCACATTTTCCGGCGTGCGCGGGACTGAATAGTTTTCACGAGGCTACATCACAAATGGCTCGATCACCTCACGACGAAGGACTTCTTCTTCCCGCAGGTGCATTGTCTGGATGATCTCCTCAAATGCCGCCACTGCCTGCTCATACGTCATCGGCGACGGCGTCTCGTCCATCGGGCGGTCAAAAACCGGCAACTCAAAATCATCTTCTGGTCTCATTTCAGGCCCCCTGTTTGATGAAACGCTGCCATATTTCCACGATCCGCGCCAGCGATTCGTTCCCGCCGTAACGAAGTATCAAATCGCGAAAAGTGCTTTCCGAAGGATCGAGGCGATGGAGCATCACAAGCTGCCGTATGTCCTCCCAATCCTGATCCGGTTTCGAGCGGTCCGGGCTGCGTGCCGCATGAAGCTTCAGCGCAACCATGTGCCGCGCAGATGGAGTTTTCACCGCGTCGCTCCCAGTTGCCTCGGCGGAGAGTTTTGCGAACGTGGCATCGTCCAGGATCATCAAATCCACCCTCGGCCACCCGACCTTCCCACTGAACTGCGCGAACGCATTCCCCTCCGAGTAACAAGTGTATCCGAATGCGGCCAGCATCGCCTCCCACTCCCTGCGCTGCTCAGATCGCACCAGAAAGTCCACATCCAGCGTCATCCGCGAATGCCCCAGCTTTGAAACTGCTTGCCCTCCGATCAAAAGCAGATCCAGCCCGCGCTTCCCTGCCTCCTTTGTCACTCGATCAATGAGTTCCTGGATCATCGGTCAGAAACTTCAGGAGATCGGTCCGCCTACAGGCTTCTGGCCACTTCCACGAGATGTGCGGCGGTGATTCCGAGCACCTCCATCGCGGTGTTGCCGGGGGCGCTGAGGCCGAAGCGGTCGACGGCGACGGTGCGGCCGTCGAGGCCGACGTAGCGGAACCACGGATCCGAGACGCCTGCCTCGATCGAGACGCGCTTGCGGCAGGCGGCGGGGAGGACGGATTCCTTGTATTCCGCGCTCTGCGCCTCAAAGCGCTCGAAGCACGGCATCGAGACGACGCGGGTTCCGGGTCCGAGATCCGCGGCCGCCTTGATCGCGTGCTGGAGTTCGCTGCCCGTCGCCAGCAGGATGAGGCTGAGCGGGGCGGCCTCTTTCTTCGCGATGTAGCCGCCGAGGAACACGCCCTCGCGGCGGACGTCGACGGGGATTTCATTCAGCGTCTGCAGATTCTGGCGCGAGAGCACGAGCATCGTCGGACCGTCGGTCTTCTCGAATGCGGCGGCAAATGCGCCGGCAGTTTCCTCGGGGTCCGCCGGGCGGATGACATCCAGCCCGGGGATCGCCCGCAGCGCGGCGACCGTCTCCACCGGCTCGTGCGTCGGGCCGTCCTCGCCGACCCCGATCGAGTCGTGGGTGAAAATATAGACGACCGGCAGCTTCGAGAGAGCCGCAATGCGGATCGATGGCCGCCCGTAGTCGCTGAACACCAGAAATGTCGCGCCGCTCGGGCGGAAGATTCCGTCGTAGGCAAGCCCGTTCATGAGCCCGCACATCGCGTGCTCGCGGATCCCGAAGTGCAGGTTCCTTCCCGCACGATTCTCGCGGTTGAAATCCCCGCCGTTCTTGATGTAGTTGAGCGTCGAGCCGTGGAGGTCGGCGCTGCCGCTGACCAGGAGCGGCATGGCGTGGGCGACGGGCTGCAGGACATCGCTGCCGGCTTTCCGCGTGGCGATGTTCACAGCGGGATCAAACGGCGGGATCACTTTCAGCAGGTCCGGAACTTTTCCGGCGATGGCATCGTCGAGCTCCCGGGCGAGGTCCTTGTTCGCCGCGCGCCAGGTCTGGAATTTTTTCTCCCACTCCGCATAGGCGGTTTTCTGGCCGGCCTTGTGGCAGGCGAAATAGGCACGGGTTTCGGGCGAGACAAAGAACGTCTCCTCCGGAAGCCCGAGCGCCTTTCTTGCCTCGGCGACAAACTTCACGCCGGCCTCGCCGTGGGCCTTGTTCGTGCCCGAGACCTCGGGGATGCCTTTTCCAATCAGCGTCTTCGCGATGATGAACTGCGGCTTCCCGCTGGTCGCGGATTTCGCCTTGTCGAGCGCGTTGGCGATCTCGTGCAAATTGTGCCCGTCGATCTCCTGGACATCCCAGCCATACGCGCGGTATCGCCCGGCCGTGTCCTCGCTCTGCGTGACCGGAGCCATGGCATCGAGGGTCACGTTGTTGGAATCATAAATGAGGATGAGGTTGTCCAGTCCGAGGTGCGCGGCGAGCGCGCTGGCTTCCTGCGCCACGCCTTCCTGCAGGCAGCCGTCCCCCGCAAGCGCGAAGACATGGTGGTCGAAGATCGCGTGTTCGGCGGTGTTGAACCTCGCCTCGCACATCTTCGCCGAGACCGCGTAGCCGACCGCATTCGAAACCCCCTGGCCGAGCGGCCCGGTCGTTGCCTCGACGCCGGGCGTCTCATGAAACTCCGGATGCCCGGGAGTCGTGCTGTGAAGCTGGCGGAAATTTTTGACCTGCTCCATCGGCAGGTCGAATCCGGACAGATGCAGCCAGCCGTAGAGGAACATGCTGCCATGGCCGGCGGAGAGGATGAACCGGTCGCGGTTCAGCCAGCGCGGCTCATCGGGGTTGTAGCTCATCGAATGCCCGTAGAGCACGGCTCCCACATCAGCGGTCCCGAGCGGAAGACCGAGATGGCCGGATTTGCATTTCGTGATCGCGTCCATCGCAAGGCCGCGCGCATCGCGGGCAGCCAGTTCAAGTGTGGGAATATCAAGTTTCATGTTGGAAATGGTGTGGGAACGGGAAGCAAAGCGGTTGCCGGCCAAAAAGGAAAATGGAAAATTTACCGCACCGGCGTTTCGGCGACCAGCGTGCGGCCCATCCCGGCGGCCTCGCGGGAATCCCCTGCGACCGCCGCAAACTGCGCAAGGCGGTGCGTCACCACGGGCAGGAAGACCGCCTGCACGTCGTCGGGAAGGACGTGGGCGCGCCCGTTGAGCAGGGCGAACGACTGCGCGGACCGCTGGAGGCCGAGCCCGGCCCGCGGGGACAGCGTCCAGCCGCGCCCTGCGGCCGATTCGCAGAGGTCCAGAATGTATTCGGCGACCACCTCGGAGACATGGATGTTTGCCGCCTCCCCCTGCCACTGCAAAAGCTCCGCCGGCGAGGACAGGTTCCGCAGCGACTGAAAATCAAATGTGAGTCCGCCCCCGCGCTCGCGGTCCCTCACCAGCAATTTCCGCTGGGTCGTGCGTTCCGGCGGGCCGAGCTCGATCCGCATGAGAAACCGGTCGACCTGCGACTCCGGCAGCGGGGCCGTTCCCGTCTGGTCGTGGGGATTCTGCGTGCCGATAAAAAAGAACGGCTCCGGCAACGAATGCGTGTGCCCCTCGATCGTGACCTCATGCTCGTCCATCGCCTGCAGAACGGCGCTCTGGGTGCGCGGGGACGCACGGTTGAGCTCATCGCCGAGGACGAGCTGCGCAAAAATCGGGCCGCGGTGGAACGTGAACACCTGCCGCGCCGCATCAAAGACCTGGCTGCCGAGAATATCGGACGGCAGGAGGTCGTTCGTGAACTGCACCCGCTTGAAATCCAGCCCCAGCACGCGGGCCAGCACTTTCACCAGCGTCGTCTTTCCAACCCCCGGCACGTCCTCGATGAGCAGGTTCCCGCCCGAGATCAAACAGCAGAGCGCAAGCTCCAGCTCGCTCCCGCGGTCCACCAGCGCACGTCCGGCCTCGGCATGAAACTCGTTGAGAAATGATCGCATTCCACCAACCCCAATACACGGGAATGCAGAGGGTTTCCATCATTCCCTGCCCACCGGATTGACGACGAAGCGAAGATCGCAAAAGAACGGTTCGCGTCTTCGATCTCGACGGCCCCGAAAAAACCGCGAATACAAAAGCATGAGATCCTCCCTGTTTGAGCGTTTCGGACTCGCCCCGCTGGCGACCCTTCTCGCCGGCCTCCTGGTTTTTCAGTCCGGCTGCCAGAGCCTCTCGATCGCGCCCTCGCAGGCACGCGGGATCCGTGCGGTCATTGGCCGGTATCAGGAGGCGTTGAACCAGCGGTCGGCCGAAAAGCTTTTCGCCCTGCTCGGGGAGACGATCCAGGTCGACGGCATGACGGATGAGATGTCGCGGGCGGGATTGAAGGCCGGCATGCACTGGCCTCCGGCGGCGATCACGCGCTTTCAGATTCTTTCGATTTCCAAAACGCGGGGCGGACTCGATGTGAAGGCGGCGTTCTATTTCTCAAATGCCGTGCTGCAGGAACGGCTCGGGTTCGACGATTCGCTGCGGATCCGCACGATTGATCCGGTCCCGGTGTGGAAGACTCCGGAGGCTCAGGTCATTCACGCGTTCTCCTCCCCGTTCGCCGAAGCCAACGGGCTGATGTTCGTGCGCGCCCGCGTCAATGAGCGGACCGGATTCTTCCTGTTCGACACCGGCAGCTCCGGCCTTCTCCTGAACAAGGAATATTTTTCGTCGGACTCCCGCAACGAGCTCCCTGGCTTCACGAGCACGGTGCAGGGGATCAAGCCGCGCTGGGGGACGTGCGGGGTCCGCTCGTTCGGATGGGGGCAGCTCCATGTGGAGGGGATCCGCGGGCAGCTGCATGACTTTTCGATGATGGAGACGCCGGCGATCAGCCCGCTTCTCGGCGCCATCGGGCACGAGCAGCTCAAAAAGTGCGCGGTCGTCTTCGACTGGAAAAACCGGCGGCTCGATGTGCGCACGGCCGATGGAAACTCAACCGGCCCCCGCAGCGCAAAGGCGGTGATCCCGTTCTCGTATTTTCTTCATGCGCCGTCTTTCCCCATAAAGATCGGGGAAACGACCCGGCGGGTGATCTTCGACAGCGGTGCCCAGATCAACCTCCTGCCGAACGTCGATGGCATCGAAAGCCACTTCCACAAGATCGATGCGGTGACAAAGATCAGCGACGGCGGAAAGCTCGGCAAGGAGACCGCGCTGCTTGGTCTCGCCGATGAAACCTGGATCGGAGGCGTCCGCTATCAGGACCTCCCCTACGCGGTCTTTGAGGTGCCGTATCTCTCCGGTCAGGGAATTCTCGGAAGCCCGCTCATCCAGCGGGGTCTGCTGGAAATCAACTTCCCGAAAAAGACGCTCTCGCTCTGGTGATGCGAGGGATTTGCTTTCCGGCGGGCCCGAGTTGCGGCTAATTGTTCCCCGACATGGCCGATCGCTTGGTTTACATTGTAGTTTCCGTTCTGGTGGGCACGGTGCGCCGCCTGCCACTGGCGGTCTGCTTTCTCCTTGGCCAGTCGGTCGGAGCATTGATGTGGCTCATCCTTCCCGGCTACCGGCGGCTCGCCCGCGAAAATCTCAGCAAGGCCTTCGCGGGAGAAAAATCGAAAACCGCAATCCGGGCGCTCACGTTCAAACACTTCACGACGCTCGGGGCGAACGCGGTCTGCGCCTTCAAAATCCCCGCGGTGCCGCAGCAGGACATCCAGCGGATCGCCGTCATCGAAAACCTCGACCGCATCCGCACGAACATCGCCAACGGCCGGCCGGTCGTCCTCGCGATCAACCACATCGGCAACTGGGAACTCTATGCCCAGCTCATTTTCCAGGTCCCGGAGGCCCGGTTCGGAACCGTCTACCAGTCGCTCCGCAACGCCCTCGTGGACGACCTCGTCAACCGCGACCGCCGGAGGCTCGGCGTGGCGACATTCGACAGAAAGAAAGGCTTCAATGCAGCGATCGCACTGCTCCGCGAGCCCGGGATTGTCGGCGTCCTCGTGGACCAGAATGCCGGCGACGGAGGAATCTGGACGCCATTTTTCAACCGCCTCTCCTCGACCTCCCCGCTCGCCACCACCCTCGCCATGCGGACCGGCGCGGCGGTCATCCCCGTGGCCATCTACACCGCCGGATTCGCGAAATGGAGGGTCGTCCTGAGCGAGGAGATTCCATGGACGGCGGACCAGCCGGAAAAGCTCACGGCCGACATCAACGCCGCGCTCGAACGCCAGATCCGCGTCTCTCCGCAGGATTGGTTCTGGGTCCACAACCGCTGGAAAATGCCGTGGCCGAACTTTCTCACCGCCTCCGCGAAGCGCGGCACATTCGTCCCGCCCGACTCAAAAAACCTCCGGCCGTTCCGGATCGTCCTGCGCTCGCCGAACTGGCTGGGCGACGCGGTCATGTGCCTGCAGGCCGCGCGCGCCTTCAAGACCAGCCGCCCGGACGTCCGGCTCTCGGTCCTCGCTCCGGAGAAGCTGGCCGGGCTCTGGCGGAGGATTCCCGGGGTCGATGAGGTCATCGGCTTTTCAAAGGAGGACTCCGTATTTTCCATCGCCGCAAAACTCCGCGGCCGCTTCGAGGCGGCCGTGCTGTTCACAAATTCCCTCCGGTCCGCACTGGAGGTTCGCTTGGCCGGAATTCCCCGCCGCGCCGGATTCGCCGGCCACTCGCGCAAGGCTCTCCTCAACCAGATCATCCCCCCTCCGAAAAAAAAGCTGCGCCAGCCGGAACACCATGCGGAGCGGTATTGGAGGATCGCCGCGCACTGCGGGGCTGTCACTCCCCCGCCGCTGGTCCCCCAATGGAACCCGCCGAAAAGCGAGATCGTCTTCGGACTCTGTCCGGGTGCCGAATATGGGCCTGCAAAACGCTGGCCGGTGAAACGCTTCCGCGAGGTCATCAAGCTCATCAACGCCCTGATGCCCTGCCGGTGGGTCGTCCTCGGCACGACCGCCGATTCCGAAACCGCCCGCTCGCTCTCCGCCGGACTCCCGAACGTCTCCGACCTCACCGGAAAAACCACGCTCGACGAATTGATGGACACCCTCTGCGGACTCTCCGCCCTGCTGACGAATGACACCGGCACGATGCACCTCGCGGATTTTCTCGGCGTCCCCCTCGTCGCGATCTTCGGCTCGACCGAGCCCGCCTTCACCGGCCCGCGCGGCCCCCGAAGCCGCGCCATCCGCCATCAGGTCGAATGCAGCCCCTGCTTCCTCCGCGACTGCCCGCTCGATTTCCGCTGCATGAACGAGATCTCCACGGAATCCGTCGCCGATGCGCTGGAAGCCTGCCTCTCCTCTCCGGAAGCTGCGAAACCCTGAGAAATCCATTTCCGAAATGGAGGATCGACCGCCGTGTCGGCCCTTGAATAGATCGGACCGGACAGCACGGTCCCTCCAGCGATTCCGGTCGGGGGATGAAGCCGTTGACGTGCGCGGGCTGGCCCGCTAGATTCAACCTTTCGCCAGATGACGATTCTCGACCGATATATTCTCCAAAAATTTGCGACACCGTTCGCCTACTGCTTTCTCGGGTTTATCGGGATCTGGTTCATTTTCGATCTGAGCGACAACCTGCCGGACTTCATCCAGGGCCATGCGGGTTTTGACGTCCTGATGGAATACTACGGGTCGCAGATCCCGCAGCTCGTCGTCGTCTGCCTTCCCATCGGCCTCCTGCTGGGCCTGCTCTATTCGCTGACCGCCATGTCGCGCTCGAACGAGATCATCTCGATGCTCGGTGCCGGGCTCAGCGTGACGAGGATCCTTGTCCCCCTCATAGCGGTCGGCGTGCTCCTGTCGCTGGTGACGACATTTTTCAACTTCGCGGGAGCCCCGCACGCGGCGGCGGCAAAAAAGCAGATGGTCCGGGACATCAAGCGCGGAGAAAAGCGGACGGAGGCGGTCTTCGGCCACCTGTTCCGGAACCGCGAAGAGCTTCGCACATGGTTCATGCGGCGCATCAACATCCAGCGCGGGAAGATCGGCGACATCCAGATCCTCCAACAAAATGCGGACGGCGACATCCTGCAGCAATGGTATGCCCGCGAGGCGAACTACCAGCCCGAGATGAAGCAATGGATTCTCTCCAACGCAAGGTATGTGGAGATGGCCCCGAACGGGGACATCACGAAATCCGAACTCAAGGACACGCTGGTGATCAACGGCTGGAATGAGACCCCCTGGCGGATCCTCAGCTCAGTGATGAACCCGGAATTCCTCGCTGTTCCCGAACTGGAGGATTACCTCACCTACAATAGCGATTTTCCCGAAAAGCGGCTCGCAGCCTACCGCACGCACCTTTATTATCGATGGGCCCTGCCGTGGTTCTGCCTGGTGGTCGTCTTTCTGGCGGCCCCGATGGGGATCGTCTATTCGAGGCGGGGCATCCTCGGCGGAGTCGCCGTGGCGATCGCGATGTTCTTCTCGCTGGTGTTCACGAGCAGCCTTTTCGTGGCGCTTGGAAAAGGGCAGCGGATTCCGCCGTTCATCGCGGCGTGGGGGCCGGTGATTTTCTTTTTTGCGATCGGCCTGGTGCTGGTCTGGTATCGCTCCACGAACCGCGAGCTGCCGAAGCTGAGGATTCCGGGACTTTAAATCATGCAAGCCGACTGGGAAATCAAATCACGGGCGCACGTGTGCTCAAGGACCGGAGTGGAATTCCAGCCCGGGGAGGCCTTCTATACGATGCTGATCCGCGAGGGGGAGGGCTTCCGCCGGGAGGATCTTTCGGAAGAAGCCTGGGAGTCGCGGAATGACAACATCCAGCCTTTCTCATTCTGGCGCTCGAAATACGAGCCGCCGGCCCCGCCGCGTCCGGAGCCCCTCCCCCGCGACGATGCGGAGGGCCTTCTGCGCCGCCTGGTCGCGGAGAACGACCCCGCGTATGCAAACGTGCGTTACATCCTCGCCCTCATGCTGGAGCGCAAGCGGCTGCTTCGTCCGGTGGAGAGCCAGGACGAGGACATGCTCGTTTACGAGCACCTCGCGACCGGAGAGACCATCGTGCTCGCCAACCCGCACCTGAGCTTCGACCAGATCCCCGCGGTCCAGAAGGAAGTCAGCGCGCTCCTCTCACCCGAGACCACGACCGGGTGAGCCCCCGCCGCAGCGGCGACTGCAGAAAATGCGATCCGTCCCGATGACTCCACGCCCGCTGCTTTTTCTTGCCCCGATGGCAGGGGTGACCAACACCGTGTTCCGCCGCCTGTGCAAAGGGTTCGGTGCCGACGTGCTCACCACGGAATTCGTCTCGGCCGAGGGGATTCTCCATCGCAACGAACGAACGAAGCGGTATCTGGAATTCCACCCGGAGGAGCGGCCGCTCGGAGTCCAGCTCTTCGGCGCGAACCCCGCCCACCTCGCGGAGGCAGCGCGCGCGGTGATTGACTGGGTGAACCCGGATTTTATCGATCTGAACCTCGGTTGCCCGGTCAACAAAGTCGTCTGCAAGAACGGCGGATCCTCGCTCCTGCGCGACTGTCCTCTGCTGGCCAGCGTCGCAGGGACGGTGGTCAAAGCCGCAGGCGACGTGCCCGTGACCGCAAAAATCCGGATCGGCTGGGATGCCCATTCGGTGAATGCGGTCGAGGTTTCGCGCATTCTCGAAGCCGAGGGAATCCGCCGGATCGCCGTGCACGGGCGAACCAAGGCGCAGGGATATTCCGGTCCGGCAGACTGGGCGGTCATCGGGGAGGTCGCGAAATCCGTCTCTGTCCCCGTCATCGGCAACGGCGACATCAGCAGCGCCGCGATCGCTCTGCAGCGGCTTCAGGAAACCCGCGTGGCCGGGCTCATGATCGGGCGCGCCGCGATGCATCACCCATGGATATTTTCCGAAATCCGGCAAGTGCTGGCAGGAATGCCCTGCCCGGAGCCGCCGGCCCTGGAGCAGCAGTGGGAGTTGATCTTCCTCCACTGCGCCAAGGAGATCGAATGGTGGGGCGGCCGCGAGGATCTCGCGATGAGGTCGATGCGGGCAAGGCTTATGGCCTACACGCGCGGGATGCCCGGCGGCCCGCGCCTACGCGAGCAGCTCCAGCGGGTCGAATCGCTCGATCAGGTGCGGGAAATCGCGGGGCGGTAATCCTCGCCACTCAGCGGACCGCCCAGCGGAGCTTGGCGGACGTCGCCCGCGGATTGGCGCGGCATTCGCCCGGGGAGGGACGCGTCACGTTGTCGGAGATTCCGGTGTAAATGCCTTCGCGGTGCGCGGCCTGAAAGGCCTTTTTCACGCGGCGGTCCTCGCCGGAGTGGAATGTCAGGACGGCGACGCGGCCGCCCGGATTCAGGCTCCCCGGCAGGACGCGCAGGAGGTTGTCGAGCGCGCTGAACTCCTCGTTGACCTCGATCCTCAGTGCCTGAAAAACCCGCCTCACCGACTTCTCGGTTTCATCACCGCCCACCGAGCGCAGACAGGCGCGGATGGCATCCGCGAGATCCGTGGTGAGGAAATATTCCTTTCCTGCGATCGCGGGCGCGATCATCCCGGCGTGCGGCTCATCGGCATTCTCCCGCAGAATCGCTGCGAGAGATGCAGGAACGAGGGTCTTCAATAATTGCGCGGCGGAGATCCCGCGCGCGGGGTTCATCCGCATATCCAGCGGGCCGGGAACTTTTGTCGAGAACCCCCGGCCGGGAGTGTCGAGCTGCATCGACGAAACCCCGAGGTCGGCAAGGATGCAGTCCGCCCCGCCCAGACCTTCCGCCGCCATCGCCTGGGGAAGCCCGGCGAAATTCGATCTCCGGACCATGAGAACGTCCGGCCCGAATCCCATGGCCCGCAGGCGCGCTTCGGTCTTCGGCAGCTCCAGCGGATCGACATCGAGGCCGAGGAGCAGCCCGCCCGGCAGGAGCCTCGGGAGGATCGCCGAGGAGTGCCCCCCGTGCCCGAGCGTGCAATCCACGGCGGCCTCCCCCGGCCTCGGGTGCAGGATCTCCAGGATCTCTGCGACCATGATCGGCACATGCGATCCAGCAGGGGTTTTTCCCGAGGCCAGAACTTTTTCCACGGTCTCCGGATATTTTTCCGGCGAGAGTTCCTTGTATTTTTCCTCGAACCTCCGTGGGTTTTTTCCGGAGTAGCGCGGCCGCCTGCGATGGGGGATCCCCTCGCTCAAAGCTCGTTGTATTTTTTGTTCGATCCCTTCGCTTTCGCGACCGGATAGCGATCCTCATTGCGGGCGAGCTTCGCACGGATGGCATCGGCGAGGTTGATCCCGCAGTTGTCCGCCATCTCGAAGAGGAGGATTGCGATGTCGGCCATCTCGGATTCGAGTTCGGGCCTGCGATCGCTCACACGCTGCTCCGACTGCTCGGCGCTCTGCCAGACGAAATGCTGGAGAAGCTCGCCGGCCTCGGCGGTAATCGCCACGGCCAGCTCCTTCGGATTGTGAAACTGCCGCCAGTCCCGCGCGTCGCGGAATGCGCGGATTTCTCGGGTCAGGGATTCGATGCGGTTGGGCATGCAAAATGTTCTAGCCGGCCGCGAGTTCCTGGACAACCTTGCAGTCCATGGAAGGGCATCATCACGACCACGGCGGCCATGCGCCGCAATCATTCGGGGCGGCGTTTGCGATCGGGATCGCGCTCAACACGGCGTTTGTGGTTGTCGAGGTTCTCATCGGCCTGCGCTCGGACTCGATGGCGCTTGTGGCCGACGGGGTTCACAACTTTGCGGACGTCATCAGCCTCGTTCTGGCGTGGGTCGGCTGTTGGTTCCAGAGCCGGAAGCCGTCGGGGCGCTTCACCTACGGCTACGGGGCGGTGAGCATCCAGTCCGCCGTCATCAATGCCTTCCTTCTCGTTGGCGGGGTCACATTGATTTTATGGGAATCCATCGCCCGGCTCCGCCATCCTGAAGAAGTGCCCGGGGGCACGCTCATGGTCGTGGCCGGAATCGGAATCCTCATCAACGGTGCGACGGCACTCCTCTTCATGAAGGGCAGCAAGGGGGATGTGAACATCCGCGGGGCATTCATCCATATGGCGGCCGACGCAGGGGTTTCACTCGGGGTGGTGATCGCCGGCGGAGTGGTGCTCCTCACCGGATGGACCATCGTGGATCCTCTCGTGGGGATCGCGATCGCGGTCATGATCCTTCTCAGCTCCTGGGAACTCCTCACCGAATCCCTCAACCTCGCTCTCCATGCCGCCCCGAAAAGCGTGGATCTCAAGGCGCTGCAAACCTGGCTCCGGTCGCAACCCGGAGTGGTCGGAATCCACGACCTGCACGTCTGGCCGCTGAGCACGAACAAGACCGCCCTCA
Source organism: Verrucomicrobiota bacterium (assembly GCA_026398275.1). Lineage (GTDB taxonomy): Bacteria > Verrucomicrobiota > Verrucomicrobiia > Chthoniobacterales > Terrimicrobiaceae > QYQL01. Next base: position 37,089 of record JAPLTF010000067.1, read on the forward strand.
GCGCCCATGTGGAGATCTCCGGCGTCGGGGATACGGACGCGCTCCTGCACGAGCTCTCCCATGAACTTCACGAGCACTTCGGCATCGAACACGCGACCATCCAGACCGAGACAGCCGCCGGCGGATGCGGACACGGCTGTCACGCGGCCTGATGGGCGGACCCCGGCGGAAATTCCTCGCTTTAAAAAATCGCTCAGACTCGCCCTCCGCCACGGATCCGAAGGCTTTCGGCTCACAGGCACAAAAAAACGCCCCGGCGCGAACCGGGGCGTTTTTGTTGATTGGTTAGTAGCGCTTGCCGGCTGGACGACGGTCCGGGCCGAAGTTGCGGCCGCCACCGCCGCCGCCGGCTGGTTCGCGGTCCTTGGCTTCATTGACCGTAAGGTTCCGGCCGTGAAGCTCCATTCCGTTGAACTTCGCGGTTGCCGCCGCGGCACCCGCTGCGTCGGACATGGTGACGAATGCAAAACCGCGCGAGCGGCCGGTCATTTTGTCGTTGATCAGAGCCGCCTCGGTGACGGATCCGGCTTGTGAGAAAAGATCGCTGAGATCTGATTGAGTGGTGTCGAAGGAAAGATTCCCGACATAGAGTTTGTTTGACATAGTTGTGTTTTATTAAGGCTCGTCTGAGCGGCTGTTTCCGAGAACCGGATTTCAAATCGCCACTGAGAGAACCCGGCTTTCACCGGAAGAAACGCAACTAGCAAGATACCATGCCCCGTGAGGGCCTTGAGCGGACCGTAGTCGTGACCGGCCCCGATGCAAGGTATTTCTTCAACAATCGTGTCAGGCTGGTTTTTCCCATGCGGAGGGGGGCTTGGTGGTACCAAGGCCGAAAGCGCGGAGGCGGTTATCGTCGTTGAGATCCTCCAGGAAGTTGCAGGCTGGAGCTCGACACAAATTTCCCGGGATTGAGGATCCCCCTTGGGTCGAGTGCGGATTTGAGCGTGGCGTGAAGTTCGCGTGTGGATTGCGGGACGGCCTGGTTCCACCACGGCTTTTTTGCGAGGCCGATCCCGTGCTCGCCGGTAATCGATCCGTTCCAGGCAAGCACCTGGAGGAACAGCGCGTCGAGCGCGGCCCGGGACTTTTTTTGGACGGCGGGCCTGTCCGGATCCGCGACCATGATGTTGGTGTGGATGTTGCCGTCGCCGGCATGGCCGAAGCAGGCGATGGGAAATCCGGATTTTTTCTGCAGGCGCTCCGCGAAGCGCACAAGATCGACCAGCCGACCGCGGGGGACAACGATGTCCTCGTTGAGTTTTTTCAGGCCTGTCGCCTTGAGCGACTGGGAGTAGGCTCGCCGGAGCCCCCAGAGTTTGTCGCAGGCCTTGGGCGTGGTCGCCTTGCTCACGGCAAGGGCGCCGGCGGACAGCAGGATTTTTTCGAGCGCGGCCGCCTCGCTGCGGACAGAATCAGGCTGGCCGTCGACTTCGAGGATGACCTGCGCGTTGCCCGGGGGAAAATCCGCTCCGGGATTGAACGCCCGCGCGGCATCGAGCGTGAATCGATCCGCGACCTCGACGGCTGCGGGCAGAAACCCGCCGGCGAACACGGCCTGAATGGCAGCCGCGGCCGCATCCATCGTCGCAAAGCCGGCGGAGAGCGCGGCGTGTGCCGGCGGGAGGGGGATCAGGCGGAGGGTGGCCTCGGTGACAATCCCGAGCAGCCCCTCCGACCCGGTGAAGAGGCCGACAAGGTCGAAACCGGTCTTGTTTTTGTGGGTCCGCCCGCCGCAACGGACGATCGTCCCGTCGGCAAGAACCACCTCGAGGCCGAGGATGTAGTTTCTGGTGACCCCGTATTTCAGGCATCGCGGGCCACCGGCATTCGTGGCGATATTTCCCCCGATGCTGCAGTCCTTGAGGCTCGCTGGGTCGGGAGGATACGAAAGGTTTTTCTTCTTTGCCGCCGCCTGGAGGTCGCCGGTGATCACACCCGGCTGGACCACCGCCACAAAATCCTTCGGGTGGATTTCGAGGATCCTGTTCATGCGGTCGAGCGCGAGGACGATGCCCTTGTGGACCGGGGTGCACCCGCCGACATAGCCATAGCCGGCGCCGCGCGGAGTCACCGGCACATTGGCGCGGAAGGCCTCGCGAAGAACGAACGAGACCTCCGCGGTCGAGGAGGGAAATACGACGACATCCGGCCGGGTCCGCGCGAACCATTTGTCGCCGGAATACTCGGGTGCCGGATCGGTCTGGACGGCGGTTTTTCCGAGTCGGGTTTGGAGTTTTTTGAGAAGCGCGGGCGTCATTGTTGGTTGGTAAAATGGTTCCAAGCCTCGGCGATGCCGTCGGCTGCCGGCAGCGATGCGACATAGCCGCCCGCGACGTGCACCGCAGATTTGACTTCAGGAATCGCGTTGGAGGGGCAGCAGGGAAATGCGGCATACTTTCCGTCCAGCATCGACAGATCGTTGAAATGATCGCCCGCCGCAAACACCTCCTCGCGCGCAATCGAGAGGCTCCTGCAGAGCCCGCCCAAGGCGGCACCCTTGTGGTAGTCGCGATGGCAGAAACGCATGTAAACCGTGTTCCTTTGGAAGCTGAACTCCGGAAAGTGGCCAGCCTCGCGCCCGATGAATTCTGCCACCTCCTCCATCACCTTCTCGCTGGTGGTGAGCAGACCGACGAGCACGCCACTTTCATGGATCAGAGTGACATCCGGGGAGTGGGTGGCCAGCTCGGTGATCCGGGAAAAAACCGCACCAGCCTGCGAAAAAAGCTGCCCGTGCCGCTCCCGGCAAAGCCCGTTCCACTTCCGGTCCGGCTCCCACGTCCCCTCACCCGTCCGCAAAAATATTTCGCGCTCGTTGGTCAGGAGAAAGTCCGGCTCATAGGGTGCGGAGAAAATCCCGATCCCTTCGATGGCATGTTCCAGCCCTCGTCCGGTATTGACCGCCCAGAGCCCGCCGGCTTCGCGGTGGAGGGTCAGGACGTCGGCAAACGCCCTGGAGCAGCGCCCGTTCGAGGGATGCGCGATCAGTGTGCCGTCGAAGTCGGTGCTCAGAAGCCGCAGATGTGCCATGGAGCCGCCACTAAACACACTCGGGGGCGGGCGTGCAATTTTTCTGTCTCTGCGCGGAAAACTTTCGCAGGATGGCTCCCATGAAATCCGCCTACGAACTGGCCATGAGCCGCCTGGAAAAAAATGCCCCGTCCGTCAGCCTCACCGGGAAGCAGAAGCAGGCGATCGCCGACGTCGACAGCGAGATCAATGCCAAGCTCGCCGAAAAGAAGCTCCTTCTGGAAGGCGAGCTGACGAAGGCGGATCCAGCGGAGCAGGACCAGATCCGCCGTCAGCTTGCCTCGGAAATCCAGCGCCTCGAGGAAAAGCGCGAGCGCGAAAAAGAAAAAGTCCGGTCGGGAGCCGCGTGATCGCCGCCCGATTTGGAGGGCGATGCGCCGTCAGCGCCCACTTGTTCATCTTCCGATCCCAATCCATTGTCTTGACCCTGCCAACTCGGGCGTGTCAGGATTTTGAGTTCAGTCAAAAACTACAAGCCTGTGGACCTTAAAGAAATTCGCACATTGGTCGATCTCATGAAGAAAAACGGCATCGCCGTTTTCAAAATGGAGAAAGAAGGATTCAAAATCACCATGAAAACCGGCGAGGCCGGAGGACCGGTTCACTATGTGACATCCGCTCCGGCATCTGCCGCCCCCGCGTTGCCGCCGTCCGCCCCTGCCGAGGCGCCGGCAGCCGCCGCAGCGGCAGTCGCGGACGGCATCGAGATCAAGTCCCCGATGGTCGGCACATTTTACGCCTCCCCCTCCCCGGAGAACCCGCCCTTCGTCACGGTCGGGCAGGAGATCACTCCGGACACCGTCGTCTGCATCATCGAGGCCATGAAAGTGATGAACGAGATCAAGGCGGAAGTTTCAGGAACCGTCGTCGAGATTTCCGCGGAAAACGGGAAGCCCGTTCAATTCGGCCAGACCCTGTTCCGGTTGAAATAGTCACATGTTCAAGAAAATCCTGATCGCCAACCGGGGCGAGATTGCGCTGCGCATTATCCGGGCCTGCAAGGAACTCGGCATCCAGTCGGTCGCCGTCTATTCGGAGCCGGATATCGACAGCCTCCACGTGCAGCTCGCGGACGAGGCGATCTGCATCGGCCCGGCCTCCAGCTCGGCGAGCTACCTGAAAATCGACCGGATCATCAGCGCCGCGGAAATCTCGGACGTCGATGCCATCCATCCCGGATACGGATTCCTGGCGGAGAACGCCCACTTCGCGGAGGTCTGCGCGAGTTGCAACATCAAGTTCATCGGCCCCTCGGCCCAGGCAATCCGGCTGATGGGCGACAAAAATTCCGCCCGCGACTGCGCGCGAAATGCCGGGGTTCCGATCTCGCCGGGGAGCGACGGCACGGTGGATTCGGAGGCCGAGGCCGTGAAAATCGCGCGCAAGATCGGGTATCCGGTGATGATCAAGGCGGTGGCCGGCGGCGGCGGACGCGGAATGCGGATCGCAAGCAACGAGGGCAGCCTCGTGCAGGGCTACCATGCCGCGCGGATGGAGGCGGAAAAGGCGTTCGGCAACGGGGCGGTCTACATCGAGAAGTTCATCGTCAACCCGCACCACATCGAGTTTCAGGTCTTCGGCGACGAGCACGGGCGCGTCGTCCACCTCGGGGAGCGCGACTGCTCGCTCCAGCGCCGGAATCAAAAAATCGTCGAGGAATGCCCCTCCCCGCTCATGACTCCCGACCTCCGGAAAAAGATGGGCGAGGCCTCGATCAAACTCTGCGAAAAGGTCGGCTACTCAAATGCCGGCACGATCGAATATCTCGTGGATGATGCCGGAAATTTCTACTTCATGGAAATGAACACCCGGATTCAGGTCGAGCACCCGATCACCGAGGAGGTTTATGGATGCGATCTCGTCAAGCAGCAGCTTCAGGTCGCGGCCGGGGAGCACCTCAGCGACCACGTCGTCAACGCTCAGCCCCGGCATCATGCCATGGAATGCCGGATCAATGCCGAGGATCCCGAAAAGGGCTTCCAGCCGTGCCCGGGCAACATCGGGCTCTACTACGCGCCCGGCGGGCGCGGCATCCGGATCGACTCCCACGCCTATGCCGGCTACCCGATCCCGTCGCACTACGATTCGATGATCGCAAAGGTCATCGCAATCGCTTCCAGCCGCGAGGCCTGCATCCGACGGATGTCCCGCGCGCTCGGCGAATACATGATCACCGGGATCAAAACCACGATTCCATTCCAGCAGGCGATCATGCGGAACTCGGACTTCCGCAAGGGAAAATACCACACCGGGTTCGTCGAGCAGATGCTGCGTGACGGGGTGCCGGTCGTGCGGAAGCCGGAGGAGCTTTCCGTATTTTAGAGATCCCGAGTTTCCGGCATGGAAGCGTTTGATGCGGCGGGAGTCACCGGGATTGTCTGGAGGCGGGTGCTTCCCGCCAAGGAGGGGCAGGCGGAAGCGATCATGCGGGAACTCATGCTGCTCTCCCGCGAGGCCGAGGGCTATCTAGGGTCGGAGATTTTTCCTCCGGTGCCCGGCATTCAGGACGCCTATGTCGTGCTCTACCGGTTCAGCCGGGGAACCCACTTGCGACAATGGCTGGCCAGCAGCCGGCGTCAGGAGTTGCTCCGGGAAATGGATGGCCTGCTGGCCGCACCCGCCCTCGAGTTCTTTTTCACCCATGGCCGGAAGCAGGCCGGATCCGCCTCGTCGGTTTTTGCATATCGCATCCGCCCGGACAGGGAGGAGGCATTCCAGGATTGGCGGCGGCGCATACTCGAAGCGGTCCGGATGTGGAAAGGATTTTTGGGCACGGAATCCTTCGACGCGCTGGACGGGGTGGAGCCGGAGTTTATCGTGGTCGTGCGGTTCGACAGCCGGGCGAGCCTGGATGCGTGGCTGAAGTCGAAAGTCCGGAACGACTTCATGAAGGAAGTCCGCGCTTATGTGCACCACTATACCCTGCGCCGCATCAGCAGCGGGTTTGAAGGCTGGTTCGATACATCCGAAAATACGGCGCCGCCCGCCCGCTGGCGCCAGGCGCTCGTGATTCTCTCCGCCCTCTTCCCGGTCATCATGACGATGCGGCAGTTGCTTTCGCCGATCTTTCTCGTGCTCCCGCTGCCCGTTGCCTTCCTCATTCTTCTAACCCTCGACATGGCCTTCCTCACGTATGTGGTGATGCCTCATTACTCCCGCCTGATGAATTTCTGGCTGAGGCCCGGCGCGGATTTCACCTGGCGGGGCGAACTCGCCGGATGCGCGATCATCGCCGGCATCATCGCCATCACGCTCCTCGGTTTTCTCCTTCTGTAGCGTCGCATCTCTTCCTCCTGCAGCGCTGATGGAGCGGTGCTGCACCGGGGGATTGCTTGTTGGTGACGTTCTCCCCTACAATTCACGCCTCTTCCCCGGAATGCCCAAGTCCCCGCCGCAAAAAGCCAAAAAAACAGCCAAGCGTCCCAGCACGTCCTCCTGGCTTTTCCGCTCGATCTCACGACTGCTCGGCCGGCCGGAAAAAACCCCGCCAAAACCCGCATTGCACCCACACGGCAAAACCCGGCCGCTGGCGCCAACGAAAGCGGAAACCGCGCTTCTGGAACCGTTCTCCGGACTTTCTCCCGACCGTATTTTTGTTCCAAAAACAAAGGCCGAGTGCGTGGCGGCCGCCAACGAAATCCTTGCCGCAGGCGTGGCCGGATTTGATACCGAGGCGAAGCCGACCTTCCGCGCCGGCGAAAAAAGCGGCGGGCCGCATGTCGTCCAGTTTGCCCTCACGGACAAGGCCTTCATCTTCCAGCTTCACCGCCAGGTTTGTCAGAAGGTCGTCGCCGGCCTGATCGAATCCGACCGCCTGCTGAAGGTGGGGTTCGGGCTGAAAAACGATCACGGGCAAATCCGGAACCGCCTGGGAGTCAGCCTCAACGCCGTCCTCGACCTCGACAACATCTTTCGCAAGAGGGGCTACAAGCATCAGATGGGCGTGCGGGCGGCCATGGGGTCGGTGCTCAACCTGAGCTTTCCGAAATCCAAATCCACCACCACCAGCAACTGGGCGGCTCCTGAACTCACGCCGCGCCAGCTTCGCTACGCCGCCAACGACGCCTTCGCAGCCCTGAAAATCATGGAGGCGCTGGACCTCAAACCGGACGAGATCCGGCGCTGACAACCCCCATCGCCCTGGGCGGAAAAACCGCCCGCTATGTTAATACCGCTCCTAAACCAGGCTCCGGCGCTGGCACCCGATCCAGGCGGCGAAAAGTCCGATGATGATGTGCGAGCAGAGCACCCAGACGCAGAGACCGGCGGGAGAGAGCGCGGTCTGCACGACCATCTGCACGATGTCGTAGTAGCGCTCGCCTTTGAGCGTCTGGAGAACGCCCGACCAGCTCCAGTAAGCGGCGATGAACGGCCTGACGAGGACCCCCAGGAAATCCGGCAGGGCGAGGACCGCGCCCGAGAGCGGCAGCTGGAAGCCGACGAGGTAGATCGAGACGAGCGACGCCTGCTCGGCGGAGCCGAGGAAGCTCGACACGGCAAGGCACACCGAGGTCATGGCCGCATTCACCAGGATGAGGAAGACGAGCTGCGGGGCAAGGTCGCCCGGAAACCCGCAGACATAGTGGACGAACAGCCCCATCCACAAGGACTGGGCAAGGACCAGCAGCCCCAGGAAGACAGCCTTGCCCGCGACGTAGCTCAGCGGGCGGAGGCCGGCGAGCTTTTCCTTCTCGAAGATCAGCCGCTCGGCGGCGATCTCGCGGCCGGAATTATTCGCCCCCATCAGGGTCAGCAGCACGACCTGGAACATGACAATGCCCGAGACCAGGCTCCCGACCTTGCTGGATTGGATCAAAAATTCCTTTGCCTCAACGAGCTGCTGGACGACATCGAGGCCGAGTCCCATGCTCAGGTTTTTCACAGTGGGCAGGCCGTTCCATGCAAAGGTCGCGACCAGCACCGGGAAGCCGAAAATCAAGCCAAGCTGGAGGGCAAGCTGCGCGCGGTTCCGGAAAAAGATCTTCATCCGGCGGGAGAGAAGCGTGAGGAACTGGCTGATGGCTCCCGGGCCGGGAAGCGACGACGAATCGGGCGGAGCATCCGGCTTGATCTCGACCGTGGGGGCGGACTCGGCGCCCGCGCTGTCAAATGTCACCGCCTTGACCAGATCCCGTCCGCCGCGTGTTTCGGCAAAGGCCTGCCGGTGTTTCTTCCAGGACTGGGCCCACTCCTTGCCGGACCGGACCTCCAACTGCTTGTAGAGGTCCTGCGCGTCGCCCGCGCGAAAATAGTGCGTGAGAAACTGCGGCGGACCGTGATAGGCGACCACGCCCTCGTAAAGCACCAGCACGGAGTCGTAGAGCTCGACGTGCCGGAGGCTGTGCGTGACCGAGAGAACCACCCGGCCTTCCGTGCGCGAGAGCCCGTGCAAAAGATGGACGATCTCGTCCTCGGACTGCGGGTCCAGCCCGCTGGTCACCTCATCGCAGAGGAGCATCGCCGGCTTGCTGACGAGCTCCATCGCGAGCGCAAGGCGCCGCCGCTGCCCGCCGGAGAGCACGCTCACCAGGCGGTCGTCGAACCCGGCCATCCCGACCTCCTCGAGAACATTGCCGACCGCCTCCTCGAGCGCCTTCGAGTGCATCCTCCTCACCCGGAGCCGCATCGCATAGGAGACGCACTCGCGGACGGTCAGTTCCTCGTGCGCGATGCTGAACTGCGGCACGTAGCCGATTTCCGACGGCGAAAAATCCTCCTCCGCCACATCGCGTCCGTTCCAAACAATCGAGCCCTCCTCCTCGCCGGGCGCGATCCCGGTGATGACCTTGAGCATTGTGCTCTTCCCGCAGCCCGAGGGGCCGATGATCGCCCCGAAGTGGCCTTTGGGAAAGGAAACCGACACATCGGAGAGGAGCGGGCGAACGTCCTCCCCGGTTCCGATAAACAGCGTTACTTCCTTGAGATCCAGCACGATCGTGCACCATGCCGGATTCCCGTCCGTTTTGACAACGCAAAAGCAGGAAAGTTTTGTGCACCCGCGGCGGCCATTGATCTTGGCGGGAAATATTGAAAGACTTCCCCGAGATCACGCATGAGCAATCCACGTTCCGGCTTTCACAATGACTAGAAAAACGGGTTCCGCAGACTCCATCGCTGCCGCAAAAGCCGGTGATGATCTTGCCTTCGCCTCGGCCGCGCCGGTTTTGCTCGATACCTCCTGGCCGCCCGGCCCACCGCATGCAAAGACCCTGGTGCGGGTGGCATGGAATCCGGAGGGTCTTCTCGTCCGCGGCGAGATGGAAGACGAAGATGTCACAACCCTCGCCACGGCAGATTCCCAGAATTTATGGGAATTGGGAGATGTCTTCGAAATCTTTTTGGAGGCAGAGGGGGCCGGATTTTACACGGAGATGCACGTGGCACCTGGCAACCATCGCCTGCATCTGCGCATCGGCCACGACGATTACGAGGCGATGCGGCAAAAACAGCTCGCCCCCTCCGACCTGATGGTCCGCCCGCCCGGCTTTGAAAGCCGTTCCGCTGTCACGCCATCCGGCTGGACCGCAGAAGTCCGCATCCCCGCCGCGCTGGTCGATCCCAATGGCCGGATCACACCGGAATCGCGCTGGCGCGCCTCATTTTGCCGATACGACGCCTGGTCGGATGGCCGGCCTCCGGTGCTTTCCTCGACATCCCCCCACGAGCAGTTAAACTTTCACCGCCGTCAGGAATGGAGACCGCTATGCTTTTGACCGAAGAACAATTGGAACTGCTGAGGGGCGATCTGGATTACATCCTGGCGCGGACGACGTGCAATTCGATCCAGCTCACGAAAGGCCAGGTCTCGAACGCGATCGAGCGGGACCCGGATGTCCTGCTCGACCTGGTGGAAGGCATGCCAGCTGCGGAAGCGCGCTGGCTCAGCGTTCCGCCGGACGCCCTCCGTCCGCTTATCAACAGCCGCGCCCGGGGAGCCACCGGCCGCTCGGCTGCCGTCGAAGGCGGAGTTTTGATCCCCACCTGAAACACGGCGGGTTGACAGATGCCAGCGGGAAGGGCTTCTTGGCAGGATGAATGATGAGGATCGGGCCAGACTGGATGCTCTCGAACGCCGCCAGGCGCTGCTCCGGCAGGAACTGGCCGGGCTGGATGAGATATTGGCGGATTTAAAATCGAGTGTCTTCAGCGGGACGCCGGCTGCACCTCAACCGCCAGTGCCTCCGCCGATCGCTCCGCCCCGGCCGCCGCCCGTGCCTGAGCCTCCAGCCGCGCAAGCACCCGCGGTGCCACAGCCGCCGCCGTTTTTGGAATCGCGTGAGCCCGAGGCCATCCAGCCGGTCCGCAAAGTCTCTCCCCCGCCGCTGCCGAAGGCCCCCAGGGAATCGTCATTCGAGATGCAGGTCGGCACGGTCTGGCTGGCGCGGATCGGGATTGTCATCGTGCTCACCGGCCTCGTCTTCCTCGCGAACTACGCCTGGAAAAGCCTCGTCGAAAATTTTGGCTCCGTCGCGAAACTGGGCCTCCTCTACCTCGCGGGCGGAGCGCTCTGCGCGATCGGCCTGATCATCGAGCGGGGCCGCGAATCGCTCCGGAGCTACTCGCGAATCCTCATCGCCGGCGGCCTGGCGGCGATCTACTACACGACCTACGCCGCCTATTACATCCCCTCGCTGAAGGTGATCGGAAGCCCGCTGCTGGCCGGAGTCCTCCTCGTGGCGCTGGCGGGAATCATCGGCTGGATGGCCGACCGGCGGAACTCCCAGTCCACGGCCGGGCTCGCGATCGTCCTCGCGTTCTACGCGTCAGCCGTCAATCCCCTCACCTACTTCACGCTCACGTCGAACGCGATCCTCGCGCTGGCTGCGGTGGTTCTGATGGCGCGCAAGCGCTGGATGGTCGTGCCATTTTTGGCGCTGGTCGCGACTTACTGGTCCTACCTCTACTGGCGACTTGCGGAGAGCTGGCGGTTCTGGGAGGTGAGCGTCCCCGGCGATTCGGACCTCACCGTCCGCCTGTGCTTTCTCTCTCTTTACTGGATCATTTTCTCCGTTGGGGTGTTCCTCACCAACGGCCCGAAAGTCTCGGGTGCGACGCGGGTGGTTTTCTCGACCCTCAACGACGCCGCATTCTTCTGCCTGGCCGCCATCGCGATCTCCCCGTCCCACCATGACAGCCTCTGGCTCATCTCCCTGGCCTTTGGCCTGATCCAGCTCGCCCTCTCGCTGGCTGCCAGAAAGGTCTACGGCCCGGGCACGCCGCTTGGATCGGCCTGGCTGGCCAAGGCCCTGTTCTTCCTGACGCTCGCGATCCTGATCCACTTCACTGGCAACAGCCTCGCCATCATTCTGGCCGTGGAATCTTCTCTGCTGGTCTTCGCCGCCAGGCAGTTGCCGTCGCGCGTCCTCGCAGCGGCGGGACCCCTGGCCGGAATCATCGCCGCGCTCGCCGGCATCGTTTCGCTCACAGAGTCCGGATCTCCGGGCACCGCCGGATTGGTGGCTCTTCTCCTGATGGGAAACGCCTGGTTGTGCTGCCGCCGCCCGGATGTCTCGCTCCCATCGCTCACCCTTGCGCTCAGCGGGGTCGGCCTGGGATGCACGATTCTCGTGGATCAGCTCCCCGATGAATGGGAAGCGTCAGGCCCCGCGTTTCTCTGCATGGTTCTCGTGGCGGGCATCACATTCCACAAATGCCGCGAGCTGACATTTTCCGGGCTGCTCGCTGGCGCAGGCTCGGCGCTGATGCAATTTGCCGTCATGGGCAGCGCCGGTTTCTGGCCGTCGCTGACAGGCCTCGGCCTTCTCACGGCGTCCGCAGTGGTCGGCCCGCTCGTCGCCGACGGCGATAAGCTCATCAGATTCCCGAGCGGCCTCCTCGCAGTTGCCTCAACCCTTCTCCTCTGGGAATGGGTCTGTGATTATATTCCGGAGAGCCACCGGTTCTGGCTGCTCGCTCTGGCAGCCGCGCTCAGCCTCGTGCTCTCCCGCGCAAGGCCTCTCCGCCAGGCGGTCGCAACGATCCTCGCCATCTCCGCTCTCCTGGTTTATCTGGATCACGCGATCGGGTCGGATGCGCGCTACATTTTCTGGGATGTCTTCGGCTGCCTGCTTCTTCTCGGGCAGGAGAGGCTCGCCCGGATCGTGCGTGCCCCGGTCGGGCTGGCGCGGTTCGCGGGGGTTGCGGGACTGCTCGCGCTCCTGATCTGGGTGACTGCGACCGTCCGGTTCCACCACGACCCCCTTCCCCTCACCGCCGCATGGGCGCTTCTGGCCCTCGCGGTTTTCTTTGCGGGGCTCGTCCTGCGCGCCCGGATTTTCCGGCTGGGCGGCTTGAGCATTCTTGCGCTTGCGCTCTGCAGGGTTGCTCTCTTCGATGTCTGGAGGCTCGACGTTCCGTTCCGGATATTGAGCTTCCTGGTGCTGGGCAGCGTCCTCCTCCTGCTCGGGTATCTCTACAATCGCTATGCGGACAGAATCCGGCAGTGGCTATAAGGATTTTTCCCTTTCCCGAAAATTGGTTATGTTGGACCTGACATGAGCAGGCTCTTTTTCTTCTTCCTTGCTGCGATCACGATCACCGTCCGCGCGGAGGATTCCCCGACTCCGGGCGACGACTCCCCCTACGAGCAGATGCAGATCCTCGCCCGGGCCATGCAGCTGATCCGGCAGGACTATGTGGACGATTCCAAGGTCTCTTACAAGGAGCTCTCCTACGATGCGATGAAGGGGATGCTCACCGCACTCGATCCCCACAGCCAGTTCATGGATCCGGAGGAATTCAAGAGCATGCAGGAGGACACGAAGAGCGAGTTCGGCGGACTCGGCGTGGTGGTCGGCCAGAAGAACGGCATCTTCACAGTGATCAACCCGATGGAGGACTCCCCGGGCTTCGCGGCGGGCATCCTGCCGGGCGATCAGATCCTCAAGATCAACGGGCAGACCACCGACAAGCTTTCGCTCCAGGAGGCGGTGGAAAAACTCCGCGGGAAGGTGGGCGAAAAAGTCACCCTCACCATCAACCGTCCGGCCACCAAGGAAATCAAGGACTACGAGCTTACCCGCGCGGTGATCAAGGTCCCGACCGTCAAGGATGCCCGGATCCTTCCCGTCCGCGGAGGCGCCCGGATAGGCTATGTCCGGATCACCCAGTTCAACGAGCCCACGGCGGACGAGCTTTCCAAGGCGCTCGACAAGCTCGAGAAGCAGGGCATGGACGCGCTCGTGCTGGACCTGCGCTACAATCCGGGCGGCCTCCTCAACAGCGCGGTTGATGTCAGCGGGCAGTTCCTTCCGGCGAACACGATGGTGGCCTTCACGCAGGGCCGAACGCCGACCAGGGAATACAGGACGGAGAACCGCAAGGGCCCGCAGCGGAAATACCCGCTCGCCGTCCTGGCGAACTACGCGAGCGCGAGCGGATCGGAGATCGTGGCGGGCGCGCTCAAGGACCTGAACCGCGCACTCCTTGTCGGGGAGACGACGTTTGGAAAGGGCTCGGTCCAGAGCGTGATCGCCCTCCCCGACGGCTCGGCCGTCCGCCTCACCACAGCAAAATATTTCACGCCGGGAAAAAACCTCATCCACCAGCATGGGGTCACACCTCACATCCGGGCCACGCTGACATACGATCAGGAGACGGAGCTGCTTCGCTCGCGGCGGCCCAAGGAAGACGGCTCGAAGGACGCGCAGGTTTTCATGGACCCCCAGCTCGAACGGGCGGTCGATGCGCTGCAGGGCACGCTCCTCTACGCAGGCAAGGCGACGAAACCGTGAGCATCCTCGCCATCGAAACTTCTTGCGACGAAACCGCCGCTGCCGTGCTGGACGGCTTCGACCGCGTGCTCGCGCACGAGATCTTCAGCCAGGCCGGGATCCATTCGGAGTTTGGCGGTGTCGTCCCCGAGGTCGCCTCCAGAAACCACCTCGAGTTTCTGCCCCGCATCGTCGATCTTGCTCGCAGCACGGCCGGCGTGGATTTCACCGAGCTGGATGCCGTGGCCGCGACAACTGGCCCCGGCCTTGCCGCAGCGCTGCTCGTGGGGGCATCCGCCGCGAAGGGCCTCGCGCTCGGGGCCGGATGCCCGTTCCTCGCAGTCAACCACATCGAAGGCCACCTCCTCTCCCCGTTTTTCGGCGAGGCCGAAATCCCGCCGCACATCGCGCTCGTCGTGAGCGGCGGGCACACCCTGCTTTTCGATGTTCAGGCATTTGGAAGATATGAACTCCTCGGACGGACCCGCGATGATGCCGCAGGCGAGGCGTTCGACAAGGTCGCGAAAATGCTCGGCCTCGGATACCCGGGCGGCGCCGAAGTCGACCGCCTCGCCCGCTCGGGCAATCCCTCCCGCTTCGATCTCCCGCGAGGGATGATGGAATCCGGCGATTTCCATTTCAGCTTCAGCGGGCTCAAGACCGCCGTCCGCATCTTCTTGGAAAAGGGATTTTCCGAAGCCGATCTTCCGGACATCTGCGCCTCGTTCCAAATGGCCGTCGTCGACGTGCTCGTGGCGAAAGCATTCCGGGCGGCAAAGGCCCGCGGGAGATCCATTGTCTCCATGAGCGGAGGGGTCAGCGGCAACACCTGCCTCCGCTCGGCCGCGACCGCCCGCGCGGAAAAATCCGGCATCACCCTCCGCTTCGCCCCCGACGGCCTGCGCACCGACAACGCACTGATGATCGCCTACGCGGCCGCCCACCATCTCGCGGCCGGACACCGCCACCCCGTCAGCGTGGACATCACCCCGAATTTCGACCCGGCCGCTCTTTGCATTTGATTTTCAAAAATCCCGCGCGAGTATTTCATCCTTATGAAACGCCTCATCCTCTCCGCCCTCGTCCTTGCAGCCTCCACCGTGTTCGCCGGCGATGGCTGGCAAACCGACTACAAAGCCGCCCTCGAACAGGCCGCCAAGGAAAACAAGACCGTCCTGCTCGACTTCACCGGGTCCGACTGGTGCGGATGGTGCATCAAGATGAACAAGGACACGTTCTCCCAGCAGGCGTTCAAGGACTTCGCCGCAAAGAACCTGATCCTGGTCGAACTGGACTTCCCGAACAGCAAGCCCCAGTCGGCCGAAGTTAAAAATCAGAACGAGGAGCTGCAGAAAAAATTCGGCGTGGATGGCTTTCCAACCCTCGTCCTCCTGGATAGCAATGGCAAGGAGATCGCCCGCAACGCAGGCTATCTGGCCGGCGGCCCGAAGGCCTTTGAGGCGTGGTTTGCGAAGTCGGTCAAGTAGTCGCGACTGATATCAACTATTGGCGGTGCGTTCGCGCATGGGCAAGCCGCACACCGGGCATGAGGGCGCACGCGCATCGCGCGCTTTTGTGCGCGCGGCATGGAGTTTTTCGGTGAAGCCTCCCTCGCTGAGAAAATCGGTCTCGAGCCGCACGATCTGTCGCCCAAGCAGATAACTCGCCTGATTCACCAGGCAGAGCAGGGTGTTGGCCGCAACCTCGGGGGTGCAGAGCAAGACTTTCTCCGCTGTGAATGCTCCCGCACGCAATCTGTCGCGCACGAGCTCCGCCTTGCGGCTCTCTTTTTCCCAAGTCGGGTGGCCCCGTTGACGGAGAAAAATCAGATGGCTGGCTGGTGGTTCATTACCCATGCCGAGGCTTTTCAGCCCCCTAAAAAGACTCGGCAAGGCAAAGAAGCCGCTCCTTACCCGGGACATCGGCATTGAGCAGGAGAAAATCCAGCATCAGCCGCTGATCCGCCGGATCTGCTTCGTCGGCTTGCTCGACGGCTTCCCTGAGAAGGCCGGCCATGTCTGCGGGCATGGCACGCAGAGCCTCCGCGCGATCCTCCACCGGCAGAGCCCGGAGGTTCCACAGTGCCTGAAGGAGTCTGATCGCGTCCACTCCCCCGAAAACCCTCGCGCCTTTTTTATAGTCCGAATGCGGCGCAAACCCGAGCGACGCCGCGTAGCGCACCGCCTCCTCGACCAGCTTCCTCCCCCAGGATGCCGGCTTCGGGGCCGGAAGCCCGTCGGGAAAATACCGGGCGAGGCAGTCCTCGCGAAACTCCCCCTCCTCGAAAACCCTGAAAAAGGCATCCTTCACCCCGAGGCAATACACGTCCACCAGAAAGCTCCCCGTCTCGACCCGCCCCCCGCTCTTGTAACGGCACACCACCACCTGCCCGATGCCGGTCTTGAAAATTGCGTCGTCACAATAGGTCTCAGGTTCGCGTGCCATGCCGGCACTCTGGAGGAAAAGATCCCCGCTGCTCAAATGTTTTTTCTTTTTCCAGTATGGACAGCGGACCTGCGCTCTGAGAGGGGATGGATATGACCGTTCAAGCGATCCTGTTCGACCTCGACGACACGCTGATTGTGGATGAGGCGATCTCCAAATCCGCGATGGAAACGACTGCCGTATTGGCGGCGAAACTCCATGGCGCGGAGACCGCGCGCTTCCTTGCCGACGCCGGAAAACTTTCGCAGGCGATGTGGCGGGACAACCCCTGCCTGGACTACTGCAACGGGATCGGCGTCACTGCGGAGGAATGCCTGTGGGGAATCTTTTCCGGGAACTCGTCCGACCTCGTTGCCCTCCGCACCTGGTCCATGGGATTCCGCCGAAGCCTCTTCGACGCCATCCTCCGCGAGCAGGGGCTGCCGGATGACGACGGGGCTCTCGCCGAGGAATTCTCACGCGCGCGCCGGAAGCTCCAGCGCCTGATGCCCGACGCCAAGGAAACCCTCGCCCGGCTGAAGGCCGCATTCAAAATCGGCCTCCTCACAAACGGGGTCCCCGACATTCAGCGCGAAAAGCTCGCCGCCTCCGGCCTGGCACCGTTCTTCGACGCGGTCGCCGTCTCCGGCGAGCATCTCGTCGGAAAGCCGAAGCCTGAAATCTTCCACATCCTGCTCCGCGAACTCGGGACTCCGCCGGAGGCGGCCATGATGGTCGGCAACAGCCTCGCCCGCGACATTGCGGGCGCACAGGCCGCAGGGATCGGAAGCACCGTCTGGATCAAAGTCCCCGGCTCGGAAGAATTCGCCGATGTCATCCCCGACCACACGATCACCGGCCTGCACGAACTGCCCCCGCTTCTTCTCGGGTGACTTGCACGGCCCGCTTTGCGCTGATAAACAGGCGGGCATGTTGAGAGTCCGAGCATTCCAGGGGCTGAGCCCGAAACCCGAACTGGCCGCAGATGTCGCCTGCGTGCCTTATGATGTGGTGAACCGCGAGGAGGCCGCCGCGCTGGCCGACGGAAACCCGCACACCCTCATGCATGTCGACCGCGCGGAAATTGATCTTCCGCCGGAGACCGACCCGTATTCGGACATCGTCTATTCGACGGCGAAAATAAATCTGGACGGGCTGGTCTCCTCTGGCGCGCTCGTCCGCGAGCAGGGACCGACGGTGTATTTGTATCGCCAGCAGATGGGCGACCATGTGCAGACTGGCGTGGCGGCGGTCTGCCACATCGACGACTACGAAAACGACATCATCCGCAAACACGAAAAAACGCGGAAGGACAAGGAGGACGACCGCACCCGGCTCATCGGCACGCTCGGGGCCGACACGGGACCGGTCTTCCTGACCTACCGCGGGCGGGCGGAAATCGACGCGCTCGTCGGCGGGCAGGCATCGCTTCCGCCGGCGGTGGACTTCGTGGCCCCGGACGGCATCCGCCACTCGCTCTGGAAGGTCCAGGCAACCGGCCCGCTCTCGGAGGAATTCGCCAAGGTCCCCCTCGCTTACGTGGCCGACGGACACCACCGCAGCGCCAGCGCCGCGAGGGTCGGCAGGGAGCGCCGCGCAATGAATCCGCATCACACGGGGGACGAGGAATACAATTGGTTCCTCTGCGTGCTTTTCCCCGCCGACCAGCTCCGCATCCTTCCCTACAACCGCGTCGTGAACGACCTCAACGGACATAGCGCGGAGGAGTTTCTCGCAAAGGTGCGCGAGACATTCGAGGTCACGGAAAATGCACCGGCATCGCCTGCTGCACCCGGCAAGGTCAGCATGTTCCTGGACGGCCGCTGGATCGGGCTCTCCTGGAAATCCGACCCCTCGGCCGATCCGGTCGCACGCCTCGATGTGAGCGTGCTCCAGGACCGCCTGCTGGCCCCGGTCCTCGGCATCGACGACCCCCGCACGAGCAAGCGCGTGGATTTTGTCGGGGGCATCCGGGGAACCTCCGAGCTCGAGGAGCGCGTGAAAACCGGCCGCGCCGCCGTGGCGTTTTCGATGTATCCCGTGACCGTCGACCAGCTCATGGACATTGCAGACGCCGGCCAGATCATGCCGCCGAAAAGCACGTGGTTCGAGCCCAAGCTCCGCTCCGGGCTCTTCATCCACACGTTCTGAGGTTTTAAACCTCTTCCGCCTCCCAGAGGATCCAGTCACGCATTTGCGGGCTGACTTCCTTGAGGCTGAAAACGTGAAGGCGGTTGATCCCGTCCGTGTCCCGGTGGCCGAAGTGGAACCTGCAATCGGATGCCGCATCCGCGTTGGAGTCAGCATCAAGGTCCTCCCTTGCCCCCTCAAATCCCACGGTGACCGGGGAAAGGTCGGGGTTGATTGGAATAGGAGAGGTGCCTCAGCCCCCGAGATAGGCGGCCCGGACGGCGGGGTCCTGCCTCAGCACGGCGGGCTCGCCTTCGAGGGTGATGCGTCCGGTTTCGAGAACGTAGGCGTAGTGGGAGACTTCGAGGGCGAGGTTCGCGTTCTGCTCGACCAGCAGGATGGTGAGCCCGATGTCCCGGTTGATCTCGACGATCTTGTCAAAGATCGTTCGCACCAGGATCGGAGCGATGCCGAGCGAAGGCTCGTCGAGCATCAGGCAGTCCGGCTTGCTCATGAGCGCCCTGGCGATGGCGAGCATTTGCTGTTCACCGCCGCTGAGCGTCCCGGCCTCCTGCTTCACCCGCTCCGCTAGCCGTGGAAAAATCGCGAATGCCTGGTCCATGCTCGCGGCCATTTCCTTTTTGCACTTCCGCAGATAGGCACCCATCCGCAGATTTTCGTGAACGGTGAGGTTGGAAAAGATCATCCTGCCCTCGGGCGCCTGCGCGATTCCGCGGGCGACGATCTTGTGGGGAGGAAGGCCTGTGATATTCTGATCCCGGAAAACGATCTGCCCGGCCGTCGGCTTGAGGATGCCGGAAATCGTGCGGAGGGTGGTGGTTTTTCCGGCGCCATTTGCGCCGACAAGCGTCACGATCTGGCCCTTGGTGATGCTGAGGGAAATTCCGTGGAGGGCGCTGATCGCGCCGTAGGAGACAGAGAGGTTCCGGACATCCAGAATGGGCGCGCTCATCCTCCCTCCTTGCCAAGATAGGCCGCGATGACCGCCGGGTTCGTGCGGATATCCGCAGGGGCTCCCTCGGCGATCTTGCGGCCATACTCGAGGACGATGATCCGCTCGCAAATCCCCATGACGACTTTCATGTCGTGCTCAACGAGCAGGATGCTCAGACCAAACTTTTCCTTCGTGAATCGGATCAGGTTCATCAGATTCACTTTTTCCGATGGGTTCATCCCCGCTGCGGGCTCGTCGAGAAGGAGAAGTTTCGGCTTCGTCGCGAGCGCGCGGACAATCTCCAGCCGTCGCTGGTCACCGTAAGGCAGCGATTTTCCCGGGCGATCGCGATACTCGATCAGGCCGAAGATCTCGAGCAGTTCGAGCACGTGCGCACGGATCTGCTCCTCCTCATCATGGTATCCCCTGCCCCGGAAAACTGCGTGCGAGATCCCGTGCTTGAGATGCATGTTGCAGGCGGTCCGGACATTGTCAAAAACGCTCAGCGACCCGAAAAGCCGGATATTCTGGAACGTCCGTGCAATCCCGCGTCCGGTGATCCTGTAGGGACGCTGGCCGGAGACATTCACCCCGTCGAAGGTCACGCGTCCGGCTGTCGGCGGATAGACGCCAGTCACCATGTTGAAGACGGTTGTCTTGCCGGCACCGTTTGGCCCGATGAGGCCGACGAGTTCATCGTGCGCAAGGTCAAAGGAAAGGTCGGTGACGCATTTGAGCCCGCCGAACTGCATCGAGGCATTCTGGATCTCAAGAAGGCTCATGATTTTCGCGATCCGAAATTGAGCTTTCCGAACAGCCCCTGCGGGCGGTTCAGCATGAGCACGATGAGCAGGACCGAGTAGAGGATCATCCGGTTGTCGGCCAGATTGCGGACCGGCTCCGGCAGCCACGGATAGTCGGAAACCGCCCGCAGAAGTTCGGGAAGAATCGTGAGGATGACCGCCGCCAGGCACACGCCTGCCGTGCTGCCCATTCCGCCGAGGATGACCATCACAACGATGTCCACAGACTTCAGGAAATTGAACCCCTCCGGATGAATGAACTGCTTGAAATGCGCGTAGAGGCCGCCGGCAAGGCCGGCAAAAAATGCGCCGATCACAAACGCAAGCACCTTGTATTTCGTGGTGTTGATCCCCATGGCCTCTGCCGCAATCTCGTCGTCCCGCACGGCAAGGAATCCGCTCCCGTAGGTCGAATGCACGAGGGCCAGGATCCCGTAAACCGCGAGGGCGACACCGGTGAACGTCCAGAAAATATCCGTGTGCTGGACGATCCCCCCCAGCCCGCGCTGGGCTCCGAGGGGTTCGGCATTTTGAATGACCCCCTTGATAATTTCACTGAATCCCAGGGTGACAATCGCCAGGTAATCGCCCCTCAAACGAAGCGAGGGAACACCGACCAGCAGGCCCGTGGCAGCGGCCACGAGTCCGCCGGAGGCAAGCGCCAGGACATAAACCGTGGTCGTGGCCGGCACGGTCGCCCCCAGCACAAATCCGAAATTCAGCGTGACCCATGCGGAAAAATACGCGCCGACCGCCATAAACCCGGCATGCCCGAGAGAAAACTGCCCGGTGTAGCCGATGACAAGGTTCAGGCTGACGGCGAGAATGATGTTGATCCCGATCGTGATCAGGATGTCGTAGTAGTAGGGGTTGATCGACGACGAGAAGACGTTCGCCACGGCGGCGAGAACGACCGCCAGAATCAGAAGAATTTTCGGGTTCAGCCTCCTCATACCTTTTCACGCTCCGGTTTTCCGAGCAGCCCGGATGGTTTGAAGAGCAGCACCAGAATCAGGACGGCAAACACCAGCGGATCGCGGTAGGTCGGGTTCACGTATCCGACAACCAGGGCCTCAAGCAAGCCGATCAGGAGCCCGCCCAGCGCTGCCCCGGGGATATTTCCGATCCCTCCCAGGACGGCCGCGACAAAGGCCTTGAGCCCGGCGTTGATCCCCATCAGCGGGTCGATGCTGGGTTGCTGGATCGAGGTCAGCACGCCCGCCGCGCCGGCCATGGCCGAACCGATGGCAAACGTGAAGGAGAGGATCGCGTCCAGATTCACCCCCATCAGAGAGGCCGCCATGGGATTCAAAGAGAGCGCCCGCATGGCCATGCCGGTCCGCGTGTGCAGGACCACGGTGCGCAGGACGAGCAGCAGGACAAGAGTCGAGCCTACGACGAGCACCTGGCCAATCGTGATCGTGAGCGTGGAGAAGATCCCCCACGAGGCCGGAAACTCGATCGCCGCGTCCGCGATGATTTCTGGGAACGCCTGAGGATCGGCCCCGAACACATACTGCCCGCCACTCTCAAGGAGGAGCGAAACCCCGATCGCGGTGATCAGCACGGTCAGGCGCGGATGCTGCCGGAGCGGGCGGTAGCAAACCCGCTCGATCAGCACGCCGATCACCGCGCAGATCGACATCGCCGAGACCAGCACCAGCGCCGCCCCCGCATACGAGGGCCCGCCTCCAAACAGGCCCATCAGCTTCGGCGCGGTGTAAAACCCCGCAAACGCGCCGAGCATGTAAACATCGCCGTGCGCAAAATTGATAAAGCGCAGCACACCGAAAACCATCGTGTAGCCAATGGCGATCAGGGCGTAAATCGACCCCTGGGCCAGACCGTTGATGAGTTGCTGAAGAAATTCTATCAAGTCCGCTCAGGGTTGAAAATTCTCAGGGCTGGACGGATTCGACGAATTCAAATCCGCCATTCCCGATCGAGAGGATCACTGCGGACTTCGACGCATTTCTGTTGGCATCGAGCGTGATCATCCCGGTGACGGCGTCGAAGCCCTTGGTGCCGGCGATCGCATCCCGCAAGGCGGCGGATTCCGTCGTCCCGGCACGCCGCATCGCATCGGCGAGAATCATCGCACTGTCATACCCGAGCGCCGCCATGTCGTCGGGAACCTCCCCGTATTTCGCTTTGAACTTCGAGACAAAATTCTGCACTTTTTCCGCCTTGTCGCTGGCGCTGAAGTGGGAGGAGAAAAATGAGCCGTCCAGGGATTTTCCGGCCACTTTGAGAAGCGAGTCCCCCACCCATCCGTCCCCGCCGAGAAGCGGAACTTTGATCCCCAGCAGCTTGGCCTGCTTGGCGATCAGGGAGACCTCGCCGTAGTAGCCGGGAACAAAGATCGCGTCGGGCTGCGCGGCCTTGATCGACGTGAGCTGGGGCTTGAAATCCTTGTCGCCGGTCGAATACTTCTGCTCCCGAACGATCTCACCCCCGTTGGCCAGGATGTCTTTGACGAAGAATTCCGCCAGCCCCACGCTGTAGTCCTGCTTCACATCGGTGAGCACCGCAATTTTCTTCCAGCCCTTCCCCCGCGCGAACTTCGACATCACGGTTCCCTGGAAGGGATCGATGAAGCAGACCCGGAAAATATAGTCTCCGACCTCGGTGACCTTCGGGTTTGTCGAGGCGGGGCTGATCATCGGGATCTTGTTCTGCTGGCAGATCGGGGCGGCCTCGAGCGACTTCGAGGACGCGACCTCCCCGAGGATGGCGACCACCTTGTCCTGGGAGATCAGCTTCCGGACGATCGTTGCCGGCTGGCCGGCCTGCGACTGGTCGTCCTCGGTGATCAGACGGATTTTTTTGCCGAGGACCCCGCCGGCGGCATTGATCTGCTCGACGGCCAGTTCGGTCCCCTTGTGGGACGACTGCCCGAAGCTCGCGCTCGCGCCGGTCAGCGAAGCGAATTCCCCGACGGGAATTTCGCCCTCCGCCATGGCGGAAAAGACGGGAATGCTGACGCTGGCAGCGAGGGCAAGGACTCGAAGAATCTGAGGTGTTTGCATGGATGGTGGTTTGTTTGCGGTTTGGAACCGTATCGTCGGGACAAGCATTTGCCGTTCCTGCCTGCGGGAGTCAATCCCGATGTGGCGTCAGCCCGGGGAATCTAGCGCTTCCCCGCTGGCCTGGGTGTTGGCGACTTCGGAGGCGACCCCCAGAGCAGCAGGGATGGGCGCTTTTTTACTTCCGTGCTGAGCTGCTCCAGGTTCGAGGTCGTTGTCGTGAGGTTGCTGACGATTTCCCTGACCTGCGCCGGGTTCAGTTTGGTTGCGGGCTCGATGTTCTTCAGAATCTGCCGGAGCTCGCGGTTCGAGGCTTCCAGCTCGCCGAGGAACTTCGAGGCATCCGCCGAAAGCTCGGGGATCCTGGCCTTTTGCAAAACAGTATTCGAGTCCCTGATGAGGGTTTGGAGATCACCGCTGATCTTGTCGACCTGTGCTCCGACGACAGCCTTGTTCAGGTTGTCGAGCAGTTCGGTCCCTGTCTGGCTGATCCCGTTGATGTTGAGCTTCTCCACCTCGCGAAGGATGGCGTTGATCGAGTCCAGGAAGCTGGTGAGTTCGCCGGGGGCGGATGGAATGTAATAGACCTCGGGCTTCCACGGCGGCCAGAGCGCGGGAAAACGCGTGGGGTCGAAGTAGTCGATATCAAGATAGTTCAGACCCGTGATGCCCTGCGGCTCGATCCGCACCCGGAGACCCTGCTCGATGCTCTTGGTCAGCAGCGGGGTGAGGTCGTCGGTAAACATGTTCGGAAAGACCTCGCGGTTGATCTCCATGAAGAGAACCACGTAGTTGTAGAGGCCGTCGGTTTCCTTCAGGTGATACTCGGTGAAGGCGAACGCGATCTTTGTGACCTTTCCGATGAGGACGCCACGGAATTTGACCGGCGTCCCCACGTCGATCCCCTGGACCGACCCCTTCACGTAGGTCTCCATCTCGATCTTCGGGCGAAACATCTGTCCTCCGCCAAAAACAAAGATCGCAAACACCAGCAGCGCCACCCCTCCGGACACGAAGATTCCGATGCGGAAATAATCCGGCTTGGCGCTCATGCGGGAACCTCCCTCGCCTCGCGGTGGAAAAACGCATGCACGCCGGGATCGCTGTCGTGATCGCGGAGGTCGGCAGGCGATCCCTCGGCAAGGATTCCCTTCTTGGTTGAGTCGAGCATAATCACACGGTCTGCGACCGCATAGATACTGGCCAGCTCATGGCTGACAATCACAAAGGTGACTCCCAGGTTGTGGTTGAG
This sequence comes from Verrucomicrobiota bacterium, assembly GCA_026398275.1. Taxonomy (GTDB): domain Bacteria; phylum Verrucomicrobiota; class Verrucomicrobiia; order Chthoniobacterales; family Terrimicrobiaceae; genus QYQL01. The sequence goes on from JAPLTF010000067.1 coordinate 61,424, forward strand.
GCTCAAAATCAGGGCATCCAGCCCGGCGGAGGTCACCGGGTCGAGGCCTGCGGACGGCTCGTCCAAAAAGAGGACCGCCGGATCCAGCGCCATGGCCCGCGCGATGGCTGCGCGCTTTTGCATCCCCCCGCTGACCTCGGCGGGAAAATGGGCCGCGAACCGCTCGAGGCCAACGAGGGAGAGCTTCATCCTCGCCACAAGCTGCCGGGCGTCTGCCGGCAGGTCGGTGAACTCCTCCATCGCGAGCATCACATTTTCCTCGAGCGTGAGGGATCCGAACAGCGCCCCGCTCTGATACATCACCCCGAACTTCTTGATCAGCGCCTCCTTCTCCGCCCCGGTGGCGGTGGAAATGTTTTGTCCGTCGATGAGGATCTCCCCGGCGGCGGGCGGCAGCAGCCCGATGAGGTGCTTCATCAGCGTGCTCTTCCCGCAGCCCGAGCCCCCGATGATCACGAAGACCTCGCCGCGGCGGACATCGAACGAGATCTTGTCGAGCAGGACAAAATCCCCATACGCGGCTGTGAGACCCCGGACTTCAATGATGTTCGATCCGGTCACCATTTGAGCACGTAGAAAATTCCGGCGAACACCGCATCAACCAGCACGATCAGGAAGATCCCGCTCACGACAGCCCGCGTTGTCGATTCCCCGACTGCAGTGGCTCCGTTCCCGGTCTGGAGCCCGCGCAGGCAGCCGACCCCGGCCACAAGGATGCCGAACACAAACGACTTGATCATGCCGGTCATCACGTCGCTCACCCCGACCGCGCTGACGAGCTGGATCCAGAGCGCGGCAAACGGAAACCCCTGCGCCATCATCACCAGAAAGCCGCCGGCCACCCCGAGCACGCTCGCATAGATCGTCAAAACCGGCGTGACAATGAACCCGGCCAGCACCCGGGGCACGACAAGAAACCGCATCGGATCGAGCCCCATCGTCTCCAGCGCGCTGATCTCCTCGTTGACGGTCATCGTCCCGATCTCGGCGGCAAACGCCGATCCCGAGCGCCCTGCCAGCACCACGGCGGTCATGATCGGCCCCATCTCGCGCAGCAGCGCGAGCGCGACGAGGTTCACCACAAAAATATCAACCCCGAACTGCTTGAGCGGCACCGCCGCCTGGAAGGCCATGATCATCCCGGTCAGAAACGAGACCATGCCCGCGACCACCAGCGCATCCACCCCGGCCTTCTGGGCAATCACCCACATGTCCCCCCACCTCACCAACCGCGGCCTCGCCAAGCAGAGCAGGGCCGTGGCCGTGAATTCCCCGATAAACGAAATCTGCTCCCGGATGTCCTTCAGGAGGCCCCAGGACATGCGCCCGATCTGCCCGAACAGCGATTGGTCCCGCTCGGGCGCATCCCCCGGCTCCGCAGGCATATCATCGAACGGCTTGAGCAGCGCCGCAATCTCAGGCCGCAGGCCCGTGATCTCCGCGCCCCTCTGGCGGCTCAGCGACCACAGAAATGCCAGGCCGGCCCCATCCGCGACCCTCAGCTTCGACGCGTCCACCCGGCAGCTCTTCGAGACCTGCCCAAGGAGTTTCCAGGATAGCGACACCTCCGTCGCATCCAGCCGCTCACCCAGAATCAGGCTCTGGCTCTTCGGGTCAAAATTCATGCGCCAATGTCACCACGGAATTGATAGCGGCCCAACCATCCCCCAGCAAATCCCAATTCACCGGAGAGCGGCAGCCAGGACTTCAGATTTACAACACTTTGACGCGGCCGCATCAAGATGTTGTAATCGAGGCGAGTCGTTCATCGTCCATTTTCAGCGGGGAATCCATTCGACTCCTGGCTTTGATTCCGCCAGTTTGAAGCCCATGTCCCGCCCATCGCTTACCCGTTTCGCCTGGATGTCCATCGCGGCCGCTCTCGTCACGATCCTGCTCAAAACCTGGGCGTGGTATGTCACGGGATCGGTTGGGCTGCTCTCGGACGCGCTGGAATCGATCGTGAACCTGATCGGGGGCATCATGGCGCTGGCCATGCTCACCATTGCGCAGCGGCCGGCGGATGAGGACCACGCCTTCGGCCACGGGAAGGCGGAGTATTTTTCCAGCGGGGTCGAGGGGTCGCTGATCCTTGTGGCGGCCGCCAGCATCGGCTTTGCCTCGTTTGAAAGGCTCATGAACCCCCAACCGCTGGAGCAGCCCGGCCTCGGCCTGGCGGTGGCGCTTGTCGCCTCGGTGGTGAACCTCGTCGTCGCCCTCGTCTTGCGGCGGGTCGGGCGCGAACGGCGTTCCATCACGCTCGAGGCCAACGCCCAACACCTCCTCACCGATGTCTGGACCTCTGTTGGCGTGCTGGTCGGCGTCGGTCTCGTCGTCCTCACCGGCTGGAACCGCCTCGATCCGATTGTCGGCCTTCTCGTCGCCGCGAACATCGTCTGGACCGGCGCAGGCATCGTGCGCCGATCCATTGCAGGGCTTATGGACACCGCCCTTCCCGCATCGGACCTCGTTGAGGTGAAGAAGGTTCTCGAAGGATACCGCACCAACAAAGTCGAGTTCCATGCGCTGTGGACCCGCCAGTCGGGCTCGCGGAAGTTCATTTCTTTTCATGTCTTGGTGCCGGGCAAATGGTCGGTCCATCGCGGGCACGATCTGCTGGAAAAAATTGAGCGGGACATAACCGCCGTTCTCCCCGACACGTCGGTGTTCACCCACCTCGAAGCCCTGGAGGATCCCGCCTCGTGGGAGGACGACCGACTCGACCGGAGCGAGGCGGTGCCGCCAAACCGCCCCGTCAGCGAAAGTCCCTGAGGCGCATGGTTCAGATGCCAGAACCAAGCCCGGTCTCTTTATGGAAAAGATCGTCCGCGCGTGCAGGCACTTTTTTAACCGCATCTGCCGGAGCGAGCGGCAGCTGAACGGCAACCCGGATCCGGTTGGGCGCGACGGAGGAAAACGTGACGCGACCGCCCTGCGCTTCGACGACCGATCTCGCGATACTTAATCCGAGGCCGGTGCCCTCGACCACACGCGAGGTTTGCGCCCCTCGGAAAAATGGCTCGAACACCTTGGCGGATTCCGATGCGTCCAGCAGAAGCCCCGTGTTTTCAATCCACAGCACTGCTTCCTTTTTGTCCTCTCGCGCACCCAGCTCGACCACGCCGCCGGGAATGTTGTATTTGATGGCGTTTTCCGCCAGGGAAAGGAAAACCTGGCGCATTCTCCTGCTGTCAAAATACGCGCAGACCGAACTCTCAACCCTCGTGCCCACAGTGAGCCCGGCCGGCTCCGCCAGCACGCGGATGTCCTCCACAAATTCCACGACAAGCTCGTCCAGGCGGGCAGGCGCGATCTTGAGAGCCAGCATGCCGGCATCCGCTTTTGACAGGAGCCCGAGGCTGTCCACCATGCGCGCGAGGCGGTCGATCTCCTTCACCTGGGAATCCATCCGGGCCGTGCCCGGCGCATCGCCGCGCGACTCGGCGTGCCGGGCCTCGGCTTCGGCCTGCGCCCGCAAAATCGTGAGAGGGGTCTTAATCTCGTGCGAGGCGCGGAGCGAGAATTCGCGGATCTCCTGGAACGCGCGCCTGAGGCGCTCGGAGGCCCGCGCGAGCGCCAGGGCGACCGCCAGAGTCTCGGGAGAATCCGTCTTGTCCAAAGGCTTCAGCCCTTGCTCAGGGTCCCAGGCGTCGATGCCGCGGGCGATTTCATGCAGCGGGCGCAGCGTGCGCCGGATGAGGAACCAGCTGGCCACCAGGATGATCGGCACGCAGCAGTAGATTGCGAGTTCCCCGATGGCCACCCACCGCGGCACCGCAGCGCCAACCCCTCCTGCCGCATAGGCCGAGGGTTCCTCGAAGAGCTCATGGAAGGCGAGCAGGGCAAAGAGGACCGCACAACAAATCAGCAGCAGGACATACCCTTGCTTGATCGAGAGCCTCATGTCTCCTCCTTCAGAACATATCCGGCACCGCGGATGGCATGGAGCAATTTCTTTTCCTGCGGCGCATCGATTTTCAGGCGCAGGCGCCGCAGGTAGACGTCCACGATATTCGAGCCCGGGTCGAAGTGAAAATCCCAAACCTTTTCCAGCAGCATGGACCGGCTGCACACGCGGCCCGCATTTTTCATCAGCACCTCAAGAATTGCGAACTCCCTGGACGTGAGCGGAACCTCTCTGGTGCCCCTCCGGAATGAGTGCCGGGAAACATCGAACACAAGGTCGCCGCAGCGCAGGATTTGCTCCGCGACCACAGGGCTCCGCCGGCTGAGCGCCCTCACGCGGGCAAGGAGCTCCTGGATGGCGAACGGTTTCGGCAGGTAGTCGTCCGCCCCGGCATCGAGCCCCACCACCCGGTCATCAACCCCGCCACGCGCGGAGATCAGCAGAACCGGGAGGGACTGCCCGGACTTGCGAAGCTCGGCAACGAACCCCAACCCATCGCGGCCCGGCATCATCACGTCCACGACGGCGGCGTCATAGGGGGCCATGCGCGCAGCGGAGAGCGCCAGGGCTCCGTCCGTCAGATGGTCAACCGCCCACCCCTCGGCCTTCATCGCCTCGCGAAGCCACTTTCCCGTCTTCGGGTCGTCCTCCGCCAACAATATTCGCATCCTCACATCCTGAAACGCCGCAGCCCTCTCAGCGAGGATTTTTCCGATAATGAACACTTTTTCATGTTCGGTTCATGGAGCGTTCATTCTCGGGGAACACAGTCGCCGCATGAAACTGAGAAAATTCCTGCTTGGAGCCCAACGCTTCTGCGGGGATTTTTTTGCGATCCCGCGTTCTGCCGTGAGTTCTTTTCGTGAACCGCTGCGCTACCGATACGGGCATCTGCGGGTGCGACCAATCGGACTACTTGTCTTTTGAACCAGTGTCCTGAGCAGTCTCACTGTTTCTTGATATTTGCGAAATCGCCGTCGTGTGCCTTCAATGTGTCCCGGAAGACATTCCCCAACGCAGGATTGTCCTGCACCCGCATCGTCGTGTTGTGGACGGGATTGTCGTCATTCTCCCAGCGCTCATTCCACCAGGAGAATCCGCGCACATTGGGCCAGCGCCCTGACAAGATATCACCCAGGGCGGCCTTGGCCCAATCCTCCGCCAGGACGTGGGGGTAGCCGGTTGTGCAACCAAACTCGGCAATCATGATCGGCTTGTCCGGCGCGAGCTTCACGATCCGGGGATACACCGGGTCGAATTTGTCGCGGAAGCTGACGTTCTCCTCCTCATCATCCGTCGGGTTTTGCGGGCCATAGCAACTGACGCCGATCCAGTCCGCATAATCCGGGCCGGGGTAATAGTTTTCAAACCGGTTCCACGCCGCCTCGGGCGATTGCGCGGAGTCGAGATGGAAAACCCAGGTGATATTCGCTGCGCCGGACGCGCGCACGGTGTCCACGATGTGGCGATACGCCGCGACAAACCGCTCGGGGCCGTCGGCTTTTTTGGGATCTCCGAACCCATCCTTCCTGCCGCCGCCGTGAAAGCTGCCGTTCCAGCCGAACCATTCCCCGTTCACCTCGGTGCCATACTCAACGATCAGCGGCGATCCAAATGCAGCCGCCTCCTTACCCCAGGCCTTCAGATCCTCATCGTATTTCCCATCAATGATGGCTTGAAGCGTGAATTGCTTCTCGGGTTTTCCTGTCTCATGGTCGATGCTGCGCATCATCAGCCGGATGTAGGGAACCGCCCCATGGTCCCGGATCCACTTCGCGGTTTCCGCAGGGAATCTGCGATCGGCATACCAGTTGTTGGAAAAGTAAACCCATTCCACTTTTCGCCCGACAACCTGCTCGTAGTTTTGAACATCCCGAACCGTGATGTCATCCTCCTCGCCCGTCACCCCACCCGGATAGCTCCCGTGATAAAACCGGCCGGCCTCCGGTGCCGGGATGGGCTGACCGAGTGCCATGGTTCCCGCAGCAACCAGCAAAAGCATCACCCTCATCGTCATGTTTTCGATCCGTCTTCGCTGCGGGCGAGGGGATCGAGTCGCCGCACCGTATCTTCGAGGGGCTTCAGGGAAACATCCTCCCCGGAACAGCGGTCGTAGTAGCCAAACGGATTATCGAGATCCCTGATGAGGAGGAGGAGATAAATCATCAGATACGAGATGACGCCAACGAAGAACAGCGATTCGTAGAACGGCTCGATCCTCGATAAGATCAACCCCACGCAAAGCAGGATGGTGATCAGGTCCGCAAGCAGGTAGCCCGAGGAGATGAAGGAAGTTTCGCGGATCGTGTGGATCCGGATGATGGATCGCCGGAGATTGCTCTGCTCCTGCTTGAGCCGCGCCACCAGTGTTGCCTGCGCCCATTGTTCCATCGCAGCGAAATGCGGGGTGAGTTCGTTCAGGTGGTCCAACAATTCCCACGTCCGGTGCTTCTTGTGGAACCAGCTCAGAATATCCCGGCTCAACCCGGAGACCAAGTTAAGGCAGGGACCGACTCGAGCCTCTGGTTTTGCGAACCGGATGCCGGCCACTTCCTGCGCCAGATTTTCCAGGCAGGCACTCAGTTCGCCCGGCAGACGCTCGCTCTCCTTGAAATCCGCGAGGACCCCGCTGAGAAGAAATCCCATCAGAAAGACATTGGCAGCCACGATCCCCGAGAAGAGTGGGTTGATCGAGAGGACTTCCCAACCGAGAAAATGGACGAGGAGCTTGCAGGAGACGACAGCTGCCACGATCCCGCTGACACGCAGGAGAAGCCGGCGGCGGTTGTCGGATCTCATGCCATCTTTTTCGGTTTGTAAATCAGGAGGCGCAGGCCGTTCAAGCAGACAAGAACCGTGCTTCCCTCGTGACCGACGACGCCCATGGGCAGCGCGAGATTGATCCCGAAAGCCGCGATCAGAAGAACGACGATGACGCCGGAGGCGAAGATCAGGTTTTGCCAGAGGACTCGCTTGGCGTGCCGTGCAATACCGATGAGGAGGGGGATGTTCTCCAGCTTGTCGCCCATGAGAACGACGTCGGCGGTTTCCATGGCGATGTCGGTCCCGGCAGCGCCCATCGCAACGCCGATGTCGGCGACCGCCAGTGCGGGCGCATCGTTGACCCCGTCGCCGATCATCATCACCCGCCCCTGCTTTTTCAGCTCGCGGATCGCCTCGACTTTGCCCTCGGGAAGCAATTCGGACCGGACCTCATCAACTCCAGCCTCCTCGGCGATCGCATGGGCCACGGCCCGCTGATCGCCGGTCAGCATCACCACTTTTTTCACACCGAGGCGGTGGAGGCTGGCGGCGATGCTCTTTGCCTCGTGCCGGATCGTGTCCGCCAGCGCGAGAACCGCGAGCGCGGTCACCGCATCCCCCACCCTTGAACCGACCCACACGCAGGTTTTTCCATGTTCGGAAAGCGATGTGGAATGCGCGGCGATCTGATCCATCCCGGACGCGCAGAGCTCGTGGAACAGGCGTTCGCTCCCGATCACCAGACGCATTCCGTTGACCGTGGCCTCGGCACCCTTGCCGGCGGTCGATTGAAAATCCGTCGCCTCCGGGAGAGCAAGCTTCAAAGTGGCAGCGCTCTTGATGATCGCTGTCGCCAACGGATGCTCGGACTTCGACTCCAGAGCCGCAGAGGCCGCGAGCAAAGTGGAAAGCCCCTCCGGCACCGGCATATCCAGCTTATGAGCTCCCTGCGCATCCACGATTTCGGTCACGGTCGGACGTCCGACGGTCAGGGTCCCGGTCTTGTCAAAGGCGACGATGCTGATCTGTGCGGTGTGTTCGAGATGCGATCCTCCTTTGATCAGAATACCGCGCCGGGCGGCACCGCCGATTGCGGAGAGCACGGTGGCCGGAGTGCTGATCACGAGGGCGCACGGCGAGGCGACGACCATGACGGTCATCGCCCGGTAAAACGCTTCCGCAAACGGCTGATGCCACACCAGCCATGGCACAAACCAGACGACTGCGGTGAACGCGATCACGCCGGTCGCATAGTATTGCTCCGCCTGCTCCAGGAAACGCTGCGTGCCGGACTTCTCCGCCTGAGCCTCCTCGACGAGCTTGACCATCCGGGCGAGCGTCGAGTCCTCGGCGCGCTTCGTGACGGCGAGTTCGAGTCCGCCGCTCTGGTTCAGCGTGCCCGCAAAAAGCGAGGCGCCGACAGTTTTTGAAACCGGCATCGATTCCCCCGTGAGGCTCGACTCGTCGATCGCGCTCGTGCCTTCGGTGATTTTGCCGTCCACCGGGATGTGTTCGCCCGGCCGGACCACAACGATATCGCCGACCTGGAGGGTCTCCACCCGGACCAGCGTGGTGACCCCGTCGCGCTTGAGCAGAGCCTTATCGGGGCGCAGTTTCAGCAGCGAATGAATCGCCTTCTGCGTGCGCTGGAGCGCGTAGCTTTGGAGGACGTTGGAAAACGAAAAGAGAAAGAGCAACAACGCGCCCTCGAATGGCTGTCCGACAATCCCGGCCCCGATCGCCGCGAGCACCATCAGCACATCGACATCGAGAACTTTTTCCCGCAGCGAAGCGATCGCCGAGCGGACGCCCTGCTGACCGCAGAAAATATAGGCGCCGGCATAGAGGACGTATGTCACGGTCGCGTCCAGGCCGACCGCGCGGTGCACGATGAGGGACGTGATCAAAAAGAGAAAGCCGAGCCCGCACGAGATTTCCTCGTTCAGCTCCCCGGCGCGAACCTTCTGCCAGAACGTCGTCTCCCCGTCGGGCTTCGGTGCCTCGTAGGGACGGACGTCCGCACCGGTCGCGCGCACGCCCTGCAGCACGGCCGATTCGTCCGATACCGAGTCGTCAAATGTCAGGCACAGGATCTTCCCGAGATATGTGGCGGTCGCCTTCCGGACGCCGGGAATTTTTGCCACCCTGCGCTCGAGCCGGATCGCGCAGGCCTCGCAGGCCGCGCCATCAAGGCGGAGCGTGCGCTTCTGCAGCGAGGGCGCCGGCACATTTGCCTCCGCGATCCGCCGCAAGCCGTCATCGGAAAGCTTCGCGGGATCGTATTCGATTTCAAATGCCGTGCGTCCGGGGAGCGGCAGCACGCCAACCACTCCGGCATGTCCGGCGAGGGATTCTGTGGCTTGCTTGAGGTCTTCGTCAGGCTTCATTGTTTTCATTGAGTAGTGGGTTTCCAGACAAGTCGCACGGCAAAAACCCGCCCGCTGTCGCGAACCGCAAAATGGTGTCCGTCCATGCTGGTGGCCAGCGCGCGGACAAGGCGCAGCCCGATTCCCAGCCCGCCCGTCGCGCGGGACTCGTGCCGCAGGTCGTTCGCCAGCGAAAAAACCGTGGAGCGGCCGGAGGCAAAAACCCGGAGGCGAGCGGTCGACGCTGCATACCGGCAGGCATTCCCGAGAAGATTGTGCAAAATCTGCCGCAGCAGATCCGGATCTGTGGAGACCCGCAATCCGGTGGCAACCGTCCACGCCAGGTCGATTCCCGCCTGCGAGGCGAGGATTCCATAGGGCTCCATGAGCTCCTCCAAAACTGCCGGGAGATCGACGGTGGTTCGGTGAAACTCCAGCCGACCGGACTCCGCCCTGGCGGCAAGCAGTGAGCGCTCCACAAACGTCGAAAGCCGTGAAAGCTCCTCCTGGAGCTGCTCGGAAAGCTCCGGCGGCATCTCTTCGGCGGACTGCTCGATCCGCATGCGCAGAAGAGTGAGGGGGGTCCTCAACTCATGCGCCACGCGGGCGGAATACTCCGCCATCTCGTCGTAGGCATTTCCCACGCGCAAAAGCAGCGCGTTGATTTGCGAGACCAGTTCGGCAAGAACGCGATCCCGCTCGGGCAGGGGGATTCCGGTCTTCAAGGTGTCGGGATTTTTTTCCGCGAGCGCGCGGCTGATGCGCTTGACGGGCGCAAGCGAGCGGTTGGCCAGAAGGAAACCGGCCCCCAAAGCCAGCCCCAGAGCGGGCAGGCCGACCCAGATCCAGACCCGGATCAACTCGCCGAGGATGTCATGGACTTCGGCGTCCGTGTAGCTGCCATGCAGCGACCAGTCGGGAAATTTGGGATGCGAGCGGTCCCATTTCTCCAGACGGAGCTCGTGGTCGAGGTGCTGGTGGGCGGTGAAAATCAGAATGGCGACAATGCCGGCGAGCGCCACCCCGAACCAGGCGGCCATGCGGAGACGGAAATTCACAGCGGCTCCTCCCTCAGCGCGAATCCGACACCCCGGACGGTGTGGATGAGGGGGGGCATTCCCTGCAGATCGATTTTTTTCCGGAGGTAGTTCACGTAGACATTGAGCACGTTGGTGCCCGAGTCGAAGTGCTGGTCCCAGACCCGTTCGACGAGGGCGGTTTTCGTGACGGTGCGGGGAGAGGCCTCGGCGAGCGCTTCGAGCAGGGCAAACTCCCGGTTCGTCAGAACGATCTCAAACCCGCCACGTGTCGCGATCCGCGTGCGGAGATCGAGCTCCAGGTCCCCCACCCTCACCACGCTGCTCAAGTCCGGACGGCGCCTCCGTAGAACCGCCCGGATTCTTGCCAGCAACTCCTCGGTGGAAAACGGCTTCACCAGATAGTCATCCGCCCCGGCATCGAGTCCTCCGACCTTGTCGCGCAGGTCCCCCCTCGCCGTGGCAAGGAGGACGGGAAATGTCTTCCCGGCGCTGCGCAGGGCGCGGGTGACGCTGACCCCATCCATCCCCGGCATCGAGATATCGAGAACGGCGGCATCGTAGGGATTTTCCGTTCCCAGCCAGAGAGCTTCGAGCCCGTCGCCCGTCTCATCCACGGCATACCCGCCCTGCATCAGCGCCTGCTTCAGGTGGGATCTCAGTTTGGAATCATCTTCAGCGAGCAGTATCCGCATGGAATGGGACATTACCTGCTCCATGGACGGGGATCCAGCGGCAACGCGGTGAGTATGACGCGACACCCACGCGTCAATCATCGTCGCCCTGCTTCCTCCCCTGGCCTGGCTCCGTCCCTCCCTGCGTCGTCGCGACTGCAGCAGTATTAATACCGACTCCGTGCTTGTAAACAACCTGACCGCCGTAGTGGCCGGCCTGAGCCACGGAGAACGCGGCGGCGATGGCCGCCAGCGCGGCGGCTGGGCCAACCGCCCTCGCCGCGACAGGCTTGCGGAAAAGCGCAGCCGAGGTGACCGCGAGGAGAGCAGCGACGATCCCGGCATTGCGGGCGCGTTCCCCCCACTCCTCGTGCTCATCGAGAACCTGCTCCCCTCCGCCGTTCAGTTCTCCGGCCAATTCGGCGGCCTCTCCGCCCGTCCACGTCGCCACGGCCGCTCCGGCGGCCCCGAGCACCAGAACCACCGCCGCGAGCACGGGCAGGTTCCAGCACCGGACAAACACAGCAACAACCGCAAGCGGAGCCCCGAGCAGCAGGAGCACAATCGGAAAATGAACAACCGCAGGATGGAGCGGATCGGGGATCATGGAAAAATCCTCAGTTGATCTTCTTGAATTCGTCGATGCCGTTGTGGCAGACCGGACACTTTTTCGCAGGCAGCGAGGTGAGAGTCATTCCGCAGACCTGGCAGACATAGTATTCCTGCGGGGGATTTTTCCCGAGCTGGTCCAGCGCTTCCTGATACAGCTTGGCGTGCTCCTTCTCCGCTGCCGCGGCGAACTGGAACGCCCGGATCGCCGGCTTGGCATCATCGGCTTTTGCGGCTGCGAGGAATTCCGGATACATCGTGTCCCGCTCGTAGCTTTCGCCCTTGATCGCGGCTTTCAGATTTTCGGCCGTCGTCCCTGGCACGACCTCGTCGAGCTTGAAGCTGTCCACCGTTCCGCCGAGTTTGAGGATCGCCGCCTTGTGGGTGTCGCGGTGGATGGCCTCCGCCGCGGACGCGGCGCGGAAGAGCTTGGCCACCTGGGCGTTGCCCTCTGCGTCAGCCTTTTTGGCAAATTCCCCCCACCAGCCCCTCACACAACCCGACCAATCCGGAAGAATGATCTCCCGGAAAAATCCGCAGCTCAGAACAACGTCGGCTGGTCGGAAGGCTTCTTTTCCGGAACCGGCTTGGGTGCCGGCCTGGGGATTTCAAGCTTTGGCGGCACGGAAACAACCTCCGCCACCGGAGCCGGAACAGAAGCGGGAACACCGGCGGGGGCCTCCGGCTTGGATTGCTTCAGCGTCACCCGCGAAACCAACTCCTCGGCATCCATCTTTTTCGCGGCCTCAATCACCTTCAAAAATGCTCCAACCATTTCCGGCTTCCTCGCAAACAGTGCCTTCGCCGCTTCAATCGGACCACGCGTATCCCGCGATTCAATATCAATCAGCGACACCCCGAGGGCCTTTGCAAATTTTGGCAATGTCTCTTTCGCCGGATTCCTCTTCCCGCTCTCAATGTCGCTCAAGTGGGCCAGACTCCTGAATCCAACTGCCTGCGAAAGAGCACGCTGTGTCAATCCCTTCCCCTCGCGTAAGGAGCGAATATACTGGCCAAAAGTCTCAGTCATGCAGGGCACCCTACACTTCGCAGAGTCTGCGATCAAGAATAACTTTACGGGAATTTCTAACGTCGAGGAGCGACTCGCCCGGGCGGTTGGCAATCAATCCTTCGTGAGTTTTTTGAGGGCGGCTTCCGGCACTGCCATGGTGTGGCGTTTCCGGCGGACCTGGGCATCGGCGAGGAACTCGGCCTGGGCGTCGAACGGGGCTTCGCCCTCGGCAAGGATTCGGGGAATGTAGTTGCCATCCGGCTGCATGACCTTGGATTTCACGTTATCCTTCCAAAACCACTCGAGGATTTCCTCGACGTGTTCGACCATCCGTTTTTGAACGACGGGAAAAACGGTCTCCACCCTGCGGAAGAGATTCCTTGGCATCCAGTCCGAGCTCCCGAGGAAGACATTCGGAGCCCCGCCATTTTCGAAGCGGAAGATCCGGCTGTGTTCGAGGAACCGGCCGACGATGCTGCGGACCTCGATATTTTCGCTGACGCCCGGGATTCCGACCCGGATGGCGCACATCCCGCGCACGAGGAGGCGGATGGGAACGCCTGCCGTGGAGGCGCGGTAGAGGGCTTCGATGATCCCCTCCTCAACGAGCGAGTTGACCTTGGCGTAAATGCCCGAGGGCCGTCCCTCCTTGGCGTGATCGATCTCGTTTTCGATCATCTTCAGGAAGGCCGGGAAGAGAGACCAAGGGGCCACGAGGAGCTGGTTGAGGGCGGGAAATTTGGAGACTCCGGTGAGGCAGTTGAACGTCTCGGCGAGATCGGTGGTGATGTCTTCGCGGCAGGTAAGCAGGCTGAGATCGGTATAGATTTTCGCCGTCGATGGGTGGTAGTTCCCGGTGCCGAGGTGGGCGTAACGCCGGATGCCATCGCCCTCGCTGCGGATGATGAGCATCGCCTTGGCGTGGGTTTTGAGGCCCGTGACCCCGTAGACGACATCCACGCCGGCCTCGCGCATCATGCGCGCCCATTTGATGTTGGCCGCCTCGTCGAAGCGGGCTTTGAGCTCGATGACCGCAGTGACCTGCTTGCCGTTCCGCGCTGCCTCGATGAGCGACTGGACGATCGGCGAGTCCGAGCTGGTGCGGTAGAGCGTCTGCTTGATGGCGAGCACCGCAGGATCCTCCGCCGCCTGCGCGAGGAGATCCACCACGGTCTGAAAATTGTCGTAGGGATGGTGGAGGAGGATGTCGCCTTTGCGGATGTGGAAAAAGATGTCGCTCTCGGTGTCGAGCGAGACGACCGTGCAGGGAGAAAACCGCTTGTAGCGAAGCTCCGGCCGGTCGATCTGCAGGGCCATCGGCATGAGCCGGGAGAAATTCAGCGGCCCGTCGATCCGGAAGACATCCTCCTCCTCCAGGTTGAAAATCTCCAGAAGCCGGTCGACCACTCGGTCGGGGCAGTCGTCCTGCACCTCGAGGCGCACGGCGGCCCCGCGCTTGACTTTGCGGAGTTCCTCCTCGATCGCGTGCAGGAGGTTCTGGGCCTCCTCCTCGTCGAAGTAGAGATTGCTGTTGCGGGTGACCCGGAACAGGTGAGCGCCCTTGACCGTGACCCCCCGGAAAAGCGATGCGACGTGCTCCTGGATGATGTTGCCCAGAAACACATAGTCGTCCCCGTCCTTGTTTTCGGAAAACGGCACGACGCGCGGGAGGATCCTCGGCGCCTGGACAACGGCGATGTCCGTCTCCAGCCCCTCGCCCTCGAGCTCCACGATCACGTTCAGGCTCTTGTTGAGGAGCTGGGGAAACGGATGCGACGGATCCACCGCGATCGGCGTGAGGACCGGGTAGATCGTCCTCTCATAGAACTGCGCGAAGTGCTTCTTCTCGTGCTCCGCGACATCCGGATACGTGTGGAACCGGATCCTCTGGGCTTCAAGGCCGGGCATGATCTGCTCCCTCCAGCAGCGATACTGGTCGTCGACCATCTTGCGCGTGCGCTCGCTGACGAGGGCCAGCGTCTCGCCCGCGGAGAGCCCGTCCGGACCGGCCTCGGACGCATGCGTCTGCCGCTGCTGCTTCAGGCCCGCGACACGGACCTCGAAAAACTCATCGAGATTCGAGCTGACGATGCAGAGGAATTTCAGGCGCTCGAGAATCGGGTTCGACTCATCAAACGCCTGGTCCAAAACCCGCTGGTTGAATTCCAGCCAGCTCAGCTCGCGGTTGATGAAAAGCGCCCTGTCGGAAAAGTCCATGCCCGCATGGTCGGATTTGCACGGTTTTGGTCAAGGGGAGAATTGCGGAGATTCTGGAACAACTCTCAGCATTTTTCTTTGCCGAGGGGGCAGCGAGGTATCAGGATGTTCCGCTTCTCCCATGATTATCCGCACCATCGCCTATCCGCGCGCCGGACTGATCGGCAACCCGTCCGACGGGTATTTCGGCAAGACCATCGCCTTCGCGTTCAGGAATTTTTCCGCGCAGATCGAGCTCTGGGAGTCGCCGGAGCTCGAGCTCCTGCCCAGCCGGCGCGACCACTCGGTCTTCAAGGGGCTCAAGGCCCTGCACAAGGACGTCAAGCTGCACGGGTATTACGGCGGATTCCGGCTGCTCAAGGCTGCGGCCAAGGCGTTCTACGAGCACTGCCACGAGCGGGGGATCGCGATGGCGGACAAAAATTTCACGATGCGCTACAAGTCCGACATCCCGAACCGTGTCGGCCTGGCGGGATCGAGCGCGCTGATCACCGCCTGCGTGCGCGGGCTGATGAGTTTCTACGGGGTGACGATCTCGCGCCATTCCCTTGCGAACCTTGTTCTCCGCGTCGAGAACAACGAGCTCGGCATCCCGGCCGGCCTGCAGGACCGCGTGGCCCAATCCTATCAGGGGGTGGTCTTTATGGACTTTGACCGCAAGCTGATGGACAACCGGGGGTATGGGGAATACGAGGTCCTCGATCCAGCAAAGCTTCCGCCGCTGTTCATCGCCTACCGCGAGGATCTTTCCGAGGGCACCGAGGTTTACCATAACGATCTGCGCGCGCGCTGGCAGCGCGGAGAACCGGATGTGCTGGAGGCGATCCAATTCTGGGCGGACCTGACGGTGAAATTCCGCAGGGCCCTCGAAGCCGGCGACCGCGCCGCGATGCACGAGGCGCTCAATGCGAATTTCGATAAGCGGGCCAGCCTCTACGATGTCGGCGAAGGAAACCGCGATATGGTCATGACTGCGCGGCAAACCGGTGCCAGTGCGAAGTTTGCGGGCAGCGGCGGGGCAATCGTCGGGATCTACGACAACGAGGCGATGTTTGCGCAGCTCGAGGCGGTCTTTGCTCCGAAGGGGATCCGGGTCATCCAACCTGACTTTGCGCCGGGGCTCGCCACCGGTGAGCAGCCGTGAAGGCGATCATCCCGGCGGCCGGACTCGGAACGCGCTTCCTGCCAATCGCAAAAGCCGTGCCGAAGGAAATGCTGCCCCTCGGGGATAAGCCCGTCATCCATCACGTCGTCGCCGAGGCGGCGGCGGCCGGGTTCGATGAGATCCTCATCATCGTCAGCCGCGGCAAGGAATGCATCATCGAGTATTTCGCGCCGAACCCGGAGCTGGAAAGCCATCTCGATGCCGCGGGAAAATCCGACGCGCTCGCAGCGGTCCGGCAGGCCACGTCCATGGCCCGCATCGAATACGCCTATCAGGAAAAAATGCTTGGCCTCGGGGATGCCGTGAAGATCGGGAGGAAGTTTATCGGAGCCGATCCGGTTTTTGCCGTGCTGCTCGGCGACACCGTCATGCAGCACAGCTCGCCGCTGGGGGCGATGGCCGCCGCATGGAAAACATTCCACAAGCCCACGGTCTGCCTCGAACCCTGCGCGGAGGAACGCGTCTCGCGATACGGTGTCGCCGGCGGGCGCGAGACGGAAGCCAGCATTTTCGAGTTGGACGAATTGGTCGAGAAGCCCGCTCCCGATCGCGCTCCCAGGCTGACGTCCTCCGCCGGAAGTCGCCTGCCCTTCCACGCGTTTGCCGCGCGCTACCTTTTCACCCCGGAGATTTTTGACTGCCTTGAAAAGACCACCTCCGGATTCGCGGGTGAAATCCAGCTCACCGACGCCATGGAACAGCTTCGCCGGAAAACCGGAATGCTGGGAATTACCTGGCCGGGAAAACGCCTCGACATCGGCAGTCCGGCCGGACTCATCGAGGCGGCCCGGGCATTGGGGAGTTGAAGCAGGCCTCAAGCCATCAAAATTCTTTCAGAATTCCGCTACGGAAGAGACGCCCGCACTGCATCGTAGAGGAATTTTGAAAAAAATTCTCCCATCCGATCACTGTGCGACCCAGAGCTTGATGAAGACCGGGATGATCAGGATGGCGACGATGTTCACAACCTTGATCATCGGGTTCACCGCCGGGCCGGCCGTGTCCTTGTAGGGATCGCCGACGGTGTCTCCGGTCACGCTGGCCGAGTGCGCCGGAGAACCTTTTCCCCCATGGTTGCCGAGCTCGATGAATTTTTTCGCGTTGTCCCAGGCGCCGCCGCTGGACGTCATCGCGATGCCGATGAAGAGGCCGGTGACGATCGTTCCGACCAGCACCCCGCCCAACACTTTCGGCCCGAAGAACGGACACCACGCCACCGCAATCACAACGAGCACGGGCAGGAGCGCAGGGATGATCATCTCGCGCAGTGCGGCCTTGGTCACAATATCCACGCACGTGCCGTAGTCGGGAGTGTCCTTTCCTTCAAGAATTCCCGGTTTCGCTGCGAGCTGGCGGCGGACTTCCTTGACGACCGCCCCGGCGGCCTTGCCCACCGCATCCATGCTGAAGGCCGAAAATATGAACGGGAGGCCGCCGCCGATGAAGAGGCCGATGATGACATTCGGATCCTGGAGATCGAACGCCAGGTTGAAGTGCTTTCCGAGGCGCTCGTAGGCGACCTTCAGCTCCTCGACGTAGCTGCCGAAGAGCACGAGGGCGGCAAGCCCGGCCGAGGCGATCGCGTAACCTTTGGTCACCGCCTTCATCGTATTCCCGATGGCGTCGAGGTCGTCGGTCGTTTCGCGGACCTTCTTATCGAGCCCGGCCATGACGGCGATTCCCCCGGCGTTGTCGGTGATCGGGCCGAAGGCATCGAGTGCGATAATAATGCCCGACATCGACAGCATCGACATCACCGCGACCGCGATCCCGTAGAGGCCCGCAGCATGGTAGGACAGCAGGATGGCGATGCCGATGAACGCCACCGGCAGAGCCGTCGCGTGGAGGCCCGTGGCCAGGCCGGCGATGATATTCGTTGCGTGCCCGGTTTCCGAAGCGCGCGCGATCAGCCGGACCGGCCGGTGGTCGGTGGACGTGTAGTAATTCGTGATCAGCAGAACGACATACGTCATCACCAGCCCGATCAGCGACGCGAAGAAAATGCTGCCGGCCGAGCAATTCCCCTTACCTCCGATAACGACCCCGTTCGGAAAAAGCGTGTGCGTAAGCGGCCAGAAAACCGCCGCCGATAGCACCGCGCTGACCAGGACGCCGCCCTGCAGCGCCCTCGTCGGAGCGATCCTCACCGAGTTGACAAACAGAATTCCGATGACCGCGCTGATCACCGAGACTCCCCCCAGAAGAAACGGATAGACCAATGCGCTCTCAGCGGATGCACCGGTCGCGGTCAGCGAACCGACGAGCACAGCGCCAATCAGGGAGACGGCGTAAGTTTCAAAGACGTCGGCCGCCATGCCCGCACAATCCCCGACATTGTCGCCCACGTTGTCGGCGATGGTCGCCGGATTTCGCGGATCGTCCTCGTCGAGCTTGCTCTCAATTTTTCCGACCAGATCGGCCCCGACATCCGCAGCCTTGGTATAGATTCCGCCGCCAAGCCGCGCAAAAACCGAAATGAGCGAGCTGCCAAGCGCGGTTCCGATCAGCGCATCCAGAGCCGCATGAACCGCCTCTTTGGGATCCGGAGTAAAATGTTTCACCGCAAAAAACATCAGGCCGACCGACAGAAGCGCGAGCCCGACGACCAGCAAGCCGGTGATCGCCCCGCCATTGAACGCCACCCGCAGCGCGGCGTGCGGAGAGCGTGTCGCCGCCTCCGTCGTGCGCACATTCGCCCGCACGGCGACGTTCATCCCGATGTAGCCGGCGGCAAGCGAGCAGACCGCCCCGACCAGAAATCCGATCCCGGACTCCAGTCCGCGCCCGACCCAGACCAGGGCAAAGATGAGAACCGCGATCGCCCCGATGCTGAGAATCTGACGGTTCAGGTAAGCCTTGGCCCCCTGCTGGATCGCCCCGGCAATCTCCCGCATCCGGTCGTTGCCCGACGGGGACACCAGAACCCATCGGATCAAATAGGCGGCGTAGAGCAGCCCGAGCAGGGCGCAAACGAGGGAAATGGAAAGCCCGTCGGAAACCAGTGAGAGAGCACACATAATGAATCGAAGCTGCGTGAGGAGGGGGAACCCGAAGAAATCTACATCCTCTTTGCCCGCAGGCAAGTTCAAATACAGTTCAAATCCGGAGCCCCCCTGGCTGCTACAGCCCGACCTTCTTCCCGGGATCGGGAACGATGATCTCGGTCTTGGGCAGATGCTTGTAGAGCGCCAGCTGAAACCAATCCACCGCAGGCCGGTCCCCATGAACAAGCACCACCTTGGCGGGCTTCAACATCAATGCGTAATTCAAAAGCGGCTCGCGGCTGGCGTGGGCGCTGAACTGGAACTCCTCGATATGGCACCGGAGCGGGATCGGAGCGGTGCCCTTCTCCAAAATCACGGGCTCGTCCTGCGGTGCCCGCCGGATGCGGCCAGCAGGGGATTCGGGGTCGGAGTAGCCGACGAAAAACAGGCTCTGGTTCGCGTCGCCGAGCACCTTCTTGCAGAAGATATTCGAGAGCGTATGCTCGGTCATCATGCCGCTCGAGAGCGCGAAGATGCATTTTTTCCTGGGAGCGATGGTGTTGACCTCGTTGCCGGAGAGGACGTAGGGCGCCATCTCCTGGAGGAGCTGGAGCTCGGGATGGCTGCGGATCGACGAGGAGGCGAAGGCATCGTAAATGCCGGTGATTTTCGTGCTTAGCCCGCCGATGTAGATGGGCACATGCGCGAGGATCCCGTGGATCCGCATCTTCCAGAGCATCGCGAGCAGCTCCTGGGTTTTCCCCAGCGCGAACACGGGAATGGTCACGCTCCCCCCGCTCTCAAACGCGCGCCGGATCCCCCGCGCGAGCCGCTCCTCCTCGTTCGCCCGCGAGAAACCGGTCTCCACCGGCGAGTCCCCGCGCGTCGTCTCCATGATCAGAACATCGACCCCCTCCTCGGGAAATGCCGCACCCTTCATCAGCGTCTGATTCTCAAAGTTGACATCGCCCGTGTAGAAAATCGTCCGGCCCTTGTAGCGGAACAAAATCCCCGCCGACCCCAGGATGTGGCCGGCATCGAAGAATTCAAATGTCACCTCCGCGTCGTCGTCGGATGCCTCCCCGAGCAGATTGCAGCGCTTCCTGACCGGTCTGGTATGCCAGGCGTGCGAGCAGAATTCCACGCCGCGGTGGGTGAAAAGCGGATATTCCGTGATCCCGTCGTCCTCGCGCTGGCGGACCATCACGTTGACCGAGTTGTGCAGCATGACGTCGGCGATGCGGGCCGTCTGCTCGGTCATGAAGACCCTGGCCTGGGGCTCGCGGCGGGTCAGCACCGGCAGCCCGCCCACGTGGTCCTGGTGCGCGTGCGTGATGAAAATCGCGTCCACCTTCCCCTCGGGAACCGGGGAGAAATCCGGCGTGGCCGCGAGACCTTCGAGCTTCGGATGCAGCCCGGCATCCAGAATCAGGTTCTTCCCGCCGATGCTCAGCCAATACGAATTGGAGCCGATTTCCGTGCGCCGCGTCAAATTCACCAGTTCCATTCCGAACCAAGCTGGAGGAGATGAGGGGATTCCTCAATGAAAATTCCTCGCCGGGCAATCTTCCTGACAACCTGCTGGATTTTCCCGCAGGTCCCCGTAGTATCGCGCGGAATGAAGTATATTTTTGTGACTGGCGGAGTGGTGAGTTCCCTGGGCAAAGGGCTGGCGGCGGCGTCGCTGGGAACCCTTCTCGAAAGGCGCGGACTCAAGGTCGTTTTGCAAAAGCTGGACCCGTATCTCAACGTGGACCCCGGCACGATGAACCCGTTTCAGCACGGCGAGGTTTACGTTCTGGCCGACGGCGCCGAGACGGATCTCGACCTCGGCCACTACGAGCGGTTCACCAACTGCGTGCTCACCCGCGCCAACAACCTGACCAGCGGGCAGGTTTACGAAACCGTCCTCGGCAAGGAGCGGCGCGGCGATTATCTCGGCAAGACCGTGCAGGTCATCCCGCACATCACCGATGAGATCAAGGGGCGGATCCGCGAACTCGGCGAAAACTCCGGCGGCGACATCGTCATCACGGAAATCGGCGGCACGACGGGCGACATCGAGGGCCTGCCGTTCCTCGAGGCGATCCGCCAGTTCATCCTCGAGGTCGGATCGGAAAATGCCATCATCATGCACGTCACGCTCGTCCCGTTCATCAAGGCGGCCGGCGAGCTCAAGACCAAGCCCACCCAGCAGAGCGTGGCCAAGCTCCGCGAGATCGGGCTCCAGCCGCAGGTCCTCATCTGCCGCACCGAGATGCCGCTCGACAAGGAAGTGCGCCAGAAGCTCTCGCTCTACTGCAACGTCCCTCTGGATGCGGTCGTCGAGGCCGGCGACGTCGAACACACGATCTATGAGGCCCCCCTCAACCTTCAGGCCGAGGGCCTCGACACCACGATCTGCCGGATCCTGCGGCTCGAAACCCCGCAGCCGGACATGACGGACTGGAATAAATTTGTCCAGCGGGTCATCGCCCCAAAAAAGCGCGTCAAGATCGCGATCGTGGGCAAATACATCGAGCTCCAGGATGCCTACAAGAGCATCTACGAATCCCTCACCCACGCCGGGGCCTCGCACGATTGCGGGATCGACCTCGTCCTCGTGGATGCCGAGGACATCGAGAAGGAGGGCTCGGACAAATACCTGCGCGGTGTGGCCGGGGTCCTGGTGCCCGGAGGATTCGGAGACCGCGGCGTGGAGGGAAAGATCGATGCCGTCCGGTATTCGCGCGAATCCCGCACCCCGTTCCTCGGTCTGTGCCTGGGCATGCAGGTCGCCACGATCGAGTTCGCCAGAAATGTCTGCGGACTCGAAGCTGCGAACAGCACCGAGTTCGATCCCGCCTCACCGCATCCTGTCATCTGCATCCTCGAAGAGCAGAAGGACGTGACCGAGAAGGGCGCATCAATGCGCCTGGGAACTTGCCCCACGGTTCTCGGAAAGAGCACGCTCTCCCATCAGGTTTACGGAAAAGCCGAGATCACCGAGCGCCACCGGCACAGATACGAATTCAACATGGCCTACCGCGAAACCATGGAAAAGCGCGGATTCGTCATCGCCGGCACATCCCCCGAGGGCGACCTCGTCGAAATCATCGAGCTCTCAACCCACCCGTGGTTCATCGCCTGCCAGTATCACCCGGAGTTCCAGTCCAAACCCAACTCCCCCCACCCGCTCTTCAAGGGCTTCATCTCCGCCTGCCTCGCCCACGAGGATTGAAGCAAGGGCCTCCACAAGCCCATGCGTCCGGGTATTTCCAAGAGTTGGTAAGACGCGGCGAAGTCCGCTCCGCCGCGTTCGGGTCCCGCGAGGACAGGGCGCGGAAAACGCTCACTCAACCAGGCCGAGCCGGACCTCGGTCACGTGCCGGATAAAGTCGGCAATCCGCTTCGGCAGATACAGCCGGACGACCTCAAGGCATTTGTCACGCCGGACGTCAAAGAGCCAGGACTCGAGGAGGAGCACATCCTCGCTGGAGTCGCTCACAACGCAGCCAACCTTCAGTGTCGTCGCAGCTTTTCTGCGGTTGAGGACATAGTTGTAGGTCAGGAAATCCACTTTGGGGAGAGTCATCGTGCTGCTGCGGGGATTCTCACAGACAAATTGGATGCCAACGACGCGGTCGTCGGCATCGGTAATAATGTAGATCAGATTGAAGTAGTCTTCAGGGTCCCCGATCAGAGAATATTTGGAGGGGAATGACCTGTAAAAGAGAGGGATTCCCGGATGCGCCATCGGGATCTTCGAGGGAATCAGGTCCTTGGAAAGACCCAGCTGCACCAAGGCCTCCCGAAGCGGCATCATCAGCTTGACGCCCTTGGTGATTTCAGGATGCTCCGTCACCTGCAGCGAACTGTCCGCCTGCGCGTCGTGCTCGAGAACTTTGAGGAGCTCGATCAGGCTTGCCCGGTCGTCCCCGGGTGGTTTCCGCCAGTTTTGCTGCGGGATCAGGAGGCTCTCGTCTTTCTTGACCGGGGCGGCTGCCTGCGCGGGTTGGGCAGGCTTCGGAGACGGCTGCGCCGCCGGGACAACCGGCTGGGACTCGGATGGGGGCGCCGAGATTTGCTCGGCGAGAGTGGTTTGGTCCAACGCAACTTTTGCGGAGTATTCGGCGTATGCGACATCGACCCCGTCCTCGGCGATCTTGACGACCTTCACGCTGGTGCCTGCCGGGACCCGTGTGGAGCCGGACCTCTTGCCGTCGACAGAGATCGGAAAATCCACCGGGGCCTTCATCCGGGTCTGGGCTGGCCACCGTCCGGGGCGGCTCGCGATTTCCGCCCAATCCAGCCCTGGGGCCGGCGGAGTAGCTGGCTGCCGGGGCGTGTCGTTCCCTGTGCCTGCCGGGACCTCCGGCTTCGGCGGTGGCGAATCGGGAGCGGTTACAGCAATCTGCTGCGGCGCGGCACTCGGAACCTCCGCAAGCGTTGCTGAATCAACAGCGGGCGTGACGCTCTCAACGGTCGTCTCCCCTGGGGGCATGGTATCCGCATTGGCGGTCTCAGGACTGCCGCTTCGCGAGTCGCGAATCACGGGACGGGGAGGCGGCGGGACCGGTTCTTTCCATGCAAGAAAAACCGCTATCGGTAATCCGGCAAGGGGCAGGAGCAGCAACCAGCTCAATCCGAGCCTTTGTTTTCGTCTCACAAGCAACGTTTTCCTCCTCCTCCGGGTCATATTCAAACTAAAAACACGGCGGGAGGGAGAATCTCCTCATTTTGGTGCGTGCAGGGCTCGGGTTTCGCTGGTTTTCTGAGTGTCCCGGCATCGGCAGCAGCGCATCATTTTTCCCGATCCTGATGAAACTCCATGAATGTCCACGGTAAACCGACCAGAACGATTTGGCTCCACCCGGAGAACCCTGCCATCGTGCAAATCATTGACCAGCGGGCTCTCCCGCATGCATGGGTCATAGAGGACTTGCTCACTGCGGAGCAGGTCGCCACGGCGATCCTTGAGATGCATGTGCGCGGGGCCGGCCTCATCGGGGCGACCGCGGGATTCGGCATGTATCTCGCAGCGCGGGAGGCGGCGCGATCGGACAATTCCGCCGCGTCAATTCATGCGGCGGGTCAGCGCCTGAAATCCACGCGTCCAACCGCCGTCAATCTCGCATGGGCGGTCGACCGCCAGGAAAGCGCGATGGCGTCCGCATCCAGCCCCGGGGAACTGGTCTCGATCGCGCTGAGCACGGCCCTGGAGATTGCAGAGGAAGATGCGGCTTCATGCAGATCAATCGGCGGACACGGCCTCGCATTGATCGCCGAACTCAGCAGGTCAAAAGGCGGGGCCCCGGTGCAAATTCTAACCCACTGCAATGCCGGCTGGCTCGCATTTGTGGACTACGGATCGGCCACGGCCCCGATCTACGCGGCGCACGATCAGGGCATCCCCCTGCACGTATGGGTCGATGAGACGAGACCCCGCAGCCAGGGTGCGAAGCTGACCGCGTGGGAACTGGGGCAGCACGGGGTTCCTCACACCGTCATCGCGGACAACACAGGCGGGCATCTCATGCAGCACGGCCTTGTCGATCTCGTCATCGTGGGCACCGACCGGACCACCCGCACCGGCGATGTCGCGAACAAAATCGGAACCTACCTGAAGGCCCTCGCTGCCCATGACAACGGCATCCCGTTCTACGTCGCTCTGCCGTCGTCATCGTTCGATTGGAAAATGCGGGACGGATTGAAGGAAATTCCCATCGAGGAGCGGGGGTCGGAGGAGGTCAAATATGCCGACGGAATGGCTGACGGGCGACACCTCGAGGTGCTCGTGGCCCCGGCTGACAGCCCGGCTGCCAACTTCGGATTCGACGTCACTCCCGCTCGCCTTGTCACCGGGCTCATCACGGAACGCGGGATCTGCAGCGCCACGGAACCCGGCATCACCGCCCTCTTCCCCGACAAGGCGTAACGTAATCCGGTCGCTCCCGGATCGTCAGACCGGCTTTTTGATCTCCGCGGCCTTCGGCTCCTGCGGAGGTTTCTCATCGGACAAAACCGGTGGTTTTTGCACGGCCGCGTCCTCAATGCATTTTTCACAGTCTTCCTCAGCGGGGTGGACACAGTTGCATGGACGCAGAAAGTCATTCATAGGGGCGCTTGTTGATGCGGGAAATATACCCGCGGCCTTGATCCCGATCAACATAAACTCAATCCGGAGTTGAAAAATCCGCATCCTGGCGGATGTTGCTCGCATGATCCTCCCGCTCATATCACTTGTGTCCCTGTCTTTTCTCGGACTCTCCTGCGTCATCGTCCCGTTTTTTGGATCGGTGCGCTAAAGCAGGTCGCACTCGGATCACTGTTGGCAGCAGCGCGTGGATTTGATAGCTCTGCTGCTTCATGAACGAGCTCATTTCCTCCATCCGCCAGGCAGCGCAGGACGGCAGACTTCTCCCCTCCTCCGCCGATAATATTCTCTCGCTCCTCTCGGGCAGCACATCCCCGGTGTATGAAGCTGCGATTGCCGAGCTCGCCTCGGCAGAAAATTGGAAGGAACTCGACAACCGGTTCTTCCGCACGCTGGCCTTCGGCACAGGCGGCCTCCGGGGGAAAACGATCGGTGCCGTCGTCACCAAAGTCGAGCTGGGATCTCCCCAGCCGCTGGGCCGACCGGAATTCCCCTGCGTCGGAACAAATGCGATGAACACCTACAGCATCAGCCGCGCCACCCAGGGGCTCGTGGGCTACGTGCTGGAGCATTTTAAAAAATCCGGCCGCGCCGGAAAACCTTCGATCTGCATCTGCCACGACACGAGGTTCTACTCCCGCGAATTTGCGGAGCTCGCCGCGAAAGTCATCACCGACCACGGCTGCGATGCCTGGCTGTTCGAAGGCCCCCGCTCCACGCCGGAGCTCTCGTTTGCCGTCCGCCATGTCGGCGCCCAGGCCGGAATCAACCTCACCGCCAGCCACAACCCGCCCCAATACAACGGCTACAAAGTCTATTTTGAAGACGGATGCCAGGTCGTCGAGCCTCACGCCTCGGCAATCATCGACCGGGTCAATGCCGTCCAGTCCGAAACCTACACGCCTGCCGCCGAACCCGGCCGCGTCGTTCCGATGGGTGCCGACATCGACGAGGCTTACATGGACCGCCTCGCCACGCTTCCGCTGGATCCCGAACTGATCAAGCGCGAGAACTCACTCAAAATCGTTTACACCCCGCTCCACGGCGTCGGGGCCGTGATCATCAAGCCGATGCTCCGCCGCCTCGGGTTCCAGTGCGAAGGCGTCGCCGAGCAGGAAGTCCCGGACGGACGGTTCCCAACCGTCAAATCCCCCAACCCCGAAAATGCCGAGGCCCTCACGATGGCGATCGCCCAGGCGGATTCCACCGGCGCCGACCTCGTCATCGCCACCGACCCGGATGACGACCGGATGGGCATTGCCGCCCGCGACGCTGCGGGGAAGATGCAACTTCTCACCGGCAACCAGATCGGCTCGATCCTCGCGTGGTATCGCGCGAGCAAGCACTTCGAGTTCGGCATCCTCAACGAGGCGAACAGGAAAAATGCCGCGATCATCAAGACCTTCGTCACCACCGACCTCCAGAAGGCGATCGCGGAAAAGCTCGGCATCCGCTGCGTCGAGACCCTCACCGGGTTCAAATACATCGGCGAAAAGCTCGGAAAATACGAGGCCGCGATCCCGGAGAACCTCCGCGCAAACTACACCAAACTCTCCGAGTCCGAAACCCGCGGCCTCCGGCTCAAATACTCGACGCTCTACATCTTCGGCGGCGAGGAAAGCTACGGATACAGCGCCTCGGATTTTGTGCGCGACAAGGATGGCAACAGCGCCGCCGTCCTCATCGCCGAGGCGGCCGCCTACGCGAAATCCCGAAACATCACCCTCCCGGAGCTTCTCGACGAGATCTTTTCGGAATACGGCGTCTACCTCGAGCGCGGGGAATCGCTCACGATGGAGGGCGCCGAGGGCGCCGCACAGATTCAAAACCTCGTGGACTCGTATGCCGTGAATCCGCCGGCCGAAATAGACGGCTCAAAAGTCGTCTCGATTGTCAATTTTGCAAAGGATACCGTCCACGATGTCGAAGGCGACCGGATCCCGGCAGAAGCCATGCTCATGATCACGCTCGCGGACGGACGGAAGAGCGCCGTCCGCCCGTCAGGCACCGAGCCGAAGATCAAATATTACATGTTTGCCGCCAAGAAGCCCGCCGCGGGCACACGGTTCACAGGCCCGGAACTTTCGGATGCCAAATCCGAAGTCCACGCGAAAATCGACAGCCTCTGGAATGCCCTCGGCGCAGATGCAAAATCCCGCCTCGGGTAGATGAACTGCCATCGCAGAGCAGGCGCATGACCATTTCATCCGTCAAAAGAACACAAGGTCCACGCCGCAGGTTTCTTTTGCCGGGGAACATCCGCAACACGCGTGTGCTCCCCAGAAGTTCGCATCGCGAGGCTCGGCAGAAATGCGTTTGCCCGGTGCCAGCGCTCCGCGCCCTTGTGATTTCCGCCGGGTGACCTATCTTCATCCCAACAATCAAAAACACATGTCAAACGAAGCCTCCCCCTCCGCACCCGCCCCGCAAGGCAAGTGCCCGTTCCATCATGCTCCGCCCAGCGGCACGACCAACAGCGACTGGTGGCCGAACCAACTGAAGCTCGATCTCCTGCACCAGCATTCCTCGAAGTCCAATCCCATGGGCGGGGACTTCGATTACGCGCAGGCCTTCAAGAGCCTGGACCTTGCGGCGGTGAAGAAAGATCTCGCAGCCCTGATGACCGACTCGCAGGACTGGTGGCCTGCCGACTTTGGACACTACGGCCCCCTCTTTATTCGAATGGCATGGCACAGCGCCGGCACCTATCGCACCGGTGATGGCCGCGGCGGCGGTGGCCGGGGCCAGCAGCGGTTTGCGCCGCTCAACAGCTGGCCGGATAACGTCAACCTCGACAAGGCGCGACGGTTGCTTTGGCCGGTCAAACAAAAGTATGGCCGGAAGATATCCTGGGCCGACCTCTTGATCCTCACGGGGAACGTCGCCCTGGAAACGATGGGCTTCAAAACCTTCGGCTTCGCCGGCGGGCGCGATGATACCTGGGAGCCGGATCGCGACGTCTATTGGGGCAAGGAAACCACGTGGCTGGATGACAAGCGATACTCCGGCGACCGGGACCTCGAAGCCCCTCTTGCCGCCGTGCAGATGGGGCTGATTTACGTCAACCCGGAAGGCCCGGACGGCAACCCCGATCCAATCGCCGCGGCGAGGGACATCCGCGAGACCTTTGCACGCATGGCGATGAACGACGAGGAAACCGTCGCCCTCATCGCGGGAGGCCATACCTTCGGCAAGACCCATGGCGCAGGCCCGGCGGATCATGTGGGCCCGGACCCTGAAGCCGCCGGACTCGCTCAGCAGGGCTTCGGCTGGAAGAGCAGCTTTGGCACAGGCAAAGGCGGTGACACGATCTCCAGCGGCCTGGAAGTCACATGGACGACGACGCCGACAAAGTGGAGCAACAGCTTTTTTGAGAATCTGTTCGGCTATGATTGGGAACTCACGAAGAGCCCCGCCGGGGCCCACCAGTGGACGCCGAAGAACAGCGCCGGAGCCGGCACCGTCCCGACTGCGCATGACGCCTCGAAGCGGATCGCGCCATCCATGCTGACCACTGACCTCGCATTGCGGCTCGATCCGGCCTACGAAAAAATCTCGCGGCGCTACTTCGAGAATCCCGATCAATTCGCGGACGCGTTCGCACGGGCGTGGTTCAAGCTGACCCACCGCGACATGGGCCCGCGCGCACGCTACCTCGGGCCGGAGGTGCCCGCGGAGGAACTCCTCTGGCAGGATCCGATCCCCGCTGTCGATCATCCGCTGATCGATGCGAAAGACATTGCCGACCTCAAGGGCAGAATCCTGGCGTCCGGCCTGACCGTCTCCACATTGGTGACGACGGCCTGGGCGGCGGCGTCCACATTCCGCGGCTCAGACAAGCGCGGAGGCGCGAACGGTGCCCGCATCCGGCTCGCCCCTCAAATCGATTGGGAAGTCAACCAACCGGCTCAACTGGCCGATGCGCTCAAAACTCTCACAGCCATCCAGAGCACCTTCAACAGCGCCCAGACCTGCGGAAAAAAGATTTCCCTCGCCGACCTCATCGTGCTGGGTGGTTGCACAGGCATCGAGCAGGCGGCGAAATATGCGGGCTGCGGGATCACCGTCCCATTCGCCCCGGGCCGAATGGACGCCTCGCAGGAGCAAACCGATGTGGAGTCCTTCGAGTTTCTCGAACCGCTCGCGGATGGCTTCCGCAACTACCTCAAAACAAAATTCGCCGTTTCCGCCGAGGATCTGCTCGTCGACAAGGCCCAGTTGCTCACGCTGACCGCGCCGGAGATGACGGTGCTCCTCGGCGGCCTGCGCGTCTTGAAGGCCAACGTCGCCGGCACCCGACACGGCGTCTTCACCAAACGTCCCGAAACACTCACCAACGACTTCTTTGTGAACCTGCTCGACATGGGCACCGCCTGGAAGCCGCTCTCGAAGGAGGAAGACCTCTTTGAAGGCCGCGACCGAAAAACGGGCGATTTGAAATGGACCGCCACCCGCGTCGATCTGGTCTTCGGCTCCGACTCCCAGCTCCGCGCCCTGGCGGAAGTCTACGCCAGTTCGGACTCGCAGTCCAAATTTGTCCGGGACTTCGTGGCGGCATGGGACAAGGTGATGAACCTCGACCGCTTCGACCTTGCGTGAATCCCACCAACTGGCTGCTCTTTTGAGACTTGGAAGAGTCGTGATCGTGGTGATGTTTTTGTGGTCCCTGGCAAACGAAGTCGCTTGAAAAGCCAGGGCACAGACGATGGCGAATGTTGCGGCCGCGGGAATTCGAAGTGTTTTGCTTGCGCACGGATCAGGGACCCCGAAGGAGTTTGGACAAAGCACCTGCGATTCTGGTAGAAAACGCCGATGCTCACTCGCGTATTTTCCGCCGCCATCCAGGGCGTTGATGCTCTCGAGGTGGAAATTGAGGTCAACACAGGGTCTGGCGAGCCGAAGATCGTCGTCGTCGGGCTTCCCGACACGGCGGTGAAAGAAAGCAAGGACCGGGTGACGACAGCCATTGCGAACAGTGCGTTTCGCTGGCCGCGCGAACGGACAACCATTAACCTGGCGCCGGCGGACATCAAAAAGGAGGGTCCCAGTTTTGATCTGCCCATCGCGATCGGGATGGTGGCTGCCGCGCTGAAGGCCGAGCTGCCGCGACTGGAGCGATGCCTGGTTGCCGGCGAGCTGGCGCTCACGGGAGAAATCCGTCCGGTGAAAGGCGCTCTGCCGATCGCCATCGAGGCCCGCAACCGAGGGAAAAAAGCGGTGCTCCTCCCGGCGGCGAACGCTCCCGAGGCCTCCATCGTGGAGGGAATAGAGGTTTACGGAGTCCGGAATTTGCGAGAGGCCTACGAGTTCCTCAGCAAGCAGAAGGAGCTGCTCCCCTTCCCCGGCAATGCGGAGGAACGCCTGAAAGCCGGGCGCACGGAAGATGTCGATTTCTCCGAGGTCAAAGGCCAGTTCCAGGTCAAGCGCGCGATCGAGGTGGCCGTCGCCGGCGGCCACAACATCCTTTTTATCGGCCCTCCCGGCTCGGGCAAAAGCATGCTTTCAAAGCGGATTCCGACGATCATTCCCCCGATGACTTTGGAGGAGGCGGTCGAGACGACCAAGATCCACAGCATCTGCGGGCTGCTGAGCGAAAAGAATGCCTTCGTGGCCATCCGCCCGTTCCGCTCCCCCCACCACACCATCAGCGATATCGGGCTGCTCGGCGGTTCGGCGAATCCGACCCCGGGGGAAGTGAGCATCGCGCACAACGGAGTTCTCTTTCTGGACGAGCTCCCGGAATTCAAACGCTCGACGCTCGAGGTCATGCGCCAGCCGCTGGAGGACGGCTATGTCGTTGTCACCCGCGCCGCCGGCACGATGACTTTCCCTTCCGACTTCATGCTCGTGGCGGCGATGAACCCGTGCCCGTGCGGGTATTTCGGAGATCCCGCCCGCGAGTGCAGGTGCTCGCCGGGACAGGTCGAAAAATACCGCTCGCGAATCTCCGGGCCTCTGCTCGACCGGATCGACATACACGTCGAAGCCCCCGCCGTGAACTACAAGGAGCTCTCCAGCAACGAACCCGCCGAGCCATCGGCCGTCATTCGCGGGCGGGTCATCGGGGCCCGCGAACTCCAGCGCGTCCGCTTCGCATCCGGGAAAAAGACGAACTGCAATGCCCGCATGGGCCACAGCCAGATCAAAAAGTTCTGCGCGCTCGACAGCTCCGGACAGGAAATGCTCCGGCACGCCATGGAAGACCTCCAGCTCAGCGCCCGCGCCTACGACCGAATCCTCAAAGTCGCCCGCACGATCGCCGACCTCGCAGGCGCGGACTCAATCCAGCCCGAACACATCGGCGAGGCGATCCAATATCGCACTCTGGATCGCAAGCTCTGGGTGTGAGCCGAAGACCGGGGTTGTGCGTCAATGCGCGGGACTGGCACCCCCATTGCTGGAACGGTTTATGCCTTGGACTCGACGACTGTGGATCTCCCGCTGGATCAAAGGCCATCTGCGCATCAAGCATTACTATGGGACGAGCCCCAATGCGGTGAAGACTCAGATCTGGATCGCGGTGTGCGTTTACCTGATGGTGGCTATCATTCACAAGGAACTGAACCTGCCGGGAACCTTGCGCAGAACTTTGCAGCTTTTGACAGTATCAACAATTATTGGGATAATGATCATGCGGTCCGTTGACCCGAATCAGCTTTTTCCTTGAATCATGAATTTGGTTGCCGATCATTTTGAATGAAATGACCAAACACACGCAGCGAAGAGCGGCTCGCGCTGAGGTCTTGCATGGCGACGTCTTCTTCGAGAATGGGCGGCTGCCGCTGTGCGTGTTCCGTATGCCATTCTTGGATTGGGGGCGGCGGGAGCATTCGCATGACTTCTACGAGATCATGGTGGTGACGGCAGGGATGGCACTCCACCACATTGACGGGCGCGACGAGACGATGGCGATGGGGGATGTTTATATTCTGCCGCCAGGGATGCGGCACGGATACGAGGTGGAGAGCGGAGGCGGGGTGCAGGTGGTGAACGTTTTGTTCCAGGCGGAGATGATCGAAGAGCGCCCGCGCGACCTGTGGACGATCGAAGGTTTTCAGCGGCTGTTCGGCGATGCCGGGCGGCAGCGTGGCCAGCCGCACCTGAAATTGCCGGCCCACGAGTTGGCGCATGTGACTCATCTGATCGAGCAGATCGAGGCCGAGCAGGAGGCAAGGGTGCCGGGCTGGGAGTTCTTTTGCGAAACGAAGTTCCGCGAACTGATCGTCTACCTCTCGCGGCGCCACGTCAACATTCAGGGGCGCATCGACCGCAACGTCATGTTCCTAGCCGGCGTGGTGAGCTACCTCGAACAGCATTTGGCGGAACCGTTTGATTTCCAGAAACTGGTTGAAATCGGCAAGACATCCCCGAGCGCCCTGCGACGGGCGTTCCAGGAGGCCTTTGGCTGCCCGCCAATGACGTATTTGCAGAAGCTCCGCGTTCGCAAGGCGATGCAGACGCTGTCCGACCCGGTGAAGTCCGTGACCGAAGTGGCCTTCGAAGTGGGCTTCCAGGACTCGGGGTATTTCGCCCGCGTCTTCAAAAACGAGGTGGGCGTGGCACCGAGGGAGTTCCGCCGCCGCCTTTGAGCGGGGTCTTCCGCTCCCGTGAAGGCGTCCCACACCCGGTTGAACGCCCATCGCATCCCCCATGGTGATAAACTGCCGCATCCCGCTCAATCCTCTCCCCGAAATCGGTTGGATTCTGCATGTCGCAGTGGGCGAGGTTTGCTAGAAATTGCGGGATAACGATGTCTGATTTCCCACAACAGGAGAAACCGTTTCCCGGGAAGGAAACCGCCGCCTTCGAGAACGGGCGGCTTAGAAAAAACCTGGGGAGGCTCGAGGCGGGGATGGACGCCCCACGACACCAGAGATCAAGTGATCGCTCCATTCAACACCCGGACGGGGAAATTACGGGCACCGGCAGTTGCCCCGAAGTCAACGCGCGGGGCGAGCGGGTCTGGCGTGCCGGCACGCTGGTCTACGACCGCAAGGGGCTGGTGCGGCTGTTTTTCTGGCTCTACATTGGCCAGTTCACCTTCTGGATGGAGCAGATCGCCATCCCGACACTCTTTCCGCTGCTGTTGAAAAACATGGGATTCAATGCGGCGCAGATCGGCTCGCTCTGGTCGATCTTCCCCCTCGGAGCGCTCGTGCTGTTCCCGATCATCGGGACGCTAAGCGATCGCTTGCGGACGCGGTTTGGGCGGCGGCGCCCGTTCACCTTTGTGATGGCTCCGGTCTGGTTCCTCGGGATGGTGCTGCTCCCGTTCTGCCAGACTTACTGGCAGACGCTGATGGTGTTGGTGCTGGCCGGATTCGCCGGCGCCGGATCGAACGTTCTCAACGGGTTATACAATGATATCGTGCCGCCGGAGCTGCTGGGGCGCTTTGTCGGCGGGATGCGGTTCCTTGGCAACGTGGGCGGATTGATCGTCCAGCTCGGCGCCCTGCGTCTCTTCGAGTCGCATCCGGTCGCGGTGTTCATCGGGTTGGTCTGCATCGGAACGGCGGGCGAGCTGCTGATGGCTCTGATGGTCAGGGAGGGCGAGTATCCGCCGCCGCCCCCGAAGCAGCCGGTGCTGCAGGTGGCGGGCGAGTTTCTTCGCGAAGGGTTTGCCAACCGTTACATCATCTTCCTCTGGCTCACGCTGGGCGTGACTGCCTTGGGCGGCCCCGTCATGGGTCTTTATTTCAATCTCTTCTTCACCGATGCGCAGCACGGGCTCGGTCTGTCGGCCACCCAGCTCGGATACGTCCTCGCCATCGGCACCGCGATCGGCCTGGTCCTCATGCTGCCCACGGGTTGGGCGATCGACCGGTTCGGGCCGAAAAAACTCTGGGCCCGTTGCGGGTTCGCCGTCGGCCTGGCGCAAGTGCTGATGTTCTTTTTCGCCCGCGATTTTTGGAGTCTGACGGCTCTCTACATCGTCTTCTGCGCGTTCGGCGCCGTGCTCACCGCGGCGCTGCTCCCGGTGATGTATTGTTACATCCCGCAAGAGAAATTCGGCCAGCTCCTCGGCAGCAACCAGATTGTCGGCCGGTTGATGCAAATCCTGGGTGCGAACGCATGTGGCGGGATCATCGCCTTTTCGGGAGGAAACTACCAGTTCACTTTTCTCTTCGGCGGAATTGCCTACATGCTGGTTCCGCTTTTCCTCTGGCTGATGCTGCGAGAGCCCTACCCCTACGGCGGCCTCAAGACCTCGATGAATCCCGACGGCAACCGCATGGCAACACGCCCGAAACCCTGACTCCCCAATCCCGCCTTCTCATCCTGCTCGCCGCCGCTTTGCTCCCCGCCTGCGCGGGCCGTTCGCTCCTGAGGAGGCCGCCTTCACGGTAGTCTTCCATCCGTCGCTTACGTGAAAATCGGAACCAGTCCACGACCGGTCCGTCCGCGTTCAGATCGCCCGGGACGGTGATCGTAATGAACTGCCGCATCCGGCTCAATCCTCTCCCCGAAATCGGTTGGATTCTGCAAGTCGCGGCGGGTGGGGTTTGCTAGAGATTGAGGGGCAATGATGTTGAGCTTTTCACAACAGGCCTGCTGGCGGATGCCGACACGGGAACGTTGGGCAGATGGCGCGTGCGCGCCCACCCGGCGTATTTCGACGCGGGCTATTTGCACGACGCCTTCCGCCTGTCCGAGAACAGCGTCGGTTACGACGCGCACCGGGAAATGGAGGGGTGGACAGAGGCCGGCTTCGACGATTCCGCATGGCCCGAGCCGGAGACGGCGGGATCCCCCGGCACGCCGCCGTGGGGGGCGATCGAGCCGCGCCCGTTCCCGCAGTGGTTCTGGTCGGAGCCCAGAGACTATGTCTCGGTCGATCGAAGGCCCGGTATCTCCGGTGACGGCTTTGCCGATTACCATTGCCGGTTGCCGCACAATGCGCAGTTCGTGCCGCACCTCGAGGTCGAGGCGCCCGCTGGCATTCAAATTGCGGTCGCTTCCGGGCAGGACACCGCACCGATCGGTGCGGCCTACATCACGCGGGCGGGCTGGCAGTCACACACCTCGACGGGCCACCCGCCATCGGGGTCGATGCCGACTTCTCCGCGTTGGGCGGCCACCTGATCGCCGATCAGCAGGCATGCGGGAGCGGAAAATGCCGCTGGCGCCTCACAGCCGATCCGGAAAGGACAACTTCTGGCTCTCAATAAGATGAACATGCTTCAACTCGATTCCGAAAGCTGTATTCGCCGGGAACCGTCTCAAGCGTCAGGATGCTTCTTCACGTATCATGCCGCGGATCCCGGCTGTGAAAAAACAGTGCGGCTCGGAACCCTGGCCGGACTAAAGCAATTCACCGCCTGCTATCGCTTCAACGCGTGTTGGATGTATCCACGCGTCGGAAATCGCGTGGAGGAAATCCCTGAAGAGACGCAGTTCCTGATTGCGACCGACGGATCGCGCTACTGTCTCCTGTTCCCTTTGGTGGATGCACAGACGCGATGCACCTTGTCCGGATCCATGGATTCCCTCCTCATCGTCGCAGAGACCGGGGATGATCAGACGTCCGTTTGCGACGCGCTTGTCCTGTATGCCATCGAGGGGTCGGATCCCTTCGAACTCGTCCGCACGGCGGCCAGGGAAATCGCCGTACGGCTCGGCACCTGCAACCTGCGGATCGACAAGAGGGTTCCCCGCTTCACGGATCTGCTCGGCTTCTGCACCTACAACGCGTTCGGCGACGATGTGACGCATGACCGGATTCTCGGCGTGCTGGAGACTTTTCAAAATCATGGACTGAGCCTCGGCTATATCATCGTCGATGGAGGCTGGCAGCGACCGGATGGCAACTACCTGGTGAGTTTTCAGGCCGCCCCGTCCAAATTCCCCTCAGGAATCGGCGCAACCGTCCGGGAGGCGAAGGAGCGCTTCGGCCTCCGGGAAATCCTCGTCTGGCACACCTACAATGGCTACTGGTCCGGCATCAAACCCGGGGCCTTGCCGGAGTATTCCATCGACATGCGGCCCTACCGCATCCCCGCGAGGATCCGGAAGCTGATGGACCGGATTGACGCTGCGGAAGACCCGGCAGCGGCGACGGCGGGGATGAACTTTTTTGCGACCAACGTCATCGATGAGCCGGCCGGGTTCGTCGAGCAGGACCTTTTCCGGTTCTACTTTGACTTCTATGCGTATCTCAGGAAGCAGGGTGTCGATGGCGCGAAGATCGACGCGATGGCCTGGATCGAATGCTTCGGCGAGGGCCATGGAGGGCGGGTGCGCATGATGCAGCAGCTTGTGTCTGCCGTCGAAGGGGCGTCGCTCCTGCACTTCAACGGCGAACACATCAACTGCTCCTGCTGCTCGAACGACTTCATCTACAATACCCTGAGGTCCGGCGTGACGCGCACCAGCATCGACTATTTCCCTGAGAGACCCGAATCGCACGCCATGCACGTGCTCACGAACGCGCACACGTCGTTCTGGATGGGAGAGTTCATTCTGCCGGACTGGGACATGTTCCAGAGCGGGAACACGGGGGGAGAGTTCCACGCGATAAGCCGGGCCATTTCCGGCGGCCCGATCTATTGCACAGACGAAATCGGTGCCCAACGGTTCGACATCCTCAAGCGAATCGCAACCCCCGATGGCCGGATCGGCCGCTGCACCGCCCCGGCACGCATCACGAAGGACTGCCTGTTCGTCGATCCCTTGAAGGATCCGGTGCCGATCAAGATCTTCAGCCACAACCGGCACGGCGATGTCATCGGCGCCTTCAATTGCTGTCACGACCCAACGGTTCCGGTTCACGTCAAAGGGCGGGCCAGCGTGGAGGACGTGCACGGAATCAAGGGCGAACGCTTCCATGTCCATTCCTTCAGACACGGATCACTTGGGGTATTCACCAGAGGCGAGACATGGGACATCGATCTGGACATGCTCGAGGCGGATATCTTCACCCTCTCGCCGATCCGGAACGGCTGGGCGGTCATCGGCATGACGGAGATGTATAACCCCCTCGGTTTCGTGTCGGGCGTTTCCGAGGAGAACGGCGTTCTGACGGTCGCACTGCTCATGCCGGGACCGTTGGCAATCCATCTGGAGCGCGCTCCGCGGCAGGTATCAGCTCCCCATGCGTTCGAAGGCAACCTTCTGGCAATTGACTCGAACGAAACGCTCGTCCAGGTTCATTTGAAATGAAAACCAATCTGAAAAACACGGTGAAAAAAACCGTGATCCAACCGGGGCAATCGCCATGAAACGCCCCCTCCCGATCCTCCTCGCATCTCTGTTGCTCCTCACCCTCCTGGCCGTCCTGCTGCTGGCACGGCGGACTGCGCCGCATGCCGCCGAGATTAATGTGAGGGATTTCGGGGCCATCGGCGATGGTGCCGCGGACGACTCGGCGGCGCTGAACAAAGCCGTCGCCGCGCTGGTGGCTGCGCCGAAGCCGGCGGTGTTGCGCTTCGAGGCAGGACGCACCTACCGGGTTGCCACCGGCACCGGATACGTGATTCCAATCCAGAATCAGGAAGGCATCCGCATCGAAGGGGCGGGGGCCACGTTGCTGCTGGGCGCCGAGCGGCGCGGCGTGGCTTTGCGCGGATGCCGGGACGTGGTCGTGCAAGGGTTGCGCGTGGATTACGATCCACTCCCCTTTGCCGAGGCGCTGGTGACCGGCGTGGACCAGGCGTCCCGCACCCTCGTGGCGCGCGTTGACCCCGGCTTTGCCATGCCGCCGCCGGGCGGGCCGACCAAGGCCGGAGGCGAACAGGCCTATTTCGCCATGCTCTGGAATCCCGGGGCGCACGCATTGCTCAGCACCCATTACTACGTCGCCGACCTGCAACCCGTGCCCAACGAACCACGCTCGGTGATCGTAACCGCCGACGAAAACTTCATGGAGTGGAACTTCATCCAACCCGGCACGACGCGCATCACGCTGCCGGTGCGCGGCATCGCGCATCGTCATGGGGCCGGCGAGGTCATCGCCCTGGATGGCAACCGCGATGTGTTGCTCGAGGACGTGGAGATCTGGTCGGCTCCCTGGTTCGCCTGCGGCGTGCAGCACAACGAGGGCACCGTAACGTTGCGCCGTGTGCATGTCCGTCCGCGGCCCGGCACCACCCGCATCACCTCCTCGTGGCGCGACGGCCTGCATGTGAAGGGCAACCGCGCCCGCCTGCTTTTCGAGGATTGT
Organism: Verrucomicrobiota bacterium; assembly: GCA_026398275.1. GTDB lineage: Bacteria > Verrucomicrobiota > Verrucomicrobiia > Chthoniobacterales > Terrimicrobiaceae > QYQL01. The sequence continues at coordinate 99,453 of JAPLTF010000067.1, forward strand.
ATACTCGAAGGCATGAACGATGACGCTTTCAACATAGCGACAATGCTTTCGAGCGCAACGGTCGTGGAAGGCCCTCGGGTGCGTGTGCAACAGAACTTTCCCCTGTGCTATGTTCGCTGGCGGGCGGGCGACACGCTGGCCGCCTACGGCAAGCAGACCGGCGAGCTGTTAGAGCACGCCCGGGTCCTGGCGGTCGAGGAAGAGGCCCGCTCGAACCCCGACTACGCGCCGGCGGTGAAGCTCACCCTGGACCGCGCCGTGCCGGGGCTGGCCCAGGGCGACCAGGTTTGGGCCGTTGAGGCCGCGAATCCCGACACCACGCTGCGGCGTTGCACCATCCGCATGTCCTGCCGTTTGCAATCCCGCGTCACGCTGGAGCACTGCGACGTCATCGGCCTTCTCTGGTTCTACGGCGAGCAGATCGAAGGGCCGCTGCCCTCTGGCTCGGTGGTCCGCAACAGCCGGCTGCGACTGGGCCGGGGCAACCCGGAAATTGTCGTCGGCTGCCAGGGCCGGCTCAGCAACTTTCCCGGGCCCGTTGCGCCAGGCGGGACGCCACCGCTGGCGGACCTCCTGTTCGAGGACAACGAGATCGACGGACGCTTCGATCTCCGGCACGCGCGGAACGTGCGACTCCTCAACAACCGCTTTGCCCCCGATCGCGGCCGATTGACAATTGGCGACTGTCGCGAGGTTCTGCTGGAGGGAAACCGGCTGGGCAAAGAAGCCCTGCCCGCCACCCGCATCCAGATTGAAGACCGCGCCACTCGAGATTCCCTCACCGTGCAGTGAAAGGCCTGGTTGTTTGCTCCTGAAAACTGGCTGATCTGTCCTAGCGCGCCATCGACGACTCATTTAAATTTCCCCCGAATATGCTGCAACAGCGGGAGCTTGCAGAAAACCACGATCCGGCAATCGGAAAAACCTCAGAATATAAAAACATGAAAAACGACAGTCCCCTCTTTTCGATAACTGTTACTGCGAAATTTCGGACCTTGGCGCTCTCCTTCGCAGCGGTCTTGGCCCTCGGTAGCAGCGTGTCGGCGGCAGTCATTGCCGATTTTATCGCGGATTACCAAGATACCACTCCGAAGCCGGGGTGGTCGTATATGTGGAACAAGAACGGCGCGATTGGCACCGAAGCCAACTATGTCGCGTTCACGTGGGATAGCGTGTATGGCGTATACGACGACAGCGGCTACCCATTTCCCGGCGTGAATGCGAGCGGCGGCTATTACGCGCCAGGCAACCTGCATCCGGGAGATGGCACAGGCAATGGCGCACTGGTCGACCGCTTTGTCATCACCCGCTACACCGTGGGCAGTGCCGGAGCCTACAACATCGTGAATCTCGCGGCGTCGGACCAAAACAATATATTGCCTGTCGACTTCTTGGGCTTTTCGTTGTTCGTCAATGTCAACAATGGTGCCGCCTTGGTCAACCAGGTGATCGGTGAAGGCGGGGCCTACAGCGGGCCGACCACGATTTCGCTGGGCAATCTGTCAGCGGGTGACGACATCTATGTCGCTATCGGCCCCAACACTGCCTCGAATTACGACCTAACGTTGCTATCGTATCAAATCAATGCGGTGCCCGAGCCGAGCTCGACCATCTTAGTCGCCACCGGTCTGTTCGGATTGCTGGCCGCCGCACGGCGCAGGCGGAAGTAGGTGTTGTGGGATCAAATGGGGGGGAAGCTTCCGGGCTTCCCCTTTCTTCTTGTTGCGCCATCGATCAAACCAGTTCGTTCTTTCCTTCTTTTTCCGAAAGGTGTTGCCATGACATTCCGATCCTTCTTTCTCTCCCTTGCATTCGTCTTGGTCCTGGCTAGCGGCGCGTCTGCGGGAGTCGTCGCCGATTATGGCGCGGATTTCCATGGGACAATCCCAAAGGACGGCTGGACCTATCAGTGGAACAACGGGCCGATCGGCACCCAGTCGAAATACCAGGATCTGGTGTGGTGGGAGTATGGAGGCCGTTATATTGCCACCCCCCAGGTTTATCCCGATGAGTCAAGCCCGGCCGGCTATGTGGCACTCAGCAAGGGCGGGAACTCACACCCCGGCTCATCCGCATCGGAAGGTGATCCCGAAGTCTATGCCATCGCCGGCTATGAGGTCCAACCAGGCCAGGCGGGGAAAGGCTCGATCACGAAGAGCTCGATCACCGTGCCAAATACCGGCAAGGGCAGCGATGGCGTCGTAGTGCAGATCTACGTGAACGACACGCTCAAGGACACCATTCAGGCAACAGGCACCACAGATAGTTTTGATCTGAGCCTCGGAACATTGGCGGTGGGAGATCGCGTCTATGTCGCCGTGGGGCCCGGGGCGTCAAGCGGCTACGACGCGTTTCAAATCAGCTACCAGATCACGGTGGATCGGTGAGCCGGGCACGTCAATCCTGGCGGCTGTAGCTTGGATCGGGTTGCCGGCCAGTGCACGTCGCACGCGTCGGCAGGGAAGGCTCTTGCTGCTGGGCGGCCGGTTGTGGGAGGCGCCCCCTCGGGTCTGCCGGATGCGGCAAGCACAAGGAAATGAACGGGCTCCCGATCAAGCCGGGAACGAAGTGCCGGGCGAAGATCCCGTTCGCGGCGCGCAGAATCAGCGAATCCCTAATTTGGGTTGAATCCTCCTAGAGCGAACGCGGGATCTCGAGCATTATGGTACAAGTATGTCCGCGGCACCGATATCACCAGGCGAACCGGCATTATCGACTGCCCAGCCGATGCTCCGCCCCGGCGACCCGGCTTCGGCCGGGTCGCGCTCGACCGCTCGTTCCGCATTCACCCTCATCGAACTGCTGTCGGTGGTCGCCATCCTGGCGGTGCTGGCAGCGCTGCTGCTGCCTGCCACATCGAGGGTTCGCGCCGGGACCGACCAAGCCCGCTGCGCCGCCAACCTCAAACAGCTTTTCATCGCCGTGCAGAACTACGCCTACGACCACGGCGGCTCGATACCCTCCGCGGACTTTGGACCTTCGGACAATGAGGGAGGCCCCATGGACAACTGGTTGGTCGCGCTGCTTCCCTACACTAACGTCTCGATTTGGGAGACCGACAATGTGTTCGCCTGTCCCGCCGCGCGCAAGGAATACAAAGCGGACACCTTCACCCCCACTTACGGCTACAATGCGGGTTTGCGCACAGTCAACGCGCCCAAATCCGAAAGCCAGATTCGCATGGTGAACATCCAGTCACCCGCCCGGACGTGCCTGATCATGGATGGAAAGAATGCATGGGAGGGTCAGAGCATCCCCCCCAGTGCATACTGGAATTGGCGGGTCTACGGGAACCCCGGATCGCACCCGACCCCGCGCGACTTCGTCCACAACAGCAAGGCGAACGTCCTCTTCTGCGACGGTCATATCGAGTTGCTCGCCGCCGAAGAGATTCCAACCCTAGACAGCGAGCCGTTCTGGAATCCGAGAGGCAACTAGTAGAAACCGGATCAAACCCGGTATCCGCCACCGCCGTTCCAACCGCGCCGCTCCAATCGCCGCCGCCGTATTGCCAAACCAGCAGGCACAAAACCCGGTGGTGAGACGGATTTCATGCAAATCCATTGAATCGGGCTGGCTGTTTTCCTCATGTCAGCGCTCTGAGGCAGAGAAAATGACGCGCGAACTGAGGGATTCCGCCGCGTCGGGCAAATGAAAACCACCACGCCAATCTCTCGAAATATCGTGCGTTACAGCCCGGTTTTTTGACTCTGTTCGGTGCGGAAAATGGTGGTTTTTGAGATAGTCTTGGGCAAATCATCAAATTTCCACTGAAAGCCGGGACAGGTGGAAAGATTCTTCGCACCCATGTCAATAGGCAAGGCCCCTGCTACGCGCGGCGATTCACAGACCCGCCATCAAGGATCCGGGAGGAAGTAGCGCCGCCGGGTCGCCTGGTCCATGTTGGCCACATCGAGCTTTTCCACATGCCAGTCCGCGAAGAGCGAAGCCGCACCGCCAGCATTGCGCGGTTGAGGGCCGCTTGTTGGATTATACCCATTTTCGGCAAAATATTTTCCGTCAATAAACCAACAACTGGACCAGCCAACTTCTGCCGCACTGCAGCAGATGACCTTTCCACTAGGATGGGAGATGCTCGTTACGGGCACCCCCAGCCTGCTGCCAAACTGCGACAGGCAGTCATCCGCACCCGGCAGGATGGCCGCGTTGACCCCGAAATCTCCCATTGGGTGCCGCGGCAAAGGATTTCCATCGACGCAGGGATCGTAAAAGCAATCCGGCAAGGGACGCGTTGAGGATTGGGGCGCTTGGCCAAATTTGTATCCGGCGTATTCAGCCAAAGTGCGTTGGAAAAACACAAGTCCGGGCGGGTTGCCAAAATAGGCCCCCCAATCGATGTAACAAGGGATCCGGTTGTTGTTCTCCCCGGCATAGGAGGCCGCCATCATGCCGATCTGCCTGAGGTTCGACACCGTCCTGACCGATTTCGCGGCGCGGGTGGCGGACTTGATGATGGGAAAAGCGATGGCGGCGAGGATCGCGATGATGACGATGACCACAAGCAGTTCAATGAGGGTGAAGCCTGTCTGGGTCACAAGGTGGGGTCCTTTGCGAGCCTGTGCCCGTCGCTGGGACGATCCCGGACGCGCCCCTGCCGAAAATTCAGCCCGGCAGGCCTCCAAGCCGATGCAAAATAATCTGACGGGCAGGAGGGGATGGGATGTTTTCATGTTCGTTCAAGTCAGTGTGAAACATTTCGGGCAGGGGGTCGGCGGTGGGTGCAGGACAAATTTCTTCATGCATTTTGAATTCCGTCTTTTTTTGTGTTCAAGAGATATACTTTAGTATATCTTTTTTCCGTGAACACAGAAAAAAACCTTCTTCAGCAACTTGCCGCCTTCCAACAGATGGAGCG
>JAPLTF010000097.1 GCA_026398275.1 Verrucomicrobiota bacterium
CGAAAAAGTCCTCGCTTTCCGTTGCATCAACGCGAGCCGCAGACTCGATTCCTTCTGGAAAGACCGCCTCAACTCTCAGGCCGCGCAGAACCACTTGCTACCCCTTGCTGCCTGACGGAAGATTTTTGTCCTGCACCCCCCTCACATTGCCCCCCCCAATAGGCCTTGCATCACTTTGCAAATCGCATAAATTTCCCGATTAGCATCGCCGAGTTGCGCCAACTTCCCCGCCGGGAGAAACTTCAAATTGTGGAGGCTCTTTGGTCCGACCTTGCAAACAACGATTCGCTTTTCAAAAGCCCGTCATGGCACGGCGACCAACTCCGAAAAACCGAAGAGGATCTGAAGCTCGGCAAAGCCCGGATCGTGAGTTGGGAATCAGCAAAAAAAAAGCTCAGAAAACAATTTGAATGAAACTGCGGATCCTCACTTCCGCCATCGAGGATCTTTCCCGAGGGCGGATGTTTACGACGCCCAAGGCGATGGACTCGGGGATTACTTTTTTGACAGCATCTTTTCCGAAATTGACTCCCTGTTGGTTTTTGCAGGAATACATTCGCGCCACTTGCGGTATTTCAGGCTGCTCGCAACACGCTTCCCTTACGCGATCTACTACAAGGTAAAAGGGGATGAAATCGTGGTCTATCGCGTTTTGGATTGCCGCCGGGAACCGAAGTGGATCAAGCGGCAGTTGACGGGTCCCGTCTCAATCTGAAAACCACTCTTGACGCCCCGCCCCACGCCGGTATTCTCGTGGTATGACCGCAGCAAAGATAGCCATCTCCATTGACCGGCGTGTGCTTGGGCTCATCGACTCGCTGGTGCGAGCCAAGAAGTTTCGGAGCCGTTCGGAGGTTTTTCAGACGGCCGTGGCCGAACAATTGGCGAGGCTGTCCGAAAATTCTTTGGCAAGGGAGTGCTCCAAACTCGATCCGTCCGAGGAGCAGGCATTCGCCGATATGGGACTCTCCAGCGAATTCACCGAATGGCCGGCATACTGAGAGGCGACATCTATTGGGCCGAGTTGGATCCGACGGTTGGCCATGAACAGGCCGGTCGCCGCCCGGTCCTCATCCTCAGCCAAACCGTTTTCAATAACCGCTCAGGCACGGTGATTGCCGTCGCTCTGACGAGCCAGGAGCCACGGGCGGGCTTTCCACTCACGCTGGAACTGAAGAAGACGGGACTGCCGAAACGGACATGGGCGAAGATTTCCCAGATCCGAACGCTCTCGACCAAAAGGTTGGCCGGCCGGGTGACCTCGTGCCATCCGTCGGAACTCCAGCAAGTCGTTGAAGGTCTCGGCGAGATTGTTGGCCAAGCATGAACGGGAGGGAGCCTTCAGTTTCCATCGCAAGGACCAAGCACGGAGGCGGTGCCAACTTCAGACTTCATCCTTCGAACTTCATCCTTTCTGGTGTTGGTCGTCGAAGTTGAGGTAGGTGTAGAGGGTGAGGCTCTTTTCGTAGTCGTCGAGCAGGCGCATGGCCTCGCTCGGCTTGAGGCGGTCGGATTTGATCGCGGCGTCGGTCTGGGCCTTCATCCGGCGGGCGAGCTCGTTGACATCCCACTGCGTCAGCGAAAGGACCTGGCCGACGGTGCTCCCCGGCAGGACCTCTTCCACATAATACCCGGAATCCTCGTCCTCATCGAGGTAGATGTGCATCTCGTTGACTCGGCCGAACAGGTTGTGCAGGTCGCCCATGATATCCTGGTAGGCACCGGCCAGGAAGAATCCGATGTAGTAGGGCTGGCCGGGTTTCCATCGGTGGAGCGGCAGGGTTTCCTTGACGTCCTGCAGGTCCACGAACTTCGCAACTTTTCCATCCGAGTCGCAGGTGATGTCCACGAGCGTCGCATTGCGGTCGGGGAACTCGTTGAGCCGGTGGATCGGCATCACCGGAAAGAGCTGGCCGAGCGCCCAGTGGTCGAGGAGGGACTGGAAAACCGAGAAGTTGCAAAGGTATTGGTCGCCGAGCGCGACCTCCATCTCCTTCACCTCCTCCGGGATGTAGCGCATCGTGCGGAAGATCTCGACGATCGACTCGGCGATCTGCCAGTAGATCGTCTCGACGCGGGCCTTCGCGCGGAGGTCGAGCATCCCGAGGTCAAACATCGACTGCGCGCGCTCCCGGATCTCCTGCGCGTCGTGCAGGTTTTCGAGGCGGTTCTTTTTGTTGAAGTCGTTCCGGATCTCGAGGATGTCGCTCACGATCTGCGGGTCGTCCGGCGCGGGGACGACCGGCTCGTTCCGGCTGTTCTTCTCGATCGAGCCGAACGTCTCGACGATCAGCACCGAGTGGTGCGCGACGATCGCGCGGCCGCTTTCGCTGACCAGCGTCGGATGCGGGACGGACTCCGAATCGCAGACCTCCATCACCGTGTAGACGATGTCGCGCGCATATTCGTTGAGCGAGTAGTTTGTCGAGCTGTCAAATGTCGTCCGCGACCCGTCGTAGTCGACCCCGAGCCCGCCGCCGACGTCGAGGTAGCCGAGCGCGTGGCCCATCTTGGAGAGCTTGGCATAAAATCTGGCGGCCTCCCGCGTGGCCCGCTTGATCGTGCGGATGTCGGGAACCTGAGAGCCCACATGGAAATGGACAAGATTCAGGCAGTGGGCGAGGCCCGCTGCATGGAGCATGTCGCTCGCCTCGACAAGATCCGCGGTCGAGAGCCCGAACTTTGCATTCTCCCCGCCGCTGGTCGCCCACTTGCCGGCCCCCTTCGAGAGCAGCCGCACGCGGAGCCCGATCATCGGCTCAACCCCCATCTCCTTCGAAACCCGGAGCACATGCACGAGTTCCTCCAGTTTCTCGACGACGAGGATGACCTTCTTGCCGAGCTTTCGTCCCAGCAGCGCGTTCTCGATGAAGCTCGTGTCCTTGTATCCGTTGCAGATGACCAGGCTGTCGGGATCGGAGTGCAGCGAGAGCGCGGCCAGCAGCTCGGGCTTGCTCCCGGCCTCGATGCCGAAATGCCAGGGATGCCCCGCATCCATGATCTCCTCCACCACCTCGCGAAGCTGGTTCACCTTGATCGGGAACACCCCGCGGTAGACGCCGCCGTAGCCCATCTCCGAAATCGCCTCGGCAAACGCCACGTTGATGATCTCCACGCGGTCGCGGAGCAGGTCGTGGAAACGGACCACCAGGGGAAACTGCAGCGAGCGCGAGCGGGCCTCCCGCACGATCTCCATCAGGTCGATCTGCTCTCCGTTGCGCTTGGGTTTCACCACGACGTGGCCGGCCGCGTTAATCCCGAAATATCCCCCGCCCCAGCGGTCCACGTTGTAAAGTGCGAGGGCGTCCCCGCTGTCAAAGTTCGTCATTTGATAATTTGCTTAAAAGTTGATGGCCATGAGCTGGCCCTGGCTGACTGCGTTCGCCTCTTCCTCCGTCATCCAGCGCTCGGCGAAGCGCGGACCCCAGGAATCGGACACGGCGATCTCGCCGGTTTTTTCGTTGTAGCCGATGATCATGCACATGTGGGCCTGCTTGACATCGGTCGGGATTTTTTTCGCCGCCTTGCGGGCGGGCTCGAGCGACTTCCTCCACTCGAGAGGATCGGTCATCGCGGAGCGCGCGTCCATGCGCGAATTCAGGTCGGCATTGACGGCATTCATCGAATACATCGCCCACATCAAAGGAAGCCCCCTGTTGATATACTTCTCCACGGTGCGCACCGAGATTTTCCCGTTCTCGGGATCGAGCCGGCGTCCGCCGCGCATCACCGACTCGCGGACCCCGCTGACGATGGCGGATATACTCGTTCCGCCTCCTGCCGCGGTATCCCCGGCCATCGCCAGCACATACATGTCCGCAGGGATCGCCATGTAGCGCATCACGCGCTCCCATGTTGCCGGAACGCAATAGCCTTTCGGCCCCTGGTCAACCATCGGGATGTCGTTGAGAATCACATCCCCGTTCGGCCGTTTCTCCACCCGGGAGAGCAGACGTTCCCTCAGCTCGGCATCGGAAATCCTCGCCTTCCCCTGCGCATCCGCCACATCCGGCGGCAGGATCCGCAGCGCGACATACTCGTCTCGCGGCGAGGCCAGGAGGATCGCGTGACCGTTCCAATCCCAGCGCTGGACGGACTCGCGCGTCTGGCTCCCCTGCCCGAATTTGTCGACGGACGGCGGGCCGAGCAACGCGGTGAGCGCGGCGGAGATTGTCGCGGCATCCTTTTTCATCGTCTCCGCGAACTCCCTGACCTGCTTCTTCATGTCCCTCGCCGCCTTCGCGTCTCCCGCAACCGGATCGGTCTCCCCCGCATCGCCCTTGTTGGCAAACATCAGCGACAGGCGTGATGCCAGACCGTTCTCACCGTAGAGTGCCAGCGAGTAGGGCCTTGCCCCGAGCACCCGGTCGACCGGCTTGGGATATTTTCTGAAGCTGGAGTCGGTGGACGTCTGCGATTCCTGCGGCCAGGAGAGCCGCGCGGCGGCTGTAGCGACATCGTCATCCCACAAATCGTCATCCGCCCAAACCGGGATTCCAAACGCGGCATTCATTTCCTCAAATGTCGCCGCCGAAGCCGGGCCGAGGAGCCCAAAAAATAAAAGAATGGCGGGTAATATCCGGTCGAGCATTTGCGAGCACACACTTGCATCCCCTCGCGCCCGTCATATCAAGTTTTTTCCTGCAAATTTTCGCGTGATTGCATGAGCCGCCCGTTTCTGGTTTGATCCTGCCGTAGTCGTCCACCACCCATGCGAATTCTCTACTTCGATTGCTTTTCCGGGATCAGCGGCGACATGACGGTCGGTGCCCTGCGGGATCTTGGCGTGGAGGAGGACGTCTTCCACAAGGCGATTGCCGCGCTGGGGCTCGGGGACGAAATCCACGCCCACTTCCACCGGGCCGACCGGCAGACTATCTCCGGCGTGAAATTTGATGTGCACTGCCATGGGCAGAAGGCGGAAACCGGAGCGCATGCGGAGCAAGCCCACGACCATCCCAACGATCATGCTCATGGATCACATCCCCACAGCCATGCGTCTCATGAGTCCCATACGCCCCATCCACACACCCACAGCCATGGCAGAAACTACCGCGACATCCGCGAGCTTCTGGAAAAATCCTCCCTGCTCCCTGAAGTAAAATCCCGCGCCCTTTCGGTCTTTCACAGGATTGCGGTGGCCGAAGGGAAAATCCACGGGGTTCCTGCTGCGGATGTGGGGTTCCATGAAGTGGGGGCGGCGGATTCGATTGCGGACATCGTCGCGGCCTGCGCGGGCATCCACGCGCTCGGCCCGTTGCGCGTGGAGGCGTCGGTTCCGGTCGAGGGATCCGGCTGGGTGCAATGCGCCCACGGGCGGTTTCCGCTTCCAGCGCCTGCGACGCTTGAGATCCTTTCCGGAGTTCCGCTCCGCCAGGTGGCCGAGGAGACCGAGTTCATCACCCCGACCGGAGCCGCTTTGCTGGTCGAGTTCTGCGAGCGTTACGGCCCGATCGCCGAGATGCAGGTCGAGCGCACGGCATACGGGCTCGGCACACGCGAAACTCCCCCGCGCCCGAACGTGCTCCGCGCGGTCCTCGGCCAGACCGGCGATCCCGAATCTGCGGAGACCGACGAAATTTCCCAGATCGAGACCAATCTGGACGATATCACGCCCGAACTGGCCGCCGCAGCCATGCAGAAGCTTTTCCAAGCCGGCGCCCTCGATGTCTTTTTTACGTCCGCCCAGATGAAAAAGAACCGTCCGGGCTTTGTGCTGACGGCGCTCTGCCATCTGGACAAGACCGACGACCTTGCGCGGATTCTGCTCACGGAAACCAGCGCGTTCGGCGTCCGGATCCATACGGCAAAGCGCTACAAGCTCCGCCGCGAATTCCGCGACGTCGAGACTCCCTACGGGCCGGTCCGCATCAAGTTGGGGTTCCTGGGAGAGGACCTGGTGCAGGCGGCACCGGAGTTTGAATCCTGCCGCGCGGTCGCCGAGCTGGCGGGCGTCAGCGTCCGCGACGTCCATCTCGCCGCGTGGATTGGGACGACGCCGAAGCCGGTCAGCTGAAAAGATCCTTCAGCCGCTCGTAGAATCCCTTGTGGATCGGGCTGTTGTCCTCGCCGCAGAGTTCGGAAAACTTGAGCAGTGCCTCGCGCTGCTCGCTGTTGAGGCGGGAGGGAACCTCGACCTGCACGTGGGTGAGGATGTCTCCGCGCGCCGAGCTGTGAAGGCCGGGCATCCCGTGTCCGCGGACGCGGAAGACCGCCCCGCTTTGGGTGCCGGCGGGGATCTTGAGATTCACGGCCCCCTCCAGCGTGGGGACGCGGATCTCCCCGCCGAGCGCGGCGGTCGTGAACGGGAGCGGGACCTCGCAGCGCAGGTCCATTCCGTCGCGCACAAAAACATCGTGCTCCTTGATGTGGAGGACGACGTAGAGGTCGCCCGACGGGCCTCCCCGCAGACCGGCCTCGCCGCCTCCGGAGCTGCGCAGACGGGATTCGCTGTCGATGCCGGCCGGCACTTTGATCTTCACGCGCGAGGTCTTTTCGACCCGCCCCTCGCCATGGCACGACTTGCAGGGCTTCTCGATGATCTGGCCGCTTCCGTGGCACTGCGGACACGTCTGCGCCACCTGAAAAAATCCGCGCGACGCCACAACCTGACCGCGTCCCCGGCAGGTCGGGCAAGTGACCGCCTTCGAGCCTTTTTGAGCGCCCGTCCCCTCGCACGATTCGCAGGCGTCGAGCTTGCGGATCTCGATTTCCTTCTCCGCGCCGAAGGCCGCCTCCTCAAGCGTGATCTGCATGTCGTAGCGCAGATCCGACCCCCGCTGCCGGCCGGACGCATCGCCGCCACCGCCAAAAAAGTGATCGAAGATCCCTCCCGATCCCCCGCCCGCGCCGAAGACCTCGCGGAAGAGATCAAACGGATCGTGAAATCCTCCCCCGCCGCCCATGCCACCCTGCTGGAAAGCGGCATGTCCGTAGCGGTCGTAGGCGGCACGCTTCTGCGCATCCATGAGCACGTCGTAGGCTTCGCCCAGTTCCTTGAACCGCTCCTCGGCCTCGTGGTCGCCCGGGTTTTTGTCCGGGTGGAATTTGACCGCGAGCTTGCGGTAAGAACGCTTGATCCCGTCTTCGGTGACCGAGCGCTCGACCTCGAGCACCTCGTAATAGTCGCGCTTGCTGCGGCTCATTCGGCGGCACCTTTGGAAACGGTGACACTGGAGGCGCGGAGCAGGCGGTCCTTGAGCTTGTATCCCTTGCGCAGCAGGCGGACGACATGGCCTTCCGGCACGGCGCTATGCTCTTGGGCAACCGCCTCGTGGCGGGCCGGGTCAAAAACCTCCCCCTCCGCAGGGATGGCTTCGACACCCTGGGATTTCAGGAAATCCTGAAGCTGCTTCTCGACCATCGCCATTCCCTGGACGATCGAGGCGGTGTCCGGCGCGGAGCGGGCGGCCTCCAGGCCGAGTTCGAAGTTGTCCAGGACCGGCAGCAGCTTTTCAAGGAGGCTGGAATTCGCGTAGCGGATCGAGTCCTCCTTGTCGCGGATCGCGCGCTTGCGGTAGTTGTCGAGGTCGGCCTGGGCGCGGAGGGCAAGGTCCTTGAACCGCGCGGCTTCGGCCTGAAAATCCGTGACTTCCTCCGCGGCAGGCGTCGCCTCTCCCGTGCTTGCAGGGATTTCATCGGCAGGTTTTGGTTCGGTTTTTTTCATGTCTTGGCAATGGCAATAAGTGTGATGTCGTCGTGCTGGGGATGCAGGCCGACAAAGTTTTTCACCTCGTCGGCCACGAACCTCACCACGCTGGCCGCGCCATGTGGCGCGCTCGCCTGCAGGCCCTGGACCAGACGGGGAAGGCCGTATTCCATTCCCTCCTGATCCAGCGCCTCGGTGGCGCCGTCGGTGTAGAGCAGGATACAATCCCCCTTCTCCAGCGTGAAACTGAAGTCGGCGCACACTCTATTAAAGACTTCCCCGCTGTCAATCCCCAGCGCCATGCCTTTCGGCGTGAGCTTTTCGACCTCCTTGGTCGCGGCGCGGTAGAGCAGCGGGGCATCGTGCCCGGCCCTCGCAAGCGTCGTCTGCCGGCCGTCGAGATCCAGGATCAGGTAGGCCATGCTGATGAACATGTCCTCTTTGATATCCGGATAGAGCTGCTCGTTAACCCGGCGCAAAACCTCGGAGGCGGATGTTCTGTCGGTTGCCTCGCTCCGGAGAACGCTGCGGCACATCGCCATGATCAGGGATGCCGGGACCCCCTTTCCCGAGACGTCCGCGATGACGACCCCCAGGCGGGTCGGATCCATGCGGATGTAGTCGAAGTAGTCGCCGCTCACCTGCCGGGCCGGAATGTTCACCCCGCTCAGCTCGTAACCGGGAAACTCCGGCGGAGACGAGGGCAGAAGGATGCCCTGAATTTCCCTGGCAATCTCCAGATCGTGGTCCATCCGCTTTTTTTCTCCGGCCTCGAGATAGACCACCTCGTTGTAGAGAGCAAACGCCCCCTGCTCGGTGATCGCTTTGAAAACCTTCAGATCCGCGACACCAAAAGGCGTGCTCATCGGACCGTTCGCAAGCCCGAGAACGCCGAGGATCTTCCGCCGGTAAATCAGGGGACCGACCAGCGCAGAGGTCACCCCGCCGGTGCCGGCATCATCGTCCGAGGACTCGAGCACCCGGACCTGGCCGGTTTCCCAGCATTTGCCGATGATCCCCTCCCCCCGCCGGACCGGATGCAGCCTCAGGTAGCTTTCCAGAGCCACGGAAGTGACGGCCGACTGCTCCAGAATATGCCGCGGCACCTCGACCATCGGCGGGCAGCCTTTGGAAATAAATGCCGGCGACAGCGTGGAGTCATTTTTGTCCGCAAGGTAAAGCACCCCCCCGTGGGCATCCAGGATCCGCACCGCGCTCTCGACGATCAGCCGGTGGAGCTCCGAACTGCGCACACCCTCGGAAAAGGCCTCGCCCAGCCCGTGCAGGAAATCGAAGACGCGATCCTCCTCGACTTCGATCTCGGCACGCTGCCGCTCCAGCTCGCTGACCTTCTTGGTGAAGGCATTGAGCACGACCAAAAGCGCAACGAACGTCCCGAAGAACAACGCGAAATAAATATAGGTCCACATGAGGCCTGAGGCTGGGACTATCCGAAACCGCGTGCGCGGGATCAAGGATGATCCGCGTCAATCGTTCGCGCCGTCCTCCTGCGACAGCTCCTGACGCAGGTAATCCACGACATCTTTGAACTTCACCGCATTGTGCGCATCGGCCTCGATCAATGCCTCATGCGCCTCGAGGACCACCTCCTTCGGATTCTCCTCCGGGACCGCGTCGGCCTGCCGCAGGGTGGCGGGCGCATCTGCGGCATGCCCGGTTTCCACGGTGAAAAGCTGGTCGAGGCCGAGATTTTCCAGAAGCGCGGCGTTCCGGACATTCACATTGACCGCCCGGAGCCCGCCCTGACCGATCTCCCGGAGCCGGAGGGCGACGCCGGCGAGCGTCCCCATAAATGTCGAGTCCATCAACTCACATCCGTCCAGATCGACCACGAAATCCCGGTGGCCCCTCTGGATCATCTGCTTCACAAACTCTTTGACGCCGGGGCTGTTCTGGAAAGTTCCGCGCCCTGAAACTTTGAGCCAGACCGTGCGACCGAGGCTGCCAACGAGAACCGATGATGGAATACTCACAATGAACCGGACACAACTTGCCCCGAGAGGGCAAACGTGTCAAATGATGGCTAGTTCCACATGTAGGACTGGCGCAAGGCCACGATCTTTCCGTCGACAATCAAAAGAACCCTCCAGGCGGTCACCCGCCCGCTTTCCAGAAATTCGTCTCCGGTGACTTCAAACGGGGATTTCCGGGATCCGCGCACTCCCGGGTAATACCGCTCCTTGGCCATGACATAGTTATTGAGGGCCGCCTGGCGGTATTCAAAGCGCACGGTGACGTCGGAGGTGTTTTTCGCGCGCCAGAAGAAATTATAATAGTTGCCGTTCCGCTGGGCGTATTCATAGCTCTGAATCGCCCCCCAGTAGGTCCGCAACCGCTCAAAATTGGCGGCCTCGCTGATCGTCGCCGGCTGGACAACCGTGTTGTCGTAGGTGTTCTGCTGGATCTTGCGGACCTGGTAGGAGTCATCCAGCGCGAGCGGCAGGACGTTGGCTTTTTCCAGCCGGTTCGCGGGCTCCTCGGGTGTCGAGCAACCGGCGACTGCCAGTGCCAGGCAAAGGAGGACGGAAAATCTGATCATTTGCGGGATCAAAGCGAGTTTGGCGGCATGTGTCAATTATGCAGGAGTGCATGGACCGCGCCACCAGGAGATCCCCGGGAGGGCGAAGCTCCCTCTGAGCCGAAATAAACTTCTAGATTCCCCGCAGGAAGAACCACCCGACAACTCCCCCGAGGAGGATAAGAAACGCGGGGTTCGTGCGGCGCAGGAAAAGCCAGGCCGTGACGGCCAGGCCGATCGTAACGGTCAGGGTATTGAAATGGAAGCTGTGTTGGGGATTAAAGCTCGCGGTTTTTCCCACGGCGTAGACGCCCGCAAGCATCAGGCCGATCGTGATCGGGGCCATGCCGCGCTGGACCGCGTCCCGCCAGGGGTTTTCCTTGAAGGAATCCCAGACGTGGCTGACCGCGTAGGTGAGAAAGCTCGAGGGAAGGTAGAACGCGAGAAGGACGACGAGCATGGCGGCGAACGCCCATCCGTTGGACATGCCGGCGTGGTTGGCGGCCTTGAACCCGATCAGCCCGACCATCGACATGTTGGGCCCGGGAGCCATCTGACCGAGGCTGTAGATGGTGGCAAAATCATCCGCCGTCACCCATTGATGGATGGTCACCGTCTCGTGCTCCATCTGCGGCAGGACGGCGCTGCCGCCGCCGACCGCCAGCAATGAGAGCAGGCAGAAGACGTTCAGGAGGCTGACGAGTTCCCTCATTTGGCCTCCTCCTTGCGCGGGCGGCGCAGGATGATCGCAAACGGGGCGATCAGGAACAGCGCGACCGGCAGCGAGACGTGGTAGAGGCCGACGAGCACGAATGTCAGCAGGACGAAAAACAGATCGAGCGGGTTTAGAAACTGCTTTGCCCCGATCTTGAGCGTGACCTGCAGGAGCAGGCCCACGGCCGCCGCGGCGATGCCGGCCAGCGCGGCGGCGACATCCCGGTTGTCACGGAATCGGACGTAGAGGAGGCCGAGGATGACGAGGATCACCACGCCGGGAATCACAAGCCCGGTCGCGGCGGCAATCGCGCCCCTTGCCCCCGCCAGCCTGCGCCCGGCGATGATCGCCACGTTCACCGAGTTCAGCCCCGGCAAGGTCTGCCCGATCTCGAGCGCCGCCAGAAAATCATCCGGGGTCATCCAATTTTTCTTGGTCACGATCTCATCGCGCAGATAAGCCACGAGCCCGCCGCCGAAGCTGGTGACGCCGATCCGGAAAAACGCGCGGAAGATCTCCGGGCAGGTGGGGGCGGGCGGGTTATTCATTTTATGGGTAGGACTGTTTAGCCAATTTGGCTCCGGCGCGAAAGCGTCCTTTTGCGTCCTGCCTGTGGCGGTCTGGTGAACCTGATTGGCTGTCGCTTGGTTGGAGGTTTGTGAAACCGGGGGATTCTCTCCGCAACTTGGTGTGGAAACTCTGCCAGCGAGGCAGATGAGCGGCAAGGACGCTCCGAAAGACCCTTCCGTGGTTGGGGTGCTTCAGGTGGAGCAACTCGTGGACAATGATGTAGTCTTGCAGCCGAGGAGCCAATTCGAGGACATGTTTGGCGAAGCAAACCCGGCCATGTGAGGAGCATGACGCCCATTTTCGCCGCATTTCCATCACGACGATCTGCTTGGGGCAGGCCCGAAGGTTTTGCGCCCATGCCGAAACCCGCCGTTTGAAGTCGCTTACGGCAGTTGGCGAAACCACACTCATGTCGGGCGTGCTCCCATGACTTTTTCAGCTAGGTCGATCATTATTTTCCCGCTTACGACTTTGAGCAGAACCTTGTAAACTTCGGCCTTGAGCTGGCGCATTTCATCCGGGTTTGCCCCGGCGTTGGGGAATCGCCCGTAGGCATCTTCGATTTCCAGCGCGAGCGCTTTGGCCTCGTCCTCTTTGTATCCCTGGCTTTTGAGTTCCCAGAATACGGCGAATGCCCCCGATTCAAGGCCGCTTTCACTGCGGGACTTCTCAGCCGCGATCCTTTCTTCAACCAATCCCTCGAGTTGTTTGAGCGCGGCCTGTGTGGTTGTCTGGCGCTCTTCGATTGACTCCATGACCTGTTCGGCACGCTCTGAAAAGGTGATCAGGTGCGGCTCCTTTTCTTCCTCGCCAGTTCGCTGGAGGCTGCGCACAAGGTTGATGACTTTTTCCTCATCCGGCCCCTGCTTCTTGCGGAGCGCATTCAGCGCAGCTTCGTCAAACTCGACCGGCCTGGTCAGGCGGTCCAAGCCATGCGCTACGGCATTGGTCTCGACCAGCTTTGCCGTCTTGTTTGCGAGATCGCCGATAAACCCGGTTTCTTTTCCGTAAGCCAAGCACAGCATGGCGTAGAGGTCGGCGAGCTCGTTGTAATCTGCGATGTCGTCGGACAATCCGGGATCTGGAGAGAGAATTTCGTAGAGGGTTTCGATTTCTTTGAAAAGCTCCGTGAATTCCTCGCGGGCATCCTTTTGGAAGAATTTCACATAGAGCAGCTTTTCCAGTTGGACATCCTTGTCCGGGCCTTTCGCGCGGGTCAGATAGATCCGGGCCGGGCCATCCATCAGCACACGGAAGCGCCGAAACAGGACATCCAAATCTTCGATAACCCCGGAATAATCCTCCGAATCGAAAGCCAGCGCCTTTTTCAGGTCTTTGAGGACGCCGACAAAATCAACAATCAGCCCACATGGCTTCTCGACCCCTCTGGCATCTTGATAAGGCCGGTTGACCCGGGCGACAGCCTGGAGGAGGACATGATCGCGCATCGGCTTATCCAGATACATGCAGTAGAGGATCGGCGCGTCGTAACCCGTGAGCAATTTATCCGTGACGATCAGAATTTTTGGCAGGGAGTTCGCTTTGGGAAACTCCTTCCGCACCGCCTTCTCGGATGCCTCGTCGAGTTGAAGCTCGGCAACCAGGGGGCGCTCGATGACATCGTTCGAGTTTTTCGTGTAAATGACCTGAGAAAATTCGGGGGGAAGATGCTGGTCGAGTGCCTTCTTGTATTTCGCGCAAGCCTCCCGATCCACCGCTACGAGGAATGCCTTGTATCCCAGCGGCTCGACATAATCCCGGAAGTGTTTCGCGACAAAAGCCGCAACCTTTTCGACTCGCTGGTCGCCTTTCAGGAAAGTTTTCAGATTGACCGCCCGATCGAGCGCGCGGTTCAGGTCGTCGATGTCGGCGATCCCTTCTGTCTCCGCAAGCGAGAGAAATTCTTTTTCCAACAACTCGGAATCCAAAACCACCTTGCTCGGTGCAAGGCTGTGGCTGAGTTTCAGCGTCGTGCGATCCTTGATGGACTCCGAGATCGGATACTTGTCGAGGTAGCCATCCGGATCTTGGAGCCCGAAGGTCTTGAAGGTGCCCTCTCCCTTGTCCGTTCTGGCAATCGGCGTTCCCGTGAATCCGATGAAGGTGGCATTCGGGAGCGCGCCCATGAGGTAGTTGCCGAGGTCGCCGCCGGTCGATCGGTGGGCCTCGTCGATGAGGACAAAAATATCCGGTCGCAGGTTGAGCCGCGCCGGGATCCCGTCGAATTTGTGGATCATCGTGATGATGAGCCCCCGGAAATCCGCGCGCAGCAGATCCTCGAGCTCCGAGCAATTGTTTGCCCTGCGGACCTGGATGCCCGACTGGTTCATCTCGCCGAGAATCCGGTCCACCCATCCCGAAAGCTGGCCTTCGAGCTCGTTCCGGTCCACTACGAGGAGAACCGTCGGGGTTGTTGTCTGGGTGTTCATTTCAATGTTTTGGAACCACGGATTTCACGGATTTTCACGGATGGGAAAGCAGATGGTTTGGGGATCATGGTTTTATCCGGGTCCACCTGTTTGGTCCGTGGCCACGCCCTCATTCCCAGAGTTTTTAAACCACGGATTGCACGGATTATCACGGATAAGCGGCAGAGCTTTCCCCGTATTTTCTGATCCGTGTAAATCCGTGTGATCCGTGGTTGGGACTTCCGGCGATTTTCCTTCCAGCAGAAGCCGGGCAGCAGTGATCATCGTGAACGTCTTTCCTGATCCCTGCGTGTGCCAGACCAAGCCGCGAGTTTTTTCCGGATCGAGGCACCTGCCCACGACCTTGGTCGCCGCCCGTGTCTGATGCTGGCGCAGGACGGTTTTCTTGAGTTCGTCGTCCTTGGCGAAAAAGAAGATCCATTCGTTCAGGAGAACCAGAAATCGCTGGCGGTCGAAAAATGACTTCACCTGTTCGCCGTAGGATGGCGGCAGCGCTTCGGCTGCCAAGGGAAGATCCTCGAGCGGGTTCTCGGCATGCAGGGCGGAGGTGGGCGGGGGCACTTCTGTGTAGCTCCCGCTTTTCATGGCCGCGAGCTGGTGCTTCCAGTTGAAGACGCCCTTCCGCTCGTAGGTCCAGGTGACCCCATAGAAATACTCGATCAGGTGCGTGATGTTGAACACCTGCGGCGCGACCAGCATCTCAGGGGTTTCCAGCTCGTAGCGCCGAAGCTGAACCAGCGCCTTTTCCATCGCGTTCTTGAGCTTTGGATTTTTGCACTCCACGAGAGCCACGGGCACCCCGTTGACAAGGAACACGACATCCGGGCGGTTTCCTTTCTTCCAGTGCTTCCGAAACGCCCACTCGACCGTGACTTGAAATTTGTTCCGCCCCGCCTCCAGCGGATGGTCGAAATCCACGACCATCACGTTGAGAGATCGCTTTTCGCACGGAACAAAAACCGTTTTCCGCCCGCGCACCCATTCGAGCAACTGCCGGTTGCCTTCCATCGTCGGAGGCACGGCCTCCATCGAAGCAATCACCGATGCCACATTCTCCGGCGTGACCACCCCCGGATTCAATCGCAGGAGCGCGGATTCCAACTCGTCATAAAAAAACAACCCGTCTTCACCCTTGCGGCGCGCGAGCGCGTCGGTTTCAGAAACGAATTCCCAACCCGCATCCTCGGCATGGCGGACGAGCGGGAACTGGATAGTCGAGGATTCAAGTGCGAGCTTGCTCATGGGGCTTTTGTTGCCAAAGAAGTTGAACCACGGATTTCACGGATGAACACGGATAAAACACCGGGAGGATTGCGGTTTTTCTTTCCTCCATGTCACCCCATATACCGCGTGGTTTCGTGCCAGAATTTCCTCTTGCAAGAGTCGCTCGAAAAGCCAAACTCCTTTCAGTTGGGTGCTGCATGCAGCTCGATATGGTTCGCCCAGCCTGACTACACTTTAAAGGTCCCGCTCCGGTGACAAGAGCCCATGGGGCTCTCTCTGAGAGATCAGAGTAGCCGGGGCGGTCATTTTTCCAATCCTCCGCTTGCCACCAATGCTGTTCGAGGTAAAGATGTGCGTGGGATTGGCCCCAAACCGAACTGGCACCGGACGGTGTTCGTTCCGAAAGGATAGGTTTGGGGCTTCCTTTTGGTTCAAGAGAGAGCCTGCTCATAAGCTGCCCGCGTTGGGAGATGACGGGGGAAGCGCCAAGGAAGAATGGTGGATTTTCGCTTGCTCTCAGAGTTTTCACGGGTAATATTTATTGAGCCTGCCGCACTTGAACGTCGACTTCATGTCGTCGAGGGGTATCCCTCTTAGGGTGCTGGCGGGCTTATTTTATTTCCGGCAGTCAAAGGATTGCCTTTCCGGTAGTAGTTCAGACTTCTCGCATATTTCGTTGCATCGTAGAGATCAATAACGAGGCGGATTTGCTCCCCCAGATAATCATAAAACCGCGTCTCCCCGCGTTCGAAGACCCTCTGAACCGCCCAGCAAAAGTAATCTGCCACCGACAGCAACGGCTCCGTGCGGGGCGTCTGCACATTGAAGACGACTTCGGAAGCGACGTCGTCGATTCCCTGCCTCTTGAGGAATCGCTCCGTCGCTTTCGTCAGGGCCAACTGGAGGTTTTGATTTCGCGTGCATTTGCCCCGCTCGGCGATGTTGAGAACCTGCTTCTCCCCCAGTTTGAGCTTGTTCTTGATCAAGTGGGAAAGGACATCGGCGTAAAACTCCGCCTCCTTCGAGTCGTGCTTCCGGGCGAAAAGCTCTGGGATCTTCCGTGCCACCACAATCTCGAAACTGCACGGGACCGAGCGTATCCAGCGGAAAAATTCAGCGCGGACCTCGGGCGCGTCATCGGTCGCATGGAAAAAGAACCCGCCGGCGTTCGCCTTTTTTCGGACGCTCGGCAGCGCGTTGAGCAGTGGATCGGAAACGATCTTGCGCTCGATCTCGCGCACACTCTCGCGAAGGCTCGGAAGCTCGGTGTTGAATTTCACCATGCCGATGCTGAACGAAAGCGAAACGCCTTCACTCCCGACGATGGGCACCCTGCCTTTGCCGAAAAAGGTCGTGTCGCCGCATTCATCAAGGAAACGGTGCTGCACCTTCGGTTGGGGTCGCTCAACCCCCGCCTGAGATTCCTGTTTGGGGTGGTGCTTCATCTCGTCACCTCCGTGCCCCCGGCAAAAAAAGCACCCGCCATGGTGCGCTGATCCGACGGTAAGCGTGGCGGGTTTGTTGAATGCAACATGCATGCCGCAGCACTTCGACTCAAGATCGAAATCGAGGGGATCACCAATCTCATGCGGTCGCCCCCAGTGCGGAAAGGTGCAGCCCCGTCACACGACGGCGGGCGGTCATCAGGTCGTGCAGGAGCGTGCGGAACAACTCACGCAGGAGGCGCTGGCGCTCCTCGTGGTGGGAAATTTTCTCGTCGATGGTGCGGAGGATTGCGGCGATCTCGCGCTGCTCGGTGGGATCGGGCTTCGGAATGGGCAACGCTAACAACTGCTCGGCTGGTAGGTGAGCAATGGTCGAACTTGCTCCGCCAAGACGATAGACATTTGCGAAGGCGAAGGCGTGTTCCAACCAATAGGTGAGGAACTCATTTGAGGACTCCGAACTCAGAGGGCGAACGCGGTGTAGTGCTTTCTGGTAGTAGCACTCCTTGAGTTGAGCCTTCCAAAGAGCACAACGGCCCAAGATGCCACCTTCGCAAATCAAAAGATCGCCTGGACGAAGCTCGAACTTTGCTCGTTCACGTGCGTCGAAGTCCATAGTAAGCACGTCCTCAACGTCGATACGACCCCACTGAACATTCTTGTTTCGTAGGTAAGGAAGCGGTTCTTCGCCATGCTTGGCTTTTGGCGAGAGCATTTTTCCCAGCTGGGTCTGGAAAAGCGTTCGGAATGGGACGACCGCCCAATTCTCGGGAATATGGCCAACCTCGGTTTCCTTCTGCGGTTTGCCGCGCAGGCCGCGCGTGAAGAGTTGACGCAAGGCGGTCTGCTTCAACTCGCGCGTGACCCGCACCAGATCGCTCTCCTCCTCGACCGCCTCCTGCACCTTCGACAGCACGGCGGAAATTTTGCGCTGCTCGGGAAGGGGGGGGAGTTCGATGGGCCAATCTCGAACGACAGACTGAGGAAGACGCTGACGCCCGGTGCTTCCCTCCATTTGGGCCGCCATCGCAGTCCGTGTTTGCTGGTCGAGAAGAAAATAGAACAGAAACCTGGCACTGCTCGTTCCTGTGATCGACTTGATGGGAATGAGCTCCGTCGAGGCATAGCCATAGGGTGTTGGCAAATCTTCCGCCAACCCTTGTTTTCCGTTTTCAAACGAGGGGGTGATCCGGGACAAGAGAACATCTCCCTTCTCGAAATACGTCCCGGAGGTGATGGACTGGCGGGGTTTTGTGACCCATGCGATTCGGGTGGAGCCCCCGGCGGGAACGAGGTCCATTGGCACGAACGGGAGGGCCTCTAATGGAACAGTTCCACGAGGTTTCCGGGTAAATTCAAACGCATTACCGATGGTTGTTTTTAACCACGGATTGCACGGATTATCACGGATAAGGCATGGGGCATCCTCCGCTTTTTCTGATCCGTGTAAATCCGTGAGATCCGTGGTTCCTCCCTCGTTCCCAGAATTTTTTAACCACGGATTGCACGGATTATCACGGATAAGAGGCAGAGCATCCCCCGCCTTTTCCGATCCGTGTACCAGAATTTTTTAACCACGGATTACACGGATTATCACGGATAAGAGGCAGAGCTTCCCCCGTCTTTTCCGATCCGTGTAAATCCGTGAGATCCTTGGTTCCTCCCTCGTTCCCAGAATTTTTTAACCACGGATTGCACGGATTATCACGGATAAGGCATGGAGCATCCCCCGTCTTTTCTGATCCGTGTAAATCCGTGTGATCCGTGGTTTTCTTCTTCTTCATCGGACAATCCTTTTCCAGCGAAGATCCGCGTGTTTGAAGTTCAGCAAGAGGGCGAGGCGCAGGCCGGTGATGGCGAGGTAGCCCATCATCTGGGCGTGGTGGCTTGGTGTGAAATCTTCGACAACTTTGGGATCGGTGATGACGAGCCCATCCACGATAAGGTCGGGAACAAGCGTATCAACAAGTTCCCCTTCATACCGCACATCGAAGCGCTGCTGTTGGTCGATTTTGTGGCCGCGCTTGGTGAGTTCGATGACAAGCGCATTTTCGTAAGCCTTTTCGCTCAGTCCGGGCTTGAGGGTATTGAGAACCTTCATGGCGGCACCGATGATCGCCTCGCTGAGTTCTCCGTGGAGCATGGAGTCGTTTTTCATTTCGGGTTTTTGACAACGAATTTCACGGGTTGTCCTGGATGGTTTTTTGACTGCCTCCCCGTCTTTTCTGATCCGTGTAAATCCGTGTGATCTGTGGTTCCTCCTGCATTCCCAGAATTTTTTAACCACGGATTGCACGGATTATCACGGATAAGAGGCAGAGCATCCCCCGTCTTTTCTGATCCGTGTAAATCCGTGAGATCCGTGGTTCCTCCTGCATTCCCAGAATTTTTTAACCACGGATTGCACGGATTATCACGGATAAGGCATGGGGCATCCTTCGTTTTTTCTGATCCGTGCAAATCCGTGTGATCCGTGGTTTTTTTCGTTGAAAGGATTTTCAAGACCGCCTGCATTTCGCGGTCCAGCTTTGCCGCCTTGGCCTCGTGAGTGGCCAAATCAGCGAGAATGTCCTCCATCTCCCGGTGCGTCTCATCGTTTGCCGCCGAAACAAACCGGCTCGGGCTCAAATTATAGTCATTCGCTGCCGCTTCTTCGCTGGTGATGACCTTCACGAACCCCGGGATATCCTTCCCCGCGTGATACGCCTCCGCGATTTTCGTGATCGCCTCCGGCGTCATGAAATTCTTGGGCGTGCCCTTGCGGAATTCGCCAGAGGCGTTGACCAGTGTGATTTTTCCTTTCCGATCTTTCGGTTTCCCTCGCCGCAGGAAGACAATCACGCCCGGCGCGGTGGTATTATAAAAAAGGTTGTCGGGCAGCATGACAACCCCGTCGATGAGATCCTTCTCGATGAACCACCGCCGGATGGCGCGTTCCTTGTCCTCGTTTTTGCTCCCGGAGCCGCGCGAGACCGCCCCCGTATCGAGCACCACGGCCGCGCGCCCACCATCGGCCATGCAGGCGGCGGTGTGTTGGAGCCATGCCCAATCGCCCTTGCCCGTGGTCGTCCCACCCTGCCGCTCGAATCGGTCGAAGGCGTCGTTTTCGAACACGTCGGGATCGAATGCCTGATTCCACATCGGATTGGCCACAATGAGCGGGAATTGGCGGAGGTGTATCCCATCAGGAGTGCGGAACTTCGGGTTCCGCATCGAATCGCCCCGGACGATTTCCGCTTGGAGGTCGTGGATGATCGTGTTCATCCACGCGATGGCGTAACTGGCAGCTTGCAGCTCCTGCCCAAAAAGTTTCAGCGGAACTTTTTTTGCGGCGGGGTCGATCCGTTCGGCCACGAGCTGGAGTTTGATGAGCAGCCCCGCCGACCCGCAGGCGTAGTCGTAAGCGGTTTCTCCCGGACGCGGACGCAAAATTTCCGCCATGAGAAAGCCGACCTCGGTCGGCGTGAAGAACTCGCCCGCGCTCTGCCCGGAGCCCTCCGCAAATTTTCGCAGGAGGTATTCGTAGCAGCGCCCGAGAAAATCCGGTTCCACGTCACGCAATCCCAGCCGGTAGCGCGGATCGGACAGAGCCTCGATGACCCCGCGCAGGGCCGCATCGCTGATCTCGCGTTCGCCGCCTGCACCGACATGGTTGAAATCCACTTGATCGATGATGCCGATGAGTTGCTGGTTCTGCCGGGAAATGACGCGGCAGGCGGTGGTTACATGCGCACCCAGCGTCTTCGGTTTGTTGCCGTCCGGCCATTCGAAGGGCACACGTCCCGCAAGCACCGGCCAACGGGCTTCGGGCGGGATGTAAAACCGGACCACTCGATCCCCAGCGGCTACCCCCTGCTCGACCTCCCCTTCGATGATCGAAAGCGCGGTGTCCGCATCGCCGTAGGTTTCCGTCAACCGGGCCACTTCATCGTCGAAGACATCGGACAGGCGTTTGATGAACAGGAGCGGCAGAAGGTAGTCTTTGAATTTTGGGGCGTCCTTTTCGCCCCGGATCGCGCAAGCGGCATCCCAGAGCATTTGCTCCATGGATTTGTTGCCAAGAACCTTGCTGGCCGAAGTGCCCCTGCGGCGGCGGGTGCCCTGTGCCGGAGCCAAGGCAGTTTCTTCGGAGGATTCACCCCTTTGAAGGCCGGATTCTTCGATCAATTTCTCGATAGCCAACATTTGCGCTTTCTGGGGTTTTGATTTTTCCCCCTCCCAGCGATTCACCGTGGCAAACGAGACATTCAGGCGCGAGGCGAGTTCCTCTTGGCTTAACTGAAGGTGATTCCGGAGACGAACAAGATCAGCTGAAAGCGATGCAGTTTTTGACATAACTGCAAGTATGATATAACATATTCGACTTTATGCAATATTATTCCCAAAGCTGATAAACCAATAAAGCAATTGAACCACGGATAACACGGATTTACACAGATAAAAACCAAGGCTAATTGGGAAAACCAATCCGGACCAGTTTGCCACTTGTTGCCTATAATTTATCCGTGGGAATCCGTGTTATCCGTGGTGAAATATTTGTGGCTTCAGGTTCCAATCGCCGTTGTCTGGGAAAACCGCCTCACTCGCCGCCCGAAACACCTGGCGCCGTCCCAAACTGGTAAACCAGCGCGGTCTTGGTGGTTCCGAGCGAGACCCAGTCGAAGGCGTCGAGCTGGAGGGTCTTGTAGAAATCCTCCGCGCGCTTGAGGTTTTCCTTGTGGAGCTTGTCGGCGCTGTCGAACCGGCACTGGAACGCGAACTCCCCGCAGAACGCCTTTTCGTATTTGCGCGTGCGCCAGACCGAGACCGAGGTCTTGCCGCTGAGGCCGCCGCCGAAATGGAGTTCGCCCACATCGACCTGAACTTCTTCCACGGCCATGTCGTTGACGATTTTCACCGGGGCGTCGTTGTTGGCCTCGACCTGTTTGATCGCGGGGAACGAACTGGTGAGATCCTTCACAGCCATGTTCAGCCGCTCGCGGGGCATCGCGAGCACGCAGTTGTGCGAAAAGATCGAGCGGATGCCGCCGAGGCTCTCGCGGAGCGGGAGGAGTTCCTCCTTGAACTTGATCCGCGCCGCCCCGCCCGGGGTCGCGGGCCGGACGTCGATCGCGGCCGCCGCCTCAAAGTCCGGATGGCGGAACTTCATCGTCAGCTCGGGGATCCCCTCCGGCCAGCCGCCCCTGTAGTGAGTCCGCAAGCGGAGGATGAAGTGGTTGTGGTAGAGGGCGAAATCCTCGGTGTCGAAAAACAGGACCTCGCGCACGTTGCTCACGAACGCGTCGTCCGCCTCCTTCACGTGCACATCGAATTTTTTCGCCGTGTGCCGGACGACTTTCCAGAAGTCCACAAACGCCTGGGCCGTCTGGAAGTGGTCCGGTTGGAGGATGATTTTATACTCCCGGTATTGGACCGGGTCGCGGGGGCTGTTGAGAATTTCGTGCGAGGCCATCCCGCACTCTTAGCACACAACCGCGCCTTGTCATCGCGGAAAACATCCGGCATACCACGGAGACGTCAGGGAGAACGGGCGTCCCGCCCGTTTGGAGACTGGTCGGGATTGCGAGCACCAGCGCCCACACGGGCGGGACGCCCATGCCCCCTGACCCGCGCCGACTTTCACCACCCACTTCCCAACACAGCCTCAATGACCGCCATGCCATGCCAGGAACTCTCGCCGCACGATGTGCGAAGGAATTTTGCCTGTCTCGTCTGGACGGGCTCGGTCTTTGCGATGGGCTGGGCGGAGGTGATGGTCGTCCTCCAGCCGTTGCTCGTCCACTACGGCGCGACAAACGCCCAGATCGGGATCGTGCAGGGCGTGCTGATCGCGACCCTCCCCGGCATGTTCCTCTCGCCGTGGATCACCAGGAGGTTCCGATACAAAAAGCTCTACCTCTACGTGGCGGACTCCCTCTACCTGCTTCCGATCGGGATCGTGGGGGCGGCGGTGTGGGCCGGGGTCTCGACCAGCGGGCCCGCCATGGTTGGATTCATCATCTGGATGATGTGCGCCGGACAGATTGCTGCAGGGTTCGGAGGGCTGCCGAACCAGGAATTTTTTGCGGCGTGCATTCCGATGCGCCTGCGCGGGCGGCTCGCCGGGTTCACATCCGGCGTCGGGGGCCTGCTGGGCATCGCCGGGGGAGCCTTCGCGGCATGGGTGCTGGTCGCGCTCCCGAAGCCGCAGGGGTTCGGCGCGCTCCTCGTCCTCGCCTGGCTGATGTGCCAGATCGCGGACACGGCCATTCTTTTTGCCAAGGAACCGCCGACCCCGGTCGATAAGTCTCCGACTCCCTGGGGAAAGACGATGTGGATTGCCTTCCTGCGGGATTCGAAATTCCTGCGGCTCACGCTCGCGATCTGCCTGATCTCCCCGCTCGTCGGCCAGCTCTCGATCTTCGCGACGGTCTTCGCATTCCGGGAGCTGAAATTCGAAGCGCAGATGGCCGCGTATCTGGGAATCACCACTTCCGTCGCGCGCGTCACCCTCAGCCCCGCAGCTGGCTGGCTCACCGATCGCTGGGGTGCCCGGAACTCTCTGCTTTTCTGGCCGGCCCTTTCCGCGATCACGTTTTTCCCCCTCGCGATCTTCCCGGGGGTCATCACCGTCTTTGCGGCAACCTCGCTGGCGGCAGTGGCATGGAGCGGGTTCTCCGGTGCCATGAACGCGCTGACCTGCGGGATCCCGAAACCGGAAAACCGCGCCGGGCATTTCACCCTGCTCGGCTTCTGCATGATCGCCGCGAATTCCGCCGGACCCGTTCTCGTCGGCTGGATGTTTGACGTGGTCCCGTATCGTCCAGGCTTTGTGATCCTCGGCGGGGTGGCGCTTGCGGCTGCGGCGGGCGGATTCCTGCTCCTGCGCGACATCAGCTCGCGGGCGGAGGATTTCCGGTAGCCCGGATTTCTCACATTCCGGTTTGGGGGTCGCAGGCTGTCGCCGTGGTCTGTGACCGCGGGCCCCTTGGCAGGCAGCTGGGATGGGCGCTCATAGAGCACCCCTACAACGGCGACCGTGAGATATGCGGGCCAGCGGTTTGCGCTTTGCAGGGGGCGCATCGTTGTCGCATTGTGGGGCGATGGATTATCTCGAACGTGCCCGACGGGTTTTCGACATCGAAGTTCAGGAGGCCGCCGCCGTCTGCTCCCGGCTCAATGACGATTTTATAAAGGCGGTTGACCTGATCAAGACCGCTGTCGAAAACCGTGGAAAAGTCGTCGTTCTCGGCGTGGGAAAATCCGGCCACATCGGCGAAAAAATCGCGGCGACCCTCACCAGCACCGGCTCTCCCGCCGTGGTCCTGAATTCCCTGAACGCCCTGCACGGCGATCTCGGCGTGGTGGCGGACGGGGATGTCGTCCTGGCCCTGAGCTACAGCGGGGAAACCGAGGAACTGCTCGCGGTGCTCCCGGCATTCGTCCGCATGGGCCTGCCGATCCTGGCGATCACCGGGGAGACCACTTCAACCCTTGCGAAGGCATCGGCCGCAGTGCTGGACGTGAAGGTCTCGCAGGAAGCCTGCCCGCTCAACCTCGCGCCCACCTCCAGCACCACGGCCATGCTCTTGCTCGGAGACGCTCTCGCCATGACACTGCTCGAGGCGCGCGGATTTCAGAAGGAGGACTTCGCGCGCTTTCATCCGGGCGGCAGCCTCGGACGCAGCCTCCTGCTGCGCGTCCACCAGATCATGCGGCCGGTCTCGGAACTGGTGATCCTCTCGGCCGGCGACACCGTTCTCGATGCGGTGCGCGGAATGACCGCCAGGCGCGCCGGTGCCGCGGTGATCGTCTCCGCCGATGGAAAGCTTGACGGCATCTTCACGCACGGGGACTTCTCGCGGCACTTTCCTGAGAACCCGGATATCGGCCCGAAAAAAGTCGGCGACTTCATGACAAAAAATCCGATCGCGATCCCGGGGGACAAGCTGGCCGCCGAGGTGCTGCAAATCCTCGAGCAGCACCGCATCGACGACCTTGTCGTCGTGAATGCGGACAACGAACCGATCGGCATCGTGGACTCGCAGGATCTGACACGGCTGAAAATCCTCTGATGCTTCTGGCGTTCCACAAGCCATTCGGCGTGCTCTCGCAGTTCACGCCGGACGGCAGCAAGAACCGGACGCTTGCGGAGTTCGGGTTTCCGAAAGCTGTCTATCCGGTCGGCCGCCTCGATGCCGACTCCGAGGGCCTGCTTCTGCTGAGCGACGAACCGGAATGGAACGCGCGCCTCCTCACCCCCGGCCACCATGTGGAGAAAACGTATCTCGTCCTCGTCGAACGAGAGCCGGGGCAGCACGCGCTGCACCTCCTCCGCTCGGGCATCGTGCTGGATGGGAAAACCACGCTCCCCGCAAAAGCACGCCTGCTCGATCCCCAACCGGAATTCCCCCCGCGCGAACCGCCGGTCCGGTTCCGGAAAAATGTCCGCGATTTCTGGATCGAGATCCGACTGGTCGAAGGCCGGAACCGCCAGGTCCGCCGCATGACGGCGGCAGTCGGCCATCCCACCCTCCGGATCATCAGAACGGCAATCGGAAATCTGAGCCTCGCGAACCTGCCCGCTGGAAAGTGGCGTCTGTTGGCCGTCGAAGGGTGCAGGACAAATTTCTTCATGCATTTTGAATTCCGTCTTTTTTTGTGTTCAAGAGATATACTTTAGTATATCTTTTTTCCGTGAACACAGAAAAAAACCTTCTTCAGCAACTTGCCGCCTTCCAACAGATGGAGC
>JAPLTF010000035.1 GCA_026398275.1 Verrucomicrobiota bacterium
AGATTGCAGAGTTGTCGCAAAACACTGAACTTGGATGCCGATGGGCGGGGTTGTTTTTTCACACCCTGCCAAGTGGCAGGTTTAAATGTCCCCGTCCATCAAACCCTCAACTTTTTCAGCTCCTCTGTGGGACGGCTGTGAAAGACATCTTTCTCAAGTCTCCTTGGATAGCTGGTTCTTTTTTGCGCTTCGCTAGAAAATTGAATAGGTTCATAGTATTTATTTGTATATTGATGTAGTTAACAGCTTTGGCTAAAAGTGTTGTTCATGTTTTATTGCATTTTTGAGAGCTGGTTGTCATGGTGATCCGGGAGATAGATCCCCCCGGAGGGAAAATGTATCGTTGGCTTCTTTGTCATATGTGTCCTTACGGTTCAGGCGGAATACCGTCAACCGGGCGGGTTATCTTGTGGTGTGGGCGCATGGGCTTCTTGTAGTGTGAGTTCGATCTCGCGGCGGAGTTCCTCTCTGTTGGGGAGGTAGAGTTGATATTTTTGGACGAAGAGCTGGCTGTTCATTTGGTATGTGGCGTATTCGACGAGGAGTTCGTCCTTTTGCCGGGTGAGGACGATGCCGATGGGCGGGTTGTCGCCCTCGGTGTTCTCTTCGGTGGCGAAGTAGCCGAGATACATGTTCATCTGGCCGATGTCATGATGTTCGACTTCATTCAGTTTGAGGTCAATGAGGACAAAGCATCGGAGGATGCGGTGGTAGAAGACGAGATCGACCCGGTAGTGGGTGTTGTTGAGCGTGATGCGGAATTGCCTGCCGACGAAGGTAAAGCCTTTTCCGAGTTCGAGAAGGAATGGTTGAAGATGGTCGCAGAGACGGGTTTCGAGGTCGGTCTCGGAGGCGGTATGCGGTTCGGGGATTTTGAGAAACTCGAAAACGTAGGGGTCGCGGAGCAGGTCGGCCGGCTGGGCGATGACCTGTCCTTGGGAGGCAAGCTGGAGGATGGCGTCCTTGTCCTTCCCGGCGGCAAGCCGCAGGAAGAGGGAGGTTTTTTTCTGGCGCTGGAGTTCCGGGATGGACCATTTTTCGCGGATGGTCTGTTGCTCGTAGAAGCCGCGTTCTAAGGGGTCGTCGATCTTCAAAAGCTCGACGAGATGCGACCAGCTCAAAATGTGCGAAGCCTTCGCACATTTTGGATAGGCGAGGTAAAACTGCCGAAAGCGCGAGAGATTGCTGCGGCTGAAACCCTTCCCATGGCGGAGGGTGAGATCCCGGCTCAGGCTGTTAAGAAGCCCCTTTCCGTAGTCGGCCCGGGATTTGCCGCCCTGCTCAAATTCGACGATATCACGACCGATCTGCCAGTAGGTTTCGGTGATGTGGGTATTGACGGCCTGCTGTGCCCGCGCCTGTCCGGTGGCATAGGTTTCGGATATTCGCCCGAGCAGGTGCAGGTAGTCGGCGCTCAAATCTGTGTTGCTCATGGGGTCAAGATCTTTTCAAAGCAGCCAGAAATTCTCCGGCATCCGAATACCGATCTTTGTGCTTCTTTGCGACCGCCCGGTCGATGACGGCGGCGAGGGGCTTGGAAATTGCGGATTTGCGGGAACGGATCGAAACGACCTCATCATTCAAAATGACATCCATCGGATCGCGCTTGGCGGGGAAGTCGAATGGGAACGTGCCAGTGAGCAGGTAATACATCGTTGCGCCCATGCTGAACACATCGCTGACGGGTTTCACGTATTTGAAGTTGATGATCTGTTCTGGGGGCATGAAGACCGGGGTGCCTGCCGTGTTGCCGGTCATGCTCATCCCGCTGAGACCTGCCATCTGGAAGCTCTTGGACATCCCGAAATCCGCGACGCGGGCAACTCCTTTGTGGATGAGGATATTCCCCGGTTTGAGGTCGCGGTGAACGAACCCCTTGCTGTGGGCGAACGCGAGCCCTTCGAGGGCCTTCAGGGCATGGGGCATCAACTGCTCCGGGGTGAGCGGGCCACGATTCCTGTTGAAAACGTCCATGAGCGAGGCACCGTCACAGAGCTCCATGACGAAGTAGAATGCGCCTTTGTGCGATCCGCTTTCGATGAAGCGGACGATATTCGGGTGATCAAGCTGGCGGTTGACCTCCATTTCGCGTTTGAACCGTTGGACGGCATCCTCCGTGGCGTCTGCCTGCGAGAGCATGACCTTGATGGCCACCTGCGCACCGTCTTTTTGCCTCCGGGCCTGATAAACCGCCCCGAAACCGCCGCGACCGAGTTCCTTCTCAGCGACGAATCCTGGAATTTCCAGAAGCCCCGTGTTCTTATCTCCACCGAAGACGAGGGCGAACAACTGGTCCGGGGAAAGTTCAGAGAGTTCCCCAGGCTTCATTCCCGCTTGGACGGCAGGCTGTGCAGGCCCTTTTTCAATCGTGACGGAAAGATCCGTCTGGCCGACGGTGATTTTGTCCCCATCCTTGAGATCGACGACCGGGAATTGATGCTTCGCGCCCTCCTCTGGGGATTCCCCGGACTTGCGCCCGCCGCACTTCTTGCCGTTGACGTAGGTGCCGTTGAGGCTCCCCAGATCGCGGAGAGACACCTTCGGCGGACATGCCTCCAAGATGAAATGGTGACGGGAAACCTGGGTGTCGTCCGGGAACGTGGCGTGGCAGTCCGGCATGCGGCCGAAAAGGAACGTGTCGTGTTCCGTGAAAG
Organism: Verrucomicrobiota bacterium; assembly: GCA_026398275.1. Taxonomy (GTDB): domain Bacteria; phylum Verrucomicrobiota; class Verrucomicrobiia; order Chthoniobacterales; family Terrimicrobiaceae; genus QYQL01. The sequence goes on from JAPLTF010000035.1 coordinate 2,655, forward strand.
TGAAGACCTTCCCCTTCGCAGGGCCTCTGGTGACGGAGAGCGTGACGGCCATGATGATGTTCTACGGTTCAGCGGGAAAATCGTCAACCGAGCGTATAAGATTCCCTAAAACGGCGGAAGAGGCCCGCGAATCACGCGCCCCCCCGCGAATGGGAATGATTTCCGGCAGTACAAGTAGGGCTGCCTTTTTCCGAATTACCCTTTCCTATCTTCCTCATTGTATTCGCGTTCATTGGCTATATTCGCGGGCAAAATCCGAATCTGGGAAAATGGGAAGCGAAGGTTGGCTGGACAATGACCGGAGCAGCAACGCCTCGGCAGGATGCCGATGCCACGAGTTGTCTCAAAATGGACGGGGGAGGAAAACTTATGCGGCGGCTCCGTATTGCCTTGCGAGGAACCGGTCCCATGCTTTGCGGGCAAGACCCGGGATTTCCTTGGCTCCGGCGAGCAACCCTTCGACGCTCAGATCGCAATCAAGGGCCTCCCAGTGAAGGCTGTGATCGAGAACCTCCATCGCGCCACGCTCTTCGTCGGTCGCCAGGAGAAGGGTTGGCACATGCTCCAAGGGCATCAGGACAGTGATCCCCGAATCGAGGCGGACTTTCAGATTTCGCGCGTCGATTTCCGCTTCAAGGATTTTTGGCGGCAGACTCATAGGTGGAATTGATCAACGGCAGATTCTCGCACACAATACGGAGGATGTCATTCACTTCATGATCGGCAAAACCTGAGTTCCACGCCAATTCGACGTGCGGCTCAATCCAGATTTTGCACTCTTTCCGCTCCCGTCGAACGTGGACATGACGTTTTTCGTTCAGATCAAAGCTGAAGAAACCGACCCGGTAGGGGCTGTTGGGAATAGGAACGCGAGGCACGGATTCGAGGCTTTCGGAATTCTGTATCCCCGTCAATTTCAGCTTTCCGGCGAAGGGTTTCCTTCCTGCCGGAACGACTTCAGCAGACCGACGGAATCGAGCCCGCCGAAGCCCTGGGATTCGAGGTGTTCGCGGAGCGACTGAATGGCGGCAGCGGCAATTTTGTGGACGCCCTGCTTCGTCATGCCGAGTTGGTCGCCGATTTCCGAATAGCTGTGGTCCTGCCCGATGGCGGTGAGAACGACGCGGTAGCGTTCCGGCATTTGCGCCATCGCCCGATGGAGAGCCGCGATGGATTCCGCTCGGTTGACCTGCGTGACGACCGATTCCTGTTTTTTGTCGGGAGTGTTCTGAACCAAGTCCGTCTGGGTGGACTGCATCCCGGCCGGTTGATCCAACACGTATGCGTGGTGATGGTGATGCCGAACCTGCTTCTCGTAGAGGCTGCGGAGGGCGTTGCGGACGGCTTGGGAGGCGTAGGCGGTGAAATCGCCCTTCGACGGATCGAACTGGCGTCCTGCGGCAGCGAGCGCTTCCTGCGCCTGAATTTCAATCTCCGACAGGTCGAGGCCGGGGATGTTCGAGAAATCGCGGGCGATATGCCTAGCGAGCGGCAGGAGTTTGGCGATTTCGGCGTCCATGGGGGTCGGAAATACCAGAATCTTGGAAAGATTCGAGTTTTCAGTGGTTCTTGTGTTCAGATCGGAAGTTGCCGCATGGATTTCCTGAAAACTTGGAGGGACGTCCGCCGTGGCGTCCGACTTCTAAGCCGTAACAATGCAGTTGGAAGAAGGGCCACCGTCTGGGAGTTGTTGTTTCTGTGAAGAATCATCAACAAAAAAACCACACGGCTTCGACTCACCAGACGGTGA
>JAPLTF010000064.1 GCA_026398275.1 Verrucomicrobiota bacterium
ATGAGTGACATCTCCCGGAGGAGATCCCGGCGTTGCTGTGCGATTTTTTCGTTCACAAGCAAAATCTGTCTCGCCGCTAGACATTTACAAGAAAAATCCCTCTCGTATCTGCTCTTTATAATTCTGCCGTCATGCACCCTCTGCGGCGACCTGCTCTTCGCCGGCCCATGGGCACCGGGCAACCACCCAAAGGTTGTGAGCCAGCACAGCCCAAACACATTGCTCGATCCGTAATCGTTGCTTGCGCCACTGATCGCCGGAAGAGTTCTCCGGAAGATGTTCGAGCGGCTCGGGCCGTGCTCACGGTCGCCCTGGGGCTGGTGGCGAACCGCAAACCGGGTCAACGATTCCGCGCCACGATTGCAGCGGCGGAAGTGCTCATGTCTGCTCTGGCGCTGAAGAGGTCGGGAGGGTATCGCCGCCCACGAAGACCGTCAGCTTACCGCCTCGGCCCGTTCGGCAAGGCGGCGGGAGAGCTCAATGGCCCTGATTGTGAGGCAGTAATCCGCACCACCGTGGAAAACCAAGACTTCGCACAGGCGCATACGGAAATGCCGGGAAAAGGGGCCGGGGGTTCTTGATTGACATCAAGTTTTTCCGTTGATAGCTGCTGCGCCATGGGCACGTCTCCGCACACCTGCAAAGACCGCAAACGGATCACAGTGAAGCAATCTCTGCTCGCTCTCACGATTGCGGGGTTTCTGAGCGGGCCGCTCGTCGAAGCCGGCGACAACAATCCCTTCGATGGGTATTCCGCCTACACGGATTACTACAGCCTGGAATACACGAGTGGATCCTTCGATACAAACAACTACAGTTCTGATGTTCAGATCGCCGTCACAATTCCCGGGACGTCCGTCTCGGACTATCACGTCAACGTGGACACCGGCTCACGCGGGTTTTACATAGCAGGCACGCAGCTGGGAGGCAACTATTCGAATGCGGGCTACCTGGCGGGTCTGACGAACTCCTACCCGGGACAAATTGATCTGGACAGTTCCGGCAAGGTCAACAGTGGTTACTGGGTGCCGAAGGATGTGGAGCTTCATGTGAAAGACAAGAACGGGCTCCCTACGACGGTCACATCAAAGGCCAATGTCCTGATCGTCACGACGCTCGGGGCGCAATTGGGCACCACCCCTTTCGTGAATGTGAATGGGACGAGTGGCACGCAGATCCCCTTGGTCGGTGGAGGAAACGTCACCGTCACCAGCAATAATGGCACAAACGGCGTGTTTCTTACCCACAACGCCACTGTCAACCAGCAGATCGCCTACTCCGACGCGGTGGGTCTCATCACGCCGGGGTCGAATTTCGGGATAGGATTCTTTCTCGGCAACTCCACCAACACGAATGGAACCGGCCCGGTTGGCAACAACACAAACCAGATCTACAACCCGCTCCTCAACCTCGAGAAGATGAAACAGGGGGAACTTGTCGCGGGATACATCGTCAAAACCAATGCGATCCAGCTTGGACTCACCGCCAGCGATAAAAACTATGGCTACACGAGTCTCGCCCCGACGGGATTGACCTCGACCAACTCCGTGCCCGACTGGCAACCCGCCACGGGCCAGGCCGTCTTCACGACGAACGGAACAACCACGACCAGCAGCCCCGGCTCGATCGTGATGGACTCTGGAATCCCGCAAGCCTACCTGAAGGCTCCGGGCTTAACAACCAACTCGATCATCACCGACATGTCGGTTTACCTCATGAACTCGGGGGGAGCGGTAAGATACACAATCGATTTGAGCGACACCAACAACCCACTCAATCCGTCACAGATCGAGCCCGGCCCCCAGACGGAGTTCTACTTCAACACCGGGAGACACGTTTTCAGTGCCTTCAACATGCTTTACGATGCCACAAATGGCTACATGGGAGTTCTCACCAACAGCTTCGGAGACATGCTCGTGGGAAATGGGACTGTCGTCTTCAACCCCCAGGCCGGTGGATTTGCCATCCCCGAGGCCAGCACGATCATCCTGCTCCTGATGGGGCTCCCCCTTCTCCTGCCGGTGTTGGAACTCATCCCCGGGATCAAGAACCGGTTCAAACGTTGAGGTAAATAAATATTTCAGTGCATCGTCGGCCAGCAGCCGCGCAATGACGGGTGGTGGATCCGAAGAGGGGGATTTTTGCGGATCCAGCCCGGCTCGCCTTTTTCATCCACAAACGCGACGCCGATCGGCATGTCGAGCTGTTCGTCAGCGAGCAGGGTCATCTCCTCGCGTGCCTGGTCGGACGCGGCGATCCATTCCTCCTTCAACGCAAAGGGATCGAGCTTGCGGGCCTGGATTTCTTCGAGTTTTGCGGGATCGATCCGGGCAAACCGGATCATCATTTTGAGCAGAGACAGCGGGTTGAACCCCGGGTCTTTTCCGCAGGCGGCCCAGACGATGGCCTCGAGCGGATAGCGGCGGGCCAGTTCGACCATATCGACGTAATCGCGGGTCTCCATGCGGGCCGAGAGCGCCAGCGCCTTGTTGGTCGCCATGTCGAAAAGGTGCAGCCTCCAGCCAAGCAGACCGTCGGGCACAATCGGAAAAAACCGGAATGCCGAGTCGTGCGCCCAGTCAAGTTCGACATCGGAGCTGCCGCGCCGGACGCGCGCCTTGCGGAACGACGACGGCTTCGACCACTCCTCGTTGCGCTCGAGCTTTTCCACATGGAAGCCGGCAGCTTCCAGCGCGGCCACATCCTTCTCGCTGGCCGCGACCAGATCATCGACAGCCTCATGGAAAACGTCGAAGTCGTGCGAGTAGCGGGCCGAATCCTCCGGCGCGTTCAGCACGAGCCCTCCCGCAAAGTGGCTGGCCTCCGAGCGGTTGCGCACCAGCACGCTGAGGACTTCTTTCTGGAACGGGGTTAGAGGCATCGTTTTAACTCCCTGGCGGCCTCCCAGGCGCGCTTGCCTCCGTATTCGCGCAGGTGCTCGACGACCAGCCGCGCATCGTCCTCATATCGGACCTTGGCGTCCGGATGCCGGAACCAGAAGCACTCGGAAAATTTCCGCACGAGTTCGGTTGCCAGTGCCACTACCTCGGGCGACGCGGGCACACGGGCGGCGTAAACGGCGGCTGGTTCCTCGACTTTCATGATCAAAGCATAGTCCACAGAAACAGAATCGACAATCCGGAAGCTTCAAAGACTCCGCCCCGGCCGGAATGCGCATCACCGGCAAGGAGCTGCTTCTTCGGTGCCGGCTTGAACTGGACCTGGTCGAAAGCTTCCGCACCGAGGGCGTGGATGCCCGCCGGTCCCTCATCGAGGCGGGATCGCGGCGTCGGGCGCGACCACTCGCGGGATGGGGACATCCTCCGTGCCATTGACCGGAATCAGCTTCGCGATGTACTGGCATCCGCACGCGGGGACATCCGGGCCTACATCCGCGCGGAGGCAGCCGTCCGCCTTGCCGCCGCCAACGGGACCCTCACCTCCGATCTCCAGGCAAAATCGGCTGCCGCGAAGAGCAAGCTCGGCCCGAGCATCTCGAATGCGCTGAAGGATTCGCTGCCCACCTATGGTTCCGACGACCAGTGGTGGATCGATCCGATCATCGGCCTCCGGGGCCAGATCAACATCACCCGCTGGCTGTTTCTCGCCGCGCAGGGCGACGTCGGCGGCTTCGGGGCCGGATCCCAGCTCACCTGGAACACCCAGGCCACGGTGGGCTTCAATTTCACCCGCAACATCTTCGCCGAGCTCGGCTATCGCTACATGTATGTCGACTACAACAAGAACAACTTCCTCTATCAGATGAACTCGTTCGGCTTGTTTTCGTCCATCGGAGTGAAGTTCTGAAGGGAGAAGCCGCTGTCATGAAACCAAAACTCCCGGTGAGCATACGCGTCCCGCGTGTGGCGGTCGACGAGTCGCCGACCGGATCGCCCATCACCCGTCCAACCCTTCCCAAGCAGATGCCCGGCGTGACGCCAGGCACGGCACGCGGGACGCGTGTGCTCCCCGGAATTTTTACCGCGGGACGCCGTGCTTTCTGCTGGGTGCCAATTCTGCTGGTGGTCGCCATGCTGGGCGGTTGCGCTTCCCGCGAGTCGGCATCGCAGGCGCAGGCACCTGATGCGGCCGGGTTGCTTCACCGGAGCAGGAGCTCCGCCAGAACATTTGAAAAGCGGCTGGGGCTCGCCGTTGCGGCGGCGGATCTCGCAGCGAAAGCCGTTGCAAAAAATGGAACGGCAGCCGACCGCACGCTCTACAACGACGCCTGCACATCGGTGGCTGTGCTTTCCCGGATGGTTTCCCTCCCTGTCAGCCTGGCAACCCCTGCAGGAACCTATCGTCTCGAAGCCGACAGCGCACAATCCGCCGGGCGCTGGGATCCCTCGTATTTCACGGAGCTAATCCCTACAACAAAGATCAAAAACAAGAGCCTCGTTGCGAAGCAGCCGCTGGCCGGCTTCGGGGGGGCCTTGGTGGGAGTGCATCGCGTCCCCAACCCGCGCGAACTCTTCCTGCCCAAAGTCGGCGTCTCATCCCCGGTCACAGCGGTCGTCCGCCTCGACGGGTCGGCCAATCCCGGCGGGCCGATCCGCGCGACGCTCGAGCTCTATGATCCGGCCAGGCTCAAGTCAGCACGCATCGCAGGAGCCAACCGCCCGCTCGCCGCCGACCTCTCCGCACCGTTCGGATACTATCCCATCCCGCCGGACCTGGGAATCTTCGGAATGCTGCGCCCTCAGCAATTTTTCCAGCAGGAAGGGCTTTTTTTGGTGCAGCCCTATGACCCAAAGAAAATCCCGATCGTCTTCATCCACGGGCTGATGTCGATGCCCCAGATGTGGCTGCCCGTGATGGCGGACATCGAATCCGATCCCTTGCTGCGTGGGAAATATCAGTTTTGGGCCTTTGCCTATCCGACCGGCAACCCGATCGGATACTCGGCGCTCGACCTCCGCGAGGCCCTGAACGGAGTTTACAATGTCTATCCCAAATCGAAACACATGGTCGTCGTCAACCATAGCCTGGGCGGGGTCATCACCCACCTTCAGGTGATCTCGCCGGGAGATGCCCTGGTCAAGGGCATCTTCAAAAGCAAAGCCTCCGAGATCCTGGCGCTGCCCGACTCCTCGCTGCTGAAGCGCGGACTTGTCTATCAGGCCAACCCTCGCATTGACCGCGTCATCTTTGTTGCCGCCCCGCACCGAGGAGCCCCGCTGGCCAGCAACCCGATTGGAAATTTCGGGGCCTCGCTGATCCGTGTCCCCGGCCAGATGGTCAGAGACATTGGCAAAGGGGCCATTCAGATCGCAGCCTCCACAGCCGGCAAAAAGACGCATTTCGTCCCGAACGGCATCAATGCGCTGAGCCCGAAAAATCCGCTGCTCGTGGCGATGAACACCGTGCCGATCAAGCCCCCGTTCCACTCGATCATCGGCGTGGCGGGCCATCCGAAGGCCCCGCTCGAAAAAACCAGCGACTCGGTCGTCCCGTATTGGAGCGCGCACATGGATGGCGCACGCTCCGAAAAAATCGTCCCCTACCCCCACACCGCCATGTTCGTGAAGCCGGAGGCCACCGATGAAATCAAGCGCATCCTCAAACTTCATCTGGCAGCTCTTGGTTCAGAGCCTTGAATGGAAGGCGGTCCTCGGATTGGCTTGGTGTTTTTAGCCGTCCGCCGCTTAGATATCCACAGTCCATGACTCACAACCGCATATTTTCCCATCTCTGCCTCGCCATATTTCTCGGCTCTATCGCGTGGGGAGAGCCGGTGCCGTTGCCGCCCTCCCCGCAGCGGCCCGGGGCTGACAGCGGCCCGACGAAGGTCGGCGTCACCGCCTGGTTTGCGGATATTTCCAAAATTGACAGCGCTGCGCAGAACTTCTCCGCAAGCCTGATTTTCCTTATGCGATGGAATGATTCCTCGCTGGCGCATCCCGGACCGGAGGTGAAGACTTACGCATTGGACCAAGTCTGGCATCCGCGATGGATCATCGCCAATGGCGGGGGCGATCTCAGGAACACCCTGCCCGAAACCGTGGATGTCGCGCCGGACGGCGAAGTCGTTTACCGTCAGAGGCTGATCGGCACTTTCAACCAGCCGCTGAATCTGCGGCGGTTTCCATTCGACAGCGAGGTCTTCACTGCAAATCTGGTCGCTCTCGGTAGCAGTCCTCGGGATCTCGAACTCGCCCCCGATGCGCAGTCCATCGCCAGCGGGCTGAAGGGAGCCGTTGGACGGAGCCAGAAAATCACGATGCAGGACTGGAGGGTGACGGCGCTCGATGCCCGCACCACCCCCTACGCCCTCGTGCCGGGAACGGAGCTCTCGGGCTACGACATCTCGTTTACGGCGACCCGGCTCCCCCAGCATTACCTACTGAAAGTCATCCTGCCACTGATCCTCATCGTTTTCATGTCGTGGACGGTCTTCTGGATCGACCCCACGCTGGGCTCCTCGCAGATCAGCGTGGCGGTGACCTCGATGCTCACGCTCATTGCCTACCGGTTCGCCATCGGTGCCGATGTGCCGAAGCTGCCCTACCTCACGCTCCTGGATGCGTTCATCCTCCTCGGGACAATCCTGGTGTTTTTATCGCTCATCGAGGTGATGGTCACCACACGGCTGGCCCTCAATGACCGGGTGAAAACCGCGCGCGCCATCGACCGACATGCCCGTTGGGTCTTCCCCCTGACGTTTGCCCTGCTGAGCGCCCTCTGCTTTGTGCGTTAGGTCCCATGCCCATGATTTCCAGTTCACCAACTCCCGAAGGGCGGATAAATCCGTCAGCTGCGCGTTTCACATCAGTCCATTTGCTCATCGCGCTTGCGCTCCTTTTCTTTGCGTCCCCGTTTATCCAGGAGTTGCCTTCCGCAAAAGTTATCCAGCGATTTTTCGTCGCCGTGGTTTTTCTCTCAGCGCTTTTTGCTGTCGCCAGCCGCGGCTCGCTCCTGGCGGGCTCGCTGCTTGCCGCTGCCGCGTTGATCGGGCAGTGGGTCGGGTTCTTTATCCCCGCCGTTGCCCCCTATACTCTCCTGCCGGCCCTCGTCTTCCTGATCTTTGTGATCGCCCGGGTCTTGGGCTACATCCTTTCCGCGACCGAAGTTGACAACGAGACGCTCTGCGCCTGCCTCTCCGGCTTTCTGATGATCGGCCTGCTCTGGGCCACGGGCTTCACCTTGCTGGGCCAGATTGATCCCAAGGCGTTCGCCTTCACGTTGCCGGGCCAGACAATGGATGGATTCGAGGCCTTTTACTTCAGCTTCGTGACTTTGAGCACGATCGGCTATGGCGATATCACCCCCATCTCCCGCGTCGCGAAAATGCTCTCCGTCATGGAGGCCATCACCGGAATGTTTTACGTCGCCGTGCTCGTCGCCCGACTGGTGTCCATTTACTCGACACCTTCCAAAAAGGCTAAGCCCGACGTCAACTGACGTTGCGGGCACAACCTGGCATTGATTGGGCACCAATATCTTTATGATTCTTCTCGCCATTTTTATCGCGCTGATTTTCTTGTATAGCTTGGTTTCCGCCCGCATCGAGCGGACTGTTTTTACCTCGCCCATCGTGTTCACCGCTGCCGGGATGGCGGTCTCCTTGGTCGCTTCGGAGCTGGGCGTTCAAGAAGGCAACCAGAACGTATTTTTATACCTGGCCGAGATTGGCTTGGTGCTCTTGCTTTTCACCGATGCGAGCCGCACCGATCTTTCGGTCTTGCGGAACATTCGCAACCTTCCCACGCGACTGCTTAGTGCGGGGATGCTGCTGACACTGCTTCTCGGCACGCTCGTTGCGCTGGTGGTTTTCCGACAGCTCTCCGTTTGGGAAGCAGGAATCCTCGCCGCAATCCTGGCGCCGACGGACGCGGGACTCGGCCAGATCATCGTGAACAGCCCGCGCGTCCCGATGAAAATTCGACAGGCACTCAATGTGGAAGCCGGGCTCAATGACGGGCTGTCCGTGCCGTTCCTGCTGTTCTTCATCGCGCTGGCAGGAACCGGAGCACCGGGCAGTGGCGCCAGCCTGCATCAGTATATTTTAGAGCAACTCGGATATGGCACGATCGCCGGGGTTGGAATCGGCCTGATCGGCGGCTGGTTGCTCGGCTTCGCTCATCGCAAAAAATCCGTATTGAAATCGTGGTCTCAGCTCGGTGTTGTTGCGATACCCCTGCTTTGTCTGATGGCTTCCGAAGCCGTTGGCGCGAGCATGTTCATCGCGGCGTTCGTGGCCGGCCTGGCGATCCAGGCGGGGTTCAAGAGTGCGGGAAAACACAGCGTGGATTTTACCGAGGAGTGGGGGCAGATCATCAACCTTTCCGTGTTCTTCCTGTTCGGCATGGTGGTTGCCAGGAGCTGGCCGCATTTCACGGCGGGCCATTTGCTGTATGCCGTCCTGAGCCTGACGCTCGTGCGGATGCTGCCTGTGGCAGTTTCTCTCGCCGGCACGAAATTGAGCCGGGGAACGGTTTTGTTTATGGGGTGGTTCGGGCCGCGTGGCCTGGCCTCCATCGTTCTCGCTTTGGTCTATCTGGAACAGGGCGCGCAACATGCGGGCGAATCCACGATCCGGCTTGCCGTGATGGTCACCGTGTTGCTCAGCATCTTTGCCCACGGATTGAGCGCCCGCCCGGGAATCAGTATCTATGCGGCGAGCGTTGGCAGGTTGAGCCCCCAAGCGCCCGAGCGACAAGATGACGAGTAATTTGAGGAGTTGAACACGTCAGGTAAGACGAGAGAGAAAGCCCCCGAACTCGTCGTCATTCATTTTCAGAAGGTGCTCGCTGGCGGGATAGCCTCCGCTCAAAACATCCTCGTGCAGCGCGCGGAATGCCTCGACCCTGAGCTTTTGGACGCGCTCCTCCTCCGCTCCGATGTCTCCATAAACCTTGGCGTGGCGTGGCACATGTCCCTTGTTTGTTCCCAGCACGTCGTTGGCAAAAAGATATTGCACCGTCCCTCCGGTGCCGCTGCCCATGGAAATCAGAATCAGCGATTCCAACCGCTTGCCGATTTCTTCGGTCACCCGGGCAGGAACAATTTCAATCTCGACACCGAGCGCCCCGGCATCCTGGTAGGCCTTTGCCGCCTCATAAACCTTGATTGCTTCGTCGGCAGTTTTTCCGACGGCGCGCGCGCCACCGATCCATGTGCTGCGATACGGAACATAGCCGATATGGCCCACCACGGGGATGTATTCCTTGGACATTGCCTCGACGACTTTCATGCTCATCCCGGAATAAATGGCATCCGCCCCGAGGTTCATCAGCTCAAATCCGGCGGCGACCGCTTGGTCGGCACTGGCGATGTGCGGCTGGTCGAGCTGGTTGGCTGCAATGATGAAGGCGTCGGGAACGAGCGGCCGGATGACGGGCAAATCCTCTTTCATGCACATGATGATTTCGACGCCCGCCTCGGCACAGGCAATCGCTTCATTGGGATCGCTGGTCCGGATTTCAACAAATTGGCGACCTTCTTTTTTCGCTTGGAACAAGTCGTGAATGGTGAGTTTTGGCATGGTGGGATTTTCTCTCTACCGACACGCATACGACTTTTTGATCACACGCGGGCAGGGAACTTTCAGGAGGGAGCAAACTCCCGAAGACGGCGCTTGAATGCAAGCCGAAACGCCCGGCAAGGGCGCATCCCCCCCTGGTTGCCCCTTGACCACGCCGCGCAGTCTGGACATCGTCTCCCCAAGTGGATGCCCTTGAGAAAAACTCCTTTGCGCAATGGCTTTCCTGCCCGGAATGCGAGGCTCCGTGCCTGGACCGCCCGCTTCCAAGGAAGGCGGAGCTGCGCTGCACGCGCTGCGGGGTGCGGGTGAAGATCGCGAGCGGGCGGCATTCGCTCCAGCCGGCGTGGGCATTTGCGACGGCGGGGCTTTTTGTTGCGGTCCTGGCCAACATCGAACCGATCATGACATTTGATGTGGCCGGCGATACGCAGTCGAACCACATTATTTCCGGCGTGGCCGAACTGGCCCGGCAGGGATACGGGCCGGTGGCCGGGCTGGTGGCGTTTGCGGGCATCGTCGCGCCGACCCTGCACCTGGCCGCGATCTGGTATGTCGCCAGCGCGTGCTGCCTGCGCAGGCGATGGCCGGGCGTCCACCGCGTGGCCAAGCTGATCGAGATGCTGGAGCCATGGAACCTCGTTCCCGTCTACGCCATCGCGACCGTCGTCGCCGTTGTGAAGCTCGACATGATGGGCACGGTGGACTGGAAGGCGGGTGCCCTCTGGATCCTCGTGCTCTCGCTGTGCTCGCTCTGCGCTGCGGAGGCATTTGACCGCGAGCTCGTCGAGGAACGTCTGGAGGCTCTGAAATGACGGACGCCTCGCGGCTCCAGTGGGCGCAGGCGATGGTCGTCACCGGGATCGTCCTCTACGTGCCCGCAAATGTCCTTCCGGTGATGACGATGACCGTCGTGGGAACCGTCGAGCCCCTGACCGTGCTCGGAGGAGTCGAGGAGCTCTACGATTCCGGCCTCTGGCCGATGGCGGCCGTGGTTTTCCTCGCGAGCATCGTCGTGCCTTTTCTCAAGCTGGTCAGCCTGAGCTGGATCCTGTTCATGCACGGAAAGCCAACCCTTCAGCGCCAGCGGGGCGCTCTTCGCCGGATCGTCCACTCGATCGGAAGCTGGTCCATGGTCGATGTGTTTCTGCTGGCGATCCTCGCCGCAGTCGGTCAGCTCGGCGCCCTGGCCGGGGTCAAAGCGGAGCCCGGCGGCTTCTTCTTTGCCGCCGTCCTCGTTTGCAGCCTGATGGCCGCAGAGTTTTACAAACCCCGAATGATCTGGCAAACCAACAGCGAACAAACCCGATGAGCGAACCCGAAAACAAAACAACCGATCACGGCGAAGTCGTCGCCCGTCCCGGCCTGCGCATCTCGTGGGCGTGGCTGTTCCCCATCCTGGCCGCGCTCGCTGCCGGATGGCTATTCTGGTCGGACTGGAAATCGCAGGGGCCGGAAATCGAGGTCGAATTCGCCACTGCTCCGGGGATCGAGCCAGGGAAAACGAACCTCGTTTACCGCGGGGTCGTGGCCGGCACGGTGAAGAGTGTCCGTCTTGATGAAAAGCTTCAGAAGGTTGTCGTGAGCGTCCGCCTGAAGGCCTTCGCCTCCGACCTGGCGCGGGAAGGGACGTTGTTCTGGATTGACCAGCCGGTGATCGGGCTCGGACGCACATCCGGCATCGAATCCCTCATCCAGGGGAATTCGCTGAAAGCCCGGATGGGCCAGGGACCGCCCGCACTCCACTTTACCGGCAGCGAGGTCGTCCCGCTTTCCCAGCTTGAGGAGCCGGGCATGCTCCTGACGCTCAATTCCGCAAACGTCCCGTTCCTGGACCGGGGATCTCCAATTTATCACCGCGGGGTGATGATCGGAGCCGTGCGCGGGAAAACGCTCAATTCCGAGCATCAGCCGGTGTTGAACATCATGATCGAAAAGGAATTCACCAAGCTCGTGACCTCCAACTCGCGCTTCTGGTCGCTGCCTGCGGCATCGGTCAAGCTCGGCTCTGGCATGGTGCAGATTGACCTGGCCGGGCTGAAGTCTCTCCTCCTCGGCGCGATCACGATGGAGTGTTTTGGCGAGCCGGGAACGGCCGCAAAGGACGGCGACGAGTTCGTGCTTTCTGCCAACGAATTCGCCGCTCGAGCCAGCAGTTCTCCCATTCGCGTCACATTTCTTGACGGGCTCGGGGTCCGGCCCGGCATCACCGAGCTGCGCTACCGGGGAATCCCGGTCGGCCTCGTCGAGACCGTGAGCGCCGATGTGGCTACTGGAGAGGTAGCGACCACCGTTAGACTCGCGGCCGGGTATGAGAGCCTGCGCGGTGAAGGAGCCGCGTTTACACTCGTTCGCCCCCGCGTTTCGCTCGAAGGCATCTCCGGCATTGAGACGCTCATCGCCGGGATCTACATCGACTGCGCGCCCGGCGACGCATCCCGCCCGCTCGACCGGTTTGCCGGCCTCATGGCGACCGATTCCGGCACTCAGGAAGAGGGTCTCACCGTGCAGCTCCACGCAAAGGAAATCCCGACGATCGACAAGGGGGCCCCCGTCCTCCTGCGCGGGATCATCGTGGGCTCAGTGACGAAGAAAACTTTCGACGAGAACAACGAGCCGTCTCTGACGCTCATGATCCGCAAGGAATTTGCGCGGACGCTCGCATCGAACGCAAAGTTCTGGCGTGTTCCCGCAACATCGGTCGAGGCGGGGCCGGGAGTGCTGAATGTCGAGGTTTCCGCACTTCAGTCGCTCTGGAAAGGCGGCGTGGCGTTTGATGTCTTCGGGATGCCGGGTGAACCGGCCGGGGAGGGGGCAAAATTCGAACTCTTCGCCAGCGAGCGGATCGCGCGCGCCGGTTCGCCGCCGATCCGCATCGAATTTCCGAATGGCCAGGGCCTCCTCGCAGGCCAGACCCAGCTTCGCTATCTCGGCATCCCGGTCGGCATCGTCGAGGACGTGAAGCCCGTTGAAGGCAAAGTCGTGGTCACCGCCCGGCTGGATTCCGGCTACGACCTGCTTCGTCGCAAGGGCTCGGAGTTTTCCCTGGTGCGCCCGAAAATCTCCCTTCAAGGCGTGAGCGGTTTGGAGACCTTGGTGAGCGGGGTCTATATCGAATGCACGCCCGGCTCGCAGGGGCCGCTCGCGGATCGCTTCCGCGGCGTCTCGCCCCAAGAGCTGGAAGACGAAGCGGCCGGGCGGGCGGGATTCCAAATCGTGGTGCAGTCCCCCTCGACGAGCATCGGCGTCAACGCCCCGGTATTCTATCGCGGAGTTCAAGTCGGAAAAATTGTCCGCAAAGCGCTGGCTGCGGATGGAACCTGCGTCGGGCTGATCGCTGTCATCGATCTCCCCTATGCTCCGCTCCTGCGCGAAAACACGAAATTTTGGGATGTGAGCGGCGTGCGCGCCTCGCTCGGGCTCTTTGCGATCAAAATCCAGACCGGCCCGCTGAAGTCCCTCGCCCTCGGCGGCATCGAATTCGCCACCCCGCCGGACATGGGGCGCCGCGTCAAACCAGGGCACACCTTCCCGCTCAGCCCGTCGCCACAGAAAGATTGGCTGCGCTGGTCCCCGGCAATCCCGCTGACGGACGAAAAATAAACCCGCGGCCATTGTCGCGGAATGTTTCCGCATTCCGCGTCCAACGACGGGCTTGCAGAAGCGCCCGACTTTAGACAGCGTGGCTCCACAAAAAAAATCCCTATGACCGCAACAAAATTCCTTTCCGTCGTTCTGCCCGCCCTCGCGATCTCGCTGACTTCGTGCACGACCCCCTCCTCCACCGGTCGCACTTCGTTTTCATTCGACCCGCCGGTCCAGCAGCCGAGCAACCCCGCCGCAGTCAGGGCCATGCTCAGCACCGGCGCTCAACGGCTCTACCTCGTGGAGGGCGACAAGGTCATCCTGGCCACTCCGGTCACCGTCGGAAAACCGTCCACCCCCACCCCCCGCGGAAACTTCCGCATCTATTCCAAGCAACTCGAGCGCAGGCGCGCAAGCAGCCCCGGCGCCGGATATCCCATGACCTACTGGATGGAATTTCAGCCCGCGTATGGCATGCACTGGGGATTCATGGACTCCAAGCCGGACACGCACGGCTGCGTCCGCATCCCGCTGAAGGCTGCAAAAAAAGTCTTCACCCTGGTGCGCGTGGGCACACCGCTGAACGTGGCTTCCAGCCAGCCATGGGACAGCACAATCGGGAAACAGCTTCCGACCTTGGACGACTCCCGCCTCCCGGATCCTCCTCTCTCCTACATGCTGAGCCCGAAAGTCTTTCGCGACTCGCACGCAGGGAAGATGTGGAACTTCGAATAGCAGGACCTGCCTTGATAAGCAGCCGCTCACCATTCATTCTCGGGCATGATTTCAATTCGGGAGGACGGAGGGAGCGCGGAGGTATCCGCATTGGAGCGCGAGGTTCACGCGATTTTTTCGGAGGACGGAAAACTCTCGCACGGGGCCGGGTTTGAATTCCGCAAGGAACAGCAGGACATGGCCTGTGCGGTGGCGCGGACGCTCGAGCGCGGCAGCCAGGTCGTGATCGAGGCCGGAACCGGCGTCGGCAAGTCGCTCGCCTACCTCGTGCCCGCCGCCCTGCATGCCGTGCGGACGAAACGCAAGGCCGTGATCTCGACGCACACGATCTCGCTGCAGGAGCAACTGATCTTTAAAGACATTCCGTTCGTGCAGCAGCTCCTCGACGAGGACTTCGAAGCGCTGCTGATGAAGGGCCGCCAGAATTACCTCTGCACGACCCGCCTGGCCCGGGCGATCAACCAGGCGGCGGACCTTTTCACTACCGAACAAAAATCCGAGCTGGAGAGGATCCGGGACTGGAGCCAGGCAACAAAAGATGGCTCGCTCAGCGATTTTCTCGAGCAGCCGGATCCGGCGGTCTGGGAGGAGGTGCGCAGCGAGCAGCATTTGTGCACACCGAAGATGTGCGGGCCGAACTCCGGCTGCCATTACCAGAACCTTCGCCGCCGGATTGCGGGCGCTCACATGGTGGTGCTGAATCACGCGCTCTTCTTCACTCTGCTCGGTGCGGTCGAGGACGCGGAGAGCCGGACAGGCGGACTGCTCTTTGCGAATGATTTTGTGATCTTCGACGAGGCGCACACGCTCGAGGAGGTGGCCTCGCGGCATATCGGGATGGAGGTTTCCCAGCTCGGCCTCCGCCGCGCTGTCCAGCGGCTCTACAACCCCCGCACGAAACGCGGGCTCTTCCAGGTGATGAAAAACGGGCCGGCGTGCAAAGCGGTCGCCGACATCCTCCCGGTCTCGGATGAGTTTTTTCAATCGATCACTTCAAAATGCACGTTCAAAAAGGGCCGCGAATTCCGGGTGCGGGAAGCCGGCCTGGCCGATGGCGGGGAGGTCTGCACCAACCTGGCCAAGCTCGGAGAGCTGATCGCCACCGAGGCGGTCCGATGCCAGGATGAGATTGGTGCCGCAGAACTGCAGGACACCGCCCGCAAGCTCCGCTCCGCCCGCGCGGCGATCACGGATTTCCTCGCTGTCGAACAGCCGGACCACGTCTATTGGGTCGAGCAGAGCGGGCGCAACGAGCAGTTCTGCACGCTGCGGACCGCGCCGGTGGACCTCGCCTACGCCCTGCGCAGGCTCCTCTTCCGCGAGGGGGCCTGCTCGGTGCTGACGAGCGCGACGCTCTCCATCGGGACGCCTGACCTTTCCTACTTCCGCAGGCGCGTTGGTGCGGAGGATGTCCCGGCCCTGCAGATCGGAAGCCCGTTCGACTACGAGAAGCAGATGAGCCTGCACCTCGTCCGCCAGATGCCGGAGCCGAAGGATTCGGGCTACGAAAAGGCGCTGGAAAAATGGATCGCACATTTCACCGACAAAAGCCTCGCCCGGGCGTTCGTGCTTTTCACAAGCTACCAAACCATGCGCACGGTGGCGGAAAACATGGAGGCGCATTTTGAGAAAAAGGGCTGGCCGCTGCTTGTCCAGGGCAGCGGCATGCCGCCGCAACGCATGCTGCGGGAGTTCCGCGGAAACCCGCACAGCGTCCTCTTCGGCGTCGCCAGCTTTTGGACCGGCGTCGATGTGCCGGGGGATGCCCTGTCGAGCGTGATCATCACCCGCCTCCCGTTTGCCACGCCGGACCATCCGCTCACCGAAGCCAGACTCGAAGCGATCGAGGCGGAGGGAGGACGGGCGTTTGACAGTTACTCGCTCCCGGAGGCCATCCTCCGGCTGCGGCAGGGCGTGGGACGGCTCATCCGCAGCAAATCCGACACCGGAACCATCGTCATCCTCGACAGCCGGATCGTCAGCAAGCCGTATGGAAAATCCTTCCTGCGCGCGATGCCGAAGTGCCCGGTCGAGATCCATTGAAGACATTTACATTTTGGCGTTGACATTAGCGCCGTTTGGCGCGATTGTTTGGGCATGAAGAGAAAGCCGATTCATCGTGACCCTCCTCCCACCAGAGTTCAGGAGGCGGCCGTTGCCCCGCGTGTGAAGCCGGAAGAGGACCGGGGGTTCGAGGAAATTCGCGAGATCCGCAAGGGCCTGCCAGTGGAAACATTTTTTGAATTGGAGGCGAAGCTTGGCGTCGGCACGGCGGCTCTCGCAGAAGTGGTCGGGATTCCTGTGCGCACTCTCCAACGCCGAAAAGAGGAGGGGCGGTTGACCAAGGACGAATCCGATCGGCTCGACCGCGTGCGGCAACTGGTGAGCCAGGCAGCAGGAGTTTTGGAATCCATGGATGCCGCCCGCAGGTGGCTCACCCGCCCGCAAATTGCTCTGGGCGGGTTTGTTCCGCTCGATCTGGCCGATACCGGGGCCGGCATCCGCGAGGTGGAGAATTTGCTGGGCCGCATCGACTACGGAGTCTACGCGTGATTGTTCCTGCCTGGAGGCTCGTGAGCGAAGCGCGGGCGGATGACGCCTTCTCGGGCGAAGGAGCGCGGTTGTATGGGGGCCGGTGGAATCCCCCCGGTGTGCGCGCAACCTACCTCAGCGCCTCGCGCTCGCTAGCAGCGCTGGAAGTGCTCGTGCACAACGCCGAGCGCGCACCATCAAGCCGGTTTCTCTTTTTTGAGGTCCGCTTTCCGGAGGATTTCGTGCAGACAATCTCCGAAGATGAGCTCGCAGCGGACTGGAGAAGCTATCCGCCCCGCCAATCCACTGTTGAAGCGGGCCGCCGATGGCTCAAAGAGCGCTCTTCTCCGGTCCTGCGCGTGCCGAGCATCCTGATCCCCGAGGAGTCGAACTACCTTTTGAATCCAGAACACCCCCTCGCCGAGGAAATCGGAATCCGCGATGGGCGGGCGTTCACATTTGACCCGCGATTCCTGAAAGCACCTTCCAAAGGGTGTGATTAAAAGTGGAGAAGGTGGATCGGGCGCTCCGCCGCACGATGAGAAATTCCACGCGGCGCTGCCGCCGCTTTTTCCCATCGCGCTCGGAAAACCCGCGCGAAGCGCTTGGTCCATGGGGACAAGTCGAATGTTTGCTGCGGGAGCAACAAATCGCGATCCACCATCGCGCGAACTCCTCAACCGCACCCACTTTTGATCACACCCCCTTCCAAAGCCCGTTAATTTCCCTGCTTGTGAGGGATGCAATTTTGCGCCACTTTCTGCCTGCCTCATGAAAAAATCCGGTTGCCTCATGGTTTTCCTGTTCGTCGCCGTCTGCGCGAGCATGTTTGTGAATTTGATCCTCCTGGCCGCGCTGGGAGCAAGGGGCACCTCCGGGATGGCGGGCGTGAAGCTTCTGAAGCCGAAAACTTTCGAGGAAAGAATTCTCATCGACGGCGCAGGCTCGTCCGCCAAGGTCGCCGTGATTCCTCTTGATGGAGTGATCGCATTCGGGGCCACCGGCAGCCTCGGCAACTCGATGGTCGATGACTTCAAAGCCGCGCTGGAGCAGGCGGAAAACGACAAGCAGATCAAGGCCGTGGTCCTGCAGGTGGATTCGCCCGGCGGGGAGATCACGGCCTCGGACGTTCTGTATGACGCGATCTGCCGCCTCGCGCGACACAAACCAGTCGTCGTCTATTTCAACTCCATCGGAGCTTCGGGGGCCTACTACGCCGCCTGCGGCGCGAACTGGATCATGTGCAACAACACGACCTTCACCGGCAGCATCGGGGTGATCATCTCCACGCTGAATTACCGCGACCTGTTCGGAAAGCTCGGCCTCCAGTCCGTGATCTTCAAAAGCGGAAAATTCAAGGACATGCTCAACGGAGCCCGCGAGATGACCGATGATGAAAAGACCTATGTGCAGGGGCTGGTCATGCAGAGCTACGACCGCTTCGTCGGCATCGTCGCGCGCTCCCGCAAGCTGGATGAGAAGGAGCTCCGCGAGGGGGTCGCCGACGGCCGCGTGCTGAGCGGAACCGATGCCTTCGCCTCGCGCCTGGTGGACGAGCTCGGCTACATCGAGGACGCCTATGACAAAGCTGCGGAGCTTGGAGGCGTCCCGGATGCCCAGATCGTCAGATACGAACGCGCCTACAGCTTCGACAAGTTTTTCCGCATGTTCGGAGAGTCGCGCGCTTCGACAAATATCGAACTCGACCTGCTCCCGAAAGCCACACTCCTGGAACCGGGAAGGATTTACCTCCTCCCTTCGTTCTTCGCACCGTAATCCGGAATCGCGCTTTCCGCTTCCGGCGAGCACCCGGTTTGGTGCATCTGTCGGAAGACATTTCCGAAATGATCGGGGCAGGAGCGGGGATGCAACTCCCCGCCCCTCCCACCAAACCGGACAGGCAAGTTTTCCGCATCTTATGTGGCTAGCCACATAACGAGGCTCGCAACATAACGCATCCGGCTTTCCAGTCAGCATTTTGCTCCTCCTCCTTGTCCTCCTGTTCTCCGTGGTTCAAAACGTTTTTCGGATCAAGGGACGACACGGCGGTCATCCCTCCATTCCGGAAATGGATTTGGCCAAGGTGCCTGAAAACGATGAAGGCCCTTGAATCAAGGGCCTTCACAGCGAGCCTGCTGCTGCTATCGAAAAATCAGTTCGTGGCAGGCTCGACGTTCACGCGGCGGCCGGAACGGTCGAACTTTACATTCCCGTCTTGGAGCGCCCAGATCGTGTAGTCGCGCCCGAGCCCGACATTCCGGCCTGGCTGGAACTTCGTCCCGCGCTGGCGGATGATGATGTTGCCGGCAACGACTGCTTCCCCGCCGAATTTTTTCACGCCGAGCCGTTTGCTTTGGCTATCGCGTCCGTTTTTGACACTTCCTTGTCCTTTTTTATGGGCCATGACGAGTTACTTGGTGGAGATGGTTTCGATTTTGAGTTTGGTGAGCTGGCGGCGGTGGCCCACCGTGCGGTGGTAGCCTTTGCGGCGCTTGAATTTGAAGGCGATCACCTTGTCGTCTTTGAACTGGTCGACGACCTCGGCCGTGACCTTCGCCCCGGCGACGAGCGGCTCGCCAATCGTCACGGAAGAACCGTTGGCAACGAGCAGCACTTCCGAGAACTCGGTTTTTGTTCCGGCCTCGACGTCAAGCTTTTCGACTTCAATCTCATCGCCCTCGGCGACGCGGTATTGTTTACCGCCTGTTTGTATCACTGCGTATGCCATAAATATTCCGTTAAATTCCGTTTCGGTTGGAATTGTCCAAACTGGGGCAATCACTCGAATTCCGCAAGCGCAAATTTCAGCCTTGCCAAAATATCCCCCGCCGATAAATTTTCCACCTCATCCCCAATTGCTCGGGTGGTGAAATGGCAGACACGTACGTTTGAGGGGCGTATGCCGCAAGGCATGGGGGTTCAAGTCCCCCCCCGAGCACTCTTTTGATTATCAGCTACTTACAAAAGAGAAAACGCAAAACGGGAACACCGCCGGGAACACGTCCGCCACGGTGCGCCAATCGCCGCCAATCGCTAGAATTGCCATTGCGCGTATTCCCGGAAGGCATCTATTCCGCAGGATTTTCGACAAGAAATATCGCGAACACCCCGATTGTAAAAAATTTTCCGCGCCCGGAACCGGTATATGTTCGACGCACCCCATGCTTTTTTTTTTCGCCCCCCCCGGCTACCTTGCCAACTCAGCCCAAAGAAAAACCTTCTCGATCAGCACCGGCATGATTCACAATCAGCCTCAAGAATCATGAAGACGTTCATCCGCTTGTCATTCGCTCTATTTCTCCTTGCGCTTGCAGGGTGCTCAACCTGGGGAAGCAGAGTTGCAATGGGGGACCAGCGATACCCGAAAGTTCCAGTCCAGCACGTCATGATTCTATTCGAGCCTCCGCAGCGGGCCTATGAGCAAATCGGAATTGTCAGTTCCCTTGGCGGAGCATTTGCCAGCGAAGGGGATATGTTTCGGAAAATGCAGATGTCAGCCGCAGGCCTTGGCGCTGATGCGGTAATTGTCAGAGGGACGGGAACGAGCGTGAAATCCGGTAATGGCGTTACCGTCGTCCAGTCGCAATCCGTAAACAATTATTGGGACTTCCCAAAGACGAACGGCATCGCGATCAAATACAAGTAGGCGAAGCACATCTTCCCGGCACTTTTCGGGGGGGGGGGGGAAGCCTATACGCCCCGGCGTAGTATTTCATCCGCAAGCACAAAATCATTTCCGCTTGACCAACTGCCGCAATGGGAATTCTGTTCAACCACTCAGTAGCGTAGGGGCCACCCCCGCTAAAACTACTGTAGAGCCCGTGGGATTGGTGCGCGATCCGCCCGGATTCATTCCGGCGAGGCGGGCGGAAGTGAGAGCGATCTCACTTTGACGAGGCCGCTGAAAAGCGGTTTAGAGCCTTCGGGGGGTTGAGCCATAAAATCAACCCCCCACTTTCCTGCAAAGGTCCGCATTTAAAACGCGACCCCGCCGCCACGACCGATCTCCCGAAAGGATGATAAGTCAGAAAGTTTGACTCCATCGAGCAGTTGACGCATGGTCATCACAGGAGAAGAACTCTCCGAAGATTTTCCACGCGGGGTCGCCCCGACTCTGTTCGGGGAACGAGCCGTGGTTCTCCTGCCCGGTGCGAGAAATCGCATCGGGCAGTTTTTCTATCTGGGTAAGACAAACAAAACCCCACCAGCGGGCAGTCCGGCGCAAGGGGGGGGCGATTCCGATCAGGCTGGCCGGGCGATCCCCACAAGCCTCTCCTTTGTTCTCAACCTATTTCGAGCGAATCAATTTAGATTCGACACCTCCCACCGGCTCGACTGCCCCCCTCCCCCCACCATGCTTGAAACGCAGGGGGAATCTCTCTATCCCATCGGGAACCATGCGAGGAATGACATTGCCGAAATATCCGCCTATTCCCTTCGACAAGCTGAAGGAGCAAGTTTCGCGGAGCGAAGGAAACCTCGGCGACAACTCCCCGGCCATGCCCATGTTCTCCCTTGGGCTGATAGATACGGACGGAAACGTGACGCCAAAGGGTTTCGCGAATCGGGCAAGACTGGAAGCGGCAGCGGGCACACTTAGCCGCAAAGTTCTTCAACAACTGGAAGCCAAAGCCAGCTTCACCCGCTGAACCGTGCTCGCCCCCTTGCCCGTAATCTTCGCTGTGTTCCTCACGCTCTGCCCGTCCCGCAGTTGCCGGGCAATGTCCGCATGGGTTTTCAGGAACTCAGCCAGGTCAACAGAGGAACCAGCCGGACGGCCCAGCCGCTTGCCATCCCGCCGCGCCTGTGCCAGCCCCGACATAATCCGCTCCCGCAGAGTCTCAACCTCGGCCCGCGCCATTTCCGAAAGCAAGGCGAGCATGATCCCCGCCGCAGGATTCCGCTTGCCGGAAGGAAGAAGCGTCTCGATCCCCTGTGCATGCCAGTAAAGAGAAACCCCGGCATCCTCCAACGTCTCAACGAACTTGTGCGCGATGCTATTGCGCCGGGCCAACCGGGAGACTTCATGGACCAACACTTTCTTGATCGTGCCCGCCGCGGCCAAAGCCTCCACCCGCCGCAGGCCCGCCCGCTCGTCATCATCGGCCCGCCCGGAAACCGTCTCACGGCAAACCTCGATCACCGCATAACCCTTCTGCAAGGCATACGCTTCCAATTCCGATACCTGCCGGGCAGTCTCCTGCTTCATGGTGGAAACACGAACGAGGATAGCGACCGGCACCGCTTGGGATTTTGATTTTGTTTTCATCGGAGGGAATCATTGCACGGTGTATTCAATTAAACAAGTGTTTTCGTGAATACACTTTTCACACACATTGAAATCCGCCATTCCCCGGCAAAATCCTTGCAGTTTTCGATTAACCTTTTTTTGAATACACACCCCACGAACATCCGGGCACACACTGCCCCGGTTTCAAACCGACCGCTATTTGTATTTCTTTCCCGCCATGCGAACCCATTACCGACGCCCAGACCACTCCCGCCCGCTTTTTTGCCAGCCCCTCCACCGGAAGACATGGAAGGAAGCCCAACCCCGATCCTCCTTTTATGTCGTCTATGCCGATTCGAGGAACCGGCAATCATTGGCGAAACACGCCCCCGCAGGACCGCTCCTCAATATCATTTTAAGGCAGTCAATCTGCATCCGTCCGCCCTCCCGCTCGCCCGGACCCGTCGCCCTCTGTCCTGTCCAACCTCCCAGCCGCCCGGACGCACAGCCTCCCAGGGCGATCACCGCCCCGGCGCCAGACACTCGCACCGCAAGCCCTCAGTCCTGCACGTAACAGCTCCGACTCACCGGCACAGGTTTGCCAGCATAAAACGACTGAGGAGGTCTCAAGAGCATCGGCGGGCGACCCGGCACCAGATAGGAAATCTCCTTGCCCTTCCGCTTGGGACGCTTCTGCATGTCCGGCTTTTTTTCTTTCTCTGCGGGCTCTTTCTGTTTCATGGACAAAGCAGTTGAAACAACATCCGCCTCGCAGCCACCATGCCGCAAGATATTTATTCGCCATGCTTGGAAGGGTGCGATTTTAAATCGCACCCTCCGAACTCGGCAGGACTTCCCAACACTCCGCCGCGTCCCCAGCCCGTCCGCGAGACGTGTCAACACTTCCTGATCGGTAGCTCAAATGAAGAAACCCAGACCGGATGCAAGATCCGGCTGGGTTTCTGCCGAGGCTGGCGTCAAGTCCAACCCAGCGCACGTTTATACTCGTGACGGCCTTCTTAGACTCGCGCCTGATTGGAGAATGTCAAACCCGATCCGCCATCCCGTCATTGACAACCATTGGCGGACTTCCCGTTATTGGCGTCACTTGTCCATCCGGCCACCCCACATAGGACAACCGGATGGACGGACGCTCAATCTTCATCATCCTGCGAACGCTTGATGCCCGCTGCCGAAAGACGAATCACCCCGGATTCAATGTCCGGCTCGATCAGTTCCGCAAACCGCCCCTTCTGGTAGTCAAGCGCACTGTATGCCGCCGACCTCCCGCAATCTGTCAGCTCCTGCAATTTCTTCGCTCCCGCCGCCTGCGTCATGGTCCGCGCCCCGTAGTCGAACAGTCGCAGGATATGCTCCTCCCGGATCTTCGCCATCGGCCCGGACTGTCCATCAAATGCGGTCCAGTCAAAATCATCGGCATGAGCGAAGAACCCGCCATCAGTCCGACGCCACGCCGACCGGGGAGCCATCACCCCATCGTTGCACTTCGCCACGGTCAAGACTGTGTGCGGATCATCCTCCGCGTCTGTAGCAGCCTGCAAGGTCATCACCGCACGCGCCGAACTGGTTATCACATACGACCCCGCCAGCAGGTTCGCCATTGACCGGCCCCTGTGCTTGTCGCCCTCCCTTGGTTTCCTCAAATGGTGGACGACCAGCAAGGCCGGATTCGTCCCCACCTCGCCCGCAATCTGCCGCAAGTATGCAAGAAGCTCGATAATGTCTCGCTCCTGCGAGTCGCTCACCATGCTATTGAGCGGATCAAACACGATCATGTCAGGCCCGAACTCCCGAGCCGCCGCCGTCAGGTCATCCCGGAAGTTTAGATTCTTCATCGCGATCATCCCATCCGGGGGAGCCGACACAATGAGCCGACCATCAAGCCCCGCCGCATCGCCAAGCTTTTGAAAATCCTTCGACAATCGGGGAAGTCCATTCTCGGATTGAACCACCATCGTTTTGAACCCGAAGTGAATCGGGAACCCCATCCAGTTTGATTCCCCCCGAGCCGCCGACACCGCCAGCGAGAACACCGCCCGCGATTTTCCGACACCTCCCGGCCCTGCAAAAATCGTCAGGGCTCCCCGCTGTATCAATGAGTCACCTACAAGAAAATGATTCTCCGGCGTAACATATTCCGCGATCTCCGAAGGCCGCAGAAATTCAATCATCGGCTTCCGTTTCTCTTTTCCTGCCCGTCGCCCCTCCGCAGGATCAGCCCGCAGAGCCTCCACTTTCGCGGGATTCTCCTCCGCGACATCTGCCACGGCAGGAATCGTCACCGCTTCATTCGGCTCCTCCACCGCCCCACGAGCAGGGAGTTGCTCCGCGCCCGATTCGTCAGGATCATCACCGGACAGAGGATCGTAAAAACCGGCGCTCATGGTAACACCTCCCGGAATTTCTCCGACCGCTCGAAACAGTCCGGCGCGATCTTGCACACGTCAGCCAGGTCTTTCCCCGGAGAGCCGTCCGCCCTCACGATCCCGGACAGGTCAAAGGCCGAAACCCGACACCCCGCACCATGCAGTTGCCGCGCCCATTCCCTCGATCCAGTCCGACCCGCCGCGTCACAATGCGGATAGAGCGTAACCGCCTTTCCACTCAGCCGCCGCAAAGCCTCCTCTGCAATGCGATGATTCGCCGCGCCGAGCATCGCCAGCACCGCAACCCGATCCTCCTTCCCCTCGACCGAAAGGAAATGAAAGGCCGCTACAAAATCCGGCGAGCCCTCCACCAGCACGCATTTTTCAAAACCATCCGCTTCCTCGACCCCGAGCGGGAACGCCTTGCCCGAGCCCACACAATGCGACTTCCGAACCGGCAGACCCTTGTATGCGTCGAACAGTTTCCCATCCAGCCGCCGAAACTCCATGAGCATCCGTCGCCGATCACGCACCGCCCAGCAAGTAGTCCCAGCGAATTGAACGAACCCGAAGAACCCCCGCCGCTCCGCCAGCCGCAGCCCCTCGACACCGAACCCGCGAAGCTCTGCGACGTGGTTCAACTCCGACACCGATCCCGGACGCAGGTCCGGCATCCACCGTGTTTTTCCATTGGCCGGAACATCCTCCCGCCGCTTCCGATCAGGAAGCCCAAGGAAATCCCGCGCCCAGGTCAAAGCCTCCGCCGCCGTGCATTCCTTTGCCAGTCTGATGAAATCAATGGAATCACCATGAACCCCATCCGAATGATCTTTGAACCTCCACCGCCCGCCGTCCTCATACACTGAAAACGAAGGCCGCTTTTCCTCCCGAAACGGACTGCAAACGCACTTCCCCGGCTCCCCCGGAAGAGACAGAACCCGCCACACCTGCCGAATGTCTATCCGTTCCGCTATCTCCCCAGCGGTCAGATCAAGACTCACTTTCGGCATCCTCCTGATTTCGCTCTGCGCATTGTGCGGACCCCTCCGCGTTCCACCATCCATGCTTCTTCAGATCATTGGCGAGCCTCGCAGCAGCCCGATCAGCAGCCCGCGCCGAAGTATGAGCACTCACGATTGACATTACCGAAGCTGGAATCCTCCCCTCCTTCAGCACTTCGTTTGCCATACCGATAAGACGGTCCAACGAATCACCAGCAACAACCTTTCCCTGCGCCCATAGCACAACAACCCATGCGTCAGTTTTCATTCTCCACCTCCGCAGCAATGCCCGCAATAAAGCCCTCGACCTTGCCCGCCGCCACCCTTGAAAGGAATGACGAAAGTTTCGGAACGCTGGTAAAAACCGTCCCCCGCAGACACCCGCGCCGCCTCACGCGAATGAGGAAGCGATCTTCAGGCGACAACTCTTGATCCGTCTCGATCAGCCAGGAACGGGACGCGCCCGACACCGGGCACCGCTCGCCAGCTTTCGGGAGCCTCACGAACTCCGCCACATTTCCCGCCGTTGCCATCTCGACCCGAGGCCCGAGACGCGCCGAGCCTGCCCCGGCGACCGTGGGGATTGCCCCCGTGAATTCTGATTTTGATTTTGCCATATGCTCTTTCTTGGTTTCCAAAAGCGCACCATGCGCCCCGGATTCCTTGCTTATGACAGAAATCGAAAATCACCCGCCGAAGCCCATGCCATCAGCCGCAGAGCACTTTCCCGATCAATCGGAAAACGATCCCGAAAGAGAATGAACACAACCCGCCGAGGCCCGAGGTTTTCCCGCGAGAGTAGACCATTTCCCCACGAGAACCTCCGCCTTTCCCGAGCAATTTACTTCAAAAAGATTCTTGGCGTTTTCTACACCCTCGCCCTTTTGCCCCTTGGCGGGTTCGCCACCTCGCCCGCCGAGCCTTTATCCATGAGCTTTGCCGACTCTTTGCGAGATTGAAGCAGAGCACGGAAAAACATTTCCGAAAGCAACGCATTTTTCAATACCTTGGAAACGTCCGCATCCGTCACGATTGGCATTTTCCCCTTGGGATTCATCCTCATTTTATTGCTCCAAATTATATTCAGAGCATCCAGAACCAGCCCCCGAAAACGTTTCGCATCGCGCATCACTTCCCATTTTCCAAGCTGAACCCACTTGGACCGATCTCCTCCACTTGGCAATTCCTCGACATGGAACCTTCCAACATGCAAATGACGGTCAGCACCGGCCCCGGCATCGAACAGCACAGAGCAATTCAACACCCCACCCGATCCCTCCGCAGCCCCACGCTTTGCCTCATGCCAGAGCAATGGCGGATTAGACCGTTGATCAGACTCCTTCATGAGTGATACCGCCATATCCTTCAACTCTCTTTCGGGCCGCTCCCGCTCCCTGCGCCGAGCCGCCGCCGCATCAGTCAGCAGCCGCGCCGCTGCATTCACGTCCGGCACGATCTCAGCCGCACATCCCTTCTTTGGTCTGCCGATCTTTGCCCTGCCAAGCTCGATTGCCAGCCTCGCCACGGTTTCATTCCGGCGATCTTCCGCCGCCTGTCTCTCAAGGTTGAGCCGATCCCGCGCAATGATTCGCATCCAGTCCGATTCAGTATTTTTCATAAATTCAACATCCCGATTTCATCTCGTCCATCCGGCCCGTCCAGCCGGACAACCGCGTTGTCCATCCGTCGCCGGAAGCCGCTGGAAATGGGGAAGCCCCCCGTCCATGCTCCGCACGATTCCACCGAAAGAATTGAAGCCAAGCCGCAGGGACGCCCGCCACGACCCCGGCACCCGCCCGCCGCTGCCATGTATTCCCTCAGAGCCAGAAGCCCGCCACCGCCAGCCAGCGCACAGCGCCGAGCCGTCCGGCGTCCGTCCGCTCCGATAGGTGTGAGGGGGCGGACGGACATCCGTCCATGTAAAAAATCCCCTAGCAAAACGGCCCGAGCAGATGGAAGAGAGAGAAGGGAAATCTCCTTCATTTCTTGGCCTTCTTTCCTTTCGGCTTGGTCCCTACAAGCGAGGGGAACGCCTCCGCCGCCAGCTTGAGAGATTCCTTCCCGACATGCGTATAGTGCTCGCTCATCTCCTTTGACGAGTGGCCGGTCAGTTCCATGACCGTAGCCGCAGGAATCCCCGCCTCCTTCAACATCGTGACCGCAGTATGCCGCAGGCAATGGAAGGCCAGCCCCCCGGATGAACTCCCCACGCCCCGGCCCTTGCCGTGAATTTTCCTGTGCGCTTTTTTCTGCCTCAGCCCCACCGATACAAGCAGGTCAACAAACTGGCCGGACAACTCCGAGGTGGAGCCAGCACGCCCCACGAACTCAAACGCCCGAGGGTGGATCGGCTGCATCGGATCATCAGACACCGGAAGAGATTCGACATGCGCCAGCAGCGGTCCCGCCAGCGATTGAATCACAATCTTTCCGGTCTTCTGTGTCTCAATCCGAAGCTCCCGAGCCTGCAAATCCAGATTCGCCCAGGTCAACCGGGCGACATCCCCGAGCCGCTGCCCGCTGTAGAGGCCAAATTGGATCATGCTTTTCCATTCATCATCAGCGGCAGCGAGCACCGCCCGCAGTTGATCAATCGTGAAAACAGGCTTTGGCTTCCGTTTTGATCCCCGGACGGAATCCACAAACTCAGCCGGGTTGTCTGTAATCAACCCCTCCCTGCGCGCCGACTTGAACAGCATCCGCAGAAGCTTGATCCGATCATTGACCGACCCCGGCGAAAGCGACTTCATTTCCCCATCGCGAAAATCCAGCAAGTCCTGCCGAGAGACTTCCGCGATATCTTGGTCCGCCCGATCACCCATGAAGTTGATCAGCTTCTTTGTGTCCGTGTTGTATGTCATCAGCGTAGAGGGGGCGACCTCATGCGACTTCGCCGCAATCCATGACGCGACATATTCCCGCAAGGATTGAACCGCCATCGCCTCCCCTGTGATTTTCTGGTGAAGGTCCGAAATCACCCGGCGCACGTAAAGGGCCGACCGCTTCTTTGAGGCCACCGCCTCGAAACTCTCCGCGATCTCCAGCGCCCGCCGCCGCTCCCGCTCCTTCGCCGGAACCTTCGTTGTCCGCTTGAGCCTCCGACCAAGAATATCCGTAAAGCAGGCAATCCAGCACGACGACTCAGGCCGCTTGATCACGCAAGCCATCGTTCAGCCCTCCCCCGTTCTCACTTTTTTGGATGTCATTTTCATGGCCGCGCGGTGTTCTCAGTTTCGTTCCGGGGACTTGAACCGCCCTCACACTGGAACGGTTCCATTCCCCTTGCGAACATAAACGGGAACACACATTTTACAACGCCAAAAAACGCCAATGTCTTTTCCCTCTGATAAACACAGGGTTTCCGGCTTCCTCGTTTATTGGCGTGCCTCCTTTGGGTCAATGGGGGTTCAAGTCCCCCCCCGAGCACTTCTTTTTCCTCCCCCCTACTTCGCACCGAGGAAGTCCGCCGTGCGGTCGAGGGTCGCGGCTTTTTCTGTGGTGAGTTTTCCTCCGAGAGCGGTCAGGGCCTGCACATTTTTTTCCGTGCAGTCATCGGCAAGCAGGGAGTCTGCGGGGAGCGGGGGATCGAGGCGGATGTAGGCGGCCACGGGGCCGCTTCCGAAGCGGTGGAGGGCGGATGTGATTTGCGAGGTCGTGAACTGCGAAGCCTCCGTGGCGAAGCGGACAATTTCCTCCGCGTCACCGGATTTTTTCCAGCCGGTCGCCACGTCTTCCGGAACCGTGGCCGACACTCCGGCTCCCAGGCTGATCATGACACACTGTTTTCCCGGATAGCGGAGCAGCGCTTCTCCCATGGCAATGAGGGTCGGGTTGTTGGCGTAGATCTCGGCACCGATGAGCGTCTCGGTCTGGTCGCCCGCGGAGTTGGAGAGCTTGGAGGGAGCGGAGACCGCAGGGTTGCAGGTGGCGGCCGTCACCGCGTCCGCGAGAAAAAAGTCTCCCGCCTCGGTGATCGCGCGGCCGCTCGTCCCGGAGAACGATGTGCTTTTCCCCATGTCGCTTGCAAAGAAAAACGGGACCTGCTCCCTCAAGGAATACGCGGGGAGGATGATGGTCGTGAGGGCGGCACCGACCTGCGTGTCGCCGAAGAATTCCTGGAACACCTTCTGCCTCGTGCGCGTGAGGTATTTGGGAGCGGTCCTGCCCTCGACCGAGAGGAGCGGGTGGATGACCGGGGTCTGAAGCGTCTTCGCCCAGAGCGCGGGAAATTCCTTGATCAGCTCCGCCGCGGTGAATCGCGGGGTATCGTGATCGAGCGGCACCGACAAAGCCGCCACCACAAAGGCTCCGGAGCCGGTCCCGACCATCACATCAAACAATTCGCAGGCCGGCCGCCCGCTCCGCTTCTCCAGGTAGGCCAGGCTCTGCAGCGCCAGCAAAGTCCTTATTCCCCCGCCATCAATGGACAGGACCCTGACATACTTTCCGGTATCCCTCGGCCGCGCAGCCGGAAGCGTGGCCGCCTGGCGTGCAGGCGACGGGACGGGCTTTTGATGGAAGCGTCCGTATGCCCAGAAAAGAAAGATCGCAATCCCGATCGCCGACAGCGTGCCCAGCGGAAACCTCGAGAGTCGCGAGGTCAGGCTGGAGGTGTCCGGGAGGCGCATGAGCAACAAGCATTCAGCATTTTTGTTGAGAATTCAATGCTTCTCCGGAGCGGACTGGGAATCGTGTTTCTCCCGTGGCCAAACCAGAAAACAACGGATTCCGCCCGCCTCGCCCCATTTGCGGCAATTCGCTTTATTCGCGGGCAAAATCCGGATCAGGGTTGCAGGAGGGACCTGACGTGCGGAAATCACGTCTTGCGCACAACGGAATCCATGAGCAGGGACTCAAAGCCGGCGGCGATTTTTTCGAGATCGAAGCGGTTCGCGATCTCGAGGCTCCGGGCCTTCATGCTTTGGAAGTCGGCGGGATGAGCGGCCAGCCAGGCGAGCTTCTGCCGGAAGGCATCCGGGGTCGCGAGTGGGACGGCAAACCCGTTTTTCCCGTCTTCGATGAGATCGGACAGCCCTCCGATGTCGCTGCCGAGAATTGCCACGCCCCGCTTGAGCGCCTCGATGGCGGCGACCGGATTGCCCTCTGACGTGGAGGGCATGAGGAGGACATCCGACCGCGCGAGCACCTCCCGCATCGCTCTCTCCGGAACCCAGCCCATGAGATTCACACGGTCTTCGATGCCGGCGGTCCGGATCGCAGTCTCGATGTCCGCGCGCTGGGCACCATCACCGATCAACGACAGCCGCCACGGAAAATCGCATCCGCCAAGAGCCTGGATCAGCCACGGGAAATTCTTCTGGGGGTTGAACCGGCCGATGGCGACGAGCTCGAGCGGACGGGATGCCGGGCGGGCGGCACCGGATTTTCCGTCCATCGAAATCCCATTGAGGATGATCCGCGGATGCACGTCATAGGCCTTGATTGCCAGGCCGGCGGCAAAGCTGCTGCTGGCGGAAATGCCGGCGGCATTTTTCCAGATCGGACGGATGAAGGGATTCAAAAAGCGAAAGAGCCCGCCGGTCTGGTCAGGATTCCCGCCAGGCAGGTCGCCAAGGTGTGCCGTGAGGATGTAGGGAGTTCCGGTGAAAACCTTGCAGGCCAGGGCCAGCGCGCCGGTCGGAACGGCAAAATGCGCATGGACGATATCCGGTTTCCATTCCCGGAGGTGTCGCAGAGAAGGAAGGAACGACGTGACGACATACCCGAGCATTTCCGGCACGGTGCAGAAGTCGGCGCGGCGGCGGAATCCGGACGTCCGGAAAATGTCCACGCCGTCCCGGAACTCATGCGCCGGGAGATCCGGCATCCGGACGGTTTGAACGCGGACGCTGTGCCCTCGACGGACCAGCGCGGACGCCACATTGTGGGCCATCCGCCCGCCGCCGCCGCCCACGGGCGGGTATTCGTAGCAGAGGACGAGAATCTTCATCGTTTGCATCTTGCGTCATCCTGCCGAAGCAAGAAATCCAGCAAGACATGGGCAGGATGCCCATGCCACGGATTGTTTTCGATGCGGGGATCTTTCATTCCAGAAACCGGTCGTAGATCCGCTCGACCTCGCCGCACATGCGCAGCGAGGAAAACCTGAGCGCGATTTTTTCGGAGGCGGCCGCTCCGATTTGGTGACCGAGTGACGGGGTTTCGATCAGTCGGCAGATGCGCTCGGCGAACCCGTCCGCATCGCCGGAGGGAACGAGGAAGCCATCCCGCCCGTCCTCGACGACCTCGGCAATTCCATCAAGAGCTGAGGCCACAACCGGGA
Organism: Verrucomicrobiota bacterium; assembly: GCA_026398275.1. Classification (GTDB taxonomy): domain Bacteria; phylum Verrucomicrobiota; class Verrucomicrobiia; order Chthoniobacterales; family Terrimicrobiaceae; genus QYQL01. Next base: position 31,235 of record JAPLTF010000064.1, read on the forward strand.
CCTTCATCGCCATGGCCTCGAGCAGCGACATCGGGAGGCCCTCGAAGAGCGACGGCATGAGCAGGGCATCCGCAGCGAGGTAGACCTGGCGGGTGTCTGGAACATAGCCGCAAAAATGCAACTGCTCCCCCACCCCGCATTCGATCGCAAGCTTCCGCAGAATCCCGTCCTCCGGGCCTTCGCCGGCAAGGACGAATACCGCCTGCGGGTGTCGCTTCAAAACCTCGGCGGCGATGCGGATGAAGAGGGAATAATTCTTCTGGGGATTCAGGCGGCCGACACCCGCAATGACCGGGGGGCCATCCGGAATCCCCAGCGCTTTTCTCGCGCCGGCCCCGGTTCCGCACGATGCCGAAAACCGTCCCAGGTCGATGGCGTTTTGGATGAGGGTGATCTGTTCCGCCGGAACCCCCTCGCGTTCGATGAGAAATTTCCGGCAGGAATCCGAAACGGCGATGATGTGTGAGGCCAGCCGGTTCGAGAGCGAGTCCAGGGCGAGACGGACCCGATTGTTTGCGCGGTAGTCATCGTTCGTGTGGTCGTGATTCAGGATGACCGGCACTCCGCACATGCGGCCGAGGGGTTTGGCGATGATGTTCGAGGCGACGAGGTGACAATGGAGGATGTCGAACCGGCCGCGCACCAAAAGCTCGGGAAGGCTCGCCGCATACCACGGGAACAGCTTGTGCGGAGAAAGCGAGTGGAGAGGGATCCCCAGCGCGGCCATCCGGTCCCAATAGACCCCGCGCCCGTGCATGGTCGCGACTTCGTGAGTGAACCGCCGGCGGTCTCCGCAGGTTGCCAGATTCAGCACGACCTCCTGGGCACCACCGAGGTGGAGGCTGTCGATCACGTGCAGAACTTTTTTCATCAGCGAATGTCGATCACGGTTGGCCGCTGAGTCTCCCGATTTGAGGTTTCAGAGTTTTCATTTATCCAGAAAACAGCGTTCACGAAACTACAGAACATACCGTTTCCGGGGTTATGGGAGAGGAAAATGAGGTTTTGTCAATGGTTCTCCGGGCTGGCGTGTCCCTGCGAAAGCAGCCGCCTTTGGGAAGACTCCGCAAGCCCCCCGTGCGGGGGCGAACGAAAACGGCGACACAGCGCCGTTGCTACAGGCGCAAGCGGGATTTCGCGCCGGAGCGTCGTTGTAGCTCCCGCTGTGCCAGGGCGTGATCGCGGCTTCGCCGCCACTCCTGGACGCTCACTGCAAAGCGGCGAGCGCCTTGCGTGCGCGGCCCTTGCTTTCGTCGTCGTCCTTCTCGCGCGAGGGCAGGCTCAGCCCCTTCTTGAGTTCGGCGATGGCTTCCTGTTTCCGCCCGAGAGCCGCGAGGGCGCGGCCAAGTTCAACATGATGGATCACCCGGTCCGGACGGATGGCAACCGCCTTTTCAAAGCACTCCGCGGCCCTCTCGTTCGAGGCATCGGGGAACTTCCCGTAGATCGTTTCGGCGAGGAATCTCAGCGCGGCATTGAAGTTTGCCAGCTCGTAGTTCCAACGGCCGAGCACATGCCACGCGTAATCGAGCCCCGGGTCAAGGCGGAGCGAGGCCTCAGCCTCCTCGCGGATCAGGCCGGCCATCTCGATGCGGCGGCGAGCGCTCTCGAGAAAGGCGGCCTTGCCGTAGCAGATTGCCAGCGAGAGCCGGGCGTTCGCGTTATCCGGATCGCATTTCACAGCGCGCCTGGCGTAGTCGAGTGCCTTGCGGGCAAGTTCCCGGTTCTCCGGAGAGCGCGATTCGCTCACCACCTGCTGGGAATACTGCTTGGCGATGCGGCGGAGGATCTCCGCGTCGTCCGCCTGGAGCGCGTCGGCCTTGAGATAAATTTCGCAGGCCTCCTGGTTGCGGTGCTTTGCATCAAGCGCATCGCCCGCGCGCAGGAGATCCGCCGCAGATTGCGCCCGGGCACCTGTCACGGCGCCGAGCAGAACGAGCCATAGGAGAGCCCACTTAGTCCGAAAACGGCGATTGAGAAATTCTTTCAGAATTCCTCTACAAGAATCGCCGTTTTCAGGCTTAGTCAGGGGCAGGAGGGCGGATTTCACGGCGACAAGATACACATAATCCCGCGAGTCGCATGCTTTTGGTTCACGCATTCGCGCCGGCCAGACCATCTGCGGGATTGTTTGCCGGCTTCCGGGATGACATGATTGTCTGAGAATGACTGGCCAACCCGACGGAAGCGGAGCCCATCGCCTGGTGATCCTCAGGCGGTTTGCTCAGCTTGCGAAGGCGTTCTTCATCTACGGAAGCCGCCATGAGACACGGGTGTTCGTTCTGCTCCTGCTCCTCCTCAGTGCGGCCGTCGGCGTGGTGCAGCTGATGGTGAGCTACGCCGGGAGGAATTTCATGACGTCGCTTGCCCAGCGCGACAGCATCGGCTTTTACCGGAACCTTTGGGTTTATCTCGGCACATTTGTCGTCGCCGTTCCCGTCGGCGTCTTTTACCGCTTTTGCGCCGAGCGCCTCGCGCTTCTGTGGAGGCTCTGGCTGACAAATATCCTGGTGAGCCGGTTCTTTTTCAACCACGCCTTCTACCGGCTGCGGCAGTCGGACCGGGTGGACAACCCCGACCAGCGGATCTCGGAGGATGTCCGCTCGTTCACGACCGGCGTGCTCGGATATCTTCTCACCCTGATCAACTCCGCAGTGACCCTGTGCGCATTCACCGGGGTGCTCTTCTCGATCTCATGGAAACTTCCGGTCGCGCTCTTCCTCTATGCGGGCGCTGGGACATTCCTGTCGATCCTCATCGGCCGACGGCTTGTGGGAATGCATTTTTTACAAAACCAGAAAGAAGCCGATTTTCGATATGCGCTGGTGAGGGTGCGGGACAACGCCGAGAGCATCGCGTTTTTCCGCGGCGAGAAGCGCGAGCAAGCCGACCTCATGGGCCGGTTCGGCAGCGTCGTCAACAACACGCTCCGGATCATCGGCTGGAACCGGACGCTGGGATTCTTCACAAGCGGCTACAGCTACGTCGCGCTGATCGTGCCCCTGCTCGTCGTCGGCCCGATGTTCATCCAGGGCCGGATCGAATTCGGCGTCGTGACGCAGACCGAGGGGGCGTTCGCCCAGGTGCTGATGGCGCTCAGCGTCATCGTGGCCCAGTTCGAAGGCCTCAGCACCTTTGCCGCATCCATCAACCGCCTCGGCGATCTCTGGGATGAGTTGGACGAATACGACATCGAGGATCTCCGGGCGGAGCGGGATCCGTCGATCGAAGTCAATGAAAACGCCCGCGGGCTCCGGTTGAACGATCTGACAATCCAAACCCCGGACCGGGAGAAAACCCTCGCCCGCGGGCTAAACTTCACGCTCCCACCAGGCCGGAGCGCACTGATCATGGGCGAGAGCGGGACCGGCAAGAGCTCGCTGCTGCGGACGATTGCCGGGCTGTGGCAGAGCGGAAAGGGAACTATCGACCGCCCGAATATCAACCGCCTGATCTTTCTTCCGCAGCGCCCCTATCTCGTGCAGGGGAGCCTTCGCGAGCAGCTGGTTTACCCGCAGAGCCCGGACGGATCCGACGACCGCCTCATCATCGAAACCCTGAGCAGGGTGAATCTCGCCGAGGTGCTGGGCCGGGTGGAGGGAGATCTCGGGCAGATAGAGGATTGGACGAACATCCTGTCGCTCGGCGAACAGCAGCGGATTTCGTTTGCCCGGATCTTTCTGAACAAGCCGCTCATCGCATTTCTGGACGAATCCACCAGTGCGCTGGATGAGGGGGACGAGCGCACCCTCTACCGGAACCTGCTCGAGACCGGCATCTCGTTTGTCAGCGTCGGGCACCGGAGCACGCTCAAGGAGTTCCATGATTTCCTGATCGTCCTCGAAAAGGATGGCGGGTTCAAAATCTCGGATTTGAAAAAGCGATTCCCCGACGGATAAATATCATCAGCCTCCATCGCGGAAGTTCGTTCCGAGCCTGGTGAGGCGGCTGGAGTGCGGGTGAAAGATGGTGCCAAGGGCATATTCCACGCCGACGCGGTCTGCAAACCACGCATACCGCTCCAGGAACGGCAGGCCCTCCAGCAGGCCGAGGAGCTTTTTCAGAAAGCTTCGCGCCATCTCAGGCGTTGGCTTGCAGACCCGGGGATGGTTCCAAGCGGACACATCTGCGGCGCCACATTCCGTGAGCCAAATGGGAAGCCCGAATTTCCGGTGCGCATCTTCGATCATCTTTGCAACCCAGTCTGCCGCATCCGGGTGACTGATGTCCGGATACATGTGGAGGCAGACGAAATCGACCCTCAACCCGCGCCGCCACGCCTCCGGAATAAAGTCGTCCAGCCAGGTCGAATTCGCCGGGGCGGGACTCCCGAGACGTTGATCGAGCGTCATCAGCTTCGGCCACAAATTCAGGCATTCCTCCGGGGTCAAATTCGACTGGTTGATCATGTCCGGCTCGTTGAACCCGAGCACATGGGTGGCCCCGCTTTTCCGGACCGCCTCAAGGTTCTCATGGGTCACGTTCACGGCCCCCCAAAACATCGGCACAAATTCCACTCCCGGAACCGGGGCGATGATGGGAAAGGATCGCCAGTTGTAATACCACCCAAGATGCAGCCGGCCCAGCTCGGCAGAAGTGGTCGCCTCGCTGCAGGAGCCCAGGCCTTTCCTGCCGAATTTGTGAGCAGGCGATTTGCTCATGGGGTTCCGGAGACGCCGTGCGCCCGCACCTTGGTGCCGGGCGCGGCCGCAGGATTTGCTTTTGCGTTTCCAGCGACCAATTGCTCCCGCGCTTTCAGCCAATGCTCCCTGTCTCGTCCGTGCGGGCATCCCTGCTGAAGCCAGATCCGATAGGCGCAAAGCGCAATCTCCTCGTCCGTTGGCCCGGACGGCTCATGATCTGGCTGTTCCATGGAAGTGATTCACTATCGCCGATGGCTTCCCACTGACAACAATTTATGGGTCCCTGGGGATGGATTAAATCCTGAGAACCTGTGAAATCATTAATAATGATTTCACAGGTTCTCAGGGTTTCGGGCGGACGAGAAGCCGGATAAACAGGCGGCCGGCCGGGGACGGGACGGGAATCCGGACACGCCTTTTGATGTAGCTGCCCATGTCCACGCCACCGTCGGCGACGGCATTTGAGGCGACCGACCAGGTTTTCAAATCTGTGGACGTCTGGACGAGGAACTCGACGCGTTTGACATTGGCCGCTTGGCGGTAGGAGAAGAGCGCGTAGTCCTGACCGGACGAGTTCTCGATTTCGATTTCGGTGACGGAGGGTCCGCTGGCCGCCTGGCGGTTGAGGGCGAACGAATATTCCTGCAGGTTGGTGAGGCCGTCACCCTCGGGATCGGCTCCGGGAAGCCTCTGCGCGGCCGACAGTCCGCCTTTGGCGGAGTCGATGAACCCCTCGTAGGACGTCACGCGGAAACGCGCGGCATAACCTGCCGACTGGATGATGTTGTAGATGTGGTCGATGAGGATCGATTCCCCGCCCTGATCCACAGGGAACAGGTATCCGTTGAAAAAATCCGGATACGTCAACTGCTCGCGGAGAAGGCCGGCCAGAACGATGGAAACCAGCACCGCATTTTTGTTCGTCGCGGTGAGGTCGAACGACGTCATTCCGGAAACCGGTGGCGGATTGAAGCTCTGCGTGGAAATCCGGCCCAGCATGAGATTGCGCTTCGCGGCGAGCTCGGCGGGCGAGCTGTAAGCCAGGAGCGGCAGCCAGTAATCCAGGTCGGCCTGATTGGCGGCTGAAGAAAGATTGACCTGCGAAAAATCTGTGGACGTCTTCTTGATTGCGGCAAGGTAGATGCTCTGGATGAAGATCGTGTTGTCCGACGCAAACCCGGGAACCTTGCTGTTGAAAACTTCCAGCAGGTTTTGATTGAAGGCCGTGCTGATGGTCGCGATGGCATCGTCCATGCTCGAGGCCTCCCGGTAGAGGTTGATGCCGTTTTGCAGGTCCGCGAAGCTTGGCGGAATCGCACGGGCCTCGGCCACGGCGATGACGGAGAGGATGAATGGCGCGTAAATTTGCACGACCGGAAAGACCGGCTCCGCCGCATAGTTCGAGATCACCAGTTGGTAAATCCACTTTGCCCGGTCGAGCGCGCGGTCGGCGGCCCCGATGGCGGTCCTGGACGCCGCGAGTTCCGCAGGGGTCGGATCCGCCTGGAAGAGGTCCCGATACGTCTGCACAATAAAGACGTCCTGATTCGTGAGCGGAGTGTCCACGGTGTTGACCAGAATCACCGAGGCGAAATTGAAAAAACCGATGCTTCCGGGATTAGCCAGGGCGAGGGTGACGGAGAAGATGAGCGATTCCCACGGCACGGTGCCCGGCCCGAAAACCGGCGGCGGATTGATCGTGATCGGAATCGCCTTTTCGCGCTCGTTGGCGGCGAAATGGAGGGTTCCACTGGCAGCCGTGTAGTTGGTTCCGGCAATGGCCGTCCCATCCACGGTTGCAAAATTCACCGAGAGCGGCTGGCTTACATCGCCCAGACGGGTCACGGGAATCTGCACGGTTCCAGCCCCGGCGCCGACCGGAAATTCGCGCCCGCCGAACTCCACCTGCGGAGACCCGCTCTGCGGACCGGCGTAAACCGTCTTCACATCCCGCAGGACGCCGTCGAGGTCGAAGAAGAGAAAATTGATGGAATTTTCATCCGCCGTGACGAGTTGGGCACCGTATTCGGAGACGCGCACCTTGCTGCCGTTGATGACAAAGGACGGATCGAATCCCTGCTCCGGGATGAAGCCGCCGGCCCCGTTCACGAAATACGGGATCGTCGGGCCGCCGTAAACAGGTTCCCCGTTCGAGTTCGCGTCCGGCATTTCCAGCCTCTCGTAATTGTGCACGTGCCCGCTGATGACCGCCGTCGCGCCCCAGGCCTGAAACGGCCAGCGCATGTAGGCGTATTGGTAAACGGCATTTTCAGCGCCGGCCGCGGAGTTGTAGGGCGGGTCGTGGAAAATCACGATCTTCCAGCGCGCCGTGCTGGCTGCCAGACGTTGCTGGAGCCATGCGCCCTGAGTTGCTATCTCCGTGTAGGAGCTGTTGGATCCGTCGCGATTGGGAACAGGTTTGTTCTGGTAAAATTGCCCATATGGGGTCGTGGGATTGCTGTCGAAGATGAAAAGATGCACCGAGCTCGGGCCGGATGCCGTGCCGAGTCGCACATCGAAGAACCGCATATTTTCCGTCTCGCTGAACGCCGCATAGTCCTCGACGTGCCCGGTGAAAATGTTGTGCTTGTAGGTCTGCCCCACCGCATTGTCGGCGAAGGCCACAGTGGTATTCGGAGCGGCGGACAACCCCTCACGCAGCGCCCTCCGGAAGTAGTCAAGATAAGGCTGGCTCAGGGCCACGTTTTCGGGCGTCGGAATGTGCGTGTTCTGCACATCACCGTAATCGTGGTTTCCCAGGCAGGGAATGAACCGGTTGTAGAGCGGCGCGCCGGGCGGATATGGATACTCGACAGGAATCTCCGTGGTCTTTGGATAAATGTATCCGGTGAAGTTTTTGCCGATATTCACATCGGCGGTCCCGGCCAGGCCAAGCTGGTAGTTATTGTCTCCGACAGACACGACAAAATCCGGATCCCAACTCCGCATCATCGCACCCACATGATCGACGGGAAAAATCTGGCCGGGGAATGTCTGGCCGAAGTCCCCGATCACAGCAAACCGGATCGCCCCCGGTCCGGTCGGCGTCGTCTGGGCCAGGAGCTTGGCCCCGCCGAAGGCAACCGCCGCACCCGTCGCCCCGGCCATGCGAAGAAAATCCCGGCGGTTCATTTCCGGCTGGGAGCGATCTGATCTGGACATGGACGAAACGATCGGCTGTGCGAATAAAAAATCAAACGATTTCAGCTTCGACTCGGCTGCGGAACAGTTGCTCATTTTTTCCGGGTCAAGCGACAATCGGGCAGCCGGGGAGTGATGGCGTGATGGTGATTGATTTTCCGGTGATCCGGCGTTAACTAGCCCGGAAAAATTCAATTGCCCTGCGGAGCCGACCCGATTTCCGGCACCCGCACCTGTGCCACCATGCATATCCTTCAAGTCCTCGCCCCAACCATGTTGCTCATTGCTTTCGGGGCGGGACTTGCGTGGATCAAGTTTCTTGGAAAGCCGTTCATCGGGCAGCTGAACAAGCTGGCGTTCTGGATTGCGCTGCCGGCGCTGGTCTTCCGAGCCGCGGCGCATGCGGGAACCCCGACGCTCGGCACGCTTCTGCTCATCGGCGTGATCACCGCCGCGACGATCCTGACCGCTCTTCTGACCTGTGGCATCGCGCGCGGCGCGCGTGTCGCCGCCCCCGCCCGGAGCACGTTCATCGCCTCCGCATATTTCGGCAACCTGGCCTATATCGGAATCCCGATCCTCGCCCACAGCCTGGGCAGGATCGCGGTGGGGGATGCCCCGGAACTGCTCGCCTCGTCGGTGATCATCATGACCGCCATGATCGTCATCAACAACGCCCTTTCCGTCGCCATATTTCAGGGCGGACATTTTGATCCCCTCTCGCTTGCGCGGCATGTCCTCGTCAATCCCCTGGTCATCGCCGGAAGCCTCGGCATCCTTGTGGGAGCAAGCGGGGAACCCGTCCCACATGTTTTCGACCAGGTCCTCCGCACGCTGGGGGCGACGGCCGTTCCGCTCGCTCTGCTCTGCATTGGCGGCTCCCTGGAAATGACGCCGCTGCGCGGTCACATCCCGTGGATCGCGGCGGTCTCGGCGATCAAAGTTTTTGCAATGCCCCTTCTCGCCTGGGGGATTTCCCGCGCCATCGGGCTCGATCCGGCCGACACGCGCGTCGTGTTGATTTTCTCCGCCTGCCCGACGGCGGTCGTCGCCTACACGATGGCCAGCCAGATGAACGGCGATGAAGCGCTGGCCGCCGGGACCATCGCCGTCAGCACGGTGGCCTCGTTCGCCAGCCTGGCTGTCGTCCTCGCGATCACCTGATGGCGGGGATCCGTCCGGAGGAATGGATTGACATCGCGCGGCAGCGATCTCCAATCACCGCCAACATCCCCGCATGAAAAACCTGCGCAACAAAACCGCCGTGATCACCGGTGCCGCCTCTGGGATCGGCCGGGCGCTGGCGATCGGGTTGGCCCGCGAGGGCTGCCATCTGGCGCTGGCGGATCTGAACCAAGCCGGCTTGGCGGAGACCGCCGCGATGGCCTCCGCATTTGGGAACAGGGTCACGATTCACCCTCTGGATGTTGCAGCCAGGGCGGCTGTTTACGCCTTCGCCGAAGATATGATCCGGGCCCATGGGGCCGTCGATCTGGTCCTCAATAACGCGGGTGTTGAGCTGGTGGCCACCATTGAGGAGATCGACTACGGGGATTTCGAATGGGTAATGAATATTAATTTTTGGGGGATGGTTTACGGCACCAAGGCTTTTCTCCCACACCTGAAAACCCACGAATCCCATGTCGTGAATATCTCCAGCATGTTCGGCCTCTGCACGGCCCCGATGCAGTCCGCCTACAGCTGCAGCAAATTTGCCATCCGCGCATTCAGCGAGGCCCTGGGGCAGGAGCTGGAAGGAACCCCGGTGCAGGTCTCGTCCGTGTATCCGGGCGGCATCCGCACGGCGATCCTGGAGCAGGCCAGGATCAAATCCGCCGAACGGTTCGCGGGCAACCAGGCCCGCCTCCGCCGACGGTTCACCCGGTTCGCGCTCACCTCGCCCGAAAAGACGGCCGCACGCATCATCGCCGGCATCAGAAAGAACAAACGCAGGATCCTGATCGGGCCGGATGCCCGTGCCTTCGACCTCATCCAGCGCCTGCTCCCGGCCGGCTACCAGAGCATCCTTCCCTTTCTGCTCGCCCGGGTGAAATAGGATCGCTTCAAAAAACGCCAGCCCCCCGGCGTAGTCATGCGGTGAATTTCTCCATCCCTTGACGCTGGATTTTCTGGCCCACCCGCAGGGAGTGTGCAAATGTCCCCTCCTACCGAAGAAATGGAGGGCCGCGATCGGGTGGATCCGGAATGCTCCATTCCTCACAAAACAAGATCTCAATGACAAAGAAACCAGCAGACTTGATTGGCGGCGACCTGATCGCCGAAGGCAAAACAAAAATCATCCTCGCCACCGGGCAGGATCCGGAAAAGGTGTTGGTCCGGTCCAAGGACGACATCACGGCGGGCGACGGGGCGAAGCACGATCTCATTGAAGGGAAGGCCGCGTTCGCCACCCAGACCACCTGCAATGTCTTCCGCCTCCTCAAGGCCTGCGGAGTTCCCGTGGCTTTCGAGGAGCAGATCGATGAGAAGACATTCCTGGCACCGCTCTGCCAAATGCTTCCCTACGAGGTGGTGATCCGGCGTGAAGCCCACGGCTCCTACCTCAAGCGGATGCCCGGCCTCGCGAAAGGACACCTGTTTCCCAAGCTTCTCGTCGAGTTTTTCCTCAAAACAAACGGCCGGAAATGGAAAGAACACACCCTCCCCTGCGACGATCCGCTCATGCAATACTCGGAAGAGGCGCGGACGATCGCCCTCCACGAGCCGTCCAAGCCGGTCCAGTCGCCATTTCTGGTTCTGCAGGAGGCCGAGGTCTTCAGCGATCCGGGCGAATGGAAACTCTTTGCGGAAATCAAAAAGATCGCCGCGCGCGCATTCCTCATCCTCGAAAAAGCCTGGCAGATCGAAGGCCGGACGCTAGTCGATTTCAAAGTCGAGTTCGGCCTGACAAAGGACGGCTCGCTGCTCCTCGCCGACGTGATCGACAACGACTCGTGGAGGGTGCTCGAAAACGGCACCTATATCGACAAGCAGTCCTATCGCGACGGCGGGGACCTTGATGACGTTGCGGAGAAATACCGCCGAGTTGCCGGGATCACCGGCCACTTCCGCCTGCCGTTTCAGCAGATCGTCATCTGGCGCGGGTCCGACAAGGACGACGTCTCGCCGGTGGTGAAGTCGCTCCAACAGCTGAGCGGAGGCTCAGCGGATCCGCAGCGCTTGAAGATCACAACCGCGACCTGCTCGATCCACAAGGAGCCCGTGCGCGGCCTGAACGAGCTTCACGCTCTGGTCCAGCAGGTGCCGGACACCGTGGTGATCGCCTTCATCGGACGCTCGAATGGTGCCGGTCCGACTCTGGCGGCTTCGACCACCGTTCCGGTCATCACCGTCCCCGCAAATTTCAAGGATTTCCCGGAGGACGTCTGGTCATCGCTGCGGACGCCGTCGAACGTGCCGGTGACCACTGTGCTCGAACCCTCGAATGCGGCCATGGCCGCGCTCGGGATCCTGGCGCTGCGCAATCCCCAATTGCACATGTTCCTCCGTGAAAAACTGGAGGAGCGGCTGGTGAACACGATCCCGGTTTAGGCCCAATGCTGCGTTGTGGCGCAGGCGTCCCGCCTGCGAGGGCACCGTTTATTTCCATCAAACGATTTCCCGCAAGCCGCTCGCGACATCGAATAGCGGACTCCACCCCGCCGCGCGCAATTTCGCGGCGTCAGAAGTCGAATGGCGGATGTCGCCCGCCCGGACGGGCTCATGGAGGATTTCGGAGCGGGATCCGGTGAGATTGAGAATCTCCCGAACGAGCTCAGCAATCGTGAGCGCCGTCCCGTATCCGGCATTGAAGACTCCCTCCACCCCGGACGTTTCCGCGGCAAAGGCGAGGGCTCCGACGATGTCCTTCACATAGATGAAATCCCGCGTCTGCCCACCATCGCCGTAGATCGTGATCGGCTCATTCTTCCGTGCGCGCTGCAGGAATATGGGAACCGCCGCCGCATAGGCGCTGTTCGGATCCTGCCTCGGCCCGAAGACGTTGAAAAACCTCAGGCAGGCGGTCGAAAGCCACTTCTCCCGGGCATAGAGGCCGCAGTAATATTCTCCATCCAGCTTCGTGATGGCGTAGGGGCTCCTCGGATCGGGCACCATCGTCTCCACTTTCGGCTGGATGGGATTTTCTCCGTAAACCGCGGCAGAGCTGGCGAAGCAAAGCTTTTTCACCCCGTGCTTCCGCGCGGATTCCAGGACGTTGAGCAGACCGAGAATGTTGATGTTCACGGTTTCCGCCGGCTGCGACATCGACTCCGGCACGCTCACGAGCGCGGCCAGATGAAACACAAAGTCGACCCCACGCATCACCTCGTCCACCAGCGCTGCGTCCAGGATGGACCCCTCCACGAACCGGCATTTGACATGCTCGAGGTTGCGTCGATGCCCGGTGCGCAGGTTGTCCAGAACAACCACCTCGCCCAGATTCTGGTAGTGCTCCACCACATGGCTCCCGATGAATCCGCTTCCTCCCGTCACCAGAATTTTCATTTTGTCATGCTTTCCACGAGATCCGTCATTTCCTTTTCCTGATCCTCAATGCTCCGGACCAGAGCCAATTGGGTCCTGCACCGGTCAAGATTATGTGCCGGGCGCTTGATCTTGAAATAGACGTCTCCCTCCAGGTGGTCGGTCAAAAACCGGATCCCGATCTCCAAGGCGATCAGCTTCCCGGAAAACACCAGATGGCTTTTCTCCGTCTCGTTTAAAAATTCTCCCGCCGTGGTCAGATACCCCCGGACCAACGCCTCGAACATCGGCATCTGCATGCGGACTTTGGTGAGGTCGGTTTCATCCTCCGCCGCCGGGCTTGTCGCCGTGCGCACCATGTCCCCGAAGTCGTAGAGCGCGAGGCCGGGCATGACGGTGTCGAGATCGATGACGCAGACCCCCGTTTCCGTGGTGTCGTCGATCATCACGTTGTTCAGCTTCGTGTCGTTGTGGGTGACACGTTCCGGGATGAGCCCGCGGGCATTCAGATCGAGCAGGACATCCACCATGTCTTGACGCTCACAAACAAACTTCCACTCCGCCTCCACCGACGACAGCCGCCCGTGCGGATCCTCCTCCACCACCTGCCGGAGACGTTCATACCGCGCCCTCGTATTATGAAAGTCCGGGATGGTTTCGTGGAGGCGGATGCCTTCCATTCCGGCGAGAAGCTGCTGAAATTCCCCGAACGCCCGGGCCACCTCGTAGGCCTGACGGGTATCCCGGATGATGTCATACGTCCGGGCTCCCTCGATGAATGGATAGCAGCGCCAATAGCCGCCCTCCTCATCCTGGTGGAAGGCCTTCCCGTCGGTCGCAGGAATCACCCGGAGCGAGCGCCGCGAAATGTCCGGAATCTCCGCCAGTTCCAGCCGTCGCCTCGTCTCGTCGGTCACCCGCTGGATGTTCTCCATCAGGGCCGGCGGATTTTTAAAAATCCGGTGGTTGATTCGCTGGAAGATATACCGGACCCGCGTCCCCGCCTGGCCGAACGCGGCCGCGTAAGTGTCGTTGATGTGCCCGCCGCCATGCGGACGGCTTTCGAGCAACGTGCCGTATATCTGAAAGGCATGGCTGATATGGAGGACGGGATCGTTCATGAGGCAGGATTCCAAACTTTTCGCGGAAAGTGAAACAGATTTCCTATTTATGCAATATCATAATGTATTGCAAATAGGACATGGGTGCAGGACAAATTTCTTCCAGCCCCATGGGTGCGCCCTCCAAGCCCGGAGGGTAGACGACAAGGGCGCGACGCGACATCCGGCCAGCTTCTACCGCAGCATCGCGCGGCAACCAATGCTGTTTTTTTTCAAAAAAATATGAGACAAACCCGCGTGGAGCACACTCCGGCGATTTTGATCCGCAGGCGGGCATGGGGCGATACCAGCTGGATCGTCACGTGGCTGACTCTCGGGCAGGGGAAGGTCACCACGATGGCCCGGGGGGCGCGGCGGCCCGCCAGCCCGTTCTCAGGAAAGCTCGACCTCTTTTACATCGGCGAAATCTCGTTCGTCGCCTCAAGAAAGTCCTCCCTGCATGCTCTCCGGGAGGTTCATATTCTCGAGCCCTTCGATGCAGCCAGGCTCCCGGGCGCAAACCTCTTTTTGTGCAGCTACTTTGCGGAGCTTGCGGATCTGGTGACCGAGCCCGGCTCCCCGGTTACCGGAATCTTCGATCTCCTCACCCGGGCGCTGACCCATCTCAAGGCCGCACCCGCCTCCCTTCGCGCGCTCGAGTTTTTCGAGCAAGAGCTCGTGCGAATGATGGGGATCAATGATGCCGCGGCTCATCCCCTCTCCGCTTTGGAGGCCCACTGCGGACGGATTCCCAAATCGCGGACCGCGCTCCTCCGGCAGCTGAAAACGTAAAAATCCTCTCGTCTCAAAGCGGCGCATCGGATAGGAAAATGCCATGCAGACAACCGCAAATTTATGGGAGGTTCTCTGCAAGGATTTGGAAGCGCAGCGCAGCGAGGCATCCCGCGAGCAGCACCGCCTTGCAGCCCAGAAGTTCAAGGAGGCCGCGCAGCAGGTCTTCCGGGCCAGCAGCCCCCGCCTGAGCGACGCGCTGGAAATCGCTGGGGACGTCTGCCAGGCCGCAGGTTTTTTCTCAGACTCCGTGCAGGATTTCAAAGACTCCCTCGCCCACAATCTTGAGAATGGAAATATCGCGGCGGCGGCGCGCGTCGCCGCAAAGCTGGCGCTGCTTTCCGAGCATCAGGGCGAGGAGGCGGCAGCGAGGCGCTACTACGGCCAGGCCATCGAGCTCTACGAGGCGGCGCACGACTATTCGCAGCACTGCATGCTGGCCAGCAACCTGGCCGGGCTGGAAAAACATGCGGGCAATTTTCCCGCATGCGAGCGGCACTACCTGCAGGCGCTGGAAACAGCCGTGAGGCTGCACGGGGAGGTCCACCCCTCGGTCGCCCTCGTCTGCAACAACCTCGCCGTCGCCTACACCGAGGCGGGCGACTGGGTGCGGGCGGAAAACCTGCACATGCGGGCGCTCGGAATCCGCGAGCAGGTCTTTGGCGCGATGCACCCGGAAGTGGCCCAATCCCTCGCCAACCTCGCCGTCGTCTACCATTCCAGCTCAAACTTTGACAAAGCCCGCAGCTACTACAACGCCGCGATGAAAACCTACCTCGCCTTCAAAAAACCGGATGCGCCGGAACTCATCTCGCTGAAGGCAAACCTCGCAAAGCTCAGCGCCGGAAAATGATGTCCCCGGTGATCCTGACCCCCACGGAAGCCCGCGCCGAACGCGACCGCCTCGTGAAGGAGGGCAAGCAGCTGGTCTTCACCAACGGATGCTTCGACATCCTGCACCGCGGGCACGCGGATTACCTTGCGTTCGCTCGCGCCCAGGGCGATGCGCTCTGCGTCGGGTTGAACAGCGACGCATCTGTCCGCCGGAGCAAGGGCCCTGCCCGCCCGGTCAACCCCGAAGGCGACAGGGCGTTCGTGGTCGGATCCCTGCGCGCCGTGGATTTTGTTGTGATCTTTGATGAGGACGAGCCGAAGGATCTCATCGCGCAGATCCTTCCCCAGGTCCTCGTCAAAGGCAAAGACTGGGCGCACTACGTCAGCGGGCGGGAGATCGTCGAGGCAAACGGCGGCCGCATCGTCCTCGCCGACATGGTTGTCGGACGGTCCACGACCAGCACCATCGAGCGCGTGATCGCGAGCCAGGCAAGGATACCGGAACCATGATCCCGCCTTTCTGATCCTTGAACACAAAAACGAAAACGACCGCCGGCAGATGATCCTGCGGGCGGTCGTCGAAAGCGAATGTCGCTCCGATCAGTTCGGATCCCGCTGGTAGGTGCGGCAGTAATTGTAGCGGGTGTCGAATCCGAGCTCCGGCGGAAACTCCTGGTATCCCGAGTTGATCCAGGGGATGTCGCTGCGATAAGGAGGATAGTAAGTGCCGCGTTTTGTCGGAAACGGGAAGAGTGCGACCTCGTAGACCCCGTAGCCCAAGCGGGCAAAGAACCGGCCCACACCGCGCACGAGACCGTAGCTGAAGGCTGCCGAATTTCCTTCGGCGTAGTTGACCGCCGTCATGCTGTCGATGATTTCTGTGACCCCGAAGGCGATGTTACCGATTCCGCGTCCCAGTTTGCGTGTCGGACCGTAGTCCGAGGCCGGGGGAGCTTGGATATCCGCAAACGCCGTGGCGGTGAATGTCAGGATGAGCAGGAGGGCGGCAAATTTCATACAGATCGTTTTAAAGCGGAATTTTTCCCGGAAAGCAAGAAGAAACCTCTAGGCGTGATACTCTTGCAAACTCTTGACCTCGTATCCAGCCTGCTGGATGGCCCGGATGGCGGCCACGCTGGCGCGGGCTCCGCGCAGGGTCGTCATCGTCGCCACACGCGCGGCGACTCCGGCGCTCCGGATCACCACCTCGTCCCGCCGCGGCTGCTGCCCGCTCGGCGTATTGAGAATAAAATGAATTTCGCCGTTCTTGATGAGGTCCAGAACATTCGGCCGGCCCTCCTGGATTTTGAGAAGCGTCTTCACGGCGACTCCGGCATCGGACAGCAACTTGGCCGTGCCCGATGTCGCGTGGATTTTGAAGCCCAGACCGGCAAAGTCTCTTGCGACCTCGATGGCCGCGGATTTGTCGCTGTCCTTCACGCTGATAAAGACATTCCCCTTCGTCGGGAGCGGCGGCTGGGCGGACATCTGGCTCTTCGCGTAGGCGATGCCGAGGTCGGGATCGATGCCCATCACCTCGCCGGTCGAGCGCATTTCCGGCCCGAGGATGATATCGACGCCTGGAAACTTGATGAAGGGAAAAACCGCCTCCTTGACCGAATAGTATTTCGGAATCTTCTCCTCCGTGAGCCCCAGCTCCCGGAGCGTTGATCCCGCCATGATTTTCGCCGCCAGCTTCGCGAGGGGAACCCCGATGGCCTTGCTCACAAACGGGACCGTGCGCGAGGCGCGCGGGTTGACTTCAAGAATATAGACTTCCTCGTCCTTGATCGCGAACTGCACGTTCATGAGACCGCGGACCTCGAGTTCCTTCGCCATGGAAATCGTCGCGCTCTTGATCGTCGCGAGCGTTTCGGGCGAGAGCGAAAAGCTCGGGATCACACAGGCGCTGTCGCCGGAATGAATGCCCGCCTGCTCGATGTGCTCCATGACCCCGCCGATCACGCAGGTCTCTCCGTCGGCGATGCAATCGACGTCGACCTCGGTCGCATCCTCGAGAAACCGGTCCACCAGCACCGGCCGCTCCGGGCTGGCCGCAACAGCCGTCCGGATGTAGCGCCGCAGATCCGCCTCGTCATGGACGATCTCCATCGCGCGGCCGCCGAGAACAAACGACGGGCGCACGAGAACGGGATACCCGATGCGCGCGGCGACCGCGACGGCCTCCGCCTCGTTCGTGGCCGTCCCGCCCTGCGTCTGGCGGAGACCAAGCTTGTCGAGCATGGCGGAGAAATGTTTCCGGTCCTCGGCCATTTCAATGCTCCGGGGCTGGGTGCCGATGATTTTGCATCCGTTGGCCGCCAGCCCGGCGGCGAGGTTCAGCGGGGTCTGACCGCCGAACTGGACGATGATGGCGTCGGCGCTTTCCCGCTCGTAGATATTCAGCACATCCTCGAGCGTGAGCGGTTCGAAGTAGAGCTTGTCGCTGGTGTCGTAATCGGTCGAGACCGTCTCCGGATTCGAGTTGACCATGATCGTTTCCCATCCGAGTTCCTTGAGCGCAAACGCGGCATGGACGCAGCAGTAGTCGAATTCAATCCCCTGCCCGATCCGGTTCGGCCCGCCGCCGAGGATCAGCACCTTCTTTTTGTCGCTCTTCCGCGTCTCATCCTCGTCGCCGTAGGTCGAATAATAATACGGAGTGTAGGCCTCAAACTCCGCAGCACACGTATCCACCAGCCGGTAGGTGGGAACAACGCCGGCCGCCTTTCTCTGCTTGCGGATCCCGGCTTCGGAGGTTCCGGTGAGGTGCCCGAGCTGGCGGTCGGAGAATCCGAATTTCTTGGCGCGGCGGAAATCGATCGCCCCCTGGTTGTCGCGGATCCTGCCCTCCTCGACGACGATCAGGCGGATGTGCTCCAGAAACCAGCGGTCGATCTTGGAGAGCTCGAAAATGTCCTCAACCGTGAGCCCCGCCAAAAAGGCGTAGCGGATGAAAAAGATCCGGTCGGCACAGGGAATCCGCAGCTTCTGCTTGATGGTGGCGAGGTCGTGTTCGGTGTCCTTGCCATCGGCCCCGAGACCGAAGCGTCCGATCTCCAGCGAGCGGAGCGCCTTCTGCAGGGATTCCTTGAATGTCCTGCCGATCGCCATCGCCTCGCCCACGCTTTTCATCTGCGTGGTCAGGGTCGGGTCCGCCTGCGGGAATTTTTCAAAAGTGAACCGGGGCACCTTGGTGACCACGTAGTCGATCGAGGGCTCGAAGCAGGCCGGCGTCTCGCGCGTGATGTCGTTCCTCAGCTCGTCGAGCGTGTAGCCGACCGCCAGCTTCGCGGCAATTTTCGCGATCGGAAATCCGGTCGCCTTCGAGGCCAGCGCGGAGCTGCGCGAAACCCGCGGGTTCATCTCGATGACGACCATGCGGCCGTTTTCCGGGTTCACGGCAAACTGGATGTTCGACCCGCCGGTCTCGACTCCGATCGCGCGGATCACCGCGAAGCTTGCGTCGCGCATCGCCTGGTATTCCTTGTCGGTGAGCGTCTGGATCGGGGCCACGGTGATCGAGTCGCCGGTGTGGATGCCCATCGGGTCCAGGTTTTCAATCGAGCAGATGACGACGCAGTTGTCGGCCCGGTCGCGCATGACCTCCATCTCGAATTCCTTCCAGCCCAGCAGCGATTCCTCGATCAGCACCTCGCTGACCGGCGAGAGATCGAGCCCGCGCCGCACGATCTCCTCGAGCTCCTCGCGGTTGTAGGCGATGCCGCCGCCGGCGCCGCCAAGCGTGAAGGCCGGGCGCACGATGAGCGGAAAACTTCCGATCTCCGCAGCCACCGCAGCGGCTTCGTCCATGGTGTGCGCCACGCCCGAGTGCGCGCAATCGAGCCCGATCTCGATCATGATGTTTTTGAATATCAGTCGGTCCTCGCCGCGCTGGATGGCTTCCGCATTGGCCCCGATGAGCCGCGCCCCGTGGCGTTCGAGCGCCCCATTTGCGACCAGCGCCATGGCCGCGTTCAGCGCCGTCTGACCGCCCAGCGTGGGCAGGACCGCATCCGGTTTTTCCCGTTTGAGGATTTTTTCGATGACCTCCGGAGTGATCGGCTCGACATACGTCCGCTGAGCAAATTCCGGATCGGTCATGATCGTGGCGGGGTTCGAGTTGACTAGAACCACCTCGTAGCCTTCCTCCTCCAGGGCCTTGCAGGCCTGGACGCCGGAATAGTCGAATTCACAGCCCTGCCCGATGACGATCGGGCCGGAGCCAATGAGGAGGATTTTTTTGATGGAAGTATCCTTTGGCATGATGCGGCGGGCAGGTTACGACAACACGGACACAAAGGGCAACGAAATGCGTGACGGGAATTTTTTGCCCGTGCCCGCCGGAAACGTTTTGCCTCGCAAAACCAGCCGACTTCAGCTAGGAGAGGATCTTCCCCAAAAGCGCGCATGAAAGGAATCGTTTTCACGAAGTTTATCGAGATGGTCGAGGCGCAGTTCTCGATCGATACGGCCGAGGATATGATCGAGGCATGCGATCTACCCAACGGGGGGGCCTACACATCGGTTGGGACCTATGACCACCAGGAGATGGTGGCGCTGCTCGTCCAGCTCTCCCGGATGACCGGAAAGCCGGTTCCGGACCTTCTGCGCGCCTACGGCAACTTCCTTTTCGGACAGTTTGTGCAGCTCTACCCCGTCTTTTTCAACGGCGTCACATCTTCGCTTGCCTTTGTGGGACTGATTGATGGCGTCATTCATGTGGAGGTTTTAAAGCTTTACCCCGACGCCCAGCTGCCGAGATTCGAAACGCTGTCCCGATCGGATGATGAGCTGAAGGTCGTCTACCGCTCGGACCGGCATTTGGGCGATCTGGCGGAAGGGCTTCTTGAAGCCTGCATCGCCCACTTCGGAGAGCAGGCATCCGTATCTCTCAAGCGCGAGAATTTGGAGGAACCGGGAGAACCTGTATGCTTCACGATGACACGTCGCCTGTGAACCCTGCTGTGGAGCGCGCCCTGCGCCGCGCGGCAAGGGAACGGGCTGCCCGCCAGGAGGCGGAGTCGCTTCTGGAACGGAAAAGCCTGGAGCTCTACCAGACGAACGAGAAGCTTCGTCTGCAGGCGCAGGATCTGGAAGATTTGGTGAGGATCCGGACGGCCGCCCTGGAGAAAGCTCTCGAGTCGGCCCAATCCGCCACATCCGCAAAGAGCAATTTTCTCGCCATGATGAGCCATGAGATCCGCACCCCGCTGAACGGGATCATCGGGATCGCCGACATGCTTTTTCTCTCGCCGCTCGACGATGAGCAATCCGCTCATCTGAACCTCCTGGTTCAAAGCGGCCACACCCTGCTGGCACTGATCAATGACATCCTGGATTTCTCAAAAATTGAAGCCGGCCACCTGGAATTGGAGGCGAGGGAATTTGATCCCGCGATGGAATTGCAGAGCACGGCGGCCATCTATCGCCCGACGGCCCAGGCAAAAGGTCTGGAAATTGAGCTCGTGCTCGGGGAGTTGCCTGTCGCTGTCCGTGGCGACAGCCACCGGCTCCGGCAGGTCGTCTCCAACATCCTCTCCAACGCCATCAAGTTCACATCGAAGGGAAAGGTTTCGCTGGGGGCGGCAGCGAGGAGGGAATCCTCCGGCAGATGGAGGATCGGGATCGAGGTGAAGGACACCGGAATCGGAATCCCCCGGGAGTCGCTTGCGCATCTGTTCGAACCCTTCTCTCAGGCCGACAGCTCCACCACTCGAAAATTCGGCGGCACCGGGCTCGGGTTGGCGATTTGCAAGCGCCTCACCGAAGCCATGGACGGAGGGATCAGCGTGGACAGCGGGCCGGGCGGCTCAACGTTTCACTTCCATGTCCATTTCGATGCGGCAGCCTCTTCCTCCCTGGCTTCGCGCCGGGATGAGAGCCCCATCCACCCGGCGAGCCCATGCGAGCTCTCGGTTCTTCTCGTCGAGGACAACGCGATCAACCAGACCGTTGCCCTCACGCTTCTGAAAAGGCTCGGCCAGAGGACAAGCCTGGCGGATACCGGTCGCAAGGCGGTGGAGATGATCGCCGCAGGCCACTACGATCTCGTGTTTATGGACATGCAGATGCCGGAGATGGACGGCATCGAGGCCACGAAATCCGTGCGCCATCTGGATCTGAAAAAACAGCCGCGAATCATCGCACTCACGGCAAATGCGTTCGAGGCCGACCGGGAAAGGTGCCTGTCTGCAGGGATGGACGGATTCGTCTCGAAGCCGTTCCGCCTCGATGACCTTCGCCGGGAGATTTGCGACGCCTGTCTCAGGTGTCCGACCCGTCCCGCCGGCACCCCGGTCGCCGGGGCTTAATCGCCGACTTCGAGGCCCATCTGGCGGGCGGTGCCGCAGAGGGTGCGGAACGCGGCTTCCTCGTCGCGGGCGTTCATGTCCTTGAACTTGATTTTGACGATGTCCAGCACCTGCTTCTTGGTGAGCTTGCCGACCTTCGTTTTGTTCGGCTCCTTGGAGCCGGATGCGAGGCCTGCCGCCTTCTTGAGGAGGACCGCCGCGGGCGGCGACTTGGTGATGAAGGTGAAGGTCTTGTCCTTGTAGACCGTGATGACCACCGGAAGGATGTCTCCCGCCTGCTTCTGTGTCGCCGCATTGAATTCTTTGCAGAAGGCCATGATGTTCACGCCCTGCTGACCGAGAGCCGGGCCGACAGGAGGAGCCGGATTGGCCTGCCCCGCGGGAATCTGCAACTTGATTTGTCCAACAATTTCTTTCGCCATAAGAGAGATCCGCTGGTTGAGCGGAAAAGGGGGTAAGGAAATCACCCCTTCAGGCAGGAAGCAAGAACAATTTCCCCAAAGCAACAATTTGGTCCGGGATCAGACCAACCCCGGCACCTCGTCGAGGGCGGAGAGGAGAAACTCCACATCAAAAACATGGCGGCAGGCTTTTCGTGCAGATTCCCGGTCAGACGCCGCCGAACCGGCGGCTCCGGCTCTTGTAGTCTTCCAGCGCTTCGAAAAAATCCGCCTTGGCGAAATCCGGCCAGAGCTTTTTCGTGACGTGGATTTCCGTGTAGCTCAACTGCCAGAGGAGAAAGTTCGAAATCCTCATCTCTCCCGAAGTGCGGATCAGGAGGTCCGGGTCGGGGATCCCCTCCGTGTAGAGCCTTGAGGAGATCAACTCGGGAGTCACATCATCGGGGGCCAACCCGCCGCCGGCGGCATCCCGCACAATCGATTTGACGGCGTCCAGGATTTCTGTGCGCCCGCTGTAGCTGAGCGCAAGGATCACATGGAGGCGGGAGTTGGAGGCGGTCGCCTCGACCACCTCGCTCAACTTTTTCCGGCACGGGGGCGGCAGGTCGTCCAGCCGTCCGATCGCCCGCAGGCGCACCCCCTCGCGCAGCATCTCCTCCTTCTTCTCGTTGAGGAATCGCTCGAGGAGAAGCATGAGCCCGTTGACCTCAAGCGGCGGCCGCTTCCAGTTCTCGGAGGAAAACGCGTAGAGGGTCAGGAATTCGACGCCGGTTTCCATGCAGGCCTCGACGCACTGCCGGATCGACTTCGAGCCCTGCTCATGGCCGGCCAGCCTCGGCAGCCCCTTTTGCTGGGCCCACCGGCCGTTGCCGTCCATGATGACAGCGACATGACGGGGGATTGCCATCACATGAATTAAAGCCGGATGGTCTGCGCGCGGGCGGGACCGATGCTGACGATGGTGAGCTTTGCCCCTGTGAGCCCGGCCAGTTTGTTGACGTAATCGCGGGCGCGGGGCGGGAGGTCGGAAAACTTGCGCGCCTTGTCGGTCGGCTTGTTCCAGCCGGGCAGCTCGATATACACCGGCGTGCATCGCGCCAGCGCCCCGGGATCGGTCGGAGGAAATTCGATCTTTTTTCCGTCGAGCTGGTAGGCGATGCACACCCGGATCGCAGAAACCGCGTCGAGCCCGTCGAGGTTCGTGATCGCGATCTCATCGATGCCATTGACCATGGCCGCATAGCGGGTGGCCACCGCGTCAAACCATCCGCACCTCCGCGGGCGGCCGGTGGTCGCGCCAAACTCACGCCCCATGGCATGAAGGGCATCCGTGATCCCCTTGTCTTCGGACGGCAGCGGCCCCTCGCCCACGCGCGTGGTGTAGGCCTTCATGACCCCGAGAACCCGGCCCACCCGGTGAGGAGGAACTCCGCTCCCGGTGCAGGCACCCCCGGCGGTCGTGTTCGAACTGGTCACGTAAGGATAGGTGCCGTGGTCGATATCCAAAAATGTTCCCTGAGCGCCCTCGAAAAGCAGCTGCTTCCCGCTCTTCAATGCCTTGTGCAGGTAGACAACCGTATTCGTGACGAACGGGCGGAGAACATCGGCAGCGGCCAGATAATCCTTGAGGATCGCCTTGCCGTTCAGCGCCGGGGCTCCCAGGCTCTTGAGAACGATGTTGTTCTCGCGGATCCGGATCGCCAGCTTCTTCGAAAAAACCTCTGGATCCACCAGGTCGCACATCCGGAGTCCGATGCGGGCAACCTTGTCTCCGTAGGCCGGCCCGATCCCGCGCTTGGTCGTGCCGATCTTGCCCTTGCCTTTGAGGGCCTCGCGCCGGCCGTCCAGCGCGCGGTGATACGGAAGCACCAGGTGGGCGGCGTCGCTGATGAGAAGGTTCTTTCCGACCGCCACACCGCGCTTGCGGAGCCCCTCGATCTCACCGACCAGCGAGACCGGGTCGATCACCACACCATTCCCGATCACGCAAATTTTCGACTTCCGCAGGATCCCCGAGGGAATCAGGTGGAGGACATACTTCTCGCCGCCGATGACGATCGTGTGCCCGGCATTGTTGCCCCCCTGGCTGCGGACGACGATGTCGGCTTCGTCCGTGAGGAAATCGATGATTTTCCCTTTTCCTTCATCGCCCCACTGGGCACCTGCTAAAATTGTGTTTGGCATATTGTCTTTTGGCAAAAAGGTGAGTCTCCTTCCGCAGCTTCCTGCTGACAAGCGAAAATGCCGAACCGCCCGAAACGTGGGCGCACGGCTGATGGAACCGGAAATTTTTTGCAAAAAGATTTTTCTGCGGTGAGGTTGTTGTTGCTAGAGCGGAGAATTTCGCGAACATCCCATCCATGTCGAAATCCGTCCCGATGCGTCCCAGGCTGGCACCCAAGGCCACACTTTCCTTTGCGATCGTGGCCAGCCAATACAACGCCCAGTTCACCCAGCCGCTCGTGGACAACGCCTACCGCGAACTCAACATCCTCGAACCCGGGGCAACCGTTTCGTTGATCTCAGCGCCGGGATCGTTTGAGATCCCCCTGATGGTTCAAGCCGTGGCGGAACTCGAGCGCCACCACGCGGTCATTGCCCTCGGCCTCATCATCCGGGGGCAGACGGCGCACGCGGATCTGATCGCCCAGAGCGTGACCACCGCCCTGCTCGACATTTCTCTTGCGCACAGGGTTCCAGTCATCCACGGCGTGTTGCTCGTCGAGAACGAGGAGCTGGCGCGCGCCCGTTGCATTGACCAGGAATTCAACCGCGGGGTGGAAACCGCCCGCGCCGCCGTGGCGGCCGCCCGCACGCTGCGCGACATCAAGTAAGGCCATGGGAGTCCGACGAGATGCCCGCGAAGCAGCGGTTCAATACCTTTACCAGCGCGAGCTCCAGGCGGACGAAAGCGACGCGCTCCTCACCGATTTTTACCGCCTCCGCGGCCTCAGCCCGAGCGCGAGAAAATTTTGCGAATCCCTTCTGAAGGGGTGGATGGAGCACCGGGCGGAAATCGACGAAGTGATCCGCGGGCACGCGCGCAACTACGAGTTCGCCCGCCTCTCCGCAGTGGACAGAAACGTCCTCCGGATCGCCTGCCAGGAGCTCCTCTTCTGCGGGGACATCCCCCCGGCGGTCGCGATCAACGAGGCGATCGAAATCGCGAAGAAATTCAGCACCGAGGAATCCGGAAAGTTTGTGAACGGGGTCCTCGACAATATCCGCAAAGCCCGCAGGAAGCCCTGATTCCATGGCGCTCGGTTTTCTTAAATCCTTCGTCCAAAAATTCACTGCGCGTCCCGTGGACTGGGACGAACTCGAGGAGGCGCTGATCCGGGCCGATCTCGGGGTTCCCATGGCGCTGAAAATTCTGGAGTCCCTTCGCGGCCGCGGGAAGTCCGTGACCGGGGAGACCGCCGCCGAAGTGGCGCGGGAGGAGATCTTGAATGTCCTGCCGCCCACGCTTCCGCTCCTGCGCCCCCTCCCCTCGAAGCCGAAGGCCATTCTGGTCGTCGGGGTCAACGGCACCGGCAAGACCACATCCTCCGCCAAGCTGGCCCACTGGTTCAAATCCCACCGCCACTCCTGCGTGCTTGTCGCAGCTGACACCTTCCGGGCCGCCGCGATCGAGCAGTTGGGCGTCTGGGGAGAACGCCTCGGGATCGACGTCATCAAGAGCCAGTATCAGGGAGATTCCGCAGCCCTCTGCTACGACGCCTGGACCAGCGCGCAGAAAAAAAACATCGAGTTCCTGATCTGCGACACGGCCGGACGCCTCCACACAAAGAGCAACCTCATGCAGGAGCTCACCAAGGTCGCCAGAACGCTTGCCAAGCACGACGAGGATGCGCCCCACGAAAAATGGCTCGTCGTGGACGCGACCACCGGCTCCAACGCCCTCGTGCAGGCGAAGGAATTCCATCAGGCGATCGGCCTTACCGGGCTGATCATGACCAAGCTCGACGGAAGCGGCAAAGGCGGGGTCGCCGTCGCCATCCAGCACGAGCTCGGCATCCCCACGCGCTTCATCGGCACCGGGGAAAAACCCGGGGACTTCTGCGCTTTTCATCGCGAGACATTCGTCTCGAAGATCCTGTAGCAGAGTGCTCGGAAAGCGCACCGTTTCGTGTGTGGGGCCGGGCCTTCAAACCGTTCGAACGTTTTTGCTGGATACTGAAAACCGGACGCCAAAAACAAACCTCATCACCGGAGTTGTCAAACCTCTCCACCTCCGTTACGAATACCCGTTCCCCGAACAGGGATGGGTGGCAGAGTGGTCGATCGCGCACGCCTGGAAAGCGTGTTTACCGAAAGGTAACGAGGGTTCGAATCCCTCCCCATCCGGTTATTCCGCCGCAGGCGGAACTCCGAGCTTAACGGCTTTTCGGGGCGCTGAGGACCCCGCCCGCAGCGGCCGCGATGGCCAGCTGGCTCACTGTCACCGGCCCGCTCGACTCCAGCAGGACGCCCTCCTCGAGCCGCTGCTGCGAGAGGATCACGGGCGGAAGGTGGCGCGCAATGGTCTCGGTCTGCGGCAGCTTGCCGGTGTCGATGATGTCGGCCGCGCCGGGCATGACCTGCACCCCGAAAAGAATCACCGGCCGGAGGGCGGCGTAGGCCCGCTCGAACAGGGACCGCGTGTCGATGAAGGCAAACAACTCATTTGCGGACCGATACGCCGGAACCGCCGCGGCAAACGCCGGCAGGCCCTCGAGGGAAGCTCCCTCGGAACGCGCGGCCTTCGACACGCTCGCGGGATCGATTCCCAGGATCAGGAATTGATCGGTCAGCGCCAGCGTGGGCGAGACCAGGGGGTTCGAGACGGAGGGGATGCTGTAGAGCTTGATCCCCTCCTCCTCGACGATGTGCGTCTCGGGAAAAAGGGAGATGAGCTTTTTCAGCGCGTCCGCCGCCTTGGCCTGATCGCGAACCTCGACAGCCAGCACGCCCGTGGGGGCCATCTGGCCGGTGCCCCAGTTGACAACGATCGCGCATTCGGGGCCGCAGGCGGCTGTGGCCAGCTCCGCCAACTCGACCACGGAAGACTGCGGCGCGGTGCCGGCGAGAGCTTTCTCCAGGAGCGCCGAAGACCCGCCGAACCTTGCCAGGAAATCGACGAACACGATGGTGTCCGCCGCAGTGAAGCGCGCTGTTTTGTGCGTGAGCGCATCCGTCGGCTTCGGGCTCTTGCGCAGCACGAACACCGCGTCGCGCTGAAGCTCGCCGTCCAGCTTCAACGAGCCCCCCACGGCCTCGGTCGAGCGCAGCGCCTCGACCTGCTCGGGGACCGACTCCGCTCCGAGCGACCGCCCGGTCTCCAGCAGCACATCAATCGCTTTCTGCGGCTGAAGGAAAAACGCAAAGTCCGGTGTGCCGAGCATCCGCTTCGACACCTCAAGAAACCGCGGGTTCGCGGCCAGGGCGGGCGTGGCTTGGTTCCCGGCCGCCCGGTCGAGGGCCGACTTGATCAAATCCCCGCTCGTGGAAACAAATCCCCACCTGCCGTGGGTCGCCGTGAAAACCGCGAACTTCCCATGCTGGCTGCTGAGGATCTCCTCGCCCCCGTGGGTTTCGCTGGTCGTCTGCCCGGGCGGAAGCTCCCTCCGCATCCTGGCCACCGCCTCGTCAAAATCCTTGCGCCCGCCCCAATACTGGAACCCCACCAGCGCGTCCAGCCGCTCGGTTGTCACCCCGGTCACGGCCACAAAGATCCTGCCCGGTTTGAGACCGATCAAAATCTTCCCGGCCTCGTCAGCGCCACCGCTCGACATCAGGTTGGAGAGCGGCTTTTCCAGGAAGGCCTTCACCTCCGGCTCTTTCCCGACCCGGGCCAGGGACGTCCCCTGCCACCGCAGGAAGGAACGCGGCAGGTCCACGAAGGATGCGAAAAAAATCGTGTCCCCGGGGACCAGCATCGCCGCATCCGAAGGACCGGACGCCCTCCGGAAAAGCAGGACCGCGGCAAGGGCAAGCACCATAACCACGACCGCGGCTATCGACAACTTTTTGATCATGGGCCGATATTAGGGCAAATCCATTGACGCCGCAAGCATCGGGAGTAGGATGGACTCCTATGGACACCTCGAAAATTCAAGACTATCTGAAGCCAGCCTGTTCCTGCTGCAACAAAGACAACCTTCGTCTGGTCTCCGACATCTGCCTCTATCTCGGATTCCTCTCCATCATCGCCTCCGTCGCCACATGGTTCACCGCCTCGCGCGAAAACCGCGCCTACGGGGAGCGCTTCGGAATTTTCATCGGCCTCTGGGTCCCCAGCTTCTTCATCCTCTCCAGCCGCCTCTCGCGGATGGCCGATGAATTGCCGGAAGTGATCGAGGACGAGGAATAGATTGCCGTGGCCCCGCCGGCTGAGTCGAGGCGGCCCGCCGGAAAAATCCGGGGAGGTTCCCCTGCGGAAACAACCCTCGCGAAAATGCTGGCTTCGGCGGATATCGTCGCCGGAGGAGACCGGCCATGGGACATCCAAGTCCACAATTCCCGCTTTTACCAGCGGGCGCTTGCCGAAGGCACCGTGGGGTTCGGCGAATCCTACATGGACGGCTGGTGGGATTGCGAGGCCCTTGACGAACTGTGCTGCCGGGCGATCCGGGCGCGCCTCGATGAACGTGCCCCCGTCAATTTGCGGACGGCGCTCTCGGTTGCCGCAGCCGTCTTCCTGAACCTCCAGACAAGGCGCCGGACCGGGAAGCTCGCCGAGCGGCACTACGATCTGGGCAATGATTTCTTCGGGGCGATGCTCGATCCGGAGATGCAATATTCCTGCGCCTGCTTCAGCGGCACGGACGACCTCGCTGCGGCGCAGAGGCTCAAGCTGGATTTGATATTCCGGAAGCTCGGGCTCGAACCCGGGATGCGCCTGCTCGATATCGGGTGCGGATGGGGAGGTCTGGCGCGACTTGCGGCCAGGGATCACGGGTGCGAGGTGGTGGGAATCACCATCTCCCGTGAGCAGCAGGCCCATGCAGCCCATGCCTGCCGCGGGCTGCCCGTGGAAATCCGGCTGCAGGATTACCGGGATCTTTCAGAACCCTTCGATCGCATCGTCAGCGTCGGCATGCTGGAACATGTGGGCTGCAAAAATTTCCGCACGTTTTTTGAAACCGCCCACCGCTGCCTGGCGGAGGGCGGCCTGTTTTTGTGCCATACGATCGGCGGTGTGAAATCCCAATCCCACACCGATCCCTGGATCGAGCGATACATCTTCCCGAATTCCATGATCCCCTCGGCCTCGCAGGTGGCGTGCGCGGCGGACGGGCTGTTTGTCGTCGAGGACGTCCAGAACTTCGGGGCCGACTACGACCGCACCCTTCTCGCCTGGGAAAAGAATTTTTGCGCCTCGTGGCCCCGGTTCTGCGACCGGTATGGGGAACGCTTCCGCCGCATGTGGCGCTTCTACCTGCTGAGCTGCGCCGGGGCGTTTCGCGCACGCAGCCTTCAAGTCTTCCAATTCCTTTTCTCCAAGGGGGGGATCGCGGGCGGATTCCACCCCGTGCGTTGAGGGGGGGCGTCGCCAGACACTGGCTGAAAAGCCTGTAACTTTTTCAGAAAGTTCCTGCGGGATGATGCCAAACGGAGCAGGCAGGATGCCCGCGCTCCCGTTTTCCTCCTCTTCGCCATCCCTGATCACCCGTGGGTGGACAGAATGACGGGTTTGGGAGGCTCATGCGAAACCGGGCAAAATAAAATTCTTCAAATCATCCGCAGGACAATATGCAATGCAATCCATGCACCTGGATGAAGTGAGCGGGTATCTGGATGAGCTTTTGAATACCCGGCAGATTGGGGATTATCCGAATGCCTGCAACGGCCTGCAGGTCGAAAATTCCGGCGGCCTGTCCAAGATCGGAGCCGCCGTCGATGCCTGCGAGGCAGTGATTGCCGAGGCGGCGGCGGCAGGGGTGGACCTGTTGCTGGTTCACCACGGGCTATTTTGGGGCGGGCTCTCTCCGCTGACCGGGGCGACCTACCGGAAAATGCGGCTGATCCTCGAGGCCGACATGGCCGTCTACAGCGCGCACCTCCCGCTCGATGCCCACCCGCGGCTCGGAAACAATGCCCTGCTCGCCGGGGCGCTCGGACTCGAAAACGGCGATCCGTTTTTTCAGGAATTCGGGCAGCCGATCGGATGGAAATTCGAGGCGGAGGTCAGCCGGGAAGTGCTCCGCGATCTGCTGGAAAAAGCCGTTGGTGGTCCGGTGCATCTGGCTCCGGGCGGCCCGGTGCTTTCGCGCAAGATCGGGATTGTGACCGGGGGAGCCGGCGGCGAGGTGGCCAGGGCGATGAAGGAGGGAGTGGACACATTCATCACCGGCGAGGGGCCGCACTGGTCGTTCACCGCTGCGGAGGAACTCGGGATCAATCTCTTCTACGCCGGCCACTATGCGACCGAGACATTCGGGGTCAGGGCGCTCGCCGCGGAGGTCTCCAAAAAGTTCGCCCTCCCGTGGCAGTTCATCGATCACCCGACCGGGCTGTGATGAGATTCTTATGAACACCGACGAAATCCGATTGAAAGAAATCCACCGCAAGGGAGCGGAAGGCTACAAAAATGGATGCCGGGACGCGGAAAACCTGGTCCCCTGCGGGGATGTGGATTTTCTCGCATCCCTCGGCATTTCCTCCCAGGTCCTGCTCGATTACACGGAGGACTTTGTCCGGTCGGGAGATCCGGACTGCGCGACATTTGTCCGCGTGGCGGAGATCCGGCGCGACTACTTTCTCAAGGTTCAAAAAGGGATCCCCGCCAGGCTCATCGTTCAGGAACCCGAACTTCCGCGCAAGACGGACGAGTGGGACGGCATCCCCTGGCTGCCGAGAATCGCAAAAAAAGCGCGGTGCTTTTTGGATGGCACCCTCTGCCGGGACGTCATGTATGGATGCAGCGGGGACCGGGCCTTCCTCCGGAAGAATCTCCTTACGCTCCCCGGCTTTCTGGAGCAGGTGCGGGATTCCGGCGGCGACCGAGCGAAGCTTGTGCAATACGTCCGCGGGGCCTGATCAACCCACAACACCGCAGTAGAGCCCGCGAATCGCGAATCCTGGCGAATAGGAGGGAGCTGCAACACCCCCATCGAAACAGGTTTTGAACGTGGCCTTCCCTTCCCATCTGCCTGCCTTTATTCGCGTTCATTCGCTGCATTCGCGGGCAAAATCCGTTCTCGGCATCAATTCCTGCGGGCGACGAGCGAGAGCCGCGGCCACCACCAGATGATTTTCCCGTCCTCTTCCGCGAGGCCGAACGCCCTCACCGCCTGATCCGGGGCGGATTTGATGAGTTTCATCACCTCGTCGCGGTTCGTCTGCGGGGTGCCGGCGGTCTCGAAATACCAGTGCAGGTCCGGCTGCTTGAACGGCGTCGTGCCGCATTTCAAAATCTCAAGGCCCGCATCGCGGCAGAGCCCGGACCATTCGCACGGCGAGAGAAACCGCCCGTGGCTCGGATCGCGCCATTTTTCCACCGCATGGATCCACTCCGCCGCCTGCGGCTCGCCATCGGGCACGCTGCCGTCGATCAGCAGAAAAACCCCGTCGAGCGCCCCTACGATATCCGCAACATCGGCCAGGATATGGGACGGCCCGTAGTTCCGGCTCTGCCGGTCAAACTGCTCGCGCGAGGCCTGCTGGATGTGGTCGAGTGACATACTTTTCCTTCTAACGCTTTGCCCGGATATTAGCAAAGTCAGCAAATTGCCTGCCACGGCAGATCCCGCCGGTGGAGAGGCGAAGGAACCAGTCAGGCGGCCGACAGAGAGCCGGAGGGCGCGGACCGCCGCAGAATGAGGATCACAGCGCCCAAGGCAACCAGACCCATCACCCAGGTGCTGGTCTCGGGCACCGGGACTGACGCAAGGTGGCCAACCAGCAGGTCGTTGCCACACTCCTCCGTAAGCCGGAAATTGGCTCCGTTCGCCAGCGAGGCCGCAGACAGGTCGAAGGTGAAAACATAATTTGTTCCCCCGTTGGTTCCGATGTTGAGCCCGAGGTTCGCAAAGACCTGCGCATCCGACATCGTCGTCACCAGGGACACGCCGGTCGACTTGACCGTGTCCGCGACGGTCGGAATCAGAAACGCGGGGTCGGCGGAGGCGTTCTGGTTGTAGCTGCCTGTCTGCAGAAGCGATGCCCCGCCGAGGGCAACAAGGTTGTATCGCAGGTTGTTGCCTGTGGAGTTTGACGGGTCAATAAGGTGGATGGCGTATTCGAATCCGTTTCCGGGCGTGGAGTTGGCATACGAAAAGTGCCCGTCCGCTGCGGGGATCCCCATGGCTGCCCGCGACGGGCTGGTGAAGGAGTTGTCCGTATCCACAAAGATGTCTCCAAGGATGTCGCCCGTAACGTTCTGATCAAAGTTTTTGGCGAGTGGGTTGAACCCGCTGACAACCATCAGACTGCTGGTGTTGACGTCGAAGGCCATCGCCCGCAAGTCCCAGGTCCAATTCGAAACGCAGTTCGCCGTCACCTGCCCGGACTCGCTGATCCCCGGCCTCGGATCCGTTCCGTATAAGGACCCGGGAGTTCCGTCGTTCACAGTAATTTCCACGTATCCGGCGTAGCTTGCGCCGGGCGACAAGAACGCGGACACCAAAATGCAGGCACCCGCCAACAACTGGTTGAGTGTGGGTTGAGTTTTCATGGCGACTAAATCATCACCCCACGCAATAGCCGTGTCTACAAAGCAATTTCTCCATAAAGGAGAGTCACTTTTCGGGGGCTTCCTCGCGGAACGGGCAGCGGTGCCGGTTCGGGCAGAAGAAATGCTGGAGGGGAATCCCCGTATAGCGCGAGAGGGCGACGAGGTTCTTCAGCGTCGGAAGCCGGACCCCCTCCTCCCAGTGCCCCCAGGTTGCCGCGCCCACACCAAGCTCCTCGGCGGCCGCCGTCTCCTTGATGCCATGCTCCTTCCGCCACTTCCGCAACAGGTCGGACAAATTTTTCAATGTCTCATCCATTGTGCTCTGCGGAAACTCCGCATCCGAACAGCAAGGCATCTTTCACCCGGAATGTAAAACCTAATGCAGGGCCCCTTCGAAAAGCGGGCGTGATCAAAACTGGGGGAGGTTGGACGCAAGGCCTGGCAGGGCGGGACGTCCCCGGCCCGCCGCGTGGGGAACGGTCAGCCCGGAGGTCTGACCCTACCTTCCGCGCACCAAGGAAACCGCACCCACATTTCATCGCACCCTCCAAAAGCCCTTTCCCGTAGCCCATGCCCCGAACAATAGCAACGCCGGGAGCTTGTCTATCCCGTCAAGGCTGCATAGGATTCCGGCAGATGCAGACGCAGGACCCTCCAGGCACCGTCGGGCCTTTGGATACGATCGTCCGGGCGATGGCGGGATCGCATGGCCTCGATATCTCCCGATACGAGGAAGCGTTTCTGCGGGCAGCGATCTCCAGGCGGATGGAGGCGTCCGGAGTTGCAACCCTTGCGGCTTACGGCGAACACCTGGAACAATCCGCACCGGAGGCGGGGAGGCTTTTCCGGTCGCTCCGCATCGACCACAGTGAGTTTTTCCGCAACCCGCTCACGTTTGCCGTGCTGGAGAAACTGATCCTTCCGGGGCTCGTTGCCGGAAAAGGACAATGCGGAAGCGGCGAGGTCCGGGTTTGGTCGGCCGGTTGCGCATCCGGCCAGGAGGCTTGGTCGCTGGCGATGCTGCTTGAGGACATGGCCGGGCCGGTGCCGTATCGGATCTTCGCCACCGATCTGGCTGACCCCGACGCGGCGCGGGCGGGATTTTACCACGCCGGCGAGCTGGGCAATGTCCGGCTCCGCCACTTGACAAAGTATTTTTCTGAGCAGGACGATTCCTTCTCCATCGTCCCCCGGCTGCGGGACCGGGTGGATTTTTCCGCATACGACCTGCTGGACAGTTCGTCCGCGAGCCCTGCGGCGAGCATTTACGGCGGCTTCGACCTCATCCTCTGCTGCAATGTGCTTTTCTACTACCGGCCGGAGGCGCGGCAACGCATTTTGGACAAGCTCAGCCGCGCGCTGTCGCCCGGCGGTTATTTCGTGACGGGCGAGGCGGAAAAAGCCATGGTTGCCGGACAGAAAACATTTCGCGCCGTGCTGCAACCGGCAGCGATTTTTCAAACGAAAAATGTTTCCCCATGAGACTTAGCGACCTGAAAATCAGCACGCAGTTGCGCCTCGGCCTGGGCACCATCCTGCTGCTCGTGGTGACGCTCGCGGTCCTGGCGTGGAGGCAGTCCGATCAGCTCTGGCTCCAGACCGCGACCATCTACGAGCATCCCCTCCAGGTCCGCCGCGCGATCGGCGAGCTGAAGGCCGAGGTCCTTGCCATGCGCGTGGAGTTCCGGAATTTGCTCCTGTTCACGAGCGAGGAGGACCGGCAGTCCGCCATCCAGGCCAGCGCCGTCCACGAAGCCGACGCCGTGCGGCAGTTCCAAGTTCTGTTCAGCCAGTATTTGGGGCCGGCGAAGGACGTCGAGTCCGCGCACAATGCCTTCGTGCGGTGGGTCTCGATGCAGAACGGAAACATGGCCCTGGCGCGGGCGGGAAAGATTTCCGAGGCCTTGGACCGCACCCGTGCGGCGGGCGACATGAGCGGCCAGACGGAGGAACTGCTGGGCTGCATCGCGAAAATTGACGACTTCGCCCGCAACAAGGCCGAGGAGCTTTTCCGCACGGCCACGGCGCAGCACCGCACGCTCCTTGTCCAGCTCGCCGCCATAACCGCCGCCATCCTGCTGCTCTCCGTCTTCATTGCCTGGTACCTTCTGAAGACGATCAATGGCCCGCTCCGGCATCTGGCGATCACGGCGTCGCAGTTGCGGCAGGGGAAAATGGATACGCGCAGCCAGCTTGTGTCCGCCAACGAGTTCGGCACGCTCTCGGCCTCGTTCAATGCGATGGCGGATTCCATCCAGCGGGAAATGATGATCGAGCAAAACGCAGCCGAACTCGCGCATATCATGCTTGGCGAGGACGAGGTGCATGCGTTTTGCCGGGAGATGCTCAAGGCCCTGCTCCTGCACACCGGCTCGCAGGTCGGCGCGGTTTATTTTTTGAATGAGGCCCGGACGGATTTTGAGCATTTCGAGTCCATCGGCCTCGGGGCCGGCGGCCGCACGTCCTTCTCAGCCACCGAGCTGGAGGGCGAGTTGGGCGCGGCACTGGCCACCCGCAAGATCCAGCGGATCACCGACATCCCGGCGGATTCGCAGTTCGCCTTCCACGGGGTGAGCGGGGACTTTCTGCCGCGCGAGATCCTGACCATCCCGGTGCTTTCCGACCACACGATGTCGGCGGTGATCTCGCTGGCCAGCGTCCGCCCCTACGATGCTCCGTCCATCCGACTGGTCAACGACATCTGGAGCGTGCTCACCGCCCGCGTCAACGGCGTGCTCGCCTTCCAGAAAATCCAGGACCTCGCGCAGCGGCTGGAGCGGCAGAACCACGAACTCGACGTGCAGAAGCAGGAGCTTTCGGTCCAGGCGGACGAGCTGAACCGGCAGAACTCCGAGCTGGACATGCAGAAGCGGGAGGTGGAGGAGGCGAACCGGCTCAAGAGCGCGTTCCTCGCGAGCATGAGCCACGAACTGCGCACGCCGCTGAACTCCGTGATCGCGCTTACGGGCGTCCTGAACCGCCGCCTCGCAAACGCCATCCCCGCGGAGGAGCATGGCTACCTGGAGATCATCGAACGCAACGGAAAATCCCTTCTCTCCCTGATCAACGACCTCCTCGACCTCTCCCGCATCGAAGCCGGACGCGAAGAGGTCACCTTCACCAGCTTTTCCCTCCACGATCTGGTCGGCGAGTTGGCCGCCATGATCGGCCCCCAGGCGCAGGAAAAGAAGATCGCGCTCGTCAACGAGATTCCCGCCGGCCTCCCGCCCCTCACCTCCGATCACGACAAGTGCCGGCACATCCTCCAGAACCTCATCGGCAACGCCGTGAAATTCACCGAGCGCGGCCGGGTCACGATCACCGCGGAGTTCCAAGGGAGCATGGGCGTCCCGCCCGTGTGTGACACTGGTTCTCCGGGCAGCGACGATCAGCCTCCAAACGGTCGGGACGCCCGTTCTCCCTGTCATCTCCCCTTTCGCATTTCCGTAAAAGACACCGGAATCGGCATCGCCGCCGACCAGCTGTCTCATATTTTCGACGAGTTCCGGCAGGCCGACGGCAGCAACACCCGCAAATACGGCGGCACCGGGCTCGGGCTGGCCATCGCCCGGAAATATGCGCTGATGCTCGGCGGCGACATCACGGTGGAGAGTGTCCTGGACAAGGGCTCGACCTTCACGCTCAGCCTGCTCGTGGACCTGGAGGGCGCTGCGCCGTCAGCGCCCACTTCTCCCTCCATGGATGGGACGGCACAGCGGCCATCCCTCCAAAATACATCCCAAGGGAAACGCGCCTCCGCCCAAACCATCCTCATCGTCGAGGACAACGAACCGGCGATCCTCCAGCTCACACACATCCTCCGGCCTGAGGGCTACAACATCCGGGTGGCGCACAACGGACAGGAGGCCTTGGATCAGCTCAAGCAAACCCTGCCGGACGCCATGATCCTCGACCTGATGATGCCTCAGATGGACGGATTTCAAGTGCTCACGGCAATCCATGGCGAAGAGCAGACCGCCAGGCTGCCGGTCATCATCCTCACCGCGAAGCAGGTGAGCAAGGAGGAGTTCAACGTCCTCCAGGCAAACCATGTCCACCAGCTGATTCAGAAGGGGGATATCAACAAAACAGAACTGCTCGCCGCAGTTGCCGCGATGGTCGAACCGCGTGCGGCAAGCCCGTCCCCGCCGCCTCGCCACCGGCGTCCCGCGCGACCCGGCAAGCCCGTCGTCCTGGTCGTGGAGGACAACCCCGACAACCTGCACAGCTTAAAAGCCCTGCTCGGCGACCGCTATCTGGTCGTCGAAGCGGGAGATGGCAGGGCAGGCATCGAACAGGCGCGACGGCATCTTCCAGACCTTGTCCTTACCGACATAGCGTTGCCCGTGCTCGATGGCATTCACACCCTCTGCGAGATCCGCGAGGACAAGGCCTTGCAGGACATCCCGGTGGTCGCCATCTCGGCCAGCGCCATGAAGGGCGACCGGGAGCAGATCCTGGCTCACGGCTTCGATGGCTACCTTTCAAAGCCGATCGATCACGACGCGCTCCAGAACCTGCTGAGGGAATTTCTCGGGGAAGCCCAATGAAGATCCTCGCGATCGACGACAACCCGGACAACCTGACCGTGCTGAAGGCGGTCCTGCGGGACAGCCTGCCCGATGCCGGACTCGTCACCGCCCTGAACGGGCCGAAAGGACTTGATCTTGCTGCTGCCGAAGACCCGGACATGATCCTGCTCGATATCGTCATGCCGGGCATGGACGGATACGATGTCTGCCGCAATCTGAAAGCCGACGCGTTCCTGAAAACGATCCCCGTGCTTTTTCTGACCGCCCATACCGACCGGGACAGCCGCATCAAGGCTGTGGAGGCGGGGGCGGACGGGTTTCTCTCCAAGCCGTTCGATGAGCTCGAGCTCACCGTCCAGGTCCAGGCCATGACCAAGATCAAGGCAGCGGACCGCAGGGAACGGCTCGAGAAAGAGGAACTCGCCGCGCTCGTCGCCGAGCGCACCCGGGAATTGGAGCAGGAGATGGACCGTCGGATGGAACAGGAGATGGAGCTCAAAAAGAGCGAATCCCAACTGCGGGCTATCACCGACTCCGCTCAGGATGCGATTTTGATGATGGACTCGAAGGGAAAGATCACCTTTTGGAACCCTGCCGCCTCACGCATTTTCGGCTACACAAGGGACGAGGCCCTCGGAAGGGACCTGCATTCCCTGATCGCACATCCCAGGCACCATGCCGCACACGCCGCCGCATTCCCCACATTTTCAAAGACCGGCCAGGGCTATGCAATGGGGAAGGCGCTCGATCTCGAGGGCATTCACAAGGACGGCAGGGAAATCTCCGTCCGCCTCTCGCTCTCCGCCATCGAAATCGATGGAGCATGGCATGCGACGGGAATCCTGCAGGACATCACCGAGCGCAGAAAAGAGCATAAATTGCTCCAGAAAGCAACGCTCCTGCTTCAAAAAACCAGCCGAATTGCGAAGATCGGCGGGTGGGAACTGGATTTGGTCACGAACAATATCGCCTGGACGTCGGAGACCTACCGCCTTCACGAAATCGGGGAGGACTACCATCCCAAGCTGAGCGACGGCTTGTCGTTTTACCCCCCAGAATCACGCCCGGCCATTGAGGAGGCCATCAAACGAGCCATCGAGAAGGGAGCACGGTTTGATGTTGAAGTTCCCTTCGTCACGGCCAAAGGGCGGCACCTTTGGGTGAGATCGTCAGGGGAACCGGAATTTGAGGGAGGGAAATGCGTCCGGCTCTCAGGCACTTTTCAGGACATCACCGAACGCATGCAGGCGGAGGAGGAGCTGCAAACCCTCCGGATGGCGGTCGAGCAAAGCGCGAACATGATCGAGATCACCGACCCGAACGGGAATATCGAATACGTGAACCCGGCCTTTGAAAAAGGCACGGGCTATTCCAGCACCGAGACAATTGGCCGGAATCCCCGCATCCTCAAGTCCGGCAGGCAGGACAAGGCCTTCTACGCAAACCTCTGGGAGACGATCCTGTCCGGAAATATCTGGCGCGGCGAATTCCACAACCGGCGCAAGGACGGCTCGCTCTACTGGGAATCGGCGACGATTTCGCCGGTCCAGAACGATGAGGGAAAAATTGCCCATTTTCTCGCAATCAAAGAAGACATCACCGAACGGAAGGCGTTGGAGGCCAGTCTGACCGATGCGCTTGCTCGCGCCGAAACCGGCAACCGCACAAAGACCGAATTTCTCGCGGTCATGAGCCACGAGCTGCGCACCCCGCTCAACGGGGTGCTGGGGTTCGCCGAACTCCTCACGGAAACCACATCGCTCTCCGAGGAACAACAAACCTATGCGGAGACGATCAGCAGGAGCGGCAACCATCTCCTCGCCATTGTCAACGACATCCTGGATTTCTCCAGCATCGAAAAAGGCGCCATGGCGATCCACATCGAGCCGCTGGCCGTCGCTGACCTCGTCAAGGCCTCCGCGCTGGCCGTCCGGAAATCCGCCATGGACAAAGGGCTTTCGTTCGAATGCAAGTTCGGACCCGATGTGCCGGAGAAGATCCTCGGGGACGACCTGCGGATCCGCCAGATCCTCATCAACCTCCTCGGCAATGCCGTGAAATTCACGTCGAGCGGATCGGTGACCATCCGGGTGACGCGGTCTGGCCGGGGAGCATGGGCGTCCCGCCCGCGTGAGGCGCAGGGCTCCGCCACGATGCCGCACCCCCGGGTAGAGGAATGCGCGTTGACTGCTTCCCAAGAGCCATCCCTGAATTTCTCGATCGAGGACACCGGCATCGGAATGTCTTCCGAGACAATCGGGATCCTGTTCCAGCCGTTCACCCAGGCGGACATGACGATGCACCGCACGTTTGGAGGCACCGGCCTCGGACTCGCGATCTCGAAGCGCCTGGCCGAAGCCATGGACGGCACGCTCGCCGTGGAATCCGCCCCGGGAAAGGGCAGCACGTTCACATTCCGCCTGCCGCTGATATTTTCCGATGGAGGGATGGCTGCCGCGCCGGCCCGCCTATCAGATCGGGGAGAAAATCCATCGGCGCTGACGGAGCAGCGCCCCCCAGCCCAAATGGGTGGGACGCCCGCCAACGGCACCCTCGTGCTCGTGGTCGAGGACGATCCCGACAACAGCCAACTCGCCGGAAAAATGCTCAACTCCCTCGGATGCCGGGTGGAATTTGCATCCAACGGGCAGGAGGCGCTCGAGGCATTTCGTCCCGGAAAATTCTGCGCCATCCTCATGGACATGCAGATGCCGCTCATGAACGGCCTCGCGGCCACGGAAAAAATCCGCAGCCTCGAGGCGGAGGCCGGCGGCCATGTGCCCATCGTCGCCCTCACCGCAAACGTGATGCCTGGCGACGAGGAGCGCTGCCTCGCCGCCGGCATGGACGCCTTCCTCACCAAACCG
Organism: Verrucomicrobiota bacterium; assembly: GCA_026398275.1. GTDB lineage: Bacteria > Verrucomicrobiota > Verrucomicrobiia > Chthoniobacterales > Terrimicrobiaceae > QYQL01. The sequence goes on from JAPLTF010000064.1 coordinate 71,001, forward strand.
TTCACCAAGGCCTGTCTTGCCGCCAAGCTCGCCGGAGTCGGGATCAGCGCGGTCCCGGATCCCGCGGGGAAAAAATGATTTCTTGCACGGCATGGCCGCCGGCGTCCAATCTCCCGCCCCATGATCCGACACGACAACCGGTCTCCCGGAGACCTTCGCACAATTGAAATCCAGAGCGGCATCGCCCCGCATGCCCAGGGCTCCGTCCTGGTCGCCTTCGGCAACACCCGCGTCATCTGCGCGGCGATGATCGAGGAATCGGTCCCCCGGTGGATGAAAGACCAGAACGTCACCGGCGGATGGCTGACCGCGGAATACTCCATGCTCCCCTACTCGACGATTTCGCGCAAAACGCGGGACTCGACAAAGGGCAGGCCCGACGGCCGTGGCACGGAAATCCAGCGCCTCGTGGGCCGGTCCCTGCGCGCCGTTGTGGATCTGGAAAAGCTCGGCTCGCGCACGCTGTGGGTCGATTGCGATGTCCTGCAGGCCGACGGCGGAACGCGGACCGCGGCGATCACCGGGGCCTCGGTCGCGGTCGAGCTGGCCTGCCGGTCGCTCGTCCAGCAGGGCAAGCTGGCAGCACTTCCGATCAAAAACCGCGTGGCCGCCGTGAGCGTGGGCATCGTCCAGGGCGAGGTGCTCGTGGACCTCGATTACCACGAGGACAAGGACGCCGAGGTGGATATGAATATCGTGATGACCGACAAGATGGATTTCGTCGAAGTCCAGGGCTCGGGCGAGGAATCCGTCTTCAGTGCGGTCCAGCTGGAAGCGATGGTGGCGGCCGCCAAAGGCGGTATTGCCAAGCTTCTCGAAATCCAGAATGCTGCACTCGAAACCCCATGAAAAAAGCGCTCATCACAGGCATCACCGGGCAGGACGGTTCCTATCTGGCCGACCTGCTTCTCTCGAAAGGCTACGAAGTCCACGGCATCATCCGCCGCGCGAGCACGTTCAACACCAGCCGCATCGACCACCTCTACCAGGATCCCCACGTCAATGTGTCCGGCTGTTCCTGCATTACGGCGATCTGGCGGATTCGGTGAACCTCGTCAAACTCATCTACGAGTTGAAGCCCGATGAGATCTACCACCTCGGGGCCCAGAGCCACGTGCGCGTGAGCTTCGACATTCCGGAATACACCTCCGACGTCACCGGGCTCGGCACGATCCGGATTCTGGAGGCGCTGCGCGAGGCGGGCGTCAAATCCCGCTTCTACCAGGCCTCGAGCAGCGAGATGTTTGGAAAAGTCCAGGCCGTCCCGCAGACCGAAACCACCCCGTTCTGGCCGAGAAGCCCCTACGGCTGCGCGAAGGTTTTTGCCTACTGGGCCACCGTCAACTACCGCGAAAGCTACGGCATGCACGCGTCGAACGGCATCCTCTTCAACCACGAAAGCCCGCGCCGCGGCGAGACGTTCGTGACCAGAAAAATCACCCGTGCCGTCGCGGCCATCAAGGTCGGCAAACAGAAGGAGCTCTTCCTCGGAAACCTCGACGCCCAGCGCGACTGGGGATACGCCCCGGAATATGTCGAGGGCATGTGGATGATGGTCCAGCAGGACACCTCCGACGATTACGTGCTCGCCACCAACGAGACGCACACGGTCCGCGAGTTTGTCGAGGCGGCCTTCGGCCACGCGGACCTGGACTGGAAAGAATTTGTCAAATTCGACGCCCGATACGAGCGCCCGGCCGAGGTCGACCTCCTCGTCGGCGACCCCGCCAAGGCAAAAAAACAGATCGGCTGGGAACCGAAAACGAAATTCCGCGACCTCGTCCGCATCATGGTCGATGCCGATCTCGCGGAGCTCAAATCAAAGTCTTGACTCATCCGGGTCATCCGTTAAGTTCGCCAACTCTCAATTATGTCTAGAAAGTGCAGCATTACAGGAGCCAAACCCGTCCGCGGATCAAAAATCCACCGCCGGGGTCTGGCTAAAAAGAAGGGCGGCATCGGCATGCACGTCACGGCCGTCACACCGCGGCTCTTCCAGCCGAATTTGAAGACCAAGCGCGTCTGGGTGCCCGAACTGAAAAAGTTTGTCACCGTCAAGGCGACGGCGCGGGCGTTCAAAACCCTCTCGAAGAACGGCGCCTACAAGACCCTGCACGGCGCGGGTCTCGTCAAATAAAGTTTCCCCACCCGACAGAACAACCAACAAATCCAAAGCCATGGCCTTCAGCGTCCAAAGCAAGAAATCCGGTAAAACCTATTTCCTCCACCGCCGCCTCCAGCAACTCAAAGGCGGCCGGGAAGTGACCCTCTATTACTTTGCCGGCGTGGCCGGTGAGGCCGCCATCGAGGCCCTCCCGACCGGCTACATTGTATCCGAGAACGAGCGCACCGGGCTTCCCCTTCTCAAGAAGGGTTGATTCCGGTCCCCGCAAAAGCGGCATGATGACAGGGCAAATGCGCCAAAATCCCCGCTGGATTTCGCCGATACAGGGAGCACAGGCGTCTCGCCTGTGAATGGCGCAAGGGCATTTTCAGGCGAAAGTCAGCCTCTAAACGGGCGGGACGCCCGTTCTCCTTTGCCAGAAGCTCAACGCCGGAACGATTTTGATGCGTTTGACCTTGGCATGATGACGGGTGACAACACCCCTCGCAGGAGGTAGTGGTTCTCTCCATGCCGCTCCTCGAAGTCAACAACCTCAAGACTTGGTTTCCCGTGCACGGCGGGCTGCTCCGCCGGAAAACCGGGGACATCAAGGCCGTTGACGATGTCAGCTTTTCCGTTGAGCCGGGCCAGACCGTCGGCCTTGTCGGGGAGAGCGGCAGCGGCAAAACCACCGCCGGCAGGACGATCCTCAAGCTGATCCCGTCCACATCGGGAAGCGTCGCCTTCGACGGCCGCGACATCCTCCCGCTCAGCGAGAAGGAATTCCGCCCGTTCCGGCGCGAGATGCAGATGATCTTCCAGGATCCGTTCGGCTCGCTCAACCCGCGCTTCAGCATCGCCGAAATCGTCTCCGAGGCGCTCGAAATCCATTTCCCGGAAAAATCCCGCGCCGACCGCCGCGACCGCGTCGCCGAACTCCTTCGACTGGTCGGCCTCCAGCCGGAGATGATGAGGAGGTATCCCCACGAATTCAGCGGCGGCCAGCGCCAGAGAATCGGGATCGCGCGGGCCCTGGCGGTCGAGCCGCGGTTCATCGTCTGCGACGAGCCGGTGAGCGCGCTCGACGTGAGCGTGCAGGCCCAGATCGTCAACCTGCTCCAGGATCTTCAGGATCAGTTCGGGATCGCCTACCTGTTCATCGCTCACGACCTTGCCGTGGTCGAGCACATCAGCGATCATGTCCTGGTCATGCACCACGGAAAAATTGTCGAATCCGCACCGGCGGAGGCCATTTACAACAACCCCCAGGCCGACTACACCAAGGCCCTTCTCGCCGCGATACCACAACTCGCCTGATGCACCCGATCCTTCGAAATTTCCTGCGGATCAACTGGCTCCTGTTCGGCCTGATGATTGCGCTGCTCGCCTACGGCGTTTATGCGATCTACAGCGCAACATGGATGCGCGAGGCCAACTTCTGGTCGTCCCAGACGATCTGGATCCTGATCTGCCTGCCGATGTTTTTTGTGGTGGCGCTCGTGGACTACCGCTGGGTGAGGTTCGGAGCGATTCCGATCTACGTCATCAGCATGCTCCTGCTGGTCGCCACGATGCTGTTCGGCGAGAAGAGATACGGGGCGCGGAGCTGGCTGAACCTTGGGCCCATGAACTTCCAACCGTCCCAACTGGCCATCGTGGCCGGGATTCTGACGCTGGCGATCTTCCTGCAAAACTATCGCAACATGCCGGCCGTCCTGCGGATCCTCTGCTGCGGCGCCATCGTCGGCGCGCCGTGGATCCTCATCCTGATCCAGCCCGACCTCGGCTCGTGCATCGTCTGGGTTCCGGTCCTGCTGGCGATGATGTTTGTCGGCGGCATCCCGAAGCGGTGGCTCATCTCCATGCTGCTGGTCGGGGTGGCCATGATCCCGGTTGTCGTCCAGTTCGGGCTCAAGCCGTATCAATACTCGCGCATCACGACATTCCTGAACCCCGAGGCCGACCCGCAGGGCGACGGGTGGAACATCACGCAATCGCTCATCGCGATCGGCTCGGGCGGTTTCTCCGGCAAGGGCTTCAAGGCGCCGAACACGCAGCTCGAGCTCGGGTTCCTCCCCTCGACGATCGTCCACAACGACTTTATTTTTTCGGTGCTGGGCGAGCAGCACGGATTCATCGGGGGCGTGGCGCTCATCGGGGCATTCGCGCTGCTCAGCCTTCTGATTTTGCAGGTCGCGATGGAGGCGGAGGACGACCTTGGCCGACTGCTGGCGGTCGGGTTTGTCATGCTGATCTTCACCCACGTCTTCATGAATATCGGGATGACAATCTCTGTGACGCCCATCACCGGGCTGCCGCTGCCGCTGATCAGCTATGGAGGATCGTTTGTGATGATCACGCTGTTCGGATTCGGCCTCCTGCAAAGCATCTGGATTCACCGCCGGTCGGCAAGGTGAGGACACCGGGCGATGACCGAGCCGTATTTTGACATCGCGGTCGGTGCCGCCTCGTTCTTTGCCGGGGTCCTGGGATCGCTGATCGGGCTCGGGGGCGGGATCATCATCACTCCCCTGCTCGTTCTCTGCTTCGGAATCGACCTCCGCTATGCCATGGGCGCCGCGCTCTGCTCGGTGATCGCCACATCCTCCGGGGCCGCTGCCGCCTACCTTCGCGACGGGATTTCCAACATGAAAATCGGGCTGTTCCTCTGCGTCGCCACGACGGTTGGGGCGGTCTGCGGCGCGATCCTTGCCACCGTGCTCGACCAGTCCCTGCTGGCGATCATCTTCGGGGTCGCGCTGCTGGCCACAGTTTTTCTTTCCCTGAAGAAGAAGCCCGAAACCCGGCTGCTGCCAGCCGAGTCGGATCCCCTCGCCCTGAAACTCGACCTGCCGGGAGAACTGCCGGAACCTGACGGAACCATCTCGCCCTACGGGGTCGCCGCGCTCGTCCCGGGGTTTTGTGTCATGTGGGTGGCGGGCGTCCTCTCCGGGCTGCTGGGCATCGGCTCGGGGGCGTTCAAGGTGCTGGCCATGGACCAGATCATGAGGCTGCCATTCAAGGTGACGACTGCGACGAGCAATTTCATGATCGGCGTCACCGCAGCAGCCAGCGTCGGGATCTATCTGAAAAAAGGCTACCTCGATCCCGCGCTCGTCTCCCCCGTGGCGCTGGGCGTCCTCGCCGGAGCCTTTGTGGGAGCCAGGCTCCTGCCGGTCGCCCCGGTCAAACTCCTCCGCGCGGTTTTCCTCACCGCCGTCTCGTTCATCGCACTGCAGATGATCTGGAAAGGACTCCATTGAACCGGCTCACCTCACTCCTCGCGCGCGTCATGGTCACCGGCACCCTCATCTCGGCGTCGCTCATCGCGATCGGGCTCGTCTGGTTTCTCTCCGCGCATGTGGGCGGGAACCCGGGCGACCACATCTTTTCCGGCGAACCGAAATACTTCGAAAACCCGTTCGGCATGGTCCGGCGGGCGCTCGATTGGCATGCGGCCGGTGAGCAGCTCAGCATCGCCATGATCGGGATTTTCCTCCTGCTCCTCAATCCTCCCGTCCGCGTCCTGCTGGCCGGGGTTGGCTATCTCATGGAGGGGAACCGGATGTATGCGTTGATCAGCGCCGTGGTGCTCGTCGTCCTCGCCATCAGCTTTTTCTGGTGAAGGCGGGATATTTCAAAACCCTGATCGCGCCGCTCGCCAACCCGGTGTTCCGGGCGCTCTGGATCGCCACTGTCTTCTCGAATGTCGGGACCCTCATGCACAGCGTGGGGGCGGCCTGGCTCATGACGTCCATGACCACCTCGCCGCTCCTCGTGGGGCTCGTTCCAGCGTGCATTTTCCTGCCGACATTCTTCGCGGGAATACTTGGCGGCGTCCTCGCCGACATGGTCGAGCGGCGTCGCATCCTCATCGTCACCCAGACGGCCATGATGATTGGGGCCGCGACCCTCGGCCTCATCACGGTCACCGGGCACATCTCACCCGCAACCCTGCTGTGGCTGACACTGTGCCTCGGATTTTTCAGCGCGCTCAACCTCCCGGCCTGGCAGTCCCAGATCCAGGAGATGGTTTCACCCGGACAGATTGCGGCTGCGGTCTCGCTGAACAGCATGAGCTTCAACAGCGCGCGTTCGATCGGGCCGGCGATCGGCGGGCTGCTCGTCGCAGCGAAGGGGCCCGCTGTTGTCTTTTTTCTCAACGCCGCATCTTTCCTCGGAACGGTGTTTGTGCTGGCCGCCTGGAAGCGCCCGCCGTTCCAGCGCCAGCAGAAAGAGGTTCTCAAGACATTGCGCGAGGGATTTGATTTTGCGTTCTTCTCACCGATCATGCGCGCCCCGCTGTTGCGCGTGTCGGCGTTTGCATTTGCCGCGAGCGCGATCTGGGCGGTCCTGCCGTTGCTGGCGAGGGAAACCCTGAAGACCGGCCCGCTGGGCTATGGATTTCTTCTCGGAGCCTTCGGTCTCGGCTCGATCATCACCGGCGGCCTCGTTCCGGGCATGCGGCATCGCTGGCACCCGGACCGGATCGCAGCGCCGGCGATCCTCCTGCTGTCGCTGTCCTTCATCTGCCTCGGCACCATCCACCGCTTCCCGGTCGCGCTCTGCGCCCTTTTCACAGGCGGGCTGGCCTGGGTCGCCGTGCTCATCCAGTTCAACGTGGCCGTGCAGGTGTCCGTGCCTGCGGCGATGCGGGGACGCGCCCTCTCGTTTTACCTCGTATTTTTTCAGGGCAGCATGGGCCTCGGCAGCGCATGGAACGGGTGGATCGCGACCCATGTCGGAATTTCCCACGCCCTCGTCTTCGCCGGAATCATTCTCCTGCTCGGCCTCCCGCTGATCGTCTGGTTTCCGCTCCCGAGATCCTCCTCCACTGAGGACGTCCTCGCCGCACCGCCACTCCCGACAGTCGAAGACTGAAAATGACGGGAGCGATCAAATGTGAGTGAGGTTTCCTTGGTCCGCGAAAGGTAGGGGCAGACCTCCGGGCTGACCGTTCTCCACGCGGCGGGCCGAGGACGTCCCGCCCTACCACGCATTGCGTCTAACCTCCCCCAGTTTTGATCGCACCCGAAATTGACGGCGGGCGGAATTCCGATTCGACTCCGCCGCACGGATCGGACAGAGTGGTTTCGATGATTGTCTCCGTCCCGCTTCAGCGCTCGCCATATGACGTGCATGTCGGTCCCGGACTGTTGGATCAGGCGGGAGACCTTTCAGCGGGGGTCATCAAGCCCGGTCGATGCGCGTTGATCTCGGACTCGAATGTCGCCCCGCTCTACGCGGAGCGCGTTTCGCGATCGCTTCAGGACGCCGGCTTCAAGGTCGGGACACTGGTGGCACCCGCCGGCGAGAACTCGAAATCCATGGAGCAGGTTTCTTCGCTTTGCGAGCAGATGATCGAGGCGGGTTTGGATCGGAGCTCTGCGGTCGTTGCGCTCGGAGGCGGAGTGGTCGGCGACCTCGCGGGATTTGCAGCGGCGATCTACTACCGGGGAATCCCTTGCATTCAGGTTCCGACCACGATTGTCTCGCAGGTCGACAGCTCGGTCGGAGGAAAAACCGGCGTGAATGCCGCCGGCGGAAAAAACCTGATCGGTGCCTTCCACCAGCCGCGCCTGGTGATTGCGGACACCGACACGCTCGCCACCCTGCCCGCGCGGGAGTTTAACGAGGGTTTCGCGGAGGTGATCAAACATGCGGCGATCCGCGACTTTGCCATGCTGGATGCGCTAGACGACCTTCCAGCCCTGATCGCGCGGAACGTGGCAATCAAGGCGGCGGTCGTCACGAAGGACGAATTTGAAACCAAGGGCGTCCGCGCGCTTCTGAACTTCGGGCACACGATCGGCCACGGGATCGAAAATGCCGCCGGCTACGGACGCTACCTGCACGGCGAGGCCATCTCGCTCGGGCTCGTCGCCGCCTGCCGGCTCTCGGTGGAAAAAGCCGGGCTCGATCCTGAAGTTCGCGACCGGATATTCGCCGCTCTCGAACGTTATCAGCTTCCCCTGAGCCTGCCGCCGGACATCAAAACCGATGACGTTCTCTCCGCCATGCGGAAGGACAAAAAGTTCCACGGCGGCTCGGTCCGGTTTGTCCTCTTGAATAAGCCCGGCGAGGCGTTTGTTTCACACGATGTCACCGAGGCGGACATCGTGCGCCAGATCGAGGCGCTGCGCGGCTGAGCGAATTGCGCTTGACCATGGGAGGCAGGGCGGGAAGCCTCCCCCCGTGCCACTGAGGGAGACAAAAAAGTCCGCTGCGGATTTTCGGTCATGGAATGAAACGTTTGGAGAGGACGGGGCTCCGCGCGAGATGTACCGGCCGCTGTTCGAGCGGCTCGACAGCATGCCGGCGGCAAAGACGCGGGCGCTCGACGAGCAGCTCGAGGCCACGATGCGCGAGATGGGCGTGACGTTCGACATCGCGCGCGACCGCCCGTGGGGACGGCGCCCGTGGTTCTGCGACCTCCTCCCCCAGATTTTCACCCCGCAGGAATGGGAACCGCTCGTGGCCGGGATCAAGCAGCGGCTCCGGGCGTTCGAGTTGTTCCTGCAGGATGTCTATTCGAAAAAGCGGATTCTCCGCAGTGAGGACGTGCCGATCCAGCCGGTGCTCGGCAGCTCGTTTTTCCGCCATGCCGCGGCCAACCTGCCTCCGCCCGGCGGCGCCTACCTCCACCTGAGCGGCATCAGCATCTGCCGCCTCCCGGGCGGGGAGTTCGGCGTGAAGCACCACTACTTCAGCAACGCGTCCGGCATGTCCTACATGATCCAGAACCGCCGGGCGCTCGCGCGGGTGATCCCGCAATCGTTCCAGGAGACCTCGATCCACTCGATCGCCGACGCCTCGACGAACATCCTGGAAATGCTGCGGTCGCTTTCCGGCGCGGCGGAGCCGACCGTGGTGCTCCTTTCGCCGGGGCCCGGAAGCCCGGTGTATTCCGAGCACAGCTTTCTGGCGAGAAGGATGGGCATTCCGCTGGTGCAGGGAGGCGACCTGCTGGTTCTCAACGATGCGGTTTACCTAAAGACCGTTTCCGGACTCGAAAAGGTGGAAATCATCTACAGCCGGGTCTCGGACCAATGGCTCGATCCGATGGCGTTCCGCCGGGACTCGCTGCTCGGCGTTCCCGGCCTGGTCCATTGCATCCGCAAGGGCACGGTCGCGGTCGTCAACGCGATCGGCTCCCAGCTCGCCGACGACCGCAGCCTCCTCCCGCTCGCAGGCAACATCATCCGGCATTACCTCGGCGAGCGGACAATCCTGAAGAGCCTTCCGACCTACTGGCTCGGCGACATCGACCAGCGCGAGATGGTGCTCGCCGACCTTGCCGATTACACCATCCGCCCGCTCTACGGGGAACGGATCCTGATGGGCGGCGACGGCCTCCGGCCCCCTGCGGAAAAGCTCGCGGAGGTCCGCGCGGAAATCCTTGAGAACGCCTCCCATTTCGTCGCGCAGCCGCAGGACTGCGATGCGGACACGGTTTGTTTTCAGGATGGCAAGCGCGCGATCCGCCGGCAGGACCACATCCTGTTTGCGCTCCGGCTCGGGAACGGCGACTACGAGGTTTTTCCAGGAGCCCTGACCCGCGTCTCCACGCACGAGACCCCCTACACGTCGTCCGAACTCGGCGGCGGGAGCAAGGACACGTGGGTGCAGGTGGGATTCGAGGAGGAGCCGCAGGAACCGGAAGCGCCGAGGTCCACGGAGACCGCACCGCCGACCCAGTATGTCACCAGCCGGGTGGCCGAGGCCTTCTACTGGATCGGCAGATACATGGAGCGCGCCTACAGCCTTGCCGGCATGGTCGGCGTGATCGAATCCCTCGAACTCGAGGAGCTCAACCCGACCGAGCGCACGCACTACCGGCCGGTTTGGAACCGAATTCTTCCCATGCTCGAGGGCTCGGGCTCGGCGACACGCCGGACCATCTCCAACGCCCCCGGCCGCTACCGGCTCACGCTCGACATCGACGAGCCGGGATCGGTGGTCAGCGCGATCCTGCGGGCCTCAAAAAATGCCGAAAACGTCCTGGAAACCCTGAGCCTGGAAGCCTGGGGCGTCCTGAGCCTCCTCCGGGACCGGTTTCAAAAGACCCGCTTCCGCCCGGACGCTCCGCACGATGCGCTGACATCCTCCACCCGGAAGCTTTGCGATTTTGCGCGCGCGCTGATCCCGCAATTTTTCGGGACGGCGGAATGCACGATGGTCGCCGACGGGGGATGGAAATTCTGCGAGATCGGGCAGCTCATCGAGCGCGCGGCGATCACGGCAAATGCGATCAACTCGATCTCCGGCCCGCTCCTCCAGCCGCAGGATCCGGACAAGAGCGAACACGCGACCGAGATCCGGCTCTCGGCATTCCTCCGGCTCCTGAACAGCCGGGACGTCTACCGGCGGGTCTACCAGATGCGCATCGAGCCCGCGCCGCTGCTCGAGCTTCTTTGGAAAAATCCCGTCGCGCCGCGCTCGGTCACCCGCTGCCTCCGCGGATGCGCGGCGCGGATCGCCGAGAGCGAGGACGTCCGCTCGCCGGCCACCGGGCGCTCGGTGGCGGCCATCGAGGCCCTGATCGGGACGATCCAGGCGACTGACTGGGACCACCTGCTCCGGGGCCCGGCCGAGGGCGGGCGCAAGCTCCCGCTGCAGGCGAAGAGCGAGGAATTGCTCGTGCGTGTGCGGGGGATCCACGACCTCATTGCCGACGGCTTCCTGAACCACCAGATCCACATGCGGCATGAGACCCAGCCGCTTTTCCCGAACGCCTGAGAATGCTCTTCGACGTCATCCACCTCACCGACTACCGCTACAGCGACCCTGTCAGCGAGGCCTATGTCGAGGCACGCCTCACCCCTCCGCACCGGAAGGAGCAGGAGATCCTGGCCCACAGCATCGAGTTCTCACCCGGGGCCGGGACTTCCAACTACGTGGACTATTTCGGAAATACCGCGACATTTTATTCGATGACCCTCCGCCACGAGCGGCTCACCGTGACGAACAGGATGACCGTCCGCACGAAGCCGCACCACCGTCCGGAAGAGGCGCTGGCGCTGCCGGTCGCCGAGGCCCGGCAGATCCTGGCCTCGTCGCTCACGGATGTCTTCGACTACCTTCAGCCGACGCAGGCGGTGCCCACAGGCGGGGCCTCGACGGAGTGGGCGAAAAAATATCTGCGGAGCGGAGTGCCGGTGGGGGAAGCGGTCACCGCCCTGAACCGTGCGATCCACGAGCGCTTCGAATACAAGCCCGGGGCCACGGAGGTGAAGACCCCGCTCGCGACCGTGTGGAAAAAGCGCGAGGGCGTCTGCCAGGACTTCGCGCACATCATGCTCAGCGTGCTGCGCACGGCGGGGCTGCCGGCCCGCTACGTGTGCGGATACATCGAGACCGACGGCCCGGGAAAGCTGGTGGGATCGATCGCGACGCACGCATGGGTTGAGGTCATGCTTCCCGGCTTGCAGTGGGTGGCGATTGACCCCACAAACGACCAGTGGTGCGGCGAACGCCACATCGCGGTGGCGCTGGGGAGGGATTTCGAGGACGCGTCCCCGGTGCGCGGCACGTTCAAGGGCTCGGGCACCCAGAGCATGAAAGTGCGTGTGACAATGAAACGACTCGCGGAAAAACCATGAGACTCAGCATCCGATACGAAGCGGTCTATTCCTACGCGGAGCCCGTGTCGCTGTCCCCGCACCTCGCGAGGATTTTTCCGCGGACCGATCTTTTCGTGCGTGTTGGAAAAACGGATTTCACCACCGACCCGTCCGGCGACGTGCAATGGCGGAGGGACCTCTTCGACAACCTCATCGCGTATTGCTTTTTCCCGGAGCCGGTCCAGGACCTTCCATTCCGCCTGGAGCTCGACCTCGATGTCCGGGAGCGCAACCCCTTCCACTTCCTCCTCGATTCCCGCGGACTTCAGATTCCCTGCGAGTATTCCGATCATGAAAGAAAATTGCTCGCGGCATTTTTGGAGCGGGGACCCTCGCTTGCGCTGCCTGCGCCTTTGGCTCCTGATGCCCCCCGGCCGACAGTCGAGACGCTTGTAAGCCTCACCCGCTGGATCCACGAAAACCTGGAGTATGAGCGACGGGATGAAGGCGAGCCGTTTCCGCCGGCGGAGACGCTCCGGCGCGGCATGGGCTCGTGCCGGGACTTCGGGCCGCTCTTCGCGGAGGTCCTGAGGCAGAATGGAGTGGCGGCCCGGCTGGCGAGCGGGTTTGTCTGGGAGGGCGGCAAGGCTCCCGGCGAACGGCGCGCCGAAAGCGCGCTCCATGCCTGGGTGGAAGCGTTCCTCCCCGGTGCCGGATGGATCGGACTCGACCCGACAAACGGCGTTTTTTGCGACCACCACTTTGTGACGACGGCCGTCGGGCTCAACCACGAGGACATCTCGCCGGTGGCCGGCACCTACTACGGAAAAAAACCCATCGCGAGCACGCTGGCCGCCGAACTCGAGGTTCAAAAAGCATGAGCGCCTGGATGCTCAATGTCTCGCAGCGCTGCTCGGAGACCTTTTCAAAATCCGGCATCGAGATGACGCTCGGCGGCGAGCCGACCTTTGTGCCCCTCAAGCCGGATGGCGCGGAGTGGAGCTACTCGGCGGTCGGGCCGACGAAGCTCCGCTACGCACGGAAGCTGGCAGCCAACCTCCTCCGCCGTCATCTCAAGGGCGGCGTGGATTTTTTCTGCCCCGGAAAATCGTATCCGGGCGAGCTCAACCCGCGGTGGGCGATCCGGATCCTCGCCAACCGCGATGGGTCGCCGATCTTCCGCGCGCGATCCCATGCGGCACCGACGAAATCCTCGCTGGACACATTCCGGAAGCTGGTCGCCACCGGGCTGAACGCCAATGCAAAATGGAAGCGCCTTCCGGATCCGCTCGATCGCGAATCCCAGGCATGGGCGCTCCTTGTGGATGATGTCGACGGCGAATGGAAAACCTTCCCGTGGCCGACGGGGAAGCTCGAGCTCACGTCTGCGCAGGGACCAGCCGGGCTCCGCCTTCCGCTCCATGTTCTGGCTCCGGAAATTCCCCGGCGGGCACTGACGCTGGAGTGGAAAGCATCCGGTCTCTCCATTTTCATGCCGCCCCTCCTCCAGGCCCCGTTCGTGGCGATGCTGGCCATCATTGAAAACGCGCTCCGGGACTCTGGCATCGGGCGCGTGGAAATGCAGGGCTACACGCCAGCCGACGAGTCTCTCTCCTGGATCCAGCTCGGCCTCACCGCGGATCCCGGAGTTTTGGAAATCAATCTCCCGGCCTGCGCGGGTTGGGAGGAATACGACCATTGGATACGCACCGTCACGCGCGCGGCGGAGGAATGCGGGCTGCGTTCCTGGAAAAAGCAATCCGGCTCCCATGCGGGGGGAACCGGCGGTGGCAACCACCTGCTCTGGGGCGGACCGGATCTCGACCGGAATCCGTTCTTCTCGCGCCCCGGCTGGCTGACCTCGATCCTCCGCTACTGGCAGCATCACCCTTCCCTCGCCTACCTTTTCACCGGCTGCTACGTCGGAGCCTCGTCGCAGGCCCCGCGCGCGGATGAATCCGCCCGCGACCGCTATGACCTCGAGATGGCGTTGTCGTTTCTGGAGTCGCTGCCGGATGGCGATCACAGGCACCTGATTTCCGAAACCCTCCGCCACCTCCAGACGGATGTGACCGGAAACTCGCACCGCAGCGAGATCAGCCTCGACAAGTTCTGGAACGTCGGCTGGCCGGCCGGAACCCTTGGCCTGATCGAGTTCCGCGCGATCGAGTCCCTGCCGGAAGCCGGGTGGATGAGCGCGGTCGCACTGCTCTGGAGCGCGCTCGCCGCATGGCTGCTCAAAAACCCGCAGCGCGGAAAACTCCGGGATTTCTCAGGGGATCTGCACGACCGCTTTTTCCTGCCGGCCATCCTCTGGCAGGACCTGGCACACGTCCTGTCCGACCTTCTGGCCGGAGGATTCCCGATGGACGAAAATCTGTTCCGGAAAATCTGGGAGTGGAAGTTTCCCGCGCTGCTGCATGTCCGCGGGTTTGCGATCCGCAAGGCGCACGAAAGCTGGCCGCTCCTGTGCGAGACGCCGGTGGACGGCGGCACAACCAGCCGGTTCGTGGATACCTCGATGGAGCGCCTGGAATTCGTCGCCGACCGGGAATTTTTTGAATCGCACGAGATCCGCATCAACAACCGCCCGCTGGAATTGAAGAAAATCGCCGGCGGGATGTTCATCGCCGGCCTGCGCTACCGCCGCACGAATCTCTACCCGTCCCTGCACCCCGGACTCCCGCCGCAGGTTCCTCTCGAGGTTGCCCTCCTCTCGGCCAAGAGGTCGCGCCGCTACGTTCTCGCCCCGAAGGAATGCGTCTTTCGTTCAGCAGGTCCGGCCCAAGCGCCCGCCGCAGACAAGCCCTGCAAACCGGGTCAGCGCGGAGACCTGACGTATGATTTGAGGATCCCCTGACCGCGCCGCAACCGCATCATCAGCGGCATGGCATCGGCCATCATTCCCACTGGGTCTGATACCCCGAAGCTTGCTTCGGCTTTGTTGCTGGAGGGACGACCGCCGTGTCGTCCGTGGATGGCAACGGACCGGACAGCGCCGGTCCCTCCAAGTTTCTCGGGGCTTGCCCCGAGGTTCTTTACTTCTTGCACAGGCGCTGGATCGTCACACGCACCTCTTGCTCCGCCGCCTCGATCTCCGATTGCAGTTGCCGCGAGGAAATGGACATTGCCCCGAACGCCTCGACCGTGGTCCGCTCCAGATGGTCGTCCGTGGCGACCGTGACATCGCAGTTGACGGCGTATTTTGCCGCAAGCCGCTCGATGATGGAATCCGCCGTCTGCCCGTCCCGGGAATAGAAGATTTTGATCCCGCCCGGATCCCCCTCGCTGGAGGCCTTGATTCCCCGGCCGTCAAAAACCACCGCCACCGTCCAATCGGAGTTGTCCTGCAGGGCGGTGAGCATCCGCACAAGGCTATCGCGCACGGAGGCTCCTTCGGTCGCATAATTTTTTGAGAGTTCCGGCCACTGGAAGATCATGCTGTGGCCGTCAACGATGAGGATTTTTTGTTTCACACGAATTCCGGCAGTTGCCCGCGAATCACGCAAACGAGCGCGAATAAAATCAGGCAGAGAGAAAAATTAAGGCCTCCCCCGCAATATGATATCGCCTCATTTTGTCAATTTCTGCCATTCGCGTCCTTTCGTTATTCGCGACCAGTTTCTGTTCTTTTTAGGCTCACCGCAAGCTTGAGCGTCTCCGGTTACTTGCCGTCCGGAAGGAGTTGCGTGTTGATGCGCTCGATTCCCTGGCGCGCAAAGTCGCTGGCGGGATAGTCCTTCTGCGCCTTCAGATACCAGGCCAGCGAGGATCCCAGCTGGTCCTTCTTCTCCTGCTCCTCCGCCTGCCTGAGCGCCCTCACAAAATCCGGTGCGCGAGTGGTCAGGTTGGCACGGACCTGGTTGAGCTTGTTGTCCTCCGGGAACTGGCGGTAGGCCGACTCCGCGCTCTCCCACGCTCCGGCGAAATCCCCCCGCTTCTCGACCTCCTGCGCGCGGATGATCGCCGCCTCGACCAGCGCCATGTCCTCGAGGACCTTGCGGAGCTGCTCCTGCTTCTCCGGGAACATCGCGGTCGCGGCGATGAACTTCATCTTGTCGTCGTAGATCTGCCGGTAATTCTTCTGGCCCAGCAGCTGGTCGAAATCCGTGATCGCCCGCTGCTGCAGGTCCGTCTGGCTGAAGATCATCCCCCCGACCTCCGTCAGCGCGGGGTTGCGCGGCCAGATTTCGGTGGCGGACTTGAGTTCAGCCTCCAAGGTGGGCTTGTCGCCGCTGGTCGCCGCATTTTTTGCCTTGGCGAGATGCATCGCGGACACCGTGCGGGCGGTCTCGATCGCCGCCAGCGGCTTGGAGGTGTCAAAATCTTTCGCGGTTTCCTTAAGCTCCTTGGTGAGTTTCTCCGCGAGCGAGTAATCTTTGACATCGATCGCGCTGATCAGCTGGTTCGATTTTTGAAGAAAATCGAGCGCCCGCTGTTTGTCCGCTCGCGGGAGGGTGCGGATCTCGGGGACAAATTCCCCCAAGACAAAAGTCTCCGCCAGGCGCCTGGTGGCGCTTTCGAGCTCGTTTTTTTTCAAGAGAAAAAGGAAAGCCCGGACCCCCTCCCGGACATCGCGCAAGGCCTCGTTTGCCAGCGAGTCCAAGGTGCCGACGGTCGGGGGGAACCCCGAGGCATTTGAAAAGAGGTTCTTCGCGTCCTCCCCAACGCGCAGGAGGCTGTCTCCGTCGCTGAAGATGCAGCGATAGAACTGGGTCCCGATCAGCACATGCTGGAAGCGGCGCTGCAGGAAATGCTGAACGATCAGTGCCTGGAACTCGACTTTAACCTGCAACTCGGAAACCTCGCGTTTGAGTTGGTTCGCCTTCAGGAGGGCGTTCACCTCGGCCAGCCGGGTGGTCATCGGCTGCAATTCCACATCGAGTCTGCTCTGCTCATCCCCCTTTCTTTCTTTCTTCTTCAGGTCCTCCAGCACCCCATCGTTTCCGGAAGATTCATCGAGGGCTTTGCCCGCAGCCGTCATCTTGGAATTCCATTCGAGCCTCTTTCGCTCTTTTTCCAAGAGCCAGTTGGCGGCGATGAGGTTCTCGTTGGACTGCCTGGCGATCCTCGCGGCCTCCACCTGATTGGCGATGCCGTCGCAGAGCCGGGCGTCGCCGTCAAATTGCGATGCCTTCGAAAGAAGATGAAACGCCTCGTCGGTAGATTTCGGCGTGTTCTTGTTCGGCGCCAGCAGGTCCAGGATCCGCGCGAGAATCCGGTTGTATTCGAGGTCGTTGTCCGGCGTGGCCTCCGGCGCATTGAGGAATTTTTCAAACCGCGCTTCAAAGATCCGGTTGTCGTTGATGTTCCAGCGCTTCCCGTCCCATTGCACGATTTCGCTCGACGGGTCAAAACTCGGGATCGTTGCGCCAAGAAAGCTCAACCCCTTGGCGGACTCGCCCAGAGAGGAAGCGTCTTTCGATGCGGGGGGCGGGGCCTGACCGGCAGGCTCTTGGGCATGACACCATCCGACCGCGAGGATCAGACATAGCGTTCTTTTCATTTGTCCGGTCCTTTTCTTTCCCCTTTGAGTTCCGGGTTATCAAAGATCAGCTTGACGACGCTCGCCCCATTCGTGGAGTTGGGCACGGGGGAGAGGGATTCGACAAGGGCTTTGACTGGCGGGCCGGAGGGGGAGGTTTTCACCGTGAAAAAATCTCCGGCGACCAGTTTCGAGGCGGCTTCCTTCGAGAGGGGGATCTCGGCTTTCAACTTCGAGAAATCCCCCACTTTGACAATGGCTTCCCCGGGCACCACGTTTTCTCCAACCGTTTTCAAAACCTCCAGGACCTTTCCGAAAACCGGGCTCTTGACGGTGCGCCTATCGAGGAGCCAGGCGGAAAGATCCAAATCGCGTTTGGCCTGCTCCAATCCCTCTTGGGCCCTTTCCAGCCCGGCCTTGGATGCCTCCCTGGCAGTGAAAGCTCCCAGAAGTTGCGCCGGGCTGATTTCCTTCCGCTTGAGCTTGGCATTGGCTTCCTCCAACAGGGCTTCTTTTTCACGGAAATCGGCCTGTGCAACGGTCAGTGCCTTCTGGTCATTCACGCGCCGCTTCGCGGCCTCGAAACTATAGACTTGCAGGTAGTCCTCAAGTCGGACCACCTCTTGATCTTTAGAAACACTATCTCCCTGCTTGATGAAAATATTGCCGATAATTCCGAGATCCCGTGATCGCAAACTGACCACCGACGAGGGGGCCGCCTGCGAAACCAGCACGGGTTCGGCGCAGGGCCCGCCGGTCACAGGGAGGATCGCCGCCAACAAAGAGAACACGAGGAATTTCATGGTTTTATCGTGCGGAGAGTTATTTGGCGTCCGGGAGGAGCTGGGTGTTGATCCGCTCGATTCCCTGGCGCGCAAAGTCGCTGGCGGGATAGTCCTTCTGCGCCTTCAGATACCAGGCCAGCGAGGATCCCAGCTGGTCCTTCTTCTCCTGCTCCTCCGCCTGCTTGAGCGCCCGGACAAAATCCGGTGCGCGAGTGGTCAGGTTGGCGCGGACCTGGTTGAGCTTGTTGTCCTCCGGGAACTGGCGGTAGGCCGACTCCGCGCTCTCCCACGCTCCGGCGAAATCCCCCCGCTTCTCGACCTCCTGCGCGCGGATGATCGCCGCCTCGACCAGCGCCATGTCCTCGAGAACCTTGCGGAGCTGCTCCTGCTTCTCCGGGAACATCGCGGTCGCGGCGATGAACTTCATCTTGTCGTCGTAGATCTGCCGGTAATTCTTCTGGCCGAGCAGCTGGTCGAAATCCGTGATCGCCTGCTGCTGCACGTCCGACTGGCTGAAGATCTTGCCACCCATCTCCGCAAGCGCGGGGTTCCGCGGCCAGATTTCGGCGGCCGCCCTCAGCTCGGCCTCCATGGCGTTCTTGTCGCCGCTGGCAGCCGCGTTGCGGGCCTTCGCGAGGTGCATCGAGCTGACGGTCTTGGCGGTTTCTATCTTCGCGAGCGGCTTGCTCACGTCGAAATCCACGGCGATCGCCTGCAGCTCCTCGACCAGCTTCGCGCTTCGCGTGAGGTCGTTGACCTCCAAGGCGGCGAGCAGTTCGTTACCCTTCTGCGAAAAATCCAGGGCGCGGCGCTTGTCATCACGGCTCAGGAGGCGGACGGATGGAAGGAATTCCCCCAAAGCGAACGTTTCGGCCAGGCGCTCGGTCGCGCTCTTCATCTCGTTTTTTGAAAGCAGAAATTTGTAGGCATCGACTCCCTCGTTGACGTCGCGGATCGCCTCGTTGGCGAGTCCGTCGAGCTGGCTGAGCGAGCTGATGAGCTTGCTCACCGCCTGGGCGGCGGTCGCTGCCCCGCCGACGAGGCTCTCGACCCCGAGGTTCTGGACGCCGAGCTTCATGCCCTGCGCGGAAAACGACTGGCCGGATGGAACATAGGTCCCGCCGCCTGCGCCGGTGCCGTTGTTCCCGGTGCCGCCCGCGACATATCCGCCGCCCTTGGCTTCTCCGGAAACCTTGGGATCGAATTCCGCCTCGATCTTCGCCTGCCCGGCATCCTTGTTGACCGGCAGCGTGTCCACCATCTTTTTGAAGACCTCGATCGAATTGTCCCCATCGGTGTAGAGCGCCCGGTAGAACCGGTTGGCGATGATGACGTGCTCGAACCGGCGGGTCGCAAAGAACTGCATGATGAGCGCCTGGAGGTGCCCCTTGGCCGTCATTTCGAGCAGGGCCGTCCGCGCCTTGTTGTTCTCGATCGTCTGTCCGACCTCGGAGAGCTGCCGCTTCGTCCTCGCCATGCGGGCATCGCGCGCCAGCTTCTGGTTCTCCTGGCCGAGCGGGTCATCCTTCGAGACCTTCGGGATCAGGGTGGATGCCGTCGAGGCCACCTCGTTGTTCCACTCGGCCGTCGTGCGCTGCTTCTCCAGAAGCACGTTCTCCTGCTTCAATCTCTCCACCTGGGCAATATTGTTTTTCGAGGCGTAGAGCGCATCCGCCAGCGTGCTGCAAAGGTTGGCGTCGTCCTTGTATTGGGAGGCCTTTTTCAGTAGCGCAAATGCGGCATCCTGGTTCGCCTTTGTGGCGTTGCCGGGCGAGAGGAGGTCCATCATTTTGTCGATCGTCTGCCGGTAGGCCACATCCGCCGCATCGGTCGCGGGCGCCGCATTCAGGTATTTTTCAAACCGGGCGCGGAACAGGCGGTTGTCGTTGATGTTCCACAGCTTTCCGTCGTAGGACATCGTGTCGGTGCCGGGGTCGAAATGGGGAACATCCCTGCCGATGAACCCCTCGTTCATCTGACCCGGACGCGCGCCGCCCGTGGCGGCTTTCGAATCCCCGGCCCCCGGAGGAACCTGCCCCTGCGGCCGCGCGGTCGCGGCAACAAAGAGTAGGAGAAAAAACAGGGGGACGATGGATCTCATAGCTGCGAGAGTTTTTTGGTTTTCAGGACACCCCTCGGATCGACCTCGAGAACAAAGCGGAACTTCTGCCCTTTCTGGATGTTGATCGCATTGAACTCGGGTGTCACCAGCACCGGGATCGTTTCCTTTTCCACATCGACCGCGATCAGCCGCCCGGACGTGGGCGACCACGCCAGCGAATTGGAAACCTCCCCCTCGGCTTTATACACGTTCCCCCGCAGGCTGTTCGCGTTTTCCAGATAAGCGGGAATATCGAGCTGGGCAATCGTGCGGTAGGGGTCGGACCCCGCGGAGAGAAAAAACCGGGAACCGAAAAATGCGAGAAGGATCAGGCCCGCAGCAGCAAACAGCCAGAGGGGTTGGATGGAGGATTTCTTGCGACGTGCCATGACGAATAGGTAGCTGCGAAGTCAGTTGAGTTCAAAGGGAAAACAAATCCCATACCACAAACGCACCAGGACTGGCGATCCCGAATTCCTGCGGAGACAAGCAACAAGCAACTTCCATGGGTTTCCCCTCGCCCCCAAGGCGAATTTGGTGCAATCTTCATTTTTTCATGGCCAGTGTGACCTCCAGGCAGCAGAAGACCCTCTCGGTGCGAACTGGTCCGAAAGGCAGAATTGCAATTCTTGCTGAAAAACACCGCTGGGGTAGCCCCATAGATGTCCGACCTGCTCAGATAGGCTTCCCACATGACGACGACAAAAAAAAGGGGATCCCGAAGGATCCCCGAGAGGACTCACCTAAACGCTTGGATCATCATGCTGTCCTGCATTCACCAAGCCGGCTGGTTTTGATCTGAGCAATCCATAAAACGAATCACCTGATCTCGCAATGAAAAAATACCACTTAACCGAAAGTCCTGAAGTCCCAACTTCCGCCGTTGCCAGGTGGAAGAGCCACCCATTTTACGCATCTTCAGTCGTTCTGGGAGTCGATGTCGGGATTGAGGGGATCGGGGTGGCCGTGCGCAAAGGGCAGGAAATTGTCTATGCGGCCTCGTGGATCTTCGATTGGCCAAAAAGCCTGGCTGATCGTCGCGGGAAAAGGGCATGGAGGCATTGTCGCAAGAACCTTCAGATCCGGTTGAAGCGATTGGAGGATTTGTTTCAGAAGCACGGCCTGCCTTGGTTTTCTGACCGGGCTGACGCCTTGCTCCGCTCCGACCCCTTTGAATTGCGGTGGCGGGGAATCACATCCCATCTTGGAAGCAAAGAGGCTCTCTCCATAGCGATTCGCCACGTTGTTGCCCACCGGGGCTACGACTACAGCTACTTCTCAGACGAAGGAGAATACCCGTGGGGATCTGGAACGGACTTCAAGAATGCGATCAAGGGGATCATGGATGTTTACCTTGCGGCTCCCGATGCCGACAAACTTGCGGAGGAGTGCCTTTCCTTTGGGTGGACTGATGAGCAAATCGGGCAATTCAGTCAGCTGGTTGAGAGCCGACGGATTTCGGGCCAGACAAACCCGATCCGCGAACGCCTCGCCGCTTACGTTCAACAAAAAAAACGCCACCTTCGCGATACGCCCAAAGGGATCGCCTTCCCCCGTTCACTTGTTTGGTCTCACCTCGAGGAACTCGTCCGACGCCATGCGCATCTCATCGATAGCCCGGATGAATTTCTGTCGGCACTGGCCATCAAACCTGACGAAGACAAATCCAGATCGATCTTTTTCTACCACCGAAAGACCCCCGGTGAAATGCGCCAGCATTTTGAAAAAAAGACGAAAAAATGCGCTTTTTCCGATTGGCTCGGACTGGGTAGCGAGAAGCCCTGCGACAAGCGAGAAGTCCTGGAGATCCGCCGTTTCCTCCTTTTGGAGTTCCTTGCCTCCCGAAGAGTGGAGATCGGAGCCACGGCCAATCGTGTCTCCCTGCCTCCGGCCCTTGTTCAGGAAATCATCGAATGGCAGACTGAATTCGAGAGAGCGAGGGCAAACAAAGAAAAAATATCAGGCTGGAAGGAAGCAAAGAAGGTTCTCGATTCCGGCTTGAAGACCGCTTTCGGCTCCAGCATTTCCAAATCCAGCGATTTCAACAAGGCATACCTCGAGGCTCTCAAAGACTTGCTTTGCCCAACCGCCGCGAACAGAAAAACAAAGAGCAATCTTTGCAAGGAATCCGCCGCTCGGCTTTTTTTACTGGCGACGGAGGGAGGGTTCGATCCCGAGGCGATCCGCACACGTCTGAAGGATTACTACCGAAAACGCCGCGAGGCCACCTACGACCCTTCGGGCAGATATCCGCAAGTCGAGTTCCTGCTGGGGGCCGTCGCCCGGAAGTCCCGGCAAAAAACATCACGGCATCCCAATCGAAAACAAAAAGGGGAAACCGCTGTCGATGGCCGGCTCCAGCTCCTTTTTCGTGAATTGGCTTCACGGCTGGGGGGAAAGTTCTCCCCCGACTACTGCGTGGTCGAAGTCATTGGTGACCCCCCGCGCAGCGAAAACGGAAAGCGAGAACTTCTAAAGGAGATTCAGCACCGCAGGGAAATGTCAGAAAAAGCCTACAGCGCACTCGGGGTGAAGGACACAGGAAGCCGCACGACCCGGCTGAGGCTGAAACTGTGGCGGCAGCAAGGGGGAGTTTCTCCATTTACAGGCAAACCACTTGGCGAAGATCCCTTGAGCGCAAGCCTTCAACTTGCACACCTTTTTCCAGATAGTCGCGGAGGCCTATTCACGGACGAAAATCTTGTCCTTACAACGACTGACGAAAACAACAAACAACTCGACCGCACTCCCCGCGAAGCGGCAACCGACCTCGCTGGATCCTGGGAAGAAATGCAAAAACACGCCCGGCAAATGAAGTGGCCGGCGGTCAAGTGGGAGATCTTCTGCTGGGACAAGCCGGAACCGCCTGATTTTGGCAACACCACCCGGATGTCCCAACTTGCAAGACAGCTGTATGTTGGTGTGGGGGAGTGGATGGGTTTGCCAGATATTCCTGATCCGACGCTTCGTGAAAACCGTAGAGCCGAGCGGATTGGAACCCCGGCAGGCCATCTTACGGCAACGGCACGTGCCGCATGGAAAATGCCCAGAAAAGACCGCTCCGACCTGGTGCATCATGCTGTTGATGCCGTCACTCTGTCATTCATTCCCCCGCGTGAGGGGATGAACTCCGTTCGATGCGGGGGTATTTTCTTTGACGAACGGCTGCCGGAATCTGGAAAAATCAGGCTCGCGGCTCTCCCGCTCGGCCCTGACCCGGAAGCGGTGGCCCCCATCGTTGCTGACGATGCCCCTCGCTGCCCGGTCGTTCATTTTCCTTCAGCTTCGAGCAAGTCGAGCATTCACGATCAGACAATCCTCGGAATCACGCCGGAAGGAAAACTCGCCAGTAGGGTTCCCTTCGCGGCTGAAAAAGACGGAATGGATACGGTTTCCCTCAAGCAGCGGCTTGCCGACAGCGGAATTCCCACCGATCTCATCCCCGCGGAATCAAAACTTGATCGCTGGCTCACCTCTCCACCGGAAACAAAATTGATTTTAAATAACGGCCAGGTCGTAAAGCGGGAAACCAAGTTCGCCTCGAAAGAAACGGCTTTCTTCCCGGGGCTTGGATTGAGCGCAAAATCCAATGGAGCAGGTAACTGGCAAACAATTAAAATATTCAATGCTGGGAAATATCAGGGGCTGGAAGTTTTCCGCAGTTGGAATCCGATAAAGCGAAAGTGGGAGTTCTCCTTGCGCAGAGTCCCCGACCGCAGAGCGATTGAGAGCCTGTTCAGGACTGCATTTTCATGGCTCAAATTCCTTGATGGGGCGGCCCTGTCCACGATGGAGCCCGTTCGCATTGGCCGGCTGAAGGAGGAAGCGACGAAGTTGAATGCCAATCCGCGACGCTGGCATTTTGTCACGCAAGGAAATGCCGCACTTGCTCTCCTGAAACAATTTGTTGAGGCCGGATTCCCGATCAAAGGATCATCTTCGGCATCTTGGGCTGAAGTCGAGGCCGCGATCTATGGAGATCCGCTTCCAGACGACGCTCACAGGATTGTCGATCCATCCACGGGGAAACCTGCCCTGTTGAGAAAAGGAGACGCTTTTCTTATCGTGGTAACCGGGGAGGGAAAGCGTCCTGAGTCCGGCAGGGTTTCTGAAAAGCACTGGTATCGGGTAACAGCGATCATGTCCGGCGGCAGAATAAAGCTAAAGGCTATGAGGAGGGTGGAGTGGGGGGAACTGTATATTACGAGGAACGATATCGCTCTGCTTTTTCAAGCCAAACAAACGGATGATCCACCATCTGATCCTTCTGAATGACGAGGCTGATTTGCACTGCGAAAAGGGAAAACTGATCTCGGGGCCGAATCGGATAGCCATCGATGTTCTGGGATCGGTGCAGTGCTTTTCCTCCCGCGCCCGATGGAGCCAAGTCGCACTCGAGGCTGTTTCGGCTCAATGCCCACTTGTATTGGCCAGATGGAACAAAGAGGCAGGAAAGTGGGCCACATGTTCGGTTACTCCCCGCACCCGTTATGTCCAACCGGCTGCTTTGCAAAGTTTGTGTCGGTTGAGCGAGAAACAAGCCACGCGATTTGCCTCCGATCTAATTTTCGCAAAGGTCTGCAACCAGCATACCCTTTTGCGTTCCTATGATCCACTGCTTCCACCTGCGCCAGCCTTACGAGAAACCTCGTTTTCCCGAATTCTGCGGCTTGAATCGAAATACGCCCGATTTTTCTGGCCCAGATATTTTCAAGCCGCTTCGTCCGATCTTTTCGCTCGGGAAAAGCGGCAGGCAAAGACTCCTTTAAACGTAGCCCTCAACTACGGATATGGCTTTCTATATCATGCCATCGAGTGGCAGTGCCTCGCCTCTGGTCTCGATGCAGGAATTGGCCTGATCCACCGCCTCCGCCGTAATCGCCCCAGCCTCGTTTGTGACCTCATTGAGCAGTTCCGCTGCTGCGTTGAACTCACCGTCATCCGTCATCTCGATGAGATCCACGACAAGAAAATGCTCGCCGCGCGGTTTGCAGAAATGATGGAGGAACGGTTTCACCACAAGGCCAACAATTTCCGCCTCCGGACGATCATTCGCATTGTTATCGAGTCATTTGTTCGCGCCCTGACCGAAAAATCAACATTCTCCCCATTTCTTCTCCATGCTCGTGATGCTTGCGTATGATACGCCTGAAGCGAAACACCAGACTCTCTTAAGAACAGAGTTCGAGAGGGTAGGCGGTAACCGTGTCCAATACAGTATTTACCTCTTTGAAGGTGAGCCTCACGAATGCGACAGGGTTATCCGATTCATGCGCCGGGTGGCTACTGGGATTCCGGGCGATATTCGTCTTCTCCCAATGGAAAAATCTACCTGGGCCGCACAGATCGTTCTCTCTTCTTTGCTCCAACCCACTCCGGAACCAGATCGGAATATTCCAGAGTTCGTGAAAATATGGTAGCTGCAATCCCCTACAATAAAGGAGATTGCAGTTACCAGATAACAGGATGCCCCGGTGGGGGCGAGATCAAAACCCCGAACCTTGCCGCGTAATCGCTCGCTATGCGATAACAGGATGCCCCGGTGGGGGCGAGATCAAAACAGCGAGATCCCGACGTGTAAATTGCCGAGATGGATAACAGGATGCCCCGGTGGGGGCGAGATCAAAACGCAGTAGCGGGACCACATCTCACTGAGTATGTGATAACAGGATGCCCCGGTGGGGTGGAAAGGGAAATCGATAACAGGATGCCCCGGTGGGGGCGAGATCAAAACGTAACAGAGGACAAGCCAGCCGAACTTCAAGTGATAACAGGATGCCCCGGTGGGGGCGAGATCAAAACTCTCCGATTGTCGCGATTGTCCGCAAGGGATAGATAACAGGATGCCCCGGTGGGGGCGAGATCAAAACGCACCGAACGCGCGGATTGCCTCCCTGCGCTTGATAACAGGATGCCCCGGTGGGGGCGAGATCAAAACGCACGGTGGCGCTCGATGCGATCCTGACGAAAGATAACAGGATGCCCCGGTGGGGGCGAGATCAAAACATGCTCGCGATGAGTTACGAGGTGGGCAACGAGATAACAGGATGCCCCGGTGGGGGCGAGATCAAAAC
>JAPLTF010000018.1 GCA_026398275.1 Verrucomicrobiota bacterium
CCCGAGCAAGCACCGCCAAAAATCCACTCGCCACAAATAACCTCAAATCAAGCCCGGCTGTAGTGCCGACCTTTTGATGTCGATATCGCAAAATAGCGGTTTTACAGCCATCCGACCCCTCCAGTCCGCGAAGTGGGGTTAAGCCATCCCCACGGGGCTTCCAAGTGCCACAGACCGTGGCGGAACTCCTGCACCGGTTCGACAAGCAGCGCAGGCATCTGCCCATGCTTTTCCTATGACCAGCTTGGCCGCCATCTTCTGCCGATGATCGTCAAGCAGGTGGCCGTTGGCATGGAATGAAGTTGCGGGCAGCTTGTTTTCCCGGCGGTCGCCACGGAGGATTTCCAGCGGGGTCTTGGCG
This sequence comes from Verrucomicrobiota bacterium, assembly GCA_026398275.1. Classification (GTDB taxonomy): domain Bacteria; phylum Verrucomicrobiota; class Verrucomicrobiia; order Chthoniobacterales; family Terrimicrobiaceae; genus QYQL01. The sequence goes on from JAPLTF010000018.1 coordinate 362, forward strand.
TCGGCTAAATTGGAGCACGGCAGGCCGTCCACAGGTAACCGTAACATTTTCCGTTGCGAATTTGAAGACCCGGGATTTTGCGGTTGCGCGAATCCCGCGCCGCGATAAACTGCGCTCCATGTTCGCTTTTCATTTCAATGCCTTGCATGGAATTGCTCCAGCACAAACGCAAGGATCGCATGAGCTATGCGGTGTAAGTTGTTGATATTAAGGCAAGCCGGCGTGGCGGAATTGGCAGACGCGCACGACTCAAAATCGTGTTCCTTCGGGAGTGTGGGTTCGAGACCCTCCGCCGGTAATTTGTAAAACATTTTCAGGTCTCACGGATAAAATCCATCCGGCTTCAAAACCAGCTGCCCGCAACTTCATTCCATGCCAACGGCCACCTCCCCCTACATTCTTGCAGGCGACATCGGCGGAACAAAGTCGAACATCGCGACCTTCCGCGTCGTCGGGTGCGAGCTTCTCCTCGTCCGGAATCAGCGCTACACGAGCACCTCGTATGCCGGGCTGAATGCGATCCTCCGCAAATACCTGGCCGAGGACGAGCGGCCGATCCTGGCGGCGTGCTTCGGCATCCCCGGCCCGGTCCACAACGGCCGGGCAAAGCCCACCAACCTGACCTGGGGGGTGGATGCCGCGGAGATCTCCGGGGAGTTTGATATCCCGCACGTCGCCGTTCTCAACGACCTCGAAGCAAATGCCTACGGGATCCCGCATCTCAAGGACTCGGATTTCGCCGTCGTGCAAAAGGGCGCTCCGGACGCATCGGGGAACCGCTGCGTGGTTTCCCCGGGAACCGGGCTCGGCGAGGCGGGAATGTATTGGGACGGCAAGCGCTACCATGTGTGGGCGTGCGAGGGCGGCCACGCCGACTTCGGCCCGCGCAGCCCGCTGGAGATCGCGCTGTTGGAATTTCTGATGAAGCAGTTCGGCCACGTGAGCACCGAGCGCGTCGTCTCGGGAATGGGGATTGAAAATATTTACAAATTCCTCCGCGAGACCGGCCGGGGCAAGGAGCTCCCCGCCGTGGCGGCCGAGATGAAAAAGAACGACCCGAACAGGGTCATCTCGAAATTTGCGGATTCCGGCGACTGCCCGATGTGCGTGCAAACACTGGAGATTTTCGCCGGCTGCCTGGGTGCGGAGGCGAGCAACATGGCGCTCAAGACGATGGCCTCCGGCGGGGTTTATCTCGGAGGCGGGATCCCAGCAAAGATGCTGCAACGGATCCAGTCGGTCGGGTTTCTCCACGCTTTCAATGACAAGGGCCGCCTCTCGTCCATCATGGAGAGCACGCCGGTGATGGTGATCCTCAACGACCAGGCGGCGCTGATCGGGGCAGGGTATTATGCGCTGGAAGGAGCCGCGGCTTCTTGAGCCTCAGGCCGGGGCGCGGCAACGACCCGCACCGATCTGCTAGCAGCCTGTCGAAGGAGACCTGCCCGTCGCTCACTCCCAGGTCGGCGAGCATCTTCGTGCAAGCCTTGATCATCATCGGCGGTCCGCAGAGGTAAAACTCGACGGCTCCAATTGACGGGTGAGATTTGAGATAATTCTCCCGGACAACCTCGTGGATAAAGCCGGTCATTCCCGTCCACTGGTCATCGGGCAGAGGGGCGGATAGCGCCTGGTGGAATTCGAAGTTGGGATGCGCCTGCGCGATGGCATAGAATTCGTCCCCATGGAAAAGCTCCTGCCGCGATCCCGCCCCATACCAGAAGCTGACTTTGCGCGGCGTCTTTTCCGTTTCGAAGAGGAGTAATCGAGGTGGGCGGGAGGTTTCAGGACGGTGTCACTCATGGCTCAATTCCTGGGTTCGTGGTGGAAAAGGCGTAGCGGGTGACCCGGCGTTGCGGCCGGCCGGGCTCGACAAGAATGCTTCCGAACTCCGGAAATTCGGCCCCCGCAGAATAGCCTTGGCACTCAAGACAACATCCAGCGAAAGGGAGATACGGATGCCCGGACTTTCCGGGATGGGGGCATTCGAGATAGGCCGCCGTGTAGAGCTGCAGGCAATGCTCGTTGGTCGAAACCGATAGCGTCCGCCCGCTCACCGGATCGGCCAGCCGCGCCGCAAGATGCAAGGATTTGCCGCCGGGCAGAAGGTAGCAATCTCCATGCCTCGCGAACAGACCCGGAATCGCATCCCCCAACCGGCGGGGAGAAGAAAAGTCGGCCGCAGTCCCTGCGACGGATACCGCACGGCCGAGAGGGGTCAACAGCTCGTCCACCAACAACGCCCTGTCGGCATGGACGGTCAGCTCGTGGTCAAAAACCTCGCCGCTCCCCTCACCCGCCAGGTTGAAATACGAGTGGTGGGTCAGGCAGATCGGAGTCAGACGATCGGTGGTCACCTCGCTTTCGATGATGAAAACATTGTCCTGGGTCAAAGTGTAATCCAGGCAAAAAAAAGCATTACCCGGATATCCCTCTTCTCCATCCGGGCTATGATAGGTCAGGCGAACCGAGTCGGCCCCATCGGCTCGCAGATTGGGCTTGGCGCTCCAAATCCGCTTGTCGAGGCCGCGGAGCCCGCCGTGCAGATGATTCGGGCCATCGTTTTGGACGAGCTGGCAAGTTTTTCCCTCCAGCGTGAATCGTCCTCCGGGGATTCGCCCCGCCACACGTCCGGCGACCGCCCCGAAAAACGGATGGCCGGCCACATACGAATCCAAATTGTCAAAACCAAGAACGACATCCGCAATCCTGCCCTCACGGTCGGGGACGCACAGGGATGTCACGATCCCGCCATAGCTCATGAAGCTGAGCGAGGCGCCTGCTCCGCCATGCAGCGTGCAGAGTTCGACGTCCTCTCCGGTCGGAAGTGATCCAAATTTTCGTTTCTGCATAGTGGTGAAGCGGAATGCCGACCGGCTCTCAGGAATTCGATCCGTTGAACGCGCGGACCGCCTCGATCATCGCAACCACGTTTTCTGTCGGCGTCAGCGCCTGGACGTTGTGAATCGCATTGAACACGAACCCGCCTCCCGGCGCGAACGTCTCGCAGCGGTCGAGAACCTCCTGCCGCACCTCCTCGGGCGTGCCGAAGGGGAGCGTCTTCTGGGTGTTGACCCCGCCGCCCCAGAATGTGATGCGGTCGCCGTGGCGTTCCTTGAGGAGCCTGGCATCCATCCCTTTGGCCGAGCACTGGACCGGGTTGATGATGTCAAATCCGGCGTCGATGATGTTCGGAAGAAAGCCCTCGATGGCACCGCAGGAATGCTTGAACGTCTTCCAGGCCGTGTTCGCATGGATCCAGTCGTTGATCCTGCGGTAGCGAGGCTGCCAGATCCCGTCGAACGTGTTCCGCGAGCAGAACGTGGATTCCTGGGTTCCAAAGTCGGTTCCGCAGACGACCACGACATCGATCACATCGCCCGCAATCGCCTGCAGGCGGGCGAGATTTCCGAGCGCGATCTCCACCTGCCGGTCGAAGAGCTCCGCCACAAAGTCCGGGGAGGTGGCCACTGTCATATACCACTGCGCGATGTCGCGGACGCCTTTCGGAGCGGTCAGGAATGGCGCGGGCACGAGGGCGATGTCGCCGAGCGCGGTTCCGTTGAGGTGCGTGACGACCGCGCGGTCCGACCCGCGGAACAGTTCCGCCTGCTCCCGCCAATACGCCTCCTCGGCGGGCTTCATCGGGCCGAACTCCTCCATGTTCTCCTCGACCTTCAGGTTGTCCTCGTCGATCTCCCCCTGCCGGACGATGGAATCGAAGAAATACCCCGTCTTCGGCAGGTGGCCGCTCGGTGCGGCGGAGCGGTCGCCCTGAGGGTAGATGTAGGTTCCGTCCGGATTCTCATCCACCTCGAAATGCTCCGATACCAGCACATCCTGCCCCCAGGGTGTCCTCCACGGCTTCCAGTTTTCGTTCACGAATCCGAAGATTGTGCGGTTGGGAAAAACCGGCGTGGCATCAATGCCCATCGCATCCTTGAGGTCGTCCTCGACGAGCCCGAGCATCTGGTAGGGCTCGCAGATTTTCACCGGATGAGGGTCGAGACCGTAATGGCGGCGCAGGTTTTCCACGACGCTGCAATGGACTCCGGTGATGAAGGATGCGCCGAAGTCCACGGGGACCCGGTCGGGTTGACGGTGCTCGATGGCGGCGCGGATGCGTTCTTTGGATGTCATTGGGCTCAAGGGGTGGTTGCGAGCATACAACTTAGCGGACAGGCACCCGCTATTCTTCTCGTCAGGCGACAAAATGTTATCGTATTTTGCGCATGTGCTGCAGGATCTGAAACTTGATCCGGTCTACGACGGATTTCTCTTTTTGGCGGAGTCCGCCCGCAATCCGCCCTCTTTGAGGAGCCACCACCACGCCGAGCTCGAGCTCAACATCGTCGCCCGCGGCACGGTCACCTACGTGGCCGGAGGACAGCGGCTCACGTTCAGCCCGCGCTCACTGCTTTGGATGTTTCCGTCCCAGGAGCACCAACTCGTCGACCGGACCAACGACGCGCAGTATTACGTCGCGGTCTTCAAGCCGGACCTGATCGCGCGCTCCTGCCACGGGGAGGTTTACAAAGGGCTCAAGCGGAAAAAATCGGAGGGCGGCAGGGTTCTGCACACGGTCCTGGATCCGGAGACATTCGGCTTTTTGCGCAGAATGATGGCCGACATCATGGATGGCTCGATCGACCCCGACATTCTGAACCGCGAGGCCGGGTTCGGCGTGGGATCGGATTTTCGCTACCGGCACGACGATCCGGACGGCCTGAACGCCGGCCTGCACCACCTGCTCCTCCTCTGCTGGCGCATTCAGCAATCCTGCACGACGAGGCAGAGCTCCGTCTCCCTGCATCCCTCCATTTCCAAGGCGATCACCCTGCTGGGCAACGACTCGTGGAGCGGATCACTCGGGCATCTGTCAAAGGAATGCGGTTTGAGCGAGGCGCATTTCAGCAGGATTTTTGCCCGGCAGGTGGGAGTCCCGCTCAGCCGCTACCGCAACTCGCTCCGCCTGGCGCGGTTTTGGGAGTATTTCCGAAGGCCCGCCAAGCCCACGATTCTCGAGGCCGTCTATGCCGCAGGATTCGGCAGCTACGCACAGTTCTACAAAGTGTTTGCCGACGCCTATGGGGAAGGCCCGAGGGCGTGCCTCAGGCTCAGGGATTAGGCTGTTTTATCCGCAGGAAGCCGGAGGAGCTTTTCGATCCATGCGCCTCCGGACCCGCTCATCCAACGCCAGACGAACCAGGCAACAAAAAATGAAAGGATGATCGAAACGGTGACATCCGAGGGATGGTGGGCGCCAAGCGCGACGCTGGACCATGCCACAAGCCCGGCTCCGGCCACAGCGACAACACCCGCGGCCGGGCAGGCGAAGAGAAGGACGGCCGCCAGGCCGAATGCGGTGGCGGTATGGCCGGACGGAAAGGAATTGTAGGCGGATTTTCCGATGAGCAAGTGCCCGTCATGCCAGGGCCCGTAAAACCCCTGTTCGATTTTCGGACTCTCCCTCGGTCTGGTGCGCCCGGTGGTCAGCCGCGACACATTTCCCACCATCCCTGAGAGGGTCGAAGCGATCATCGCGGCCGCGACCACCCGCATCCACCGCCGGCTTTTCAAAAGCCGGGACGCACCGAGGGCGACGAGGCACGCGGCCATCAACGGCGGCCAGTCGCCAAAAAGCCGCACGGCGGTGTGAAACCGATAGTCCGCAGATTTGCGCCAGTCCTTGTCATGGGATGCGACAACCGCCGCGCGCACGGGCGCATCGATTCGGAACGCCCCCCAGATGAGAAGGCCGCAGACAGGGAGCAGAAGCCAGAGCAGTTTGCGCGACATGAGGCTCAGACCCCGCGGAGCCCGGTCAGGAGAAGCTCGGCATTGGAGCGCGTGTGCAGGAGGTTGGAAGCAAGGATCTCCATGGCCTCGGCGGAGGGGAGTTCGGAGAGCTGACGCCGGAGCTGGACGACGCGCTCGTATTCCTCGGGATGGAAGAGCAACTCCTCGCGGCGGGTGCCGGATTTCACGATGTGGATGGCGGGAAAGATCCGCAGCTCGGCGATGGATTTATCGAGATGGAGCTCCATGTTTCCCGTTCCCTTGAACTCCTCGAAAATCAGGTCGTCCATCCGGCTGCGGGTTTCGATGAGGGCGGTCCCGAGGATCGTCAGGCTCCCCCCTTCCTCCACGTTGCGGGCCGATCCGAAAAATCTCCTGGGTGTGGCGAGCGACTTGGCATCAACGCCACCGCTCATCGTCCGGCCTTTTTTGGGCTGGATGTTGTTGTAGGCGCGGGCCATGCGGGTGATGGAATCGAGCAGGATGATGACATCTTTTCCCAGCTCGACGAGGCGCTGGGAGCGGTCGGACACGGCCTCGCAGATCTGGACGTGGCGGGTCACCGGCTCATCGAACGTCGAGGCATAGATTTCGCAATCCAGCGCGCGCCGCATATCCGTCACCTCCTCGGGACGCTCGTCGACGAGGAGAAGAATCAGCGCGGCATCCGGGTGGTTCGTCCGGATCGATCGGGCGAGGGTCTGCATCAGGATGGTTTTTCCGGCTCGCGGAGCAGCCGCGATGAGTCCCCGCTGGCCCATGCCCAGCGGCGCGATGAGGTCCACCGCCCTGGCCGCGAGCTCGGGGTTGGTCGGAGTCTCAAGAAAAATCCTCCGGTTCGGGAAGAGCGGTGTGAGTTTTTCAAATTCGAGGGGAGGTTTCCATTCGGCGACGGGAATTCCCTCGATCTTGATCAATGCCCCGGCCACCAGCCCGCGCTCGCGGTCCCTCGGCAGCCGGATTGTGAATTCCAGCATCAGGCCGGGCTCCAGCCGGTATTCGCGCATCATCCCGCCCGGCACATAAATATCCTCCGGCCCGGGGCGCAGGTCGGAAGCCGTCCAGCGGATCACCCCGGCGTCGCCGCTTTTTTCGAGCAGCCCCGTTCCGGTGAGCGCGCCCCCCTTCTGCAGCTGCTGGCGGGCCTGGTCGAGGACAAGATGGTGGCGGGTCGAATCCGGACGCACGCGCAGGTCGACCTCGGCGGCCCTGGCGATCAATTGGTCCAATGGCAGCCGCTGGAGATCGTTCAACACGAGCGGGGGAGGAGATGGGGCTTCAGGCGAAGACATGAAAAAAAGTCACTGGGTGTCGGCCGGATGATGGGGATCCCCTCATCGGCGTTTCGAGATAAACAAACGGCAGGGTCCTTCCTTACGCGCTGCGCCGGATGAAGCAAGAGCAAAATGTTTGCGGATTTTGCGCGTGCCGAACCCGCTGCGCATGGTGCAGATTGGCACCCTATGAATCTTCTGGTCACCGGCGGAGCCGGATTTATCGGATCGAATTTTGTCCACCACTGGCGCGGGGCCCACCCCGGCGACCGGGTCGTCGTGCTCGACGCCCTCACGTATGCCGGAAACCGGTCGAGCCTTCCCCGGGATGACGATCATTTCCTGTTCGTGCATGGCGACATCCGCGACGCGGAACTCGTCTCGAAACTCCTCCGCGAAAATCCCATCTCCGTGCTGGCCCACTTCGCTGCGGAGAGCCACGTCGACCGCTCGATCCATTCCCCGGAGACTTTTTTGGACACCAACGTGACCGGCACGCTCCGGCTCCTTGAGGCAGCCCGCGGGTATGTCGCGTCGGGCGGGGCCCCCGCGGATTTCCGCTTCCACCACGTCTCGACCGATGAGGTCTACGGATCGCTCGGCCCGGAGGATCCGGCATTCGAGGAAGCGACCCCCTACGCCCCGAACTCCCCCTACGCCGCCAGTAAAGCCGCCAGCGACCACCTCGTCCGCGCCTGGCATCACACCTACGGCCTGCCGGTCACCGTGACAAACTGCTCGAACAACTACGGCCCGTTCCACTTCCCCGAAAAGCTCATCCCGCTGATGCTGGTGAACATCCTCCACGCGCGCTCGCTCCCGGTTTACGGGGACGGGATGAACGTCCGCGACTGGCTCTACGTCACCGATCACTGCCGCGGAATCGAACTCGCCATCCGCAAGGGCACGCCGGGCGAAGTTTACAACATCGGCGGCAACAACGAACGCCCGAACATCGAAATCATCCGCACGCTCTGCTCGCTCATCGTGGAGGAGTTCGCGTCGGATCCGGAACTCGCCGCCAGATTTCCCGATTGCCCCGCAGCCAAAGGCTCCGATCCCCTCACCCTCGTCACCCATGTCACCGACCGACCGGGCCACGACCGGAGGTATGCGATCAACGCGGAAAAAGCAAAGCGCGAACTCGGCTACGAACCGCAGGAATCCCTCGCGTCGGGACTGAAAAAAACCGTCCGCTGGTATCTGGAAAATGAGCCCTGGTGGAAGGCGGTGATGGACGGTTCCTACCAGGATTGGATTTCTTCCAATTACGGGGAAGCGCGCTGAAGCGGTTTGAAAAATGTCGTGACCGCACAAGCAACGCATTGTAGCCGCGTCCGTGTCGGACGCGACCCTGTGCGGCTCTCAGGACAAGGATCCCTGCCAACACGCCCGGCACGGGCGTGGCTACATCTTTGCTTAAACCGCCATAAAGCCGTGATCGCGGGTCAGCGCTCGAGCCGGCAGCGGGCGGCGACGTAGTCGGTTTCCGGCAGCACAAATTTCCGGACCTCGACGGTCACAGCCACCGCGTGGAACTCGTCGACAAGCAAACGGGAAATATCGGCAGCCAGCGTTTCAATGAGGTGGCGGGGCCCCTCGGCGGAGAGCCCCTGGACGCGGCGGGCCACCGCATCGTAGTCGATCGTGCGCATGATGTCGTCGTTCATGTAGGCGAACGGTGCCGGCGGCTGGATGCAGAGGTCGATGTGAAGCTCCTGCTCCTGCTGACGCTCCTCGGCTGCGACTCCCACCTGTGAGCGCACCTTGAGTCCCTTGATCCAGATTTCGTTCATAACATTCTGCGCAGGGCGGCCATGTCCCGCATGACAACTGTCGGCTGCGCAACCAGAAGCTTACCCACGGGATCAAACCCCGTCAAGACCGCGACGTCGAGAACTCCGCCATGCCGGGCGGTCTCGATATCATGCACCATGTCGCCGACAAACATCGTCTCCTGCGGGTCCAGGCCGTGAACCGCGAGGATTTCGCGGATCTTCTCCCGCTTGTCCATGATCTCCACGTAGCAGTGCTCGAAGAACCGCTTCACACCCAGCCGTCCGGCCTGCTCGTCAAAATGCGAGGCCTTGATCGTGCTGAGCAAAAACGTCCGTCTCCCGGTCGCGCGGCAGTGTTCCAAAAACTCCAGTGCTCCCGGCAGAAGCGGGATATCGTCCTGGAGCCCGAGAAAGAACCGCTCGTAAAGCGCCTCAAGCCCCTCGGAGGAAGCCTCCGGCAGAAACTCCGCGTAGAAGCCGGAGAACGGCAGGCGGAAATGTTGTCGGAATTCGTCGCGCGTGAATTCCTTCCGGCCAAACTCGCGGAAGATCGCATTCGTGGCGGTGAGCACCGCGGACAAATCGTCCGCCAGCGTGCCCGACCAGTCGAGGATCACGTTGCGGATCATCGCGGGGATTGAATACGTGGCAACCCCAATGCGGTTGATTTCAGGGGGAACGGGCGTCCCGCCCGTTTGGAGACTGAACATCGCGACAAAAACAGCGCCGAACACGGGCGGGACGCCCGTGCCCCCTGATTTCCTTCGCAGTCAGCTGAATTGAGCCTCACGCCCAGGTGACCTTGCCTTTTTTGTCGCGGATGACGACCGACTTCAAAAATTCGACGCCCTTGCTCAGCCCCTCGGCCGGGCTCATCAGGCTGTCCTCATGCTCCATCGAGAGCGTTCCGTCGTAGCCGCAGAGCCGGAGCGTGCTCACGAAGTCGCACCAGAAGTCCGCGCCATGCCCGTAGCCGACGGTGCGGAAAATCCAGGACCGGTTCATCTCATCGCCGTAGTGCTTGGTATCCAGATAGCCGTTCACGTCGGCGTTCACCGGGTAGAGGCCGGTGTCCTTGGCGTGGACGTGATGGATGGCGCCCTTCAGCGCGCGGACCGCCTTCACCGGATCGATCCCCTGCCAGAAAAAATGGCTCGGGTCGAAATTCGCGCCGATCACCGGCCCGCACGCGGCGCGCATTTTCAGCATCGTCTCGGGGTTGTAAACCAAGAACCCCGGATGCGCCTCGAACGCGATCTTCACCCCGAGCGGCTTCGCGAACGCGGCCTGCCTTTTCCAATACGGAATCGCCACCTTGTCCCACTGCCAGTCGAGCACCTCCAAAAAGTCCGGCGGCCACGGGCAGGTGACCCAGTTCGGGGATTTTGCACCGGCATGGTCGCCCGGGCAGCCCGAGAACGTCGTCACGACCGGCACGCCGATCTCGGCCGCCAGCTTCACCGTGTTCTCAAAAACCTTGTGGTGCGCGGCCGCAAGCCTTTTGTCCGGATGCAGCGGATTGCCGTGGCACGAAAGCGAGCTGATCTCCAGCCCGCTGGCGGCGACGGTTTTGACAAAGGCATCCCGCTTGGTCTTGCTCGCGAGGAGTTCGGCCGGCTTGCAGTGCGCATCGCCGGGATACGCCCCGGTGCCGAGCTCGACGGTTTCGCAGCCCAGACCCGCAATGTGCGAGAGGGCTTTTTCAAGGGGGAGGTTGCTGAGGATCGCGGAGAAAACGCCAACTTTCATAAGGTCTCGAATTCACGTCGCCCGGCCCCCGCGTGTCGAGGAAAATCCCTATGAACTCGCAGAATCTTCCCCCCTTCAGCGCTGCTTCCTACGCATTACCAGCATGACGACCCCTTCGTTCTTTCTTATCGCGACGGCCTCGGCAAAGCGCGCCGTTTATGGGCGGAACCGGATAAAAATTGCTTGTCCGTATCCGTGTGCAATGGTTGTCTATGAGTATGAAAACCTTGACTGCCGCTTTCATGTCGGCATTGGGGTCCCGGAGATCGCTTCTGCCTGCGGCGGGAGAGCGTTTCACGCGGGAAAGAGTTTTTTTGACAAGTCAGGGAAGAACTGAGAGGATCGACCTTTCAGAAAAACCGTGGTTACAACGATAAACACACCAAATTGCGAGAAGACAATGAGAACGATCAATGAGTTCACTTCTGCTCAAACGCGGAGAATCGAGGAATTGAACGCGAGGTTTGAAAGCAGGCTTGCTTCCAACCGGCCAGGCCAAATCAGGAACGAAGACTCGTTTGAGAAAGCGGGCCTTTTTGAGGTGCTGGTCCGGCAGCCGGAATTCCTCGAGGATTTCAGAAAACGCGCCGAAGCAAAGGTCGGCCCGAAGCCGTAAAGCCAGCTTTTCTGACGCGTTGTTTCTGCGAAGGCGCGGAGGCATTCTCCGCTGCCACTGCCCCTGTTTTATCGCGCTTTTATGTCCAATTTTGATTTGCACCGACAGATTGATCTCCTTTTGACGAATTGGGATACCGGGATTCGCGCTCTGAACATCGGCTGGGGCATGAAGTGCGAGAGACCATCCATCGATGAAATCCTCGATGTCATGGAAGACGTTTTGGATGACATCGAGGCCCACCAGTCCCGATACAACATCATGATGAGCAACTACGACTGCAACAAAATTACAAATTACGTTGCCTGGCATGTTTGGCAGAAGCACAAGGAAAAATACCCGACGGCCCCGCTCTTCTTCGGGCACCTCCACTTTTTGGACGAGAGCATCCGCACAGCCTCGTTGTTCAAAATCCCGAATCTTCCGCTGATTGCCGAAAATTTGCAGATTTTCCATCGGGACAACCATAAACTGGCCCCTTACACGTTTATCAAGGGAGTGGACCTCACCTTCACGTTTTGCTGCGGGGACGGCGGCAGTAATTGACGGCTGCGCTTCAAAGACACCTTGCTCCCTACCGTCGGGACAGTTGTCGGCTGGCTGTCTGTTTAAGGATCAAAGGGAACCGTGGTCGATTGAAAATCCTTCACCGTCGCAATGGCGGCGCGCACATCTGGATCATTCAAAGCTGGTGGCCCGGTGTGTGAAAGGCGATTGAGCACAGCGGACCGCACAGCGCTGATTCGCGGGATGAGTGTCGGATCAATAAATCGCTTGTTCTCCTCCTTTCGACGCTCCACGTGCCGACGCAGTAGCGCCGTCCAGAGTGCGTCGGCCTTCACATCATGCGGGTTCGGGTTGTAGCGAACCATGATGCCTTGCTCTTTGCACAAATTCCGAAATCGAGCTTCCAAGGCGGATCGGACATAGACGGCGGCGGCGCGGAGATCCCCATCCCGGTCCAGGTGGCGCTCGGCAACCGCAAGATCGGCCATGTTTCCTTTTAATCTCGGAATGTCGGGAAGGGTTGGTGCTGTTGTTTCCGCATGCAGGCTGAACGCTGCCCACTTTCCCCACTGCCCGGTGTGGCCTTTGGCGATGTCGAACCACACGCTGTCGTGGGTGAAGAGGAAGATCTGATGGTTGGGGAATTCCTGATGGAGCAGGTCGAGCAGGGGAACACGGTTGCTCAGGTCGAGGCCGATGAGCACGTCGTCGAGGAGGAGCACCCGCAGAGGTGCAGCGTCGGCCGGGTTTGAGTCGGCGAGTTTCACTGCGGCGAGAAATAGCGCGAGGCCGAGAGCGGTCAGGCGGGCCTCGTTCAAAAACTCCTCGTGCTTTGGAAGCACATGTCCGGCGTAGCTGATTTCCAGTTCGATCCGGTGACCGAGCAACTCCTTTGTGTCTGAGGAATACTGGCAGCCCGGATGGGCGAGCCGGATGATTTCCATGCGATGACCGGGAAAGAAGCTCAGCAGCCTGTTCGCTTCGACACGGATAGTTTCGAGAAATGGGCCGAGTTTGGAATTGAAAAAATCCGTGGCGCTTTTGGCGCGTCGTAACTGCCTCTTATATTTGTAGCGCGGCTTGGCCCCCTTCACTTCCGTCCAAAGATCTCCGAGCGTCCTGGCACCGCCATCGGGTTGGAATCCTGCGAGGAGGCATTCGACAAAGAGCGTGAAAAGCTGGGTGCCCAGATCGGCCTTGCCTTGCCGGAAGCTGGAGCGAAGGAGTGTGCGGTAGTCGAAGAATCCGGATTGGCGCGAGATGCCAGCGAGAATCTCGCGTTGCGGTTCTGTCGTGCTGGCAGGGGCCGAACCATCGTCGAGTTGCAGTGGATGGAGGTGGCCGGGCGACCATGCGATGGCTGCCGGGGGCGGAGCGGTGTCGAAATGCATTTCCACTCGCGGGGTGCGCGGAGGGATGTTGCCAGTGACCGGGTCTGGTTGTGCGGCGAAGGCGTGGACAAACGGGTCCACGGGTCTCGGAAATGGGTGTTCGAGGCTTAGAAACTCGCGCAGGGCGGTGGCGAGGGAAGATTTCCCGGAACCGTTTTCCCCGTGGAGGAGGAGGTTGCAACCGTTCTTCAGCGGCAGATCGAAGGTGCCGGGGAAAGCGCGGAAATCGTGCAGTGATAGGTGGACAATCCTCATGCGCTGCCTTCGATGGTGCGGACAAGGTCGAGGGTCTGGAGCTGGTCAAGGGCGCGGCGAAGCGCGTGACCGGGGGCGCTGAGATCATCCACGGTTTTGCGCATGTCGGCGAGTGTCGCCGCGGCATCCGCATCGGCGGCAGGGGACGAGGGGGCGAAGTCCTCGGTGAGCGGCAAAAAGCTCAGGCCCTTGGCTCGAAGTTCCTCGGGGAAGAAAAGTTCATAGACGAGTGCGTTCACCCAACGCTCGAACCACGCCGCCATCTGCGGATCGCGCGGGTGATCTGATGTCGCCGCTCGCACGCTGGGCTGGCGGTTGAGGAAAAGGAGCCAGTCAACCAACCCAGTGATTGAATTCTGCACGTCAGGAGTCGGAGCTGGAATTGGTAACAGCGAAAGAAACTGCCGATTCGCCGAAAAAAAACCACCTCGAAAGGGCGCACTCACCTGTGGAAAAAACCAACCTATAACTCGGCTATTCAGCAATGCGGCGAGATACTGAAGACCGAAATCTTTGTGTTCAGTTTTCCATGTGACGCCTCCAACATCGACGTTGTCGAGATAGTGTGTTCCATCAATGTCAATCCCGGCATGCAGCCTCGATACGAGACGGGGAACACACACCTTCGGCAGGCCCTGGCGGAGCATGTTCTTCATATAAATGTATCCATGCCAATCGTCGCATGCCATTCGACCACTCTCTCGTTGTTCAAGTCGCTCCCGATTTTCGAGGAGGTAATTACCAAGCCGATGATACCGCTCGCACAATCGGTCGAACGGAATCAGAGTCGCGCGCTCATGGCTCACATCATAAGGAAATATTATGAATTGCCGCCTCGGCAGAGGAGCGAACCCTTTCACGTCTTCACCGCTGACTAGCGGATGAAGCATTGCCTTCTCAAGAACCACTTCGCGGTCAAGCACGCGGGACTTGAGTCGAATCGTCCGCGACTCCTCGCTGACTAGCTCAAGGATGAACACATCATCCGCGCTGGTTTGCAGACCTACAAACGCATCCGCCATTTCTCCGAGCATCTCGCCAGCATTCCCGATTCGCTCGAACAAGCCCGAGTTTTTTCCAACGGAAAAATTCCACTCTGCCGGAGTAATTTTTGTCCTTGGAATTTCGCCTTCGATGCCTTGTTGCGCAGCCAGCCAAATGCGGAGAACGTCAGCACGCACGAACCGGCAGTTTGCCGCTCCACCTCTCGAAAGGAAAAGCAAGCAGACGTAATTCGTTGCGCCGGGAAAGATCTGCTGGTCGCCGAAATGAACAACATGGCGGAGATACCGTCCGGTGGCAATGAGTTCACGGAGCGGTTCGCCGTATTGGGCATTGAAGAATTTGTGAGGGACGATGAACGCGAGCTGACCGTGATCGTGAAGAAGTCTCAGCGCACGTTCGATGAAAACGACGTAGAGGTCGTAATTACCTTTTTTCGCCGCAGCATAGTGTTCGCGATACCAGTCCACGTCCTCGGGGGCGCTGCGTTTGAGCACTTGCAGACGGATATACGGCGGATTGCCAATCATCAGGTCGAAACCGGCGAGAGAAACGGTTGTTTGCTCTTCAAGCAATTCCCCGCGCGGTGCGGTCCGCTGGGAGCGATGGAAGACTTCGGCAAAGTCGAACTGCCAAACGAAGGTGGGTGCCTTCGGGTCTTCCCACCATGTTCGGAGACGTTCGAGGGCATCCTCTTGGAATGTGGCCTTGAGCTTTTTCGCGGCATCGAGCTGGCGGCGAAGTTCACCGAGTGCGTGTTCAAGGAGGTCGAGGTGGGCGATGCGGGCGAGGATTTCCGGCGAATCGTCGAGGCCGAGGCCGAGTTCGCGCTTCATCCACGAAAGCTGGTGCTGCGCCAGTTCGGCGGTAGCCAGATAAATCCCAAACCGGAAGCGGCGTTTTTTTGCTGCGGTATCGGCAGTATAGAAGTCGTGCTTGGCTTCACGAAGCCTGTCGAGAACGAGAAGGATGCTCTTGTCCTGCTGCGGGCGCTCGATTCGGAGGCGCTGGCCGCGGATCGTATCCACGAGGGCGTTCGCGCGGCGGATTTTGAATTCGAGGTTTGGCAGGGGCTCGACTTTTTTCAGCGCAGTGGCAAAGGCTCGGCGGTCGCACTCGTCGGGGTCCACGCCGAGCTGATGGTCCACCATGAGCGAGAGCCAGAGGCGGAGTTTGCAGATTTCGAGGGCTTCCTCCTGGATGTCCGTGCCGTAGATGCAGCGCTCGACGAGGCGCTTTTTGTTGTCGTAGAGCCAGTCGGGGTCGGTTTCGCCGGGGTCCTTGCCGCGCGCGCGGGCATCCAGCAAGCGGGCGGCATTGAGGAGTTCGTGGAGGAGCCCGAGCGGGAACGCGCCGGAACCGACAGCAGGATCGCAGGAGCGGAGTTCGAAGAGGGCGTCCAGCGCGGTGGCGGCTTCGCTGGGGGTGAGGAGTTCGCGGAGCTTCGCCCATGTGTCGTCGTCGATCCCCACGGAACCGTCGAGCGCGAGCAGCGCATCCACGCAGGCTCGCGGGTCCGGTTTTGATGTGAATGGAGCCTGGTCGGCAAGCCACGCGGCGAGGGCCTCGCGGCAGTTGTAGCGGACGATGGGGCGCGGGGTGTAGTGGCTGCCGGTGTCGTGGCGGCGGGATTTCCCGCCGCTCTCGCTGTCTTCGGCGGTAAGAACCAGCTCCTCGAAGATGCGGCCGAGCATCTCGGGATCCACCGCGACCTCTGCGTCACGCTCCGAGTCCTCATGAATGGTGAAGTTGTAGCGCTCGAAAAGGTTCGTGAAGACGTGGTGGAAGACGGCGTTCCCGATTTTCAGCTCGCGGCGTCGGCGGACATTGTCATCCAGGCTCGCCAGTTCGTCGGAGAAGAGCCCGCCATTCAGGAAGGGCAGGTCGTGGCGGTGAGGATTGTTCTCATCCAGGTGAGTTGTGATTTTTTCACGCTGTTTCCACTCGGTGCTCACGATGCCGAAGACGGGCACGAGGAATTTGGCGTAGAAGTCGGATCCCTCGGGGTCGCTGGCCTCCAAACGGTGAAAGGCGGCGGCGATGTAATCGCGCTGCCGGTTGAGCCAGCCTTTGCGTTGAAGGAAGCTGAGAAAAAGCAGCCGGTTTAAAATCGTTTGAGCCTCCGAGCGGGCATGGTCTTCCTGAAGTTTGCCGCGGGTATGAATCTCTTCCGTCAGCGAGGCACGGGCGCGGCAGAAGTCGGCGAAGAATTCCCTGTTCAGTTTCTCGACAGAAAATGCGTCGATGACATCCGCCAACGTGAGTTCCGGCCTGCGGTCCGCAAGGATGGAAAGCCGCTGTGCCGCCGTGCGTCGGCGTTCCCCTTCTCCAAGAACATAGGTGAAGCGTCTCGTGGCGGTTTCGCGGGTGGCGAGCTGAAGGTCGGGGGTAAAAACGCTCTCTCTCGCCGCAAAGGTGAGCCGGTAGAATCCGGCGTCGGGCTGATACGAGAATGCGAGCGCCGCATGCAACTCCACCTGATCAATCCACCGGGCAGCAAGCTGACGGAGACCGACACGGTTGCGGGCCAGATCGACACCGGGCTTCGCCTCAATGAGAAACAGTCCGATGCTCTTTCCGTCCGCGAGCCGGGCTGTGCCGAATTGTTTCAGCGACTTGGCGACGGCACGCTCCGTTTCGCTTTGGATCGGGATGTCATGAAGCTCGATGAAGAGGGAAAGTCCCGGAAGCAACGAAGGAAGCAATTCTCTCCACGCATCAAGGGCGAATGGTTTGCGGAGATCGGGTTCGAGTTCAGCCGGGGTCATCTGGGTTTCCTTCTGCGGGCGGCGGGTTGTCTCAGTTGGCGTGGCGGCTTATCCGGGACTGCCGGCTTGTTGGCAGGAGCGGCGAGCTGGTAAAACTCATGCAGCTTGCGCTGGAGCAGCGCCTTGTCTGGCAGGGCGGTCTGGTATTCGGCGATCAGCGCGGGAGAGAGCGAGCGGGCCAGCGAATACTCCACGACTTCAAGATCCTTGGTGGCGCAGAGCAGAACGCCGATGGATGGCCGTTCGTGCGACTTGCGGATGTCGCGGTCGAGGGCTTCGAGGTAGAACTCCATTTTTCCAAGGTATTCGGGCTGGAACTCGTCGATCTTGAGATCGAAGGCAACAAGGCACTGAAGTTGTCGATGGAAAAACAGGAGGTCCAAACGGAAATCCCTGCCGCCGACCTGCAGAAGGTATTGCTCGCCGACAAACGCGAAGTCGCGCCCGAGCTCGATGAGGAATTTCTTGAGGTTCTCGACCAATCCGCGCTGCAAGTCGGCCTCGGAATGGCTGTTTGGAAGATCCAGGAAATCGAGCAGGTAAGTGTCTTTAAAAAGGGATTCGGCGGCGGGGTGAAGTTCTCGCACCGGCGGCGCGAGTTTTGGCGGGGAGAGAACGGTGCGCTCGAAAAGTGCTCCGGCAACCTGGCGTTCCAATTCGCGGGTGGGCCATTTTTCACGGGCACAAAGGCGAAGGTAAAACTCGCGTTCCTCGCAGCGTTTCGCTCGCGCCATAATGATCAAGTTCTGTGTCCAACTCAATTCTCGCAGCAGTGCCGCGAGTTTTGGCTGGGCCGTGTAGGTCTCTTGAAACTGGCGCATCCGCCAGAGATTTGAAGCGGAAAACCCGCTGATACCAGGCCTTCGGGCGCGGATATACGCAGACAACTGTCCGACGGTATTTCTCCCCCATCCAGCAGCGGCAATTTTTCCGCTGATGAACGCGCCGACGTGCCAATAAAGATCAATCAACTCGGTGTTGACCGCCTGAAATGTTCGGCCGCGGGCGGATTCAATCATCTCGAACACGGTTTGGAAGTCGGCTGCGTGCGACTTCACCGGCAAATGTTTTTTTGCCGCCGCTTTTCTCGAGTGGGATGGAAGTTTTCTCATCGGGGATTCAGGGCGCAGGGGTGATCCCGTCAAAAGTTTCAGAGAGAATGATTCGCGGAGCCAGCTCGGGCGGAATGCTGCTCGGGATGGGGTTGGCGGGCACGTCCTCCTCGACCTCCAGCGGATAGGCGCGGAGGATTTCCATGAGTTTGTCCAGAAGCACGGCGGTCGAGACCGGCTGCTTGGCGACCGCTTTTTGCAGGGCATTCAGTTTTCGCGGGAGTTCGCGGAATTTTGCGATCCGGATGGCATGCTGCGCGGCGACCAGCAATTTTTTCTCGGCTGTGGAGGAATTCGGCATTCCTTGGGCCGCAGCGAGCAGGCGGATCGCCTTCTGGTCATTCGGGCCAACGGTGTGGTCCACGGCACGTTGCCGGACGGCATCCGCCGCGAGTTTGGCTTGGAAGTCCTCCAATGCGGCCAAAACGTGATTGTGGTGGGCGTCATGGAGCGGCACGGCGGGCTCAGCGACTTCTGCGCGGAATCCACGGGCCATTGCGACAAAGCTCACCTCATCCACGCTGCCATTCACCCGGTAAAACGCATCGCGCCGTTGGTCGCGAATGAAGACAAGCGACTGCCCGGCCTGAGCAGCATCCTTGCGTCCGCAGCGGGCACGGAGCGGGAGGTGGCGAATCCGGCGGAACTCATCCGGGTTGGCGTCCTTGAAATCGCGAAGTTCAGAAAGGAACCGGAGCCGTTCGTCGCGCTCCTCCTCGATGGCACGGTCAAAGAGGCCGAAGTTGTCCACTTCCTCGTCCGGCGAATAAATCTGGCTGTCCTCGCCGAGAGCGGAGTGGAATGCCTGGAGCTTCAGGAACGCCTTTCGGTGGAGGTCAATGTCGGAATCCACCTGAGCAGTGGGGTAGAAGTTGAAGACATGGATGGCGGCTGCGGTGCTGCCGATCCGGTTCACCCGACCGATCCGCTGCATGAGACGGGTCGAGTTCCAGGGGGTGTCGTAATTCACGATGACGTGGGCGCGGTGGAGGTTCACGCCCTCCGCCAGAACCTCGGTGGAGATGAGGATGTGATAGTCGTCCTTCCGGTGCGCGGCGTCGTGCGGAGCGTTGGCGTCGAAATTCGCACGGACGACCGGCATGACCGACTTGCGGTTGTGCGAGTCCACCGTGAGGATCGGGCCGAACCCGGCAGCGGTGAGCTGCTCGGACAAGTGCATCGTCGTATCTCGGGCCTCGGAAAAGATGACGAGCTTGCCGGTTTCATTGAACGGCTTGGCGAGCAGGTTTTCGCGGCCCCCATCGCCCCGCAGGCAGGCGAGGAATTCGTCGAGCTTGGGATCGCTATCGACTTGTTCCCAGGCGGCCACCAATTCGTCGAGGAGTTCTGCATCGTGTTGAAGTCCTTCCAGAAAACCGGGGAGGAAGTCCGCGGGCGTGCAAACTGTGATGGTGGGGTCGGTCTCGCTGGCCTCGGCAATGGCCTCGATGAGTTCGTCCTCGCGCCCCTCCAGGATGTAATCCGAGACATGCAGGCTGGGCGCGATGTAGATCGTGCCACGCTCAAACATGGTGAGCATCGCGTGCGTGGCGTCGCGAAAGCGGCGGAGACTTTTCGTGAATGCCAGAAAGCTGCTGTCAATCCGCTTGACCAGCATCGTCTTCATGATCCGGGCGAGCTGCGTGGCGATGAGATCGGCGTGCTCGTATTTTTCCCTGAGCTTGGGGTTGCCCAAAAACGCGATGGCCCGGTAGCGGTTGTAAGTGAGCCCGCCCGACTCGGGGAGCGATAGCAACCGGATGGTGCGGTCGTAGAGGGCATCCAGCCCGTCGTCGAGTTTGTAAAAAATCGGGTGGGGCTTTTCGACTTTTGGAAAAATGATGCCCTGTGCGTCGAGGTCGGCTTTCCACCGCTTGTCCTCGACGAGATCGGTGCGGGTGCGGCGGACAGTGAGCGGCTGGACGATCTGCTCGCGGATTTCCTGATAGATTCTTGCGACCGCAGCCTGGGCCTCCCGTGGGTCGTTGATCCGGTGAGCGGCCTCGTATTCCTTGATGCGTTTGGCGAAGAAATGCTGGAGATTCCCGACGACGGTCGAGTCTTTGCCATCCTGGAACAGGAGAACCTGGTTGCGGATGTCCGCAGGGCGGTTGTTCAGCGGTGTGGCGGAAATGAGGATGACGCGCTTTTTCGCAAACTCGTCATTCGGCATGCGGTTTTTGGTGCGGGTCTTGCAGAGCTTCTGGAGCAGGTCGTAGCCATCGGCTGTGTCGTTGCGGAACTTGTGGGCCTCATCAATGATGATCAGATCGTATTTTTCCGGGTCGCGGATTTTGTGGAGGCTGCCGTTGTTCAAAACCCTGACGGCATCATCCAACCCGAACCGTTCCATTTCGGTCTCCCAGTTCTCCCGTAGAGCTGGTGGAGTGATGACGAGGATCCGGGAGCGGTGGGTTGGAAAACCGTTGTGGTAGTAAAATTTCTTGGCGATACGGGTGGCGACGATGGTTTTCCCCAAACCAACCACGTCGGCGAGGAAAAAGCCGCCGTGCTTCTGGAGTTTGAGCCAGCCGTCGTTCACGGCATCGCCCTGGTAGCTCAGGGCTTTGACGCCTTTCGGCAGATCAGACTCGGCGTTGGGGTCGTATTCGATGGCCGGGCCGAAATATTCGATGAGGAATTTGAGGTAGAGTTCGAAGGGAGTAAGATCGTCGCGAAGGTAACTTTCGCGGACCACCCCGCTCACCGCTTCCGGCAGGACGGCAACGCCTTCTGCCCAGAGCTTTTCAAACTCATCGCGGGCAAAAACCACGTCGTCGTAGTCGTGGAGAAGGACGTTGAATTCGTAATTGCCGGCTGCATCCTCGACGCCAAGCCCGGCGGCGGTGAGATTCGACGATCCGGTGATGACCGCCCCCGGCTTGTGCTCGCAAAACCCACCGGGCAAAAAAATGTAGAGCTTCGCGTGGAGGCGTTTGATGGGATGGGCCTTCATTTGAACCCTCTTGGCCGCCACGTCTGCGATGAACTGGCGGATGCCGTCTTCGACCTCCTTGCGGTAGGGCGCACCCTGCACGTCGGTCTCGATCTGTCTTCGCACGGCGGCCAGCGTCTTGTCGGCATCCCCAAGCAGAAGCAACCCCTTCCGATGCTGCTGGGCAAGCTGCGCATCGACATCGATACCGACCAAGATGCGGATGAGCGGGACTTTTTCCAAATGCGGCTGCAGCGCAAAATATCCGGAAGCACGGAGATAGCCGACAAGCGCATCGAATCGCTCGATATCGGGATTGTAGGCAAAAACGCCTGCAAATTTCTTCAGCAGGGTGTTGTCGCCCTCGTTGGTAAAAAATCGGGTGCTCATTTGAGCATAATTTCACACTCCAAGGATTCTCCAGAATCGCCGCATGCCTCAATCCTTCCCGCAACGTCACGGCGGAGGTATTTCGACAGGATGTCGATTTCGGTGAGGTGTTTCGTGTTCTGAACTCCGGAGGTCGCCTCAGCCATAAAGCAGGAAGACTGTAGGAAGCAGGCGGCGCGTGCGAGCCGAAAAACAGGAAGAAATCCGAATCCTCCGGCATTGCCCGATTTTTTCAGGCCGAGCCCCTACTCCACCAGCGCGATCTGCCCGCGCTCGCGCAGGATGATCCGGCGGCGTCCATCGTGATCACTGACTTCTCCCTCGATGCGAACCTTTCGTGCGGGAAAGAATTGTCTTTGGCGGCGTGCGCGGCATGATCCGCTGGATGGGTCGGTTCATGAAAGAGCTGCGGGAGTGTCCCAGGATTGCGTGGGAAGCAGTGAAAACGTTCTCGGAGATCGACGGCGAGCAGCGCGCGGCGTCGTTCGCCTACTATGCACTTTTCTCCCTGGTCCCGCTTTTCGCCCTGATGCTCACGGTGGGGTCCTCGTTTTTTGATTCGCAGGATGTGATCCGGTCGGTCGAGCGCTATTTCCCGATGGGCGAGCCCCAGCAGGCGTTCATGTGGCAGATGGTGGCCTCATTGGAAAAATCCCGCGGCAGCGTCACGATCGTGTCGTTTGTCATTCTGATCTGGTGCTCGCTGAGATTTTTCCAGGCCCTCGTCCGTGGGGTAAACCGGGCGTGGCACACGGTGGAAATCCCGTGGTGGCAGCTCCCGCTCAAAAACCTTCTCATGATCGCTGTGCTGGCGAGCGCCCTCCTGATCGGCCTGCTGGCCCCCGCGCTTCTGCAGGGCGCAAAGAAAATTGCGGTGGCGTTCAAAGATTTTTTGGAATCCCAGATCCCGGCGCTCAACCTGGAGGCTCTGGTCGGGCTTTTCGATCTCAGTCGCTACGCGCTTGCGGGCGCGGTGCTGTTCTATTCCTTCACCCTTCTCTACATGCTGGCGCCGCGGAGGCGGGTGTTTTTCAAGCAGGTCTGGGTCCCGGCGCTCCTGGTGACGCTCGCCCTGCAGTTCTGCCAGAACGCCTTCGTCAACTACCTCCCGCGCTTCGTGAACTACAACGCGATTTACGGAACAGTCGGAGTCATGATGCTCCTCATGCTCTGGGTCTACATCACCGGGGTCATCATCTTTCTGGGCGCCTGCTTCTGCTCGGCCGCCGCAAAAATCCACGGGGACGAAAACTCTATTCCATCCAGTTGAGAAAATTGAAATTCAGCGAGATCATGACCTCCACGACCGCGGCGAAGGCGAGGATTCCCAAAACGGCAGCGCTAGCAGCGGAAAGAAGAATCACTTTGATCTGACGGTCCTCGGGGTCGTTGGTGTCAAGCATGCCTGAAGATATCGCGGGGTCGTAACGATTTGTCAAATCACTCGTAGCGCAGGGCCTTCACCGGGTCGAGGCGGGCGGCGAACCAGGCCGGGATCAGCGCGGCCAGAGAGCAGATCAGAAACGCGCTCACGCAGATGATCGCCACATCGGACGGGATGACCTGCGCGGGGATCTCGCTGAATTGGTAGATGCCCGGTGGGAAAATATCGATCCCGAAAGCCGATCTCAGGAGTTTGCTGACCTCATTGCGCCATTGAACCATACTGATCCCCAGCGCCAGTCCGGTGATCGTTCCGAAGACGCCGACAACCATTCCCTGCGCAAGAAAAATCCCGATGATCTGGTGGGTCCTCGCACCCAGCGCCTTCATCACCCCGATTTCCCGGGTCTTCTGGACGGTCACCGTGATCAGCGTGTTCATGATCCCGAACGCCGCCACCAGCACGATGAACATGAGCAGGAAGAACATGACATTCCGCTCCATCCGGATCGCATCGAAGATCTGCTTGTTCATGTCGATCCATGTCAGCGCGTATTCCGGCGAAGGAAGCTTACTGTTAAGCGAATCCCTCACCTCGGGGGCCAGGTAGGGATCGGTGGTCTTCAGCGCCAGTCCGTGCACCGCATCGCCAAGTGTGTAGAGCTCCTGGCCAATGTGCAGCGGAACCAAAAGAAATTCGCTGTCGTATTGATACCGCCCGCTCTCAAAAATCCCGCTGACCTCGAGCTCCCGGGGAAGGATCATCTGCTTCAGGGCACCGGCATCGGCCGCCGTTCCTCCTTCCTTTTCCATGCGGTCCAACTGGTCGAGGATCCGGCCGATGTTGCCCGGAGAATAAATGGTGACCTTGTCCCCCACCCTGGCACCAAGCGTCGCTGCCAACTCGGAGCCAAGCACCGTCTTGTCTCCTTCAAGATCGTAGCTGCCCTCCTTCATGAATTTCGCGACATCCACCACGTTCTTTTCCAGATCGGGCTCGATCCCCCGGATTTTCGGAGCGAGCCGGCGGTTCTGAAACTCGATGATCACCGGCCCCTGCACAAACGGCGCCACGGCGGTCACATGCGGCTCCTTCTTGCAAATCTCCATGCTCTCCGCCCAGTCCTCCATGACGGCCTGGTTGCTCACCACCAGGTGGGCATCAAACCCGATCACCTTCCGCCGGAGCTCCTGCTCGAATCCCGTCATCACCGAGATGACCAGGATCAGCACCATGATCCCGAGCGTGACCCCCAGAATCGAAATGAGCGTAATGATCGATACGAACGTCCGCTTGGGCTTCAGGTAGCGCAGCGCGAGAAACAGACTGAAATGGTTCTTCAACATGGACGCCCTCCCGTATATCAGCCCGCCGCCGGTCGGAAATATATTTTCCTCTTTCACTGCGGCCCCGTGCTGGCTAGGCTCCCGGCGATGGTCAAAAAGCTCCTCCACACCCGATTCCGGGTCGCCGACCTGGATAAAACCATTTCGTTCTACAAGGACGTTCTGGGCCTCGAAGAAGTGCGGAGAAGCACAAGCGGCCGCGGATCGCAGCTCGTCTTTCTGAAAGCCCCCGAGAGCGAGGAGCTGATCGAAATCTGCAAATTCGACGAGAGCGGGCCCGTGCAGGTCGGCCCGGATCTCACGCACCTGGCCTTTGAGGTTGACGATCTGGACGCGTTTGCCGCGCACGCCGCCTCGCTCGGATATCCGCTCAGCGATGGCCCGCACCGGGCTTCCAGCGGATCGGCGATCGCATTTATCGATGCACCGGAAGGCTACGAAATCGAGCTGATCCAACACGCGAAAGGCAACTGATGGAATTTGACTGGACAGAAAATTCGTTCGTCCCCAAGGACATCTCCCTGAAGGAGATCGAGGAGACTTTTGAGGACCCGTTCAGCATCCGGATCATGCCCGAAATCGACGAGATCGCAGGCCGTGAAGCCAGGTATTTCATCCTCGGCCGCGCGATCTCGAACCGCGCGATCTTCTCGGTCTTCTGGACGGACGGGAAGCGCTACCGCGTGATCTTCTCGCGGCTGATGACTCCCGAAGAGGAGACGTTTTACGACAGGAAAAATTCCGAGGCCAACTGATCATGCGAGTTCTCACAAAATGGAAAGATCTGCCGGCATTCTCCGGCGAGCAGGAGGAGATGGATTTCTGGAAGCAGACCGCCCTCGACCCCCGGCTGATGAACGGCTCGATCCTCAAGACCGACAACCGTGACTCCACCACGATCACCCTCCGTTTCGACCCCCGCATGCTCGCGCGCATCAAGCGCCTCGCCCGCTCCCGCTACCTCAACTACCAGAGCATGATCAAGCAGTGGCTCAGCGAGCGGATGGAAAAAGAGATCCAGTAGCGCTGGAGGATTCGAAAAATCACGGGGCGCCCATCGGGGTCTGACCCGCCAGGCGGACTGCCGCGCGCAGTCGCACAATGAATGTCGTGCCCATGCCCGGCTCACTCGCGACCTCAATGCTGCCGCCATGCTTTTCGACGATGGCTTTCGTGATCGACAGTCCAAGTCCGGAATGCTCCTGTCCGGCAGAACGCGCCTTTTCGGCGCGGTAGAAGCGCTCAAAAACATGAGGGAGATCGTCCGGAGGGATGCCCTGGCCGCTATCGGCTACGGTGAGGATCGCGCCATCGGCTTCCCGGCGGACCTCCACCCGCACGCTGCCGCCGGGGCGGTTGTAGTGGATCGCATTGCCCACGATGTTGCCAACGGCCTGCGCGAGCTGCCCGGCGTTGCCTTCGCAACAGGCCGGGGCGACCTCCACGGAAATGTGAACATCTTTTGCCTCCGCCAAGGGCTTCAGCAAAGCAACGGAATCCGTGACGATGCGAGCCAAGTCGCAGAGCTCCATGGCCTCCGGCGCTTCGCACGAGTCGAACCTTGCAAGCACCAGCAGGGATTCGATCATCCCGCGCATGCGCCGGGCGGCACGCTGGCAGGCCGCAAGGCTTTCCCGGTATTCATCGGCCGGACGTTCCCTGGCAAGCGCGGACTGGGTCTGCGTGAGGATCACGGTGACAGGGGTGCGAAGCTCGTGCGAGGCGTCGGCGGTGAATTGGGCCTGCCGGGCGAAGGCGTCATCGAGCCGGGAGAATGTGTTATTGAGGTCGCGGGCGAGTTGGCCCAACTCGCTCTTGCTGTCGGCCGGTCGGATGCGCTGGGAGAGATCGCCGGTCGAGATCTTCGCCGCGGTCGCGGTGATCCCCGCGATCGGGCTCAGGGCGCGGGCCGCAATCCACCATCCGCCTGCCAGCCCAAGCAGGAACACCGCTCCGCCGGATCCCCCCAGCAGCCACGCGGTGCGCCGGCTGCCCGCGATCTCCTCCCCGATGTCGCGACCCACGAGAACGCATTCCCCCCCCGGGGTGTCGTGAAAGCTCTCGCGGAAGTTTCCGCGTGACCGGAATACCGGTGGCCCGGGAATCCGCTCAGGTTGAGGGATTTCGGACGGGGCAGACGCGGAAGCGTCACCCTGCCTCCCATCGCGCTGCCAGATGACATAATAAAACTCCTGCCCCGGCATGCCGGCGAAAAGGTTCTGCTCACGCGCCGTCCACCGCGGTTTGTCCGGCGGAGGAGGACTACCGGGGCCCGCGCCGTTGCGGGGGAGAAGGGAGGCCTCGACAAGGCCCATGCGCTGCTCCAGTTCATGGTCGGTGCGGTTCATCTGGTTCGCCCGTTGCAGTTGCCACGCAGTGAATCCGAAGCCCGCAAGCACGAGCGCGAGCAGTAGCCCGTGCCAGAGCTGCAGCCGCCAGCGGATGGAGTGGAAAAATTTCATCCAATACAGTAGCCGTGGCCGCGGCGGGTCTCGATCAGCCCATGGCCGAGCTTTTTGCGCAGGTTGGAGACATGCACGTCGAGCAGGTTCGAGAGCGAGTCTTCGTCCTCGTCAAAAAGGTGTTCGTAAAGAGCGGTGCGCGTGACCGTCTCACCGCGGTGCATGGCAAGAAATTCCAACAGGCAATACTCGCGCGCTGTGAGCTCGACGGAGTGTCCGTCAAGCTTGACCCGGCGGGCTGCGGTATCGATGGCCACACCGCCGACTTCGATGACGTTCACCGTTTGTCCGGCCGCCCGCCGGATGATCGCCCGGAGCCGGGCGAACAGTTCCTCCAGATCAAAAGGCTTCACCAGATAATCGTCGGCGCCGGCGTCGAGTCCTCGCACGCGATCCTGCGCGGCATCGCGTGCAGTGAGCATGAGCACGGGCGTCCTCCTCGACTCCCGCAGGCGCTCGAGGACTTTCCACCCATCCAGGAGCGGCAGCATGACGTCGAGCACGATCGCGTCATACGCGACCTCCGTCGATTTGTAGAGCCCCTCTTCGCCGTCCGCTGCGGCATCGACCGCATAGCCCTCCTCGCGCAAGGCTCTGGCCAGGCTTGTCAGGAGATCGACTTCGTCTTCGATCAGCAGGATTCTCATGTTGTCAGCGCGAGATTACAACAGGGCGGCGGCATTTGGACAGAGCTGGCATGTGAAAATCCTGCCTGAAGCAACCTGAAGATGAGATGAAGAGAACCCCGCTTTTGTGCCCCTTCACGTTCCCTTAAGGTTCCTTCGCGCATGTTTCCTCCGAAACGTCGGAGCACACTGAAAATGGAGACACAAAAATGCAGAGCACTGATTGCGGATGACGGGCCGCCAAACCGGCAAGGGTGGCCTATTGCGCTCGTGATCCTCGCCGCGGGCATCCTCAGGGGGAGCCTTCTTTTCGGCACCGCGCTCATGCCCGGGATGAACGGGGCCTATTACCTCGTCCAGGCGAGAGCGGTGCTCACCCACGGAACGCTGGGGCTTCCGGATCTGCCGCTCATATTCTACCTGCAGGCATCACTGGCGCGGGCCCTGCAGTGGATTTCCCGACGTGACCTTGAACCGTGCATCCTTTTCGCGGTGAAGCTGACGGATGCGATTCTTCCCGCATTGGTGGCGTTGCCCGTGGCATTGCTCGTGCGGCGCTGGACCAAAGCCGCGGGCGCTCCCGCCTGGATCGCTCCGACAGCCGCAGCCGCCGTGACGCTCAGCTCCCCGATATTGGGCATGGTCGGCAACTTTGAAAAAAACTCCCTCGCCCTGCTGTGGCTCTGCCTGCTCCTTCTCTTCATCCATCTGTGGCTGACGCGTCCGACTTTTCCAAGTGCGGTGGGGGTGCTTTGCTTCTGGGGGTTGGCCGCCCTGACGCACATCGGCGTGTTTGGAGCCACGGTGCTGTTCAGCGGTCTGGCGATCGCACTTTTCCTTGCGCTGCAACGTGGTCCGGAATGGCGCAAGATCTGGCCGCTGCTAGCCGCCGCCCTCGCCGTCGGCTCGATCGCGGCAGGGATCGTGATGTGGAAATTTGACGCCGCCCGTATCCAAAGGCTCGCGGAAGCGCTGATCCATCCCGCGGACTACCTGGCAGGCAGCAAAATGGGGCCTGGCCGCCCGGGTGGCAGCCACTCCCCATTTTTCATTCTGCTGCAGGCCGGACCTTCATTGGTTTTTGCCGTCGCATCCATCGCGGCCCTGCTGACCTGCTGGCGGCGGCGGGCCGTGCTTCCGCCGGCGGATCTCTGCGTGGCGGGCGCGTGCGCGGTCGGAGTTCTGGTGATGACGGGGCCGTGGGTGCAGGGGGACAAGGCGCCCCGGTTTTTCCTCATTGCAATCGCTCCCGCAGTCATGGCTGCGGCTTTTGCCTTGATCCACTTCAATCACCGCCGGCTGCGTGCCGGGCTGGCCATCCTCGGCGCGGCCTGCATGATCGCCCCGTCAATTTTTGTGATCTGCGATGGCGGGAAGCCGGTCGTCAGCGAGGATGGCCTGAGCGAGCTGCGTTCGCTCGCCCCGATGATCGCCAATCCCAACAAAACGCTGATAGTAGCCAGGCATGGGATGGAATGGTGGACGGCTTGGGCACTGCACACCCATATCTCCCAAGTCCCCGCGTTGAGGAGCGCGGACTGGCAGAATTTCGAGGCCATCTATTTTCTCAGGTCCAAAATCGATAACCGTCCCGTGCCTGGTAGAGGACCCGGGGGATTTTCCATGCCTGGTATGTTCGGCGGCCCTCCGCCTCCGGGAGGCCGCCCCCCTGGAGGCCCCGCGCACAACGCGAATCCGATGGAAGACCCGGAGATTCCCCGGGATGCCGAGACCGTCCATGACGGGGACCAGTTTATCTTCTCCCGCGTCAGCGCGCCGCCGGGATTTGTTGCCGGGCAACCGTGACTGCCGCAGAAAATTCCCCGGATTATTTTTTGTCTTCACATTCCCTTAAGGTTCGTCCGCATAAACTGCAGCCAGTGAAAAACGATAAAGGCACCATGAAAACACTGACACCCATTGCAATCGCGCTGGCACTGGCCGCGCTACCAACCAACGCCTCCGCGCAGCAGGGCGACCGCCAAGGACCGCCGCCCGGCGGAAAAGCGGAAGCGCTAACGGACGTGCAGGTGAAGCAGGTCGGCAGCATCCTTGCCGGATACGATGCGCAGACGCTCACCGCCGAACAGGCGCGAGCCATCCACGAGGCCTTTCACCAGG
Source organism: Verrucomicrobiota bacterium (assembly GCA_026398275.1). Taxonomy (GTDB): domain Bacteria; phylum Verrucomicrobiota; class Verrucomicrobiia; order Chthoniobacterales; family Terrimicrobiaceae; genus QYQL01. Next base: position 29,877 of record JAPLTF010000018.1, read on the forward strand.
CCGGCCTCCCGGGCGGCCACGCGATCAACGAGGCGGTCGCTGCGGCGGGCTTCAGCCCCGACAAGTTGCGCGACCTCGACCCTCCGCCGTCGGCACCCGGCGGAGGAGGCGGCCAGCACGCGGCGAAAAGCGTCGAGGAGAAACCTCCGCAGGGTGGCAAGGCAGGCGGGCCGCAGCAGTATTCCATCGAGCAGGCGGCGTCCGACAATGCGCAGCTCCACACGATCGCGTTCAACGGGCTGGCGTTTGTCACCGGGGACTTCGGGGCCGACACGTTCCTGCCTCCGGGCAAGGTGTGCGACTTTTTCGGGTTCCAATATATGCGGGATATCGATGCCGCGCACAAGGGCCACAACCCGGTGTTTCTCGACCGCGTCGCGGGAAACGTATTGCAGGTCCTCACTGACGAGCAGCGCGCCGTGTTTGAAAAAGCCGCGCAGCAGGAGGCGGCGGAATTGCGATCGCTCGCCGAGAAGCGCCTGCCGCTCATCAAGGCGTTTTGCCGGCAGCTCGCCGGGGACATTCCCGCCGGAAGCCAGGGGCTGAACAAGGCTGCGGTGATAAAATACGTGGGCGACATCTTTGCCGCCGACGCGAAGGTGAGCTACCAACGCGCCCAGGTGTTCGGCCAGGTGGCATCCTCCTTGACCACGCAGCAGAAGGAATACCTCGCAAAAATGACGTTCGGCGACTTCAGCACATGGCCCGCCGTGGACATGGAGAAATACAAGCTGCCCCGTGGCACGGAGAAGATGGTCAACGTCGCCTACATGACCTTCGCCAGCGAGTTCTTCAGCTGGTATGCGGGCTCGGTCAAGGCGGACACCTATTTCTGCCCGGAGCGTCACGGCACCTACTTCGGCGGGTTTTACATGAAGGACATGCCCGCGATGGGCAAGCGCGACTTCGACATCAGCACGTCCGTGACCGGCGACAGCGGCAAGGAGTTCCTCAACATCCTGACCGAAGACCAGCGCAAGCACATCACCGCCATCCCCGACCTGCAGCGCAAAGATCTTCAGGAAATCATCGGCGTGCGCGAATCTATCTCCAAGGAACTGCGCAAGTTTCTCAGCGGCGGCCAGGCGGACAAAACGACGGTGCTCGCGCTCGGGCGGCATTACGGCGAACTCGATGGCGAGATGTCCTATTATTATGCGACCGCATTCGCGAAGGCGAACCGGACATTGACCGCCGACCAGCGCCAGTGCCTCGTCAAGCTGCGCAACCTCGACGGCTACACCAGCGCCCCGGCCTACATCTATTCGGACCCCGTCACCGAGCCGCCCAATCTGCCCGCGACGGATTTCTTCTTCTTTCCTCCAACAAGTTGATGGGCTTAACCCCAAAATCAAATCCGGCACCACGCTCATCCACGGCAGCGTTAAAGATTTTCCTGACAGCCGCCATGATCGCCGGGCAGCTGGTCGGCCCGATGGCGGCGCAGGATCCCGGGCCGGCCCGGTTTGTGCTCCGCAGCCCCGAGGTGGCCGACGGCGGAATTCTGCCCGTGGATTTCACCGGCGACGGCAGCGGCGCGACGCTCCCTTTGGAGTGGGACGGGGTGCCGCAGGGAACCGCGAGCTTCGCGGTGATCATGCACCACGTGGATCCGGAGGGAATGACGAAGTGGTATTGGACGCTCTACAACATTCCGGCGGACGTCCGCAGTCTGCCAAAAAATGTCAAGGGCGTCGGAACGCTTGGCAACAACAGCGTCAATGGCCGGACCGCATACGCGCCCCCTCACTCCAGGGGGCCGGGAGAAAAGACCTATATCTACACCGTCTATGCGCTGTCCGCGCCGCCGCAACTCGGAGTCGAGCCGGCGAATGTCAGCCGCGAGGTTCTGCTTGCCGCCATCAAGGACAGCATTCTCGCCAGCGCGGAACTGAAGGTCGTTTACACGCGCCAGGGCGCTCAGGGAGCGCATGACGGTGGCTCGGGCGATGGCCGGGGCGTGCCGCCGCCTCCGCGCGGGCGGTGAGGACGCTTCCGACGCTTCCGTTTTGCGGATTTCCCCTCATCGTCTTCACGTTCCCTTAAGGTTCCCCCGCATAAAGTGGGGCCACAAACTAGAACGCTTCCGCACCCGATGAAAAAACTCATCCCTTTTCTTGTGGCGGCCATCTCCGTCTGCACCGGGCAGACCGGCAGCGGCACGACCCCGCCTGCCTTCACGATGGAGCAAAGCATCTCCGACGGGGCGCAGCGCGCGACGCTCGCGTTTGCCGGGCTCGCCATGATGACCGGGAACCTGCCAGCCCAGTCGTTCTTTCCCCCCGGCAAGGTGGCCGACTACACGGGCTTCCAGTATCTGCGCGACAACGACCCCGACAATATGGGCCACAACACGAGCTTCCTGACGAGGGTCGCCAATAACGTCCTCTACATTTTGAGCGACAGCCAGCTCGCCCAGCTGAAAACGCTCGCCCTGGCGCAGCAGGATCAGATCACCCTTTACGGCTACAAGCGGTTCGCGCTGATGAAGGCATTCCGCCGGCTCCTCGACGGTGACGTCCCCGCCGGTGCGACCGGACTCGATCTCCTGGCCGTGAAGCAGGCATCGAAAGAGCTCTACCGCATCGACGGCCAGATCAGCTTCGACCGCGCCCTGCTCTACGCCTCGATCTTCAGCTCCATGAATTTCACACAGACGGCATATCTCGACGCGATGAAGGGCAAGGGATTCAACTCCTGGCCGGACATTTCGAACGACTTGGTCCGGGAAAAAACGAAGGGTCTGAGCCAGGGTGAAGCGGTCGCCGTGATGACCTATGCCGGCGACCTCTTTAGCTGGTATGCTGGTTCGCTGGATGCGGATGTCTATTTCTGTCCGGAGCGCCACGGGACGTATTTCGGATCGTTCTACATCAAGGACGCGCCCGCGATCGGCCACGAGGGATACAGCATCGACGAGCAGCTCACCGCGACAGCGGGCGCCGCCCTTTGTGACAGCTCGAAGGGATACGTCACCGCCGGCCAGGCGAGCGCGATGTCGAGCCTCGTGAGCGCGCAGCGAAACAACCTTTATGCCGGAACCACCAGCATTGTTTCCATCAGGACGCAAATCGCCTCCCTGCTGCGCGGCCTCATGGTTTCGACCGCTTCGAGCGCCAGCGTCAACGCCCAGGTCCTCGCGCTTTCGGAGATCTATGGAGGGCTCGACGGCGAGAACAACTTCAACTACGCGACCGTCTTCGCTTCTGTTTACAGCACGCTCACCGACGCCCAGTTGGCCGGCCTCGCGGCCCTTCGGAAATCCATCATGTCCGGGACATACTCCGATGGAACCGCATTCGATTTTTCGGTCTGCACAACACCGTTCCTCTACTCCGCCGCCATCACGGATCAGTCCGTCCTCGCCCCCTACATCGCCGACACCGGCTATCTGTTTTCATCGGCACTTGGGTCCGCCGCTCCCTGGCGGCAGCAATATTTCGGGACAGCCGAAAATGCCGGATCCGCCGCCGATTCGTCCGATCCTGATGGCGACGGCCTTACGAACGCCAGGGAATACGCGTTGGGCACCGACCCCACGACCTCCGATACGGGCGGGCTCCTTGGCCTGGCACCTGCCGCCAATAATCTCTCGCTCACATTTTTCGGGCGGCAAGCCGCCGGGGCTGGCTATGTCGGATTCACCCGGCACTACTGCGTGGAAGGCACCGGCAATCTGGCCGACCCCGCTTCCTGGACGCCCGTTATAGGCTTTGCTGACATCGTTGGCTCGGACCGAGCCGTGACCCTGAAGCAGCCCATCACCGGAACCAAATACTTTTTCCGCCTACGGGTTTGGCTGCAATAACCGTGCTCGCCGGCATGAAATCACACGGAAAAACTCTGCGACGAATGCCCTGCCGCGGGGTTCAAACAATTATCCGGCCGATCAGGAGCCAATTCATGAAAAGATCCCTCGCTATTGTTGTTCTCGCCTCCGGTTTTGCGTTTGCCGGCGATGTCTCTTATCCCGTCGTCGGAACCGGGCAGTCCAAGTGCTACGACGATCAAAGTGAAATCCCTCCGCCGCAGCCCGGGCAGCCGTTCTTCGGGCAGGACGCCCAGCAGCACAGCCCGCAGGCTTCCTATGCGCTCGGTGCGGATGGCCGGACGGTTCAGGACAAAATCACCGGACTCACCTGGCAGCGGAGCCCGGACACGAATGGCGACGGCAAGCTCGACCGCAGCGACAAGCTGACATTGGCGCAGGCTCAGGCGTTGCCAGCGAAGCTCAACGCGGCGAAGTTCGGCGGGTTCGACGACTGGCGGCTGCCGTCGATCAAGGAACTGTATTCGCTCTTCGACGCGCGCGGGACCGATCCCAGCGGGCCATCCAATGCGGATACTTCCTCGCTCGCGCCGTTCATCGACACGAAGTTTTTCCAGTTCGCCTACGGGGACACGGGCAAAGGCGAGCGCGTCATCGATTCCCAATACGCCTCGTCCACGAAGTATGTCGGCAAGGGAGCCCGCGGGTTCGACAAGCTCTTCGGCGTGAATTTCGCGGACGGACGGATCAAGGGATACGACCTGTTCATGCCGGGCGGACGCGAGGAAAAGACATTTTTCGTGCAGTGCCTGCGAGGGAATTCCGGCTACGGGAAAAATGATTTTCACGACAGCGGCGACGGCACGGTCACCGACCGGGCCACCGGCCTGATGTGGTCGAAGGACGACAGCGGCACCGGCATGAACTGGCGCGACGCGCTCGCCCGGGTGGAAAAAATGAACGCGGAGAAATTTCTCGGCCACGGCGACTGGCGGCTCCCGGACGTGAAGGAATTGCAGAGCATCGTGGACTACTCGCGTTCGCCCGACACGACGGGTTCACCCGCGATCGACCCCGTCCTTCAATGCACGGCGATCACCAACGAGGACGGCAAGGCGGACTTCCCGTTCTACTGGTCGGCGACGACGCATGCCGGGCTCCATGGCGGCGGGGCCGCGATGTATGTGGCCTTCGGGCAGGCGGCGGGATGGATGTCTCCGCGCGCCCAGGCAGGCGGACCGCCGCCGGAACGGCCCGGCTTTCCGCCCGGCCCTCCGCCGCAGCAGGGGAACGAAGCCGGCCCCTATCACTTCGTCGATGTCCACGGCGCCGGCGCGCAGCGCAGCGATCCGAAGTCCGGCGATCCCGCGATGTTCCCGCACGGGCGCGGCCCGCAGGGAGACGTCATCCGCATCAACAACTTCATCCGCATCGTCCGAAATGTGGAGGGTTCTGCCCCATAAAAACAGCGATGAACCCGCCATTCTTTGTAGAAAACACATCGTGGCATGGGCATCTTGCCCATGTCTTGCTGGATTGTTACGCATGGGCAGGATGCCCATGCCACGGGAGCAGACCTTCCCGCAAACCTCTGATCGATGGTTTCTACCGGGTAGCCCCGTCACTGTTCGCTCTCATTATTCCACTCATTTTCCTGGCCGCAAGCCTTCCGCTCGCAGCGAAGCCGCCGAACTTTGTCGTCGTCCTTGGCGAAGGTCACGGATGGAGCAGCACGTCGGTGCAGATGGACGACGCCGTGCCCTCATCGAAGAGCGCGGACGTCGTCACACCGAACCTCGAAACTCTCGCGCAGGGCGGAATGCGGTTCGCGAATTTCTACGCGGCCTCGCCGCGATGCACGCCATCGCGGGCCGCGATCTTCACCGGAAAGAGCCCGGCGGCATTGCACATGACATTTGTCGGCGAGGGAAAGGCGGACAACCGGGGAGCGGCGAACGGCCGGGTCATCCCCCCCGACTGCTCGATCGAACTTCCCGCCGGAGAAACAACGATCGCCGAATTCCTGAAAGCGGACGGCTATGCGACCGCCCACTTCGGGAAATGGCATGTCGGGCGCGCGGACCCGTCGCTCCATGGGTTTGACGAAAGCGACGGCCCGACGAACAACGGCGGGCCGGAAAATGTCCCGCATCCCCATCCGAAGCAGCTCTTCGGAATGACCGAACGCGGCATGGATTTCATGGCCCGCCAGGTCAAGGCCGGCAAGCCGTTCTACCTCCAGCTCTCGCACTACGCGTTCCGGCACGCGGAGGGCGGCAGGCGGGAAGCGGCGAAGCCCGAAGATTCTGCATCGCAGGATCCCGCCCAGGCGGAGGCCGACCTCGATGTCGCGTTCGGGGTGCTTCTAAAAAAACTCGCCGGGCTCGGCATCGCGGCCAACACCTACGTCATCTTCACGACCGATCACGGCTCGCCGGGAAGGAACCCTCCGCTGGCCGGAGGCAAGGGAACGGTTTCCGAGGGCGGGCTGCGCGTGCCGTTCATCATCCGCGGGCCGGGGATCCAGCCCGGCACATGCTCGCATGTCCGGGCGGAGGACGAGGACATTTTTCCAACGATCGCCGCGCTCGCGGGCATCACGCGGGCGCTGCCAGTGGGCATCGAAGGCAGCAGCCTGACCGCCGTTCTCCACGACGCGGACAAGGGCGTGGTGAAGCGCCCGCGCGAGGAGTTCGTCGTCCACTTTCCGCACTACGACAAAGATTCCGCCGGCCCGGCGTCTGCGATCCTGCTGGGCGATTTCAAGCTCGTCCGCATTTACGAGACCGGCGCGCTGCGGCTCTACAACATCGCGCAGGATCCCGGCGAACGCCGCGACCTCGCCGCCGAAATGCCGGAAAAATCCAAGGAACTGAATGCGCGGCTCACCGCCTACCTCGATTCCGTCCGCGCCCAGATGCCGGTCCCGAATCCGAATTACGATCCCTCGAAGCCGGCGGACGCCCCGCGCGGCGGCGGAAAAGGAAGGCCGCAGTCATGAACTGGAAAAAACAGAAGAGGCCCGCGAATAACGCAAAAGGACGCGAATGAGAGGGCTTTGGAACTTGCCGGATTCAAACTGCGGGGGATTCCGTAATTCTGCCTGTCTGCCCGAATATATTCGCGTTCATTCGCGTAATTCGCGGGCAAATGCCGGATTGAGAATGCGGTTTTTGCTGTTCGCTTTGCTGGCGGTCGCGTTTGTTGCGCGAGCTGAGGACGCGCCTCCCGGACGCGCCGGCGGGCCGCGCATGCCGGCACAAGAATCGAGATGCAACGATGTGCCGGCCCATCCGTTCGACATCGTCCTCGGCCGGCCCGAAGCAGGTTCGGTCACGGCCAGCGTTCTTTGCTACGCGGATGACAGAGGATTCATCGCCTACGGAACCGAACCGGGAAAACTCACCTCCAAGACGCCCGCTCAAACATTCAAAAATGGCGAGCCCGCAGAAATCGTATTGTCGGCGCTCAAGCCGGACACCCGATATTACTACGAGCTGCATCTCGGCCAAACCGTTAGCCCGGAGTTTTCGTTCCAGACCGCGAGGCCGCCAGGCAAAGCCTTCACGTTCACGGTCACGGCGGACTCCCACCTCGACTCCAATACGGATCCCGCCACCTACCAAAACACCCTCGCCAACGCGCTCGCGGACAAGCCGGATTTTCACGTCGACCTCGGCGATACTTTCATGAGCGAAAAGCACGGGAACCGCGAAGCCGCCGCCAAACAATACCTCGCCCAGCGCTACTATTTCGGACGGCTCTGCGGCTCCGCGCCGCTGTTTTTCGTGCTCGGAAACCACGACGGAGAAAGCCTGCGCGGGCGGGGCGACGAAGGCCTTGCCGTCTGGTCGGCCCTTACGCGCAAGCGCTATTTTCCAAATCCCGTTCCCGACAAATTCTACTCGGGCGACGGATTCCAGCAGGCCGAAGCCGGCCTGCTGCAGGACTACTATGCGTGGGAATGGGGCGACGCCCTCTTCGTTGTGCTCGATCCGTTTTGGTTTACGCAAAAGGGACACGGCCGCGGCGACAACTGGAGGCGCTCGCTCGGCATCGACCAATACCTGTGGCTCAAGCGCACGCTTGAAGCCAGCCGCGCCAAATTCAAATTCGTCTTCATCCACCATCTCGTTGGTGGAGCCGACGACCAATGCCGCGGCGGCGCGGAAGCGGCGCCGTTCTATGAATGGGGAGGAAAGAACGCCGACGGCTCCGACGGCTTCGCGCAGAACCGCCCCGGCTGGCCCGCGCCGATCCACGAGCTTCTGAAGAAGAACCATGTCTCCATCGTGTTCCACGGCCACGACCACCTCTACGCGAAACAGGACCTCGACGGGATCGTTTACCAGGAAGTCCCGCAGCCCGGCTGCCCGGGCGACGGCAGGCCCCCGCGCTCGGCCGCCGATTACGGCTACGCAAGCGGCACCATCCTCGGAAGCTCAGGATACATGCGTATCACCGTCTCGCCGCAAGCAACCGAGGTTGGTTATGTCCGCTCCATTTTACCAAAGGATGAAGCCGGAGCGCTCCAAAACGGATCACTCGCGGACCATTACAAGCTCCGGTGACCAAACCTGCTACGCCGGCGGGTCAAGCGGCGGCGGGACGGGCGTCGTCTTCTTCGACCAACCCCGGAAGCACCCGCCTGTGCTGAAGCGCACCCATGCGAGGCGCAGCCAGCGGAGCAGTGAGGCCGCCAGCCACAACGCCCAGGCCAGCATGAGCAGTCGGAACCACCAGATCGAAACCGACAGACAACCGGGCTGCGGAAGGATCTCGCCACACCGGGCCTGATACCAGCGCAGCGCGCTGCGCGTTGATCCGTTGCCGGCGATGAACATCTCGGGATTTCCCAGAAGCCCCTCGGCTACGACCGCCACGAAGACCCCCAGCGCAATGGCAGTCAGCGCGATCAGCACCACCTGCAATAAATTGAATCCCCACGTCGGCAGGCGGATGAACGAATCCGTTCCGCGCCACGAGAGATAAAACAGCCAGCCGACCACGAGCAGCGCCGCAGGCAGCGGCACCTGAGTGAGCCCGATCCCGAGGAGCATCCACTCAGCAATTCCCAGCGGGGAAAATACGAGCCGGCCAAGCATCCAGGCCGCAAGGAGCGAACAGGCCAGCACGGTCCAGAACCGCACCGCCGGCCCCCGCAGCGGACCATCTGCCCACAGAACCCAGCGGCTGTCGGGGATATTGATCACGGTGTTGATGTTCGCGCTGCCGACCGGAAGCTTCACCTCCTCGACGCGCGAGCGGATCCCCGACGGCGCGTTGGTTTTCCATTCGACCTGAACGGCCTGCTCGCCCGGACGGAGCGGGACGATCAGGTTGCGCGAATCCATCCTCGCGGGAATGGCGGCCCCGTTCAGCGTGAGCGAGGTGACCTCCGCATCGGTGGGCAGCGTGATCGAAAAATCCTCTCCCAGACTGCAGCGCAGGCCGAGGCTCAATACCGAGGTCATCTGCCGCATGCCGGGCGTGACCTCGTGCGTGGCTTTTTCCACGGTGACGGTCGCCCCCGGAATCGCCTCCGGACGGCTGATCCCGAGCTTCACGCTTTCGCCCGGCCAGGGATGCCACACAGGCACGAGGTCCGGATTGCCGGGTTCAAACACGGGCGCAAGACCGGATATCGAAACATTCCAGACAGGCGATGCAACAAGCTGCCAGACTTCAACCCAGGAATCCGCGGCGCCCGCGGCGAGAGACAGCGACGCAGAAGGGCTCAGCTCGCTCTCCCACTGAAACGCCTCCTGCTGGGCACCGAGCCGGACCTCGATGAGCCCGTCCTTGATTTGTGCGTTCGAGGTCAGCACATTCTCGCCCTCGAGCAGCGGAACGCGCAGCGCGATCGCCTTGCCGCCGGGCGAGAGCCGGGTCACCGTCGTGCGCACCTGCCAGACCAAGCCGAGCTCGATCCGGCGTTCGACCGAGGCCAGCGCCGTGAAATCCTGCCGGTCGTAGGCGGCCTCGCCGGGGGTTGATTTCAGGATCTTCGTGAAAAACACCTGCTGGTCCGGAACGCCTTCCGCAGAAACGCCGTTGACCGTCCACTCAGGCGCCTCGATGACCACCGAGCGCGGCTTGAGAAGAAACGTCCACTCCCAGTCCGGCACATCGGAGAGCAGGCCCGTCACCTTCACCTGGTGCACCCCCTGCGGCACGGGAATCCAAAGGTAGCCATCATCGCGGCGCAACGCGGCCGCTGGCTTTCCATCGAGCAGAACCGATCCCGGCGACCATGCGGGCAGGCGTCCGGGAAGCGGCACTGCAACGGCAATCGTGGCATTGACCTCGACGTCCATCTCCATGCGGTTGCCCGCGAGTCGCAACGTCGCGCGTGGAATCGCGGCGGCATTGGGATACGCATCGGAATTCTCCGTGAGCCGGGTGCGCAGAGTGTTGAGTAGCTGCTCGTCCGGCAGCTGGGCATTCGCCGTGGGTAGAAAAATCAGGAATGCCAGCAGGGCAGCAGGCCGCCCCACGGACGGAACCGCCACGCGCCCCCCGCGCAGCAACAGCCCCGCAAGCCCGAGAACCAACGCCACACGCAGGACCGCGAGCAGGCGCTCCAGAGCAATCGGCACCATGACCGGTCGGATGACCTGCGCCGCGGTCACCGGACCGTTCCATCCGAACGACACGCTGCGCCATGTCCAGTCCGGAACCCCCGGGCCGGTTTGGATGCGTGCCTTCGTGTCGTAGGTGAGGTTTGACGTGTCTTTTGCTTTATCGGCTCGTCCCGCCACATTCCTTGACAAAAAATCATAGGAGGAATCACCGGCTACCGGGGCAGCGGGCATGGCCTCGGCGAGAGCCTGATTTGCAACCTCTCCCCGCAAAGCCACCGGAGCGTCCACAAGCGACGGATGCTCCATCTGCGGATAAATCGCCTGCTGGATCTGGCGGGAGGCGAACGGAACAACGATGAAAATGAAGGCGGCGATGATGATCCATTTTCCTGCGAGGAGGATCCGTCTCCCCCAGCCTCCCCTGACGACGCGCAACAGCGCGAGCGGGATCAGCAGCCAGAGCCAGATGTAGCGCGGGGCGCAGGGCTCGTGGTAGGCAAGGCCGAAGGCGACAAAGGCAAGGACCGCCACCCGCCAGCCCCAGAGCTTCCCAACGGCGAGAGAGAAAATCAGGAGCAGAAAAAGATCGAGGAGCGTCCAGGCAGTCAGCCAGTCGCCCTGGACCCAATCCGCGCCGAAGAGCGCGAACAGCCGCCATCCGGGAGGAAGGTTCAATGTCACGCGGAGCGCGTCGGCATCGGTCTGCCATCCGCTCGCGGAGATTTTTCCGGTGCGCTCCATGCGGCCCGTCGCCTCGAGGTTGACCGCCCGGGAACGGATCTCCACACCCGGGGCATCATTCACCGGGCTGCGCGTGATCAACTGCCCGCTGCCATCGCTGCGCACGGATCCGAGGTCCTGTCCTTTGGTGACATCGAGCCTCCAGATTTCCTGCATCTGCCCGGTGAGCCGGTCGCGAAATGTGAAAGCCTTTCCATCTTCGTCGAGCCACCACTCGCGGGCAATGCTCAGCCCCGCGGGCTTCTGCAGCCCCATACCGCGCATGCGCTCGTCGATGCGGAACGGGGTCGACGTGTCCCAGCGGTAAACCGGGAGCTCGCGCCACTGCTCGGGAAAGGCAATCTGCGAAACATCCACCGACGGGCTTCCGACGATCTCGACCATGCGGAAATCCGGGCGCGAACGGAACGCGATCAGCTCGTCCGCCGCTGCGGGTTCGATGCCGGGCGCAAAACCGAATTCCTTCGGGTTATCGAGCCGGAACGCAGAAAATTTCACCGTCCACTTTCCCGGGCGCACCTGCGCCTTCATCCGCCCGTCCTCGTCCACGGCCACAGGAATCGGCCCTTCGAGCGAGGCCAGCTTCCAGCCCTGCGGCAGCACGGCGCCCAGCGCCTCCTCGCGGCTTTTGCCGGAGACGATCAGCTCGACCTCGCCGCGCAGCCAGAGCGGGATCCCGTCCTCGAGCTCAGCGAAGAGCTTCACGGAAAGAAAGTCCTTGTCGGCCTCGCCGCTCGAGGCATTGCGCTCGAGCCAGAGCTGGCCGGAGGCGTCCCAGAGCGGGTTCTCAACCGGCTTGCCGTCGAGCGTGAGCGTGATGATTCCGACCGACACCGGAAGCGCGAGCTTCTGCGGGATCTTTTTCCACTCGATCCCGCCCTCGATCCGGTGGATCCCCGGCTGAAGCTTGACCTCCGGGCGCCCGTCGTGTTCGACCACCGCCACCGCCGCCCCGTCGGACTTCACACCCTGCGGCCAATGGCCGCCACCTCCCGGAAGCGGAACCCACGACTCGCTGAACACCGATACCGAAAAATCAAATCGCGCGCCGGTCGTTCCCACGTCGAGCGAGAGCTTCGACGGCCAGAGGCACAGGTGCTTGTCCGCATCATTATACGGAGTCGGGCAGGGGCGGTGATCCTGCCCCCAGAGCACCCATCCCTCCCATGCGCGGAGCGGCTCGGGTATCCGGGGGTCGGAAGATGTTGCGGCGGATACCACACCGCAAGCCGCCAGGAGGATCAGAACCGGTGAAAAAACGGAGAGTTTCATGGCCCCGACATTGAACATCCCCCAGAGTCCAGATGCCAGTGGAATTTCCGCTTCGTCACGCGACTGCAGCAGCGCCCGTGTCGGGCGCTTGGATTTCAGACCGCTTCAGTGTATTCTTTCATTGCCTGTCGCGGCATTCGTTCGACAGACATTTCCGTATGTTGCGAAGATTCCCAAGCCGGCCGCCACGTTTGACGCTTTTTCAAAATGTGCACCCATTTTATTTCATCACCTTCAACACACGTCATCGGAAACCGGCATTGGCAAACGACTCCATCCACCAGGCATTTTTGCAGTTTTGCCTTCGCGCGGAGTCGGAGCATGCCATTGCTGTCGGACGATATGTCATCATGCCGGATCACATTCATTTTTTTGTTTTTCTTCCTGATCAGGGAATTCGCCTGTCCCGCTGGGTAGGTCAGCTCAAGCGGGCGATAGGGGTTTCATCTATCGACCCCTTTCAATGGCAGGAAGGATTCTTCGATCACATCTTACGCAGCGCGGAGAGCTACTCGCAAAAATGGGATTACGTGAGGCGTAATCCGGAGCGCGCAGGATTGTGTGACAATGCGGATGATTGGCCATGGCAGGGGGAAATTGTGAGGGTTGAGTTCTGAGGAGGGAGAATGTCGAATTTGTATAGCTATCCTCCGGCACGCCCGGCACGGGCGTGGCTACAGCCCCCCGCACGCGCCCAGCGCGATGTAGCAACGCCCGTGTCGGGCGCTCGGATTTCCTTCCTCCCTACTTCGCCGCCATCACCAGCAGCGTCTGAAAATGCGGTGCCTCGGGCTCCCGGGAGACAATCGATGACTGGATCTTTGAAAATCCCGCCCGCTTGAGCATCTGGTGAAGCTCGATCTCGACGAACCCCAGCCAGACGTGCGCGTAAAGCTCGCGGGCCTGCTCGAAGGTGTGGCTGGCGAGATCGAGGATCACAATCCGGCCTCCGGGTTTCAGCGCACGGCATGCGGCCGCCAGTGCCCGCGCCGGGTTCGGCACGTGGTGCAGCACCTGGCTGAATATCACGAGGTCGACCGACTTGGGCTCCACCGGAGGATCTTCCACATCCCCGAGCCGGTAATCGATGTTCTTGAACCCGTGCTCGCGCGCCAGCGAGGATCCGAACTCGACCATCTTTTCGGAGTTGTCCACCGCAATCACCTTTTTCGCCGTGCGCGCCAGCAGCTGCGCCAGCGTCCCCTCGCCCGCCCCCATGTCGGCGATCACCATCGGGGGCAGCAGTCCGAGCAGCGCGTGGGAGAGCGCCTCCCACGACCGCCCGGGCACGTAAACCCTGCCGAAGCGCCCGGCCAGCTTGTTGAAATACTCGGAGGCGCGGTCCTTGCGCTTTCTCATCGTCAGCGCCAACGCCGACAGGTCCCGCTGCGCCTCACGGACCTCGGACCGGGCACATTTCAGGATCCCCCCGACCATTCCGCCGGATTCCTCCTTCGCGGAATAAAAAATATTTTTTCCCACCCGGCGGTCGGCGGCGAGCCCCTCGCGCTTCAGCTGGCCGAGGCTCGCCGAGATCCGCGACTGCGCCATGCCGAGGATCTCCTGCAACTCCGCCACGGTCAGCTCCTCCTCGACGAGCAGCAGCATGAGCCGCAGCCTCGTCGGGTCGGACAGCACGCGCAGAGAATTTATTGTTGACGCCATTCAACCCATGAATATATTGCAATATCTCGATACGTAAAGATCAACCTCAACACAAACCCATCATGTCACGCCGTTATATTTTTTCCTCCGAATCCGTTGGCGAAGGCCATCCCGACAAAGTTTGCGACACCATCTCCGACGCCATCCTCGACGCCTGCCTCTCCCTCGACCGCACGAGCCGGGTCGCCTGCGAAACCTTTGTCAAAAGCAACATGGTCGTGGTCGGCGGCGAGATCACGGTGCCCCGCCTGAAGGGGGCCTCGCTGGACTCCGCCCTCAACATCGGCCAGATCATCCGCAAGGCCATCCGCGAAATCGGATACGTCAACGACGATGACGTCTTCCACGCGGACCGGGTCTTCATCAACAACTACCTCACCAGCCAGAGCCCGGACATCGCCCAGGGCGTCGACGCCAAAGCCGCGGCCGGCAAGGGCACCGAGGAGCAGGGCGCGGGAGACCAGGGCCTCATGTTCGGCTACGCCTGCAATGAGACTCCGGAGCTCATGCCGGCCCCGATCATGTTCGCCCACCGCCTCGGTCGCGAGCTCACCCGCATCCGCAAGAGCGGCAAGGTCAAATGGCTCCGCCCCGACGCGAAGAGCCAGGTCTCGGTCCTTTACCAGGACGGCAGGCCCGTCCGCGTGACGAACGTCGTCATCTCGACCCAGCACACCGACGACGTGAAGAACGACGAGATCCGCCGGTTCCTCATCGCCAACGTCATCCGCAAGGTCATCCCGAAGGATTTCCTCGATGCCACGACCGAATTTCTGATCAACCCGACCGGACGGTTCGTGGTCGGTGGCCCGCAGGGCGACTCCGGGCTCACCGGACGCAAGATCATCGTGGACACCTACGGCGGCATGGGCCGTCACGGCGGAGGAGCGTTCTCCGGAAAGGATCCTTCAAAAGTCGACCGCAGCGCCGCCTACATGGGCCGCTATGTTGCGAAGAACGTTGTGGCCGCCGGCCTCGCAGACCGCTGCGAGGTCCAGTTCGCCTACGCGATTGGACACCCGAATCCCGTGAGCATCCACATCGACACGTTTGGCACACACAAGGTGGACGAGGAGAAAATCGAGCGCGCCGTCTCGTCGGTCTTCAGCTTCAAGCCGGCCGACATCGTGAAGCAGCTCAGCCTCCTCCGCCCGATCTACTCCAGGACCACGAACTACGGACACTTCGGCAAAGACGATCCCTACATCACCTGGGAACGCACCGACAAGGTCTCGGCCTTGAAGAAGAGTATTAAGTAAGTTTTTATGAAAAAATCCCGCTCCGCCACAGCTGCGGCCGTCCTCGCCGAGGTCGCTGCCGCCACCGCCAATCTCGCCAAATATTCCGCCGCCACGCCGGCCGGAAAGGACTACATCGTCTCCGACATCGCGCTCGCCGACTGGGGCCGCAAAGAAATCAGCGTGGCCGAGCACGAGATGCCGGGCCTGGTTTCGCTCCGCAAAAAATATGGCAGGGAGCAGCCGCTGAAAGGCGTCCGGATCACCGGCTCTCTGCACATGACAATCCAGACGGCGGTCCTCATCGAGACGCTGGTTTCCCTCGGGGCAACCGTCCGCTGGGCAAGCTGCAACATCTTCTCCACGCAGGACCACGCCGCAGCGGCGATCGCCGCGACGGGCACGCCGGTCTTTGCCTGGAAGGGCGAGAGCCTTGAGGAATACTGGGAGCTCACGCTCAAAGCCGTCACCTTCCCCGGCAACCTTGGCCCGCAGCTCGTCGTCGATGACGGCGGAGATGTGACGCTCCTGATCCACAAAGGCTACGAGCTCGAAAAAGGCGACAAGTGGGCCTATCAGCCGAGCGACAACCACGAGGTCTCGGTGATCAAAGCCCTGCTCCGCCGGGTGGCCAAGGAGCGCCCCGGCTTCTGGACCAAGGTCGCCAAAGCCTGGAAGGGCGTCTCCGAAGAGACG
The DNA here is from genome assembly GCA_026398275.1 of Verrucomicrobiota bacterium. Classification (GTDB taxonomy): domain Bacteria; phylum Verrucomicrobiota; class Verrucomicrobiia; order Chthoniobacterales; family Terrimicrobiaceae; genus QYQL01. The sequence continues at coordinate 45,842 of JAPLTF010000018.1, forward strand.
ACGACCGGCGTCCACCGACTCTACCAGATCGCCGAACAGGGCAAGCTCCTCGTCCCGGCGATCAACGTCAACGACTCGGTCACCAAATCGAAATTCGACAACCTCTACGGCTGCCGCGAATCGCTGGCGGACGGACTCAAGCGCGCGACCGACGTGATGATCGCGGGCAAGGTCGCCGTCGTCTGCGGATACGGCGACGTCGGCAAGGGCAGCGCCCACTCGCTGCGCGCCTACGGGGCCCGTGTCATCGTGACCGAGATCGACCCGATCAACGCCTTGCAGGCCGCGATGGAGGGCTTCGAGGTCAACACGATCGAGAGCACGCTCGGGGTCGGCGACATCTATGTCACCACGACCGGCAACAAGGACATCATCACCCTCGAGCACATGCTCGCCATGAAGGACCAGGCGATCGTCTGCAACATCGGGCACTTCGACAACGAGATCCAGGTGGACCAGCTCAACAAGTGCAAAGGTGTCCGCCGCGTCACCATCAAGCCGCAATACGACCGCTACTTCCTGCCCGGCGGCAAGAAGAGCATCTACATGCTCGCCGAAGGACGCCTCGTGAACCTCGGCTGCGCGACCGGCCACCCGAGCTTCGTGATGTCGAACTCGTTCACCAACCAGACCCTCGCGCAGATCGACCTCTGGCAGAACAAGGACAAATACAAGAAGACCGTCTATCGCCTGCCCAAGAAGCTCGACGAGGAAGTCGCCCGCCTCCACCTCGGCAAAATCGGGGTCGTCCTCACAAAGCTTTCGAAGTCGCAGGCCGAATACCTCGGCGTGCCGCTCGAAGGCCCCTACAAGCCCGAGCATTACCGGTATTGACCGGAATGCTTTGATCCGCTTGAAGTGATCAACCGTCAGGGGGGACGAATATGTCTGATAAAAAGACTATTTTTAAATCCCGTGGCGGTTTGAGCCCGCATTCCAGCCCATGAGAAAACAGTCCTCCGGGCACCCCTCCGCGCTTGGTCCGACCTCGGCCGGAATCCGTCCGCCGGGGCGATCCGGCCACATCGCCAAGCGGATTGTCGCGGCGAGCGCCAAGCCTCCGGCCCCGGAGTTCTCGTTCCGGCTCAAACCGCAGGAGGTGTCCCGCCATCTGAGCCGGTTTGTCATCGGGCAAGCGGAGGCGAAAAAGGTGCTGAGCGTGGCGCTGTGCGATCATTTTCAGCATGTCCGGCTCACGCTCGCCGGCAAGCCAGCCCCGTTCTATCAAAAGCAGAACGTCCTGATCCTCGGGCCGACGGGCGTCGGAAAGACCCACCTGATCCGCTCGGCGGCGGATTTGATCGGCGTGCCGTTTGTGAAGGCCGACGCCACAAAGTTCAGCGAGACCGGCTACGTCGGCGGGGACGTGGACGACCTCGTGCGCGATCTGGTGCGGCGTGCCGGCGGGGACGTGAAGCGCGCCTCGCATGGCATCATCTATGTGGATGAGATTGACAAGCTCGCCACGCGGTCCGGGGGCGGGGGCCGCGACGTCTCCGGCCGGGGTGTCCAGACGAATCTGCTGAAGCTCATGGAGGATGGTGATATCCCGCTCATCTCGCCCAACGATGTGAACGCGCAGATGCAGGCCGCGATGTCGGCGGCCCGCGGGCATTCGCCGGGCGGGCCGGACACCATTTCCACCAGCAGCATCCTCTTCATCGCAAGCGGGGCGTTTTCCGGCATCGAGAGCCTCATCCGGAAACGCACGAACCGGTCCCCGGCCGGGGCCCTGCTTTCCTCCGTCACAACAGCCGACCTGATCGCCTTCGGGCTCGAACCCGAATTCATCGGACGCCTCCCCGTGCGAGTCGCCTGCCACGGGCTCGATGAGGACGCCCTCTTCGATGTCCTGCAAAAAAGCGAGAGCAGCCTCATCCACCAGTACGTCCGCGCTTTCGCGGCTTACGGCATCACCCTGCGCTTTCAAAACGATGCCCTGCGCGCGCTGGCAGCGCTCGCTAAAACCGAGGAGACCGGTGCACGCGGGCTCATGACCGTCATGGAGCGCGTTTTCCGCGATCTCAAGTTCCGCCTCCCCTCCACCCTCATCCGCAGGCTGACCGTGACGGCAGCGCTGGTGGCCGATCCTGCGGGCGGGCTGCGCGAACTCCTGCGCAAGACAAGAGCCTGATACTACAGGCCGGTCAGCTGCCGCAGATTTTCCTTTGGCATCGCCCCAACCCCGCGATTGACCTCCTTGCCGTCACGCGTGACGACAAAGCACGGGATGCTCCGGACATTGTATTGGCGCGCCAGATCCGGGCTCTGATCGACGTTGACCTCCAGGACATTCACCTGGCCGCGCAGCTCCGTGGCCAGTTCGTGCACCACAGGCTTCATCATCTTGCACGGCCCGCACCAGTCGGCATAGAAATCCATCAGGACCGTCGTGCCCCCCGCCGGTGAGACCTGCGGCTTCATGCCGCTCCAGACGATCCAGCCGATCACCGCCGCCAGAACGAGAAGAAACAGGGAGCCAATGATGTTGCCCTTCATTGTAAAAAATTATGCACCCTCCGGTCGGACGCGCTGGAGCACCTCCGCAAGATCTTCGACCCGCAGCGGCTTTGAAAGGATGTGGTCCATGCCGACGTCCATGCAGGCGTCACGGTCGCGTTTCATGACATTGGCGGTGAGCGCGCAGATGAACGTGCGGGCATTCTTGCTGCCGGATTTTTCGCGCCTGCGGATTTCCCGGGTGGCCATGAAGCCGTCAACCTCCGGCATGTGCAGGTCCATGAAAATAATATCGTAGGCATTTTTCCGCGTCTGCTCGAGGCATTCGCGGCCGTTGGCGGCCTTGTCCGCGCGGTGGCCGAAGTCCGAAAGCAGGCGGAGCGTCAGCACCTGGTTCATGGGAATATCCTCGACCACGAGGATCCGCAATGCCTGCCGGGAGGACAGATCCGACTTCAATTCCGAGGCGGCGGATGTCGTCTGAAGCATCGGCGGCGGCGCGGCCTGCGCAGGCAGGGTGAAGTGGAATGTCGATCCCGTTCCCTCCACGCTCTCGGCCCAGATTCCCCCCCCCATGAGCGAGATCAGGCTCTTGCAGATGGCGAGCCCGAGCCCTGTGCCGCCGTATTGCCGGGTGGAGGAAGCATCGACCTGACTGAAGGGCTTGAAGAGCGAGTCCAATTTATCCGGAGGGATGCCGATCCCCGTGTCGGTGACAGAGAACCTCAAAAGCTGATCGCCGGGGTTCGCGTCGTCCGGAGCCGGTTCAACACCGACGCGAATCTCCACCGAACCGGTCTCGGTGAACTTCACCGCATTGCCAATCAGGTTGATGAGGATTTGCCGCACACGGGTATAGTCCGCGGTGATCCACTCCGGAACCGCCGGGTCAACGACGGCGGTCAAGCCGATGGGCCTGAGCCGCTCGGGTGCGCAGAGTGCGACCGCCTCATCGACACAGTCGCGCAGCTCGAATGGCCGGGGATCGAGCTTGAACATGCCGGACTCGATCTTCGAAAAATCGAGGATGTCGTTGATGATGACGAGCAGGGCCTCTCCGCTCGTGCAGATCGTCTGGACGAACTCCATCTGCTCCTCGCTGAGCGGTGTGGATTTCAGGATGTTCGCAAACCCGAGCACTCCATTCATGGGGGTGCGAATTTCGTGGCTCATCACGGCGAGGAACTCGCTTTTTGCGAGGTCCGCAGCCTCCGCCGCCTCCTTGGCCTGCCGCAGTTGGATTTCCACCCTCTGGCGCTCGAGGAGCGAGGCGGCCAGATCGTTCACCCGCTGCTCCAGGCTCTGGTTCACCTCGGTAAGGTCTTTCCTGGCCTCCCGCAGTCCTTCGCGCGCATGGCCCAGCCCGTCGGCCCCGCGGGCGATCTCGGTCTGGAGAATATTGAAGCTCTCCGCCATCTCCCCGACCTCATCCCGGGAATTTGCGACCACCGGCTGGATATCCACCCGGGCATGGGCGGCATCCAGATCGCCGCGTCCCAGCGCCTGCATCGCGCTGGAAAAATCCGCCACCGTTCCGGAGGCGAGCCGCCTGGCTGCGGCGGACACCTCAACGGCCGAGTGCGCGATCATTCCGGGCAGCACGAGCCCGACCGAGATCGTGAGCATCGCCACCGCCACGAAAATGTCCTCGAGCGCCGCCAGTTGCGACAGGTCCGAGGGATCCACGCTCTTCACTGCGATCAGATAGCCGACACCGTCGAGGATCAGGACCAGAAGCATCGCCCCGGTGAGCTTGATATGGAGCGAGCGGGCGATTCCGGGCAGGCCGGCTTTGCGCCGGTCGGAATATTTTCTCCACGCGTAGAGAGCAGCGCCCGAATAGGCGAAGACCAGGCCGATCAGCACGGTGGGCAGGCCGAACTGCTGGAACCCCAGGATGGCGGTCACGCCCCAGATGCACGCCGCCAGAACGCCGAGCCCGATAAAACCGCGCGGAGCCCGGTAGGGCCGGCGCATCCCGGGCTGGTCTCCGCGCAGCAGCCAAACCGCCACGCTGGGCAGTCCGATGCTGATCAGATACGTGAAGTTGGCGGAGGCGATCAGCCAGATCGGATCGCCGATCAGTAAAAACCAAATGGCGAACGCCGCGGTCAGGCAGGTCGCCGTCCATGGCACGTCGGTGCGGGATCGCCAGCTGAGAAACTCGGGGAGCAGGCCGTCTTCGGAAAGCTGGGAGAGCGTTCGCGAGGCTCCGGCCAGCGGCTGCAGCGTGCCGTGAAACATGTTGAACATCATGAACCAGATCGCCGCCGCCTTGGCCGCGCTGCCCAGCACCGGCGCGAAGGTGGGCCCCAGCACGAGCATCAGATCCTTGCCAAGCTCCTCCGGCCCAAGGACACCCAGCCAGACGACCGGCAACACGATAAAATAGACGGCGGCCATCAGTGCGCTGGCCAGCATCGCGCGCGGCACATTTTTCTCCGGATCAATCGTCTCGCCCACGTGGCAGGTGGCGGCCTCGAATGCCGGCGCGGCAAAGCCGATCAGGTAGAGCCCGGCCATCGCGCTCGTCAGGGCCCCGAACCATCCGGGAAACGGAAGCGTGAGGTGAAACGTGCTGGCCTGGTGCCAGTCCACCTTTCCGGCGAACACCGGAGCAAGGGACGAAATAAACGCGAGCATCGCGGACATGGCGGCGATGGGGATCGCCAGCCGCGCAGCCCACTGCACCCCCATCAGGTTGACGCCGGTAAACAGGAGCACGATGCCGCAGGCCATCACCGGGACCGGGATGCCGGGCAGATACCATTCGTGAATCGCCGCGGAGGAAAGCAGCGCGGTCAGCCCGCAGGTCGGCACCCATCCCCACCAGTAGCAGACGCCCGTGAGGTTCGCCAGCACCGGGCTGTAGGGCTTGAAAGCCTGGGAGCAGGTCGCCGCAATTCCGCCGACACGGTTCGGATACATCATCACGAGCTCCAGCCAGCCGGGAGCGGCGGCCCAACTCAGCAGCAGCCCCACAATCAACAATGGCACAGCCGCGCTCCCCTGACCGGAGATGGCTCCCTGGCCGACAAACAGCGCAGTGATTAAAAAAAGGCTTTGATTGCTGCCGCCCATTGCCAGCGACGTCGTGCCGACCCAGCCGATCCGGTGCGGATGCGGGCGTTGCACCTCAGGAGGCAGATCCGATCCGGCAGACACTGGGTTTGGTTGCGTGGGTCCGTGGTTCACAGTGCGGGGATCGTTCCGATCACGGGGATCCGTGGTTTTTCTTCTCCACATCCCCCGGAACATCGGGCAGGGGGCGTAACAGCGGCGGAAAAAGGGGCGTCTTCATATCGGCGACAAATCCAACCACCAGACACCGCTAAACGATCGCTCAGAATTAAGCGATAAAAAATCCCGCGCACCGATCCAGGGCGGCCAACCAGCGAAAAAAACTGTTTTCCCTCCCCAGTGTGATAAAGGAACCCGATGGAGATCCAACCTGTCCGCGCCTCGGGCTTGATTGTTGCCGCCGGCGCAAGCCGCCGAATGGGATTCGACAAAATCACGGCCCCGCTTGCGGGTCGCCCACTCGTGGCCTGGTCGCTCGCAGCGTTCGAGGCCTGCGACGACATCGGGCCCTGCGTCCTCGTCTGCGCGGAGTCGCGGGTCGCGGAGTTCACGGCACTCGCCGCGCCCTACAAAAAATTCCAAACGGTCGTCCCGGGCGGGAGCGAGCGCGCGCAGTCGGTCCTGAATGGCCTCCGGGCGCTCGGACCCCAAGGCCCCGCGCTGGTCGCGGTGCACGATGCGGCGCGCCCGCTGGTCACTCCGGCCATGATTTCGCGGGTGGTTGCCGCAGCTGCGGAATGGGGGGCAGCCGTGGCGGCCGAGCCGGTCAGCGATTCCCTCCACCGGGCCGCCGGCGCTGATCACCTGGTGGAAACGGTCTCCCGCAACAACCTCTGGGCCATGCAAACACCGCAGGTGGCCGGACTGTCCGCCCTTCGCGAGGCCCTCGAAACCGCCAGATCCTCGGGACGCGACATCACGGACGAAATTTCAGCGCTGATCCAGGCGGGATTCCGTCCGCGCGTTGTGCCTCACGGCGGGTTCAATTTCAAAATCACTTTCCCCCGCGACCTCCTGCTCGCCGAAGCCGTCGTGAATTCCCCCGACACACCCCGGTGAAAAACACCCGGAAACCGGCCGGCATTCTGCGGCGACACCTGCCGATCAGCCCTCTTCGCCCTCGGACGACTGCGCTTCCTGGAGTTGGCGGAGAAGCTCGGACGTGTCCTCGACCTCCTCCCACACAACCCCGCTCACATAGATCGGCGCCTTCTGCTGCGCAGCCATCGCCATGCAGTCACTGGGGCGCGCGTCCAGCTCGATGATCTTCTTCTGCTGAAGCTCGTTCTCCGCGGACAGAATCAACCTGCCAAAATACGTGCCGTTTTTCAGATCGTTGATCACCACCCGCTCGACCCTGGCACCGACAGCAGCGAGAACATGCGCGAGCAGGTCGTGCGTGAGCGGGCGCTCCTTGTCGGCTCCGCTCAGAAACATCCCGATCGCCGCTCCGACCCCCTGGTCCACATAGATGACAAAGACTTTTTCGGCGTTCCCGAGAAAAACTGCGCAGCCCGCGTTCGTCGGAATCAGTGCGCGGATCTGAACAGGAACGACAGTCTTTTCCATGCGCCAACTATAAACGAATTCCGCGACTGGGCGAGGAAGATAGTAAACAGAAAGCCCGCGAGCGGCTCTCCCGCTCCGGCGGGTGCCGCCGGACAGGATTCCTTGACCCGCGTCAAAGGTGGCGCCGATGCCGCGGGAATGCGCTTGCATCAGCCTTCGGCACGGCTCATGAATCCCGCAATCCTATGCGCCGCTCCCTCCTGGTCGTTGCCGGTCTGCTTCTTGCGTGTTCGTTGAGCCATGCGGAAACCAAGGACTGGACGGCGTTTCCAAACTGGATCGAGGCGGAGTTCGGCAAGGCGGGAGACAAGGGGGTCACCCCGTTTTTCAGCTACTGGGGGATCTTTCAGGGCAACCCGGTCGGTGGAAATTCGCAGGAGGTCGCGTATGCCCACGAGATGCTCTTCGGCGCAACGTTCGACATGGAGAAACTGGTGGACTGGAAGGGGGCCTCGTTCAAAATCTCCGGCTCGGCGAACAGCGGACGAAACCTCTCCACATCGATCGGCAACGTCTTTGACACCGCAGAGTCCTACGTCTGCCCAACCGGGATGTTTTACGAAATGTATTACGCCCAGAAGCTTTTCGACGACTTCCTGGAATTCCGCATCGGGCGGATGGTGGCGGCGGACCAGTTCTGCGTGCTGCCGGCGTTCGGGCTGCAGGTGAGCGGCGGGATCGATGGAAATCCCACGAGCCTCTTCCTGAACTCCAACTTCACAAGCTCGCCGAATGCCACATGGGGTGCGACCATCAAGGTCAACCCGACCCCGATCGTCTACGTGGAGTCGGGGATCTACCAGGCCACAAACCGCCTCGGCAAGGTCGCCTACCACGGGCTCGATTTTTCGATCCGCCCGGACGACGGAATCCTGATGTTCGCAGAGACGGGATGGAGCCCGACGTTCGGTGCCAAGCCGGCGGACACCGTTCACGACAAGGACGGAAAGAAGACCGTGGCTCCTGCGGAGGCCGGCCTGCCGGGCGTTTATAAATTCGGCGGATATTTCTCGACGTTTCCCTATGCCGGATTCCTCGGTGGCTCCCAGCAGAATACGTATGGATTTTATCTGATCGGCCAGCAGACGGTCTGGCAGAGCGCTAAGAATGCGAACCACAACCTGGCCCTGTGGGCCGGGGTCACCTACTCGCCCCAATACCAGGTCGCCCAGATGCCGGTGATGGGATTCGGCGGCACCGTCTGGCAGGGGATCATCCCCACGCGCGATCAAGACCAGTTTCTCTGCACATGGATGACTGGCGCGTTCAGCTCCGCCTATGCGGACTCCCAGGCAAAAGGAGGGTTCGCGCGTCCGACGGCGGAAACCGTTTTCGATATCAGCTACATCATCAACCTCACCCCGACGGTCTTCATCCAGCCGGACATCCAATACATCATCCAGCCGAACGGTGTCGGCACCACCCCGAACGCCCTCGTCATCGGCGCACAGTTCGGATGCAACTTCTGATCCGGAACAAATCACAGAACTGACTTCGGCCGCAGATTCACGCAGATGATCGCAGATTTTTCAGAAGGCAGGACGAAAGAACCATGCGGCCATCGGCACTCCCACTCATCCCACCCACACAAACGCCTCCTTCTTTCAAAACAATAATCTGCGTTCATCTGCGTTAATCTGCGGCTAAAACCTCTTCCCCCCCCCCCCCCATGATCGAACGAACAAATCCCCGGCTCAAGAAGCGCGTTCTGATTGTCGATGACAAGCTGGCAACCCCGCACTCCGCAGGCGGGCGGGCGGTCCGCGAGCTCGCCGACGAATTTACCGGACGCGCGATCGATGTGGTCGAGGCGGCCACGATCGATGATGGCGAGGCTGTGATCCTCTCGGACGCCTCGGTCCTCTGCGTTTTTGTGGATTGGACCATCGGGGCCAATGACGACTCGACGCACGCGGCGGCGGAGGCGCTGCTCAGGACCATCCGCTCGCGGCGGGCGAATGTCCCGGTGTTCCTGATGGGCGACCGCTCGCGGAACCATACGCCCGGTGTCGAGGTCATGTCGCTGGCCAACGAGTTCGTGTGGATGCTGGAAGATACGGCCCCCTTCGTGGCCGGACGCGCCCTCGCGGCGATGCACCGCTATCTCGAGAACCTGCTCCCGCCGTTCACCAAGGCGCTCCTCGCCTACACGGCAACGCGCGAGCATTCGTGGGCCGCGCCGGGGCATCAGGGCGGCGTCGCGTTTACAAAAACTCCCGAAGGCCGCATCTTCTTCGACTATTTCGGCGAGAACCTTTTCCGCACGGACACCGGCATCGAGCGCACGCCGCTGGGATCGTTGCTGGATCACGAGGGCGCGATCGGCGAGGCGGAAAAATATGCGGCCCGCGTCTTCGGGTCGCACCTCAGCTACTCGGTCCTCAACGGCACATCGGGCTCGAACCGCTCGATCATGTCGGCGGTTATCAACGACAACCAGCTCGCGCTCTGCGACCGCAACTGCCACAAATCGATCGAGCAGGGGCTCGTCATCAGCGGCGGCATCCCGGTCTTCTTCCTCCCGACCCGCAACCGCTACGGCATCATCGGCCCGATCCCGCCGAAGGAGTTCTCGCCGGAATCGATCCAACAAAAAATTGCGGCCCATCCGCTCAAGTCGCTGGCCGTCTCCGAGACCCCGGTCTATGCCGTGGTGACGAACTGCACTTACGACGGCATGTGCTACCACGCGGCCGACGCGCAGGGCCTGCTGGAGAAAAGCGTGGACACGATCCACTTCGACGAGGCCTGGTATGCCTACGCCCGGTTCAACCCGATGTATCGCGACCGCCACGCGATGCGCGGAGACCCGAAGGACCACCCGGCGGACGGCCCGACCGTCTTCGCCACCCACTCGACCCACAAGCTCCTCGCCGCGCTTTCGCAGTCGTCCTATATCCACATCCGCAACGGCCGGCGTCCGATCGTCCACAGCCGGTTCAACGAGGCCTACATGGCCCAGGCGAGCACTTCGCCGCTCTACGCGATCATCTCCTCGAACGAAATCGGCGCGGCGATGATGGACGGCCCGGCAGGGCTCTCGCTCACAAACGATGTCATCCATGAGGCGGTGGACTTCCGCCAGGCCCTCGCCCGCGCCCACCGCGAGTTCGCAAAAAAATCCGACTGGTTCTTCTGGCCGTGGAACGCCCCGGAAGTCCGCGATCCCTCGACCGGCGAAAATGTCCCGTTCGCCGACGCCGACGCCGGGCTCCTTGCGACCGATCCGAATTGCTGGATCCTCCACCCGGGAGAAAAGTGGCACGGCTTCGACGGCATCCCCGACGGCTGGTGCATGCTCGATCCCATCAAGGCGGGCATCGTCTGCCCGGGCATGGGCGACAATGGCGAGCTTGAGGAAAATGGCATCCCGGCCGCGGTCCTCAGCAGTTTCCTCTACCGTCGCGGCATCATCCCCTCGCGCACCACGGATTTCATGGTCCTCTGCCTGTTCTCGGTCGGCATCACCAAGGGCAAATGGGGCACGCTCATCAACACCCTCCTCAACTTCAAGGATTCCTACGACCGCAATGAGCCGCTGGAAACGATGCTCCCCGACCTCGTCAAATCCGCTCCGGCCCGCTACGGCGCAATGGGCGTCAAGGATCTCTGCGACGAAATGTTCGCCCGCATGAAAACCAGCGCGATGGACAAGGCCCAGGCGGCCGCGTTCGGAAACCTACCCACCCCTGTCATGCCCCCGCGCGCGGCCAACGCGAAACTCATGTCGGGCGAGGTCGAACTCCTCGCTCTCGACGCGATGCCCGGACGCACGATCGCCGTCGGCGCGATCCCCTACCCTCCGGGAATCCCGGTCCTCATGCCGGGCGAAAACATCGGCCCCGCCGACGGTCCCTGGCTCACGTTTCTCCGCTCGATGGAAGACTGGGGCCGCGAGTTCCCCGGCTTCGAAAAAATCGTCGAGGGCGCAGTCGTCGAGGACGGCAAATACCACTTCTGGTGTGCCAGATGAGACCCAATACAAACGCCTTGTCCGTTCCAAAACATAATCTGCGAAAATCTGCGTCAATCTGCGGCTAAAAAACATATGAGCTCACCATCCAAAAAAGTCGGAGTCATCGCCGCGACCCTTATGGTCGCGGGCAACATCATGGGTTCGGGGGTCTTCATGCTCCCGGCCAACCTCGCCGCCACCGGCGGCATCGCGATCTACGGATGGGCGGTCACGATCACCGGCGCGATCTGCCTCGCCATGGTCTATGCCAAGATGGCGTCGATCGACGACAGCGCGGGCGGATCCTACGCATATGCGAGGAGGGCGTTCGGGCCGTTCATCGGCTACCAGACCAACCTTCTGTATTGGCTCGCCGGCTGGATCGGCAACGTCGCGCTGGCGGTCGTCGGCGTCGGCTATTTGAGCTACTTCTTCCCCGCGCTCAAGGAACCCTACGTCCTCGCAGCCGTATGCGTGGGCATGATCTGGCTGTTCACGTTCCTCAACATCCTCGGCCCGCGCATCACGACCCAGGTCCAGTCGGTCACCACGATCCTCGCGCTCGTAGCCATCGTCGGCGTCGCGATCGTCGGATGGTTCAAGTTCAGCCTCACGACTTACATGGGCTCGTGGAACGTCAGCGGCCACGACACATTCGGAGCGATCCAGGGCGTCCTCAACGTCACGCTCTGGTCGTTCATCGGCGTCGAGACCGCCGCGGTCGCCGCCGGCGTCGTGGACAACCCGAAAAAAAATGTCCCGATCGCCACGATCGGCGGCGTCCTCCTCGCCGCCGTCACCTACGTCCTCTCCTGCACCGCCATCATGGGCGCGATCCCGAATGATGTGCTGGTCAAATCCGCCGCGCCGTTTGCCGACTGCGCGAAGCTCGCCCTCGGAAACACCGGCGGCGCGATCGTCTCGTTCTGCGCGGCAGCCGGATGCCTCGGGTCGCTCGGCGGATGGGTCCTCGCCACCGCGCAGACCGCCAAGGCGGCTGCCAACGATGGCCTCTTCCCGAAGATCTTCGGCGACTCGAACCAGCATGACGTGCCGGTGAAAAACCTCATCATCACCGGCTTCCTCATGACCGGCGCCCAGCTCCTCACGATCTCGCCGACCGCCTCGAAGGAATTCGGCGTCATCTCCTCGATCGCCGTCCTCATGACCCTCGTCGCCTACGTCTACGTGGCCGCCGCCCTCGTCTGGATCGCCAAAAAGGTCGGTATCGGCCTCGGCCTGATGATCGGCGTCACCACCGTGTATTGCCTGTGGGCGGTGCTCGGCTCGGATCCAAAACAGGTCATCTGGCTCGCGATCACGCTCCTGCTCAGCGCCGTCTGCTACACGATAAACCAGGTGACCCACAAAAAACCCGCCCCCGAAAAACCCGCCTGATCCCATGCGCCCGATCCTCATTATTTTCCTCGTCTTCGCCGCCGGCATCTTCCTGGGCCACGAATACTGGCCGGACTCCCACCCTGACCCTGCCTGGCACTTCCGGTTCCACCGCGGCAAAATCCCCGGCACCATCGCGCAGCCGGAAACCACCAACAAGCCTCCCGCCCCACACGGCCGCATCCTGCACCAACCGGCACCACAGACAAACTGAACAGAAAAGTTGGCCGCAGATTAACGCAGATGATCGCAGATTTTTCAGAAGGCAGGTCGGATAAGAGATCCTGAAACCTACGCGATCATCGGTACTGCCATGTCTGCCCATCCCACCAAACCGAACACCTCGTCCTTTCCAAAAAATAATCTGCGCAAATCTGCGTCAATCTGCGGCTAAAAAACCACTCCTATGATCGAACGTCGTTCCAAAATCCTCCGCCACCGCGTCCTCCTCGTCGAGGACGACCTCGAACTGTCCAGCGCCGAGGGCCGGGCGGCGCTGATGCTCAAATCCGAGCTCGAACTCAACGACATCGATGTCGTCTGCGCGCCGGGCGCGGCTGACGGGCGCGGGTTGTTCCTCTCCGACGCCGGACTCCACGGGGTCCTCGTGGACTGGACGCTCGGCAGCAATCCCGACGACCCGCACTCCGCCGCGCTCGACCTCATCCGGTTCATCCGCTCGCGGAATGAAAAAATCCCCGTCTTCCTCCTCACCGACCGTGGCCGCAGCTCCGGGCTTTCCGAGGATGTGCTCACGATGGTCAGCGAGCTGGTGTGGCTGATGGAGGACAGCGTGCCATTTGTCGGAGGGCGCGTCGAAGCGGCCGTGAAGACGTATGCGCGCAGCCTGCTCGGGCCGATGGCCTCGGCGCTGATCGAGTTCGATCTCGTGCATGAATATTCCTGGCACACTCCCGGACACACCGGGGGAACCGCATTTCAGAAGTCTCCCGCGGGCCGGCAGTTTTACGACTACTTCGGCGAGGCGATGTTCCGCAGCGACCTCTCGATCAGCGTCGGCGAGCTGGGATCTCTCCTCGACCACAGCGGCCCGATCGGCGAGGGGGAAAAGTATGCGGCCAAGGTCTTCGGCGCGCACCGCACGTATTCGGTGACGAACGGGACCTCGACATCGAACCGAATCATCTGGATGGCCAGCGTCGGGCGCGGACAGAAAATCTGGGTCGACCGCAATTGCCACAAGTCGAACGAGCAGGGGATCACAATGACGGGAGCGGTCCCCCATTACCTGATGCCGACCCGCAACCGCTACGGCATCATCGGCCCGATCCCTCCGGAAAATCTCGCGGCTGACAAGCTCACTGCGGGCGGACGCCCGGTCCATGCGGTCATCACGAATTCCACCTATGACGGCCTCACCTACAATGTGGAGCGGGTCCTCGAAGTCATCGGCGACTCGCTCGACCGGATCCACTTCGACGAGGCCTGGTATGGATACGCGCGGTTCCATCCGCTCTACCGCGGACGCTTCGCCATGCGCGGGGAGCCGTCGGACCATCCGGCCGGCGGCCCCACGATCTTTGCGACCCATTCGACCCACAAGCTCCTCGCCGCGCTCTCCCAAGCCTCGTTCATCCACATCCGCGACGGACGCAATCCGATCGACCACACGCGGTTCAACGAGTCGTTCATGATGCATGGTTCGACGTCACCGTTCTACCCGATCATCGCATCGAACGACGTGAGCGCCTCGATGATGGACGGCAAAGGCGGCGAGGTCCTCGTCGAGGAATCGATCCGCGAGGCGATCGCATTCCGCCAGATGGTCACCCGCCTCTGGCGCGAACACGACGACAGCGGCGACTGGTTTTTCCAGACCTGGAACCCGACCCATGTCCAGAACCCGCACACCGGAAAACAGGAGGCGTTCGAGCTGGCCAGCCCCGACCTCCTGGTCAGCGAGCCATCCTGCTGGGTCCTTCATCCGGGCGAGTCCTGGCATGGGTTCGACCTCGAGGACGACTACTGCATGCTCGATCCGATCAAGGTCTCGGTCGTCACGCCGGGAGTGAACCCGGACGGCTCGATCGCGGAGAAAGGCTTTCCGGCAACGCTCCTCACCGCCTATCTCGACGCGCGGGGCATCGTCGTCGAAAAGACCAGCGACTACGCGATCCTGTTCCTGTTCTCACTCGGCATCACGAACGCGAAATGGAGCACGCTCGTGCATGCCCTGCTCGCCTTCAAGCGCGACTACGACGCCAACGCACCCCTCGCCGAATGCATCCCCGCCATCGCCGGATTCTACCCCGGCACCGGCCTCCGCGATGTCGCCGACAAAATGCAGTCGCACCTGCGCGCCAGCGGACAGCTTCAGGCCCAGGCGAGCGCGTTTTCCGTGCTGCCGGAAATGGCGATGACGCCCGCGGATTGCTACCAGAAGCTCATCGCCAACGAGGTCGAGCGGATCGCGGTGGATGACGCCGCCGGCCGCACCGCCGCCACCGGGCTCGTCCCCTACCCTCCGGGCATCCCGATGGTCATGCCGGGCGAAAAGCTCGGCACCAACGACGAGCCGTTCCTCGCCTACCTCCGCGCGATCCAGGCCTGGGACCGGGTGTTCCCCGGCTTCGCCCACGACACGCACGGCATCGAAAGCGAAGAGGGAGTTTATAAACTTCTGGTCCTGAAGTGATCGCTAAGAAAAAAATGGGGCTGGCGATGGCCACGGTCCTCGTGCTCGTCAACATGGTCGGCACCGGGATCTTTCTTCTGCCGGTGAGCATGGCTTCGGTCGGGAGCATCTCGATCCTCGGCTGGGTCGTGGCGGGCGTCGGCGCCGGGGCGATCGGCCTCATGTTTGCCATGCTGGGTGCGGTCAAGCCGGAGGCGGGCGGACCCTACGCCTACGCCCGCGAGGCGCTCGGACCCTATCTCGGATTCCAGACGAACTACATCTACTGGTCGGCGAACCTCGTCGGGAACATCGCCGTCGCCACCACGGTCACCGGGTATTTCACCGAGCTCATCCCCGCGCTCGGCGGCACCGGGCGCGAGGCGATGTTCACGATCATCGTGGTCTGGGTGGCGACCGCGATCAACCTCGGCGGCCCACGGCTGGTCGGATTTTTCACCGGCTGGGGAACCGTGCTGGCCATGATCCCGCTTCTGGCGATCGCCGTCTTCGGATGGATCTGGTTCAACCCGCAAACGTTTTTCGGAAGCTGGAACCCGCACCATCAGTCCGAATGGGACGCTGTCTCGACCAGCGCCGCATTTGCCCTCTGGGCGTTCATGGGCGTCGAGAGCGCGGCGGTCGCATCGGATGTCATCGAGAACCCGAAACGCAATGTCCCGCTCGCCACGATGATCGGCCTCGTGATCGCGGGCATCCTCTACATCGCCACCTGCACGGTCCTCATGGGGATCATGCCGGCCGAGGAGCTCGCAAAATCCTCCGCCCCGTTCGCCGACGCCGCCGCAAAGGTCATCGGTCCGGCGGGCGCGGTCGTCATCGCCCTCTGCGCGATCTTCAAGGCCGGATCCTCGCTCGTCGGCTGGACGCTCACGATCAGCCAGTCCGCCGCGGCCGCGGCCAACGACGGGCTTTTCCCGAAAATCTTCGGACGCCTCGACGCCCGCGGAATCCCGAGCCTCAATTTTCTGATCACCGGCATCCTGATGACCCTCATCGTGGTCGCGACCGCCTCCCCGACCCTCGCCAAGCAGTTCAACGAGATCATCGACATGGCGATCATCCTCACGATCCTCCCCTACATGTATACCGGGATCGCGTTCCTGAAGATCGGAAAGCTCGCCCGAACGAACCGCTGGCACCACTACCTCGTGGTCTCAATCGTCGCCGTGGTCAGCATCTACTGCCTCTGGGTCGTCGCGGGCTCCGATGCGACCCTCACCCGCAACGCGATGATCATCCTCTTCGCCAGCGTCCCCCTCTACCCGATGATCGCAAAGGGATTTGAAGAGGAGAGTTGAGAATATTACCGCCGAAGGTTTGGCCGCAGATTAACAGGATTTGCACGGATTTCCGACTTGCCGTCAGGTCAAGCCCTGTGAATCCGCGCCTGTGCGAGCTTGGATTCCTTGCGTTCCTTTGCCGTGCCGGGCGAAACCCCAGTTGGCGGAGACGGGCATCGAACTCGGCTTCCGTTGGAAACGGTCCGCGCAGCAACGGGACGTTGACCATGCGCGACTTGCTGGCCTTTTTTGTAGGTGCGCAGGTAGTGCTCATGGTTTTCCAGAATGTCGAAGTAAGCCGCCTCAAATGCAAGGGTGAGGGCTGTAGCGATTTTATTCCTCCCCCGCCCCCTGCCGCTTCACCGCATCAAGTGTTTTTCCACCTTTGGTTTTCCATTCAGTCCACCCGTTGGCGGTTCGGCCGAGGAGAGATTGGGCGGCCATGCTCGCGGAGCTAAAAAGATGATCCTTCTCGAAGATTAAGGATTTGCCTTTTTTCTTCATCACGCCGGCTTCGATGAGCTTTTGGCGTCTCAGGTAGCCGCCGGTTCCGATATAGTGAGGCACGCATTTAAGGCGAGCGACAGAAGCTTTTAGAACAACGAATCCCTCGGCTGAATAGATCCCCCGCCCATCCGCTCCCGGGCCTTTGCAATAAAACATCTCGTCCCCCTTCGTTCCGGCCACCGGCTTTGCCACGGCATCGAAAAGCGGATATCCGAGCGTCGCGAGCAGATCCCTCCCGGTCTCAAAGATTTCCACGCACTCCGCATGGAGTGGCGCGAGCGTGTGGGGTTTACCCGGACAGTTTCCGTTGGCATCCGCATAACGCGCGGCCTTCCGGACCTCCTGCAGGCAGTGCCACTCTAAAAATTGCGCGTGTGTTTGCGTGAGGCTTTGGGTGCGGGAAATCAGAACCAGCGCGCGCTCCCAGAATCCTTTTTCCTTGTTATGATTGCCCAACCGCGCCCGCAGGTCACTGGTTTGACCGACATAGACTTTTGACTCGGCTCCGTCCTCCGATTCGCCAAAAAGAAAATACACGGCCACCTGCCCGCTCTCCGGCATTTTGAGAAATTCCCCCAGTAGGCTTCGCGGCACTTCGAGGACTTGAACAATCCGCGTCGTGACTTCAGCCACACGGATCCCGCGCGGATCACCTCCGGGAAGAAAAATTTGAATTGTCTTTGGGGTTAAGCTCATCCGTTGCCCTCCACCAACTTGGCCTCGATCCAATCCCAGCGTTTGTCTTTGACCATCACGAAAAGGCATTTCCCTTCGCTGAGTTCCGCCCAGAGCTCGCCGACTTTGCGGTCGGGTTCGGCATTGAGCCAGCGATCTCCCCCCTTATATTCGACAACGAGCGTCCGCCCGTCGGGCAGGCGGCAGAGAAAGTCCGGGTAGAATGGCCCCGTCGCCGTGGGCAGGAAGAACGAGCAGGTGGGTTTGCGGACGAGGTTCCGCACCCAGAACCGGATGAGTCCCTTTTGCGCCGCGCGGTCGAGCCATTGGGCGCAGGCCTCCTCCTCCGCGCTGTCGAAGTCGCCGACGCGCGGGTAGTAGTGCTTGTGAAATTCCCCCGCCCTCGGGTAGTCGCGGCTGGGTGCATAGGCGTCAGGATGAAATTCAAACTCAAATTCCTGCCCGACGGTGGCGCGATCCTTCACGCCATCCGAAAACAGGAACTGCTGGTAAGCCGCACCGACGGCCTGCCTGCGGAGCGCGCCGATTTTTTGTTCGAGAATCGTGCGGAGTAGGAATTTCTGCCGATTGGCAATCGAGAGGTCAGATGCCTGCACGATGCCGGAGAGAAATGCGCTTGTGAAAGCCATCATGCTTTGCTGCGTGATGTAGGGCTCGCGCACATTCCGGCAGAGCCATGCCGCCAGTTTTGCCTCGGTCCAGTGCTCGGGCGTGTAGCTGAGATGGAGATCCCGTTCGAGATTATGAACGAACGTCACCTGCACCTTGCCCGCCTCGACATCGATGGTTCCTGCCTCGGCGGCGCGTTCCGCCGAGCGCAATTGGGCGGCCTCTTCGGTTGTCGGAACCGACTGGTAGGCGGGCAGGTCCCAAGGATAATCCAAAACCTCCGGATCATCGAAAAGCTGAAGCTCCCCGTGCACGCGGACTGCAAGCTGCGGCACGCGAAAATCCAAACCCAGCTCGCTGGGGCTCCGAAAAATCTCGATGGCTTCTGTCCGGCTTTTTTCCGCCGCCACAGCGACCGCATTTTGCGATTCCTCCCACACGACGATTTTCCGGAGGTCGGCATCCTCGTCTGGTGCGATGGGACGGACGATTTTGAGGGTTTTCCCCTTCGCGTCCCATTCCAGCTTCTTTTTCAAGGCCGCGGGCAGCTTCGTAAAATCTGGCTTCTCGGGAAGTTCGACGATCACCGGACGCATTTCGACGCGGCGAATGGGCGTTAGGTCGAGTTTATCCTGTGCCTCGTTCGCGGCCGCCAGAAACTGCCAGGCGTCCGCCTTTTCGAAGCCAGCGCCCTCGACGAGCCGGTCGCGCAGGGCGGCCGCCGTCGCTCCGAAATCCCGCGAGGCCACAAATGCATACGAGCGGTTCAGCTCCGGCGTGGCGCGGGGTTCCGCTCCCGGCTGGCGGAGGATCCGGCCGAGCAACTGCTCGACGCGCGTCTCGCTGCGGAGTTCGGCCACGCTGGCGAGCACGTAGGCGAACGAGCAATCCCAGCCCTCGGCCAGCGCCTGCTGGGTGATGATGTATTTGACCGGGCAATCCTTGGCGAACAAGTCGATGTCTTCGAGGTCGCGCGTCTCCCCGGTCGCGACGGCAATTTCCGCCTCCGGGATGTGGTGGTTGTTGAGGAGTTCCGCCTTGATCGCCTCCGCGTGGAGTGTCTCTTTATCTTTGCTGCGCGGCTGGGACTGGATGAGGGCGATCGGGCGGAGGTAGGGTGCGCCGCCGATGTGTTCGCGGTCCGCGAGCACCTGCAGCTGGTTCCGCTTGTCGATGGCGTAGGCGATCACCTTCTGCCAGTCCGGCTCGGTTTCGAGCAGGATCGGGAGCTTGATCATGGACTCGGCTTTCAGCTCCGCCGCCGAAATGCTGTGCAGGACGTTGCTTGGCGTCTGCGTGGTATCGGGAGTTGCCGTCAGCTCCAGGATCCCCGAGGGGCGGAACCGCGCGAGCATTTCAAATTGCAGCTCGGTCCGCGCGTTGTGCGCTTCGTCCACAATGACGAATGGCCGGCGCAGGCGGAGCACGTTGGCGAAGGAATAGGGAATCGTTCCCTCCGGCCCTTGCAGGAGGTTCGCGCGAAGCTCGGGGGCAATCCCATCGAAATGGTGCTGGAGTGCCCCGCTGCTCTCATAGACCTTCAATTTGTCCATGTCCTGCTGCCGGAACGATTGCGCCGTGGCGACGATCACGACGGTCGAGGTATCGAGCGTCGGGCGGGTGATGGACTTCGCTTCATCGAGGTCCATCACCGTCACCGGTCCGGCTTCGAGCAGGTCGGCATGATACGGGTGTTCCCGGTCGCGGAAGGCCTTGATCGTCTGCTCGCGGATCGCATTCGATGGCACGAGCCATAGGATCACGCTATGGCCGGATTCGAGCAGGTAACGGTTCACCAGCGGCACACTTCGAGCGCCGAGCCGCGTCTTCCCCCCGCCGGTCGGCACGCGCAGGCAAAAATACGGCATGCCTTCGTCAAATCCCGGGAGCGGATGGTAGCTCCCCGGCTCGCCCCAGAGCCCATACATCGTTTCATAGAACGCGCGCTTCGCGTCCTGCTTCTCCCGGCACGAGCGGAAATACTTCTCCACGCTCGCAAGGAGCGCGCCCTGGTAGGCTTTGGGAGTGAGCGTCTTCATTCGTTGTGGAATCCGATGCGCGGCTTCTTGGGCGCGGGCGGCGGAGCCAGGAGCGGCTGGAGCTGGGTCCAGATGACTTGCAGCGCCTTGTCGTGCTTGAGTAGCGACTGGTCGATCTCCGCCAGCCGTCGGAGGATTTCCCTGTTCGCAGCGATCTGCTCCCGCATCTGCACAAATGCCCGGACGACATACACGCTCATCGTCACCGCCTCCGGGCTGTTGAGCACGGTCGCGGCCATGATGGCCCCGTGCTCGGTGAAGGCGTATGGGAGCGTGCGGCGGCCACCGTGGGAACCGGTCGCATTTTGCGACCGGTTCGGCGTAACTTGCTGATCCTTTGAACTCTCTGAACTTGAAGTCGCAAATTGCGACCTTAAAACTTTGGGTTTCTCGATTTCCAAACTTGAGGTCACAATTTGTGACTTCAAGTTTTCCCACTCCACCGCAGTGAGCTGAAACCGGAAGTCCTCGGGAAACCTTTTTGCATTGCGCTTCACCGCCTGATTGAAAACCTTTGTCGGCACGCCGTAAATTTCCGCGAGATCGGCGTCGAGGAGGACTGTTTGGTCGCGGATCGTAAGGATGAGGGTTTCTATCGGCTTTTTCATGGCACTTGCAGGTCGTAGGGCGTCTGCTTGAACGTGATTTGCTCCTTGTCGAGCCTCGCCCGGCCCATCCGGCACGCGGCGGCATAGATCACCTTCGGCCCCGCGTGCGGCGGCAGTTCGGCCAGCACCGGGCCGGTGAGCACGTTCCCGCCATCCACCGAACGGTCGCCAAGGATTCCGTTGAAAAGCAGGTAAACCGCCCGCCCATCGTGACTCCCGAGCAACGGCGTCCGCTTCCCGCGTGTCGCCTTCGGCAGCGGTCGCCCGGTTTCGCGGAAAAACACGAACTCCGCCAGTTCCGCAAATTTCACGTCGCCCCGGATCTGCCCGCTCTCGTCGAAGAGCGGCTTGCCGAGCTTCGCAAACTGGAATCCGCCCCCGAGCCCGGCCACCTCCTCGCCTTTCGCGGTCTTGTATCCCCGCGCCACCCGGCGCACCCGCTCGGCCGTGATGTCTGCCGCGATCTTCTCATCAATCTCGCATAGGATGAAGCGGCGCGCCGTAGAAGACGCGTCCCGCGTCTTTTCTTCCAATCCGCAGGACGGACCCGTAGAAGACGCGTCCCGCGTCTTTGCTCCAAAGCGGCGGGACGCCGCTTCTACGGCGTTCGGATTGTCCCGGATGTATGCCTTGATTCGTTCCATCTGATCCGGGCTGCGCACGATGTGATCGAACGATTCCTTTTGCCAAAAATGTCCCGTCTCTCCGATGAGCCGATTGATTTCCTTTGCCGTGAAAGATTTCCATGCCTGGAGGATGTCCGAAAGCTCATGGTCGCCCAGTGGCGATACCAGCACATGGACATGGTTGGGCATCACGACATACTCTCCGAGCCGGTAGCGGCTGCCGTTGAAGTGACTCAAGGCGTTTTCCACAACCGCCTTCACGTCGGATCTCGCGAGCTGGCAGGCTCCATATCCCGCATCCAGCCACTCTTGAAACCTTTGTGGGAAAAGCTTTGTGTATTCCAATCGTTCGGCGGCGGTGTGGGGCTCCGGGTGTTCCTCCATCCATGTCTTGCGCTCATCCAACCACTGCTTGAGTTTGGTCTGAGGCATCGAATCGGCTGTCCGGAATGTCACAAAATATGTTGCCCCGTCCTGCCTCCAGTGCGGCAGGTTTCCGCTCAAATGCGCCACCGATTCGGACGGGTCGAAATAGTTCACCGTAGAAGACGCATCCTGCGTCTTTGCTTCCAAGCGGCGGGACGCCGCTTCTACGGCGTTCATCTTCAAAACCGCATGCGCCGTCGTCCCGCTCCCGGCGAAACTGTCGAGGATCAGATCGCCGGGGTTGGTGGAGATTTCGATAAATTTCGCCACTAGATCAGGGGGCTTTGGGAACGCAAAACTTTTCCCGTCTCCAAAAATTGCAGCTACCTCATTGGTTCCTCTCTGCGTGTAAATGCCATCAATGATCGAATACATTTTGCTCGCACGTTCTTCACCATCCTGATCCCGAAGATATTGCTTATAGTTGATCGACCATTTCCCCTTTTTCTTAGCAATTACCAAGCAGTCGTCAGCAAGTGCTGCAAGTGCTCTTTCCTTCGACCATTGCCACTGTTTTTCTGGCCATATCTCCTCGCCTTGAAATGGAATGGGAAAGCGCAAATTCGGGCGCTCGTCCATGCTGTTAGTTGCCAGAGGTTGCAAACGAAAAGGGCCACGATCTTCATGCTTTGAATCCTTGAATTTATAATACCGCAACACGGACTCGTCTGGCGGCAGTTCTAGATTTCCAATGCGCTCCTTGTTCAGCGCAAAGCACAGGACATATTCGTGCAGATTGACGATGTGCTTCGATTTCGATCCGCCACCATAACTTTTCTTCCAGATCAAGGTGCATATCCGATTCAATGCCCCAAACACCTCGTCCAACAACAATTCCGCATACCGATGCTCGTTTTCGTCTATACTTACAAATATCACCCCATCCTCCCGCAGAAACTGCCGGAGGAGCACAAGCCGGGGATACATCATGCAGAGCCATTTGTCGTGGCGGGAGAGGTCTTCCGCTTCTTTGCCCACGGTCTTGCCGAGCCACTGGCGAATTTCGGGAGAATTGACGGCGTCGTTATAGACCCAGCCCTCGTTGCCGGTGTTGTAGGGCGGGTCGATGTAGATGCACTTGACCTGCCCGGCGTAGCGCGGGAGCAGGGCCTTGAGGGATTCGAGGTTGTCGCCTTGGACGATGAGGTTTTCGGTCTCGCCCTCCGCCGGCGGACACGAAAGGCCCGGCACCTCCTCGAGCAGGCGGAACGGGACTTCCGCGTGATGCCTAACCACCGCCTCTTTGCCAATCCAGTTCAGTGTGGGCATCGGATCAAATCTTCCGCTCCGCCCGCAACCGCTCGACCCCTTCCTCGCGCTTCGACCAGCGGAGCGGGCGGATGTTGTAGGCGGTGAGGGCGTCGATGTGATCGGAATTCAGTTCGTTTCCCTCGTCATTGAGGAAGGCGTAGGCGACAAGCGCCCCCTCGCCACGCGCGCGCATCACGTCGGAAACCATGAAGGCGATTGAGGCCGCATGGTCGCGGGTGAGGCGGTTGACCGCCTGGAGAACGGCCTCCGATTCGCTGCCGGGTATGCCGAAGTCGAATTTGTGATCGAAGCCGCTGTGCCCGCTGAGTTTCAGATCGCGGAAGACGGGGATGTGATGCTGGCGGAGGAGCTTTTCGACATCCTCCTTGAAGAGTTGAAGGACCGATTCCTCGCCCATGACGAACATGTCATTGATCGTGAGGATCGCCTGGATGAGGTTGTGCTTGCGCTGGGGAAAGTCCTTCGCGCTGGTGTGGACATGGAGTTCGTCGCCCGAGAGGCGGACGCCGAAGCCGTTCAGGATCTTGTCGAGATGGGCCTCGCGCTTGGCGGTATCGAGTTCCACCCCGCAATGCCGGAGGTCGGAGAGCGTGTAGCCGTCATCGGTGAGGAAGAGTTGTCCGTCGTCGTGTTTTTCGACATAGACCTCGATCTCGTCGTTGTGCCGGTCGAGGAACGGGGTCGAGATGACACAGGATGTCCCGAGTTCCTCAACGCGGAGTTCCTCGTTGAGCCACGAGACGTAATTCCCGATCAGGATTTTGCACTCGGCCTTCGTCATATCTCGATTTGGATTTCGGGGACGGTGGCCGGATTGACACGGCAGAAATTCAGAAAATCCATGAGCCATGACGTGCCGTTGTCGTAATCCGAAACATTGTAGCCGGGGACATCTTCCAGCGCGTAGGCAATGCCGTCGCCAAATTTTTCATGGTAGATGTGCAGGTGCGGGCAGAGGAGGCGTTCGCCGGGCCGGTGGGGAGAATTGCGAGGATTCCGATGAGCCGGGCCGTCGATGTCGAGGCGGGCGAGAACGACGATCTTCCGCGCGCGGGTCTGGTATTTCAACCGCGCCCGGCGGCGGCGTCCGCGTTCGATCGTCAAAATGAACTTCTCGCGGCGGTCCGTAGAAAGAAGGTCCCGCTCCAGATCAAAGGCACGGGACAGGGCAAAGGGCAGAACTTCGCTCGACTCGAATTGCTTTTCGAGGGAGTGCAAGAAGTCCGCTTCGCCTTGGGTGAGCATGAAGCGTGGATTTATTGCAGAAGCGAAGGATGATGGGGAGAAGAAAAGCCCGGTTCGAGGGATTTCGCTGAGCACAAAATCCTGAGTGGGCTTCAGCTCGCAGCGACCGCCCTGCGGGAGACGCGCGGGCGTTTACCCGGCAGCCGGGCGCCTGCGTCGGAGAACAGCGACCGCGCCAAGGCCGGCCAGCACGAGCGCTGCCACAGAGGGCTCCGGAACGGCTGTGAAAAACAGCCCGACTTCCGAGTGGTCGGCCGCACGATACCAGTTGAAGTTCCCGGAATCCCAGCTCCAGTTCTCGATCGAGAGGCCGTCACCGGTGAATGCGCCCGAATTGCCGCTGGCAAATATCCACTGGTGGTTTGTGTCCCAAAATGCGTTTCCGCTCGATGGGTCGAGCGACTCGGGGATGTTCAGAAACATGGTGACCGCCTTCGTAGGTGAAGTTATCCGATGTGCCGTTCCTCCCATACCAACTGACCCCGGCCAGCGTGACGGTGTTGGCGTCATTGTGGTCGGCAAACCACTGAATGTCGGGATTGCCGCTGGTCGCCCATGTGCGCTGCGCGGCGGAGACTCCCTTCGCCTTCAAATACACATCCAATCCGTCCATGTAGTTGGAGTTAAACGTCCCCCCGGTCGCGCTCGTCTGCACGAGTCCGCCGAGAACGCGGTCGAGATTCAGGCCCTCGGACAGCGTGTAGCCAGGCGCGAGCTGGGAATACCCGTTTGCCCCAAGCCAAAAAAACAGCATCGTCGCCGTCGTCGGGTAGCAGTAGTCCTGTCCATCCCCGGGCAGGTGCGATCCATACGGGCCGAAGTCGATCTGGATGATGGACGGCGTTCCGGTCTTCGCCACCTGCTGCGCCGGTGCCGCCGCCACAAAACAGGATAGGACAAGGGCCGTGAGAAACGGCAGGCCGGCAGCAGGGATCGCGCGCGTCATTCGTCCGGAAATGTAGCAGACAGGAAAAGAGTTCAAGCGGAATATCAGCCCGAACGGGCGGGCATTCCCGCGGAACTGCTCAAGCCGGGCACAATTCATTGACTCGCTTCCCAGCCGGGCATCCAGGCTAGGTCCAATGCTGTTCACTTTGCTGCAAAAAGGAGCGTGGGCGTCCCGCCCGCAACCGAAAAAACAGCGGGCGGGACGCCCGCGCTCCCGTCTTAAGTGAACAGCATTGAGGCTAGGTCCAGCCGTGGACGAGAAAGTTTGCGATCTGGTGGGCGAGGCACTCCCGGCCAAAAAATGTCGGACGCTTGGCCTGGGCCTGCATCAGGTAATGGAGCCGCAGGCTCAAGGGCAGGGCTTCGTAGGAGAACCCGGCGATCACGTCGGCGGGGATCTCCCTCGTATTGACGAAGAGCACGCTGTTCTTCATCGTCTCGCCGGCGTAGGCGAAGTAGTCGGCGAAGTGCTCCATTAGGACGACGCTGTAGGGCGGCGTCGCATGGTAGTTGTAATCCTGCATGATGATCAGGCTCCGGCCGGTCTGCAGGCAGGGGAAAAACGCTTTCACCACCGGGTCCACCGTCTGCCGGGCTTTGAGCACGTCGACAAAAAGGATCTCGATGGGTTCGCCGCTCCACCGGGCTGCGGTGATGTCGCCGGGATTAATGCCGACGCACTCCCGGTAGGCGGCGATGTTCTCCTCGTAGATGGAGAGAAAGCTTCCGTTGGCATCCACCTCCCGGCCATGCCGCTCGCGGAGGGCCTTTGTTTCGTGCTCCCC
Source organism: Verrucomicrobiota bacterium (assembly GCA_026398275.1). GTDB lineage: Bacteria > Verrucomicrobiota > Verrucomicrobiia > Chthoniobacterales > Terrimicrobiaceae > QYQL01. The sequence goes on from JAPLTF010000018.1 coordinate 72,005, forward strand.
GGCAAAACGATCGAAGGCATGGATGCGCTTCGCCTTGTTCCGCACGGTCTTGTTTCGCTCCAGACCTGAAGCCAGCGAGACGGTCGAGGAGCCGATGAAGACCCCGAGTTCAACAATTTCCCCGTTGCCCTGGTAGGCGTGTTCGGCCAGCCAGGAGAGCATGATGCGTTCGTCCCAGGACATCATTCCCGGAGCTTTGAGCGCGGATTCGGGCGGGGTGAAACCCACGCTGATCCATGGGGCGGTCTGGAGAAATTGCGGCTGATAGAGGTTGGGCATGGTTTTGGTTGGTGAAGGATCCGGTGCCTGCGCAGGCTGCACATCAAGGGCCGGCCGGGCCGGAAGTCGAGGACAATAAGCCCTTGAGCCTCTCGACTTCCCCGGCCTGGCGGTCGAACTGCCATTTGAGCGAATAATACGCGTCGGGTGATATTTGCAGGCGGGCGGGAGGGACCACATCCCCGGTCCAACTGCCCGGACGATGAACCGGAGGGCGCGCCCATGCTCCTGCAGCGGCGCTGGCCAGACAAGCCTGCGCAATGGCTTCATACCGCGCGCAAACGTGGTCGATGGAAAAGGCTCCGCCACTGATCGTCTCGAAGGCCGCAGCGGACATCCGCTGGCGCAGGGTCCGGTCGCCTTGGAGCGCGGCCAGCCCTGCGGCAAATCCGCTGATGTCCCCGACCGGGACGACAAAGCCGTTGAGTCCGTGACGGATGACGTCGGGAATCCCGCTGGGAATGTCGCTGGCCACGGGAATGCAGCCCGAGGCCATGGATTCCAGCAGAGCGAGCGGCAGCCCCTCGTAGGCCGAAGGCAAAAGCAGGCAGTCGAAATCGCGATACATCGCGAGCACCTCGTCGTGGCCGGCGGCCTCGAGAATCCGGATGTGGCCGCTGCCCATGAAGGGCGCGCAGTCCCGCCTCAGACGCTCCTCCCCGGGGCCGTTGCCCACCAGAGTGAGCTGAAAAGGAATGCCGTTGGCGTGGAGTTGCCGCGCAATTTTCGGCAGGTCCGGGACGCGTTTCTGCTGCTCGTTGAAGCGACCGGCGTAAAGAATCCGGAGCTCATCCGTCGGCGTCCGCATCGCCTGCGGATTCGCCCCCTCGATCGGAACCCCGTAGGGGACGAGGTGTGCGCGCGACTGAACCTCCGGCGCAAGGCGAACCATCTGATCGAAGAGGTGCCGCGACACGGCGAGAGCGGCGTCCCAGAAGCGCCCGCAGCGCTGGAGGTGCTCAAAGTGATCGGGGTCCTCGCTGTGGACCACGCCGATCACGGCGACCCCGGGATCGAGCGCGGCGGCCACGCCGGCATTCTCAAAGTCGTAGTTGGGAAAATAGACAGCGGGAGCCCGCTGGTTCAGGTAATCCCGCAGGGCCTCCCAGCGGGACTGCCACCAGCTCCGGGTGTTGTCAAAGGCCAGATGCTGCACGTTCACATCGCCGGGCAGCGGAAGTTCGCACGAGTCCGCCGGACCCTGTCGAATGACCAGCAACTCGACCTCATGCCCGCGGCGGGACAAGCCCTGCATGAGGCGGCGGGTGAAGGAATTGACGCCGGAGACGACCCAGGTCGGCGTGGAAAAAATAATCTTCATCGCCACGCCCGGAGACTGGCAAAGCGGGGATGGAGAGTCAACCACCGCGATCGTGCACTCCATTTCGTGATGCGGGCGCGCCGCGAGCCCCCGCAAAACCGGTTCGAAACTTGACCTCCTTCGGGGATTCCCCTACGGAACATCCGTCGTCCGCCACGCAGATTATGCCACTCGCCTTTCTCCTCTCCATGCAGCGCTCGGGCACAAACTTCTTTCGCGGCATCCTCGAGTCCCATCCCGACCTCGTCCCTTACCCGGAAGTCTTCGAGGAGTTCCCGAGTCAATCTCCGTTTCCCACCCGCATCTTCTGGGATTTCTACCTCGAGCGCGTGAAGGCCGACCCGCTGGCAGCGCTCCCGCAACCCCGGCCGGAGCTGGTGGAAGAATACTTTGCCCAGGTGGAAGCGGCCCACCCCGGACAGACGGCGGTGCTCGATGTCAAACATAACAGCCTGCACCATGCCAATGGAATCTGGCACAGGTCCGGTGGCCGCCCGGAGCTTGCGGAGATCATCCGCCGCCGGGGCGATGCCGTGATTCTGCTGATCCGCCGCAACATTCTGCGCATGCTTGTTTCGCTCGATCGGGCGCTTGCGGTGAAGTATTACCACGCCTATTCCGGCGACGAGGTGCCCCGGATGAAGATCCGGATGGGCACAGAGCACTTGTTGGCGACCATCCGGTGCTGGCAAAACGACCAGTGCTACATGCAGGAGATTTTCAGCTCCCACCCACGCAGCATCACCCTGGTCTACGAGGACTTCTGGGAGGACTATCCCGGCGGCATGCTCAAGCGGGAACCCTTTGAACAGGTCGCCGCTTTCCTCGGCATTCCCCCGGCCTTCGACCTCACTCCGACGATGGTGAAATTCACGCCCAATGATCTGCGGGAAACGGTGGCCAATCTGGACGAGGTGGACGCCGCCTTGCGCGGGACCGAGGTCGGGTGGATGCTGGATTCCTAATCATCCCGGCGTGTGCACCCCGGAACTTGACGGTGCAGGGGGATCTCCTCATCCTCCCCACCACCACCGCATGGCGACCGGCTCAAACATCAACGTCCCGATTCTTGACACGACCAAACCGGCCCGGCGCGGCGTGCGGCTGAAGCCTGGGATCGCAGACGCGCTGGAGCCCGCCCGCGGCCGGGATATCGCCATCCTCCTGAGCACCGAATTCGAAGGGCTCTACCGGAACGGGGGCATCGGGACGTATTACCGGGAACTGAACCGCGTCCTTCGCGGGGCCGGTTGGTATACCATTCTGTTCGATCTCAACTATGAGCCGGTAACGGGGGCTGGCTCCGCCGCGCTGGGCCTTGACCATTTGTTGTGCGCGGACGACTTCGAACGGATTCTGGACCTGGACCACGTGCATGCGTGCATGCTCGCTGCTGCCCGGCATTCGCATCTCGAAATGCGCGGGCTCCAGTGCATGCTCCTGATTCAGGCTCTGTCGAATGCCTTCCCCGGCCAGCGCCTCTACGCCGAGTTCCATGAGATGTGCGGCTTCGGCTACCATTCGGCCAAAGCCAAAGAGAGCGGGTGGATGGACCCCGAGGTCGTGGTGGCGGTCACCATGCACAGCGGTCATGAGTGGCTCCACGAGGCGAACCGCGCGCTCATCTCGCAGAGCAACGAATACTTTATCAACGCCGCCGCCCTGGAGGAGCATTCCTTCCGGTCTGCGGATCTGGCCATGTTTCCTTCCGAATCGCTGCATGCCATCGTTCAGAGCTATGGATGGCGAACGGAGGGCTCAGTCAAAATTCCCTACAACATCCCCGTGCAGGACCACGCATGACGAGCGCGCCACAAACATCCGCGCAGGCGGCAGGCAAGCCGGAGGCTGCAGGCGCAAACCCTGAGATCATCTTCTTCGGACGCCTCGAGGAGCGGAAAGGATTGATCGAGTTCGTTGAGGCTTTGATCGCATTGGCGGGAAAGGGGATGACCGGATTTTCCGTCACCTTCCTGGGCAAGGAAATCCGCCTGTATTCCTCCCTGGGCGGCCGGGTCAGCAGCGGCGAATACATCAGCAGGAAGCTGGACGGCCAGGGATTCCCGTATCAAATCCTCTCCGATCTCTCGAGCCAGGGGGCGATCGCCCACGTGAGGCGGAGCCGGTCGGCGATCGTTTGCCTGGCCAGCCCGACCGACAATTTCCCCAATACCGGGCTGGAAATGGCGCAAGTTCCGGTTCCCCTGGTCCTGAGCGACACCATCGCCTTCCGGCAGACGCAGGAGTTGGTCGGCCGCAAGGAAGGTGTGTTTTGGTTCAAGCCGGAGTCCGTGGAGTCGCTCTGCACCCAGTTGGGCAGGGCCTTGGAGGGGCTCCCGGCGAAGATCACCGTGCCGGAAATGGCGGCTATCCAATCCATCAACGATGGCCTGGCCGCACAGCGGTTGCGCCTGATCGAGGAGACGTTTGCTTCGGTGCATCCCTACCGGCCGCAGGTCAACACCAGCGTCCGTGTCTGTATTCTATCAAACGGGGAAGCCGGAGCGGTCCAAGCCTCGTTGCGGTCGCTCCAGTGCGCAACGGCGGAGATGGCGGAAATCCTGGTGTGGTCGCCGGAGGAATTGACGCCCGAAGCCGCCGCCGACGTTAAGAGCGCATCCCCTCGCGCCACCTTCGCACAGGAGATCGCATCGCCGTCTGACGGGCCGGAATTCCTGCTGCTTCTATGCGCGGGGGCGACCCTCCAGCCCGCCTGCCTGGAAAATTTTGTGGAGGCGGCGACCAGGTCGCAGGCAGGGCTGGTCGTCTCCGCCGGGTGGGGAGGGCTGCAGGGAAAAGAGGTCCGGTCCTTCACCCCGGGATCCGCCTCCCAGCTGCTGCAGGCCAACCGCTCCAGCGGCGGATGCATTTTCCTTTCCAGGAAGTTCTACGAATCCCTGCCCGCTCCCACCGCCGATACACCGCATCTGATGATCTGGCAGCTGACTTTGGCCGCAGCCATTACCGGAGAAAAAACCGCCTATCTTCCCTATCCGCAGTATTGCATGCCGCCGGCCGCCGAGCCCGACTGCGCCGAAGCCCGCTCCGAAAAGAACCTGGCCCTCCTGAGCCGCTATGCGACGAGCATCCCCCCAGGCCAGTGGGCGCGCCGGGAAATCTTCGGCATGGCCCTGTCCAACCAGCAGCTGGCGGCAAGCCTGCACCGGGCACGGGAGTCCCTCGTCCAGGCGGAGCAGCAGAGCGCACAGGCGAAGCGGGAACTGGCCTCGGTCCATGCCTCAGGGGCATGGCGCTTGGTCGCCTGGCTCAGAAAACCGCGCCGTGAATTCCAGGCATTCATGGCGAGAAGGAAAGCCTCTGCACCATGAAAGCCATCCTGCGCGCCATCCTCAACTCCAAGCAGCTCAACCCCTCGCTGGACACATCCGAAATTTTCCCTTCGCTGGAGGACGAGCTCGGCTCCTGCAGGCAACTGCTCAAGGGAAGGGTTCTCAATGCGGGTGCGGGAAACCGCGATCTCTCGGCCTGTGTGGACGGGGAGCTGACCAACCAGGACATCCCGCAGGGGCTCCATAACAGCAACATCCACATCTCCTCCCCGCTGCACCTGATCCCGCGGGAGGACGGATACTTTGACGTCATATTTTGCAACGCGGTCCTCGAACACGTGGAGAATCCCGATGTGGTGGTTGAGGAATTTTCCCGGGTGTGCCGCGCCGGCGGGCTGCTCTATCTGGCCGTCCCCTTCCTGCAGCCGGAGCACAAGGATCCGACGGATTTCCAGCGCTACACGGCGGATGGGCTGGCCGCGCTGGTGGAGAGCCATGGGTTTGCTGTGGAAAAAGTCGAGCCCCTGCACAACATCTACACCACGCTGAGCTGGATCATCACCACCTGGCTTTCGCAGGATCAGCGGCCGCGCAACCTCATCCTCAAGTGGATGCTCTATCCCGCCCTGCGTTATCTCTGCCGGCACAGCAAGGAGCAGGTTTTCGCCGCAGCCTCTGCCTACCGGCTGATCGCCCGGCGCAAGCCGTCCATTCAGTAGCAGCCCGGGCGCCCCGCTGCTCCCGCGGAGGTCGGGCATCGCCGCCCCCCCTCGCCCAGGGCGAAAGGTCACGGCCAAGGAAGCGGCCGAGGGACAGATTCTCGTAAAGCCAGGTTGTCCCGCTTTTTTGCGCCCCGATACATACGAAATGCAGCATGCTGGAATTTCCCGGAGACAATGGTCAGCACGAACCGCTGCCAACTCCTGGCAATTTCAGCGGGGGAGTTTGATTTTGGAAGCTTTGATTTGAGGAAGAATCGAAGAATCGGAGCCCCAAGAAAGAGAGTTGAGATTCGCACAGGGACAGGGCATTCTTATCGGCTGCATCGCCTCCGGGCATGCGGACCAACTCACCATGAAGATCTATATTGACGGGGAATTTTACGACAAGGAGAACGCGAAGATCTCGGTCTTCGACCATGGGCTGCTCTATGGCGACGGGGTTTTCGAGGGGATTCGATTTTATAACGGCCGGGTCTTCCGCCTCGAGGAGCACATCGCCCGGCTGTTCGATTCCGCAAAGGCGATCTGCCTCGATGTCGGGATGGGAGCCGCGGAGGTGTCGGAAGCGCTTCTGGAGACAATCCGCCGCAACGAACTCCGCGACGGATACGTGAGGCTGGTGGTGACCCGCGGGGTCGGCGACCTGGGCCTCAACCCCGCCAACTGCCCGCGCGCGACCGTCTTTATCATCGCCTCAAAAATCACGCTCTATCCGCCGGACAAATACGAGAACGGCCTCCACGTGGTCACCTGCGCGACGAGGAGAATCCCTCACGGTGCCCTGAGCCCGATGGTGAAGTCCCTGAACTACCTCAACAACATCCTCGCCAAAATCGAAGCCCAGCAGGCCGGGGCGGGCGAAGGGCTCATGCTCAACGAGCAGGGCTACGTCGCGGAGTGCACGGGGGACAATATCTTCACCGTGAAAAACGGCCGGATCTTCACCCCGCCGATCTCATCGGGCGCGCTCGCCGGGGTCACCCGCGCGGTGGTCTTCGAAATCGCCGCCGAACTCGGCATCCCGATCAGCGAGCCGGAGATGACCCGCTACGACATCTACACCGCGGACGAGTGCTTCCTCACCGGCACCGCCGCCGAGGTGATTCCGGCCGTCCGCCTCGACAACCGCGTCATCGGCACCGGGACCCCCGGACCTGTGACCAAACGCATGATCGCGCGCTTCCATGAGTTGACAGCGGCCACCGGCACGGTGATTGATAAGTAGTATGCAGTGCGATGTCTGCCAGTCGAAAGAAGCCACCGTCTTTCTCACCCAAATCGTCGAGGGGAAGATGCAGAAGGTCAACCTCTGCGAGTCCTGCTCGAAGGAAAAGGGCGTGAACGACCCGACGGGCTTTGCCCTGGCGGACCTGCTCATGGGGCTGGGTGCCGCTCAGGAGATCGACAAAAATCCGGGCTCACAAAAATGCCCGGTCTGCGGGTTCACCCAGGCGGACTTCAAAAAAACCGGGCGCCTCGGCTGCAGCGCATGCTATGCCGTCTTCGCGGACGGGCTCTCGGGGATGTTGAAAAACATGCACAAGGGCACCGCCCATACCGGCAAAGCCCCGGCGGAATTCCATAAAATCCGCGAGCACAGCGAAAAGATGAAAACCCTCCAGGACCGGCTCAACCAGGCGGTCGCCGCCGAGGAATACGAGCGGGCGGCGGATCTCCGGGACCAGATCCGCAGGATTGAATCCGGGATCACCGCATGAAATTCTCCCGCATCATCGCCAATACCGGGGAATGGCTCTCGGGCGACGGCCCGCACAGGAACATCGTCGTCAGCAGCCGGGTCCGCCTCGCCCGCAACCTCCGCGAAAAACCGTTTCCGGGCTGGGCGAAAAAGGCCGAGCGCCTCGATGTCATGCGCCTGGTGAAGGACGCCGTGGAGCACCTCCCCGAGATGGCGGAATCCTACTCGGAGAACCTCGAAGCCCTGTCGCCTCTCGAGAAGCAGGTCCTCGTCGAGCGGCACCTGATCAGCCGCGAGCATGCCGCAAAGGGCGTCGGCAGCGCGGTCGTCATGAATGCCCCGCAAACCCTGAGCGTCATGATCAACGAGGAGGACCACCTCCGGATGCAGGCGATCTGCTGCGGGCTCCAGCTCACCAAAGTTTTTTCGATGATCGACCGCGTGGATTCCGAGCTCGAGGAGGTGCTCGACTACGCGTTCGATGCCGAGCTGGGCTACCTCACCGCCTGCCCGACCAATGTCGGCACCGGCATGCGGGCCTCGGCAATGCTGCACCTGCCGGGCCTCGTCATGAGCGAGCAGATCAACAAGATCGTCAACTCGGTCAACAAGATCGGCCTGGCCGTCCGCGGCCTTCACGGCGAAGGAACCGAGGCCATGGGCAACCTCTTCCAGGTCTCGAACCAGACCACGCTCGGGGAAACCGAGGAGGAGATCATCGGCCGCCTCAACCGGGTGATCGAGCAGATCCTCGAGCACGAGCAGAACGCCCGCGCCCTCCTCGCCCAGCGGAAGGCGGTCACCCTCTACGACCAGATCGGCCGCGCCTACGGCGTCCTCTCCCACGCCTACTCGATGAGCTCGAAGGAGGCGCTGAATTTTCTCTCGGTGCTCAAGCTGGGCGTCGACCTCGGGGTTTTCCCGGAACCCTGCCGGTTTCCCGTGGACGAGCTGTTCATCGAGACGCAGCCGGCCCACCTTCAAAAGGGGGCCGGAACACAAAAAATGTCGGCGGATGAAAGGGACTCCTTGCGCGCGACCATAATCCGCGCGAAATTGGGCCAGGTGGCGGAACCGGATATCGCGAATTTAAAGGCGCGCACGCCGGAGGCCACCGAAGAAAGACATGATGAATAACTTCACTCCACGCGCACAGCAGGTCCTCGCTCTTGCCCGCAAAGAGGCGGACCGTTTCAACCACAACTACGTCGGCACCGAGCATCTTCTGCTCGGGCTCATCAAGCTGGGACAGGGAGTGGCGGTCAACGTCCTCCAAAAAATGGGCCTCGACCTCGAGACGGTCCGCATGGAGGTGGAGAAGCAGGTCGGCTCGGGTCCCGAGACGAAGATGGTGGGAAATATTCCCTACACCCCGCGCGTGAAAAAGGTTCTCGCGCTCGCCGGCAAGGAAGCCAAGAGCCTGCAGCATTCTTATGTCGGCACCGAACACATTCTCCTCGGCCTCCTTCGCGAGGGCGAGGGCGTCGCGGCGCGCGTCCTGAAAAACCTGGAGGTCGACATCGAGCGCACGCGCAACGAAATCCTCCGCGAGCTCGATCCGAATTTTTCACCGCAGGAGGAAGGCGATGCCGTCCCCGCGGAAGCGGGCGGAAAAAAAGACAGCAAGACCCCGGCCCTGCGCGCATTCGGCCGCGACCTCACCGAGCTGGCCAAAAAGGGCGAGCTGGATCCGGTCATCGGCCGTGCCGATGAAATTGAGCGCGTGGTGCAAATTCTCTGCCGCCGCAGCAAGAACAACCCCGTCCTCATCGGAGAGGCGGGCGTGGGCAAAACCGCGATCGCCGAGGGCCTCGCCCAGGAAATTGTCGCCGGCAACATCCCGGAGCTCCTCCACGATAAAAAAGTCATCACCCTCGACCTCGCCCTCATGGTCGCCGGCACGAAATACCGCGGCCAGTTCGAGGAGCGGATCAAGGCGGTCATGGATGAGATCCGCCGCAACAAGAACGTGATCCTCTTCATCGACGAGCTGCACACGATCGTCGGCGCGGGCTCTGCGGAGGGGGCGATGGATGCCTCGAATATCATCAAGCCGGCCCTCAGCCGCGGCGAGCTCCAGTGCATCGGCGCCACCACGCTGAACGAATACCGGAAATACATCGAAAAAGATGCCGCGCTCGAACGCCGGTTCCAGACGGTCAAAGTCGAGGCCCCCTCGGTCGAGGAGACGATCCTCATCCTCAAGGGCATCCGCCCGAAATACGAGGCACATCACAAGGCCAGAATCCTGGACGAATCCCTCGAGGCGGCCGCGAAGCTCACCGACCGCTACCTCACCGGCCGGTTCCTTCCGGACAAGGCGATCGATGTCATGGACGAGGCCGGCTCGCGCGCCCGCATCGCCGCCATGTCCCGCCCGCCGAACGTGAAGGACGTGGAGGCGGAAATCGAGCGCACCCGTCTCGCAAAGGAGGCCGCCATCAAGGCCCAGGACTTTGAAAATGCCGCCGCCCTCCGCGACAGCGAGAAGCAGTCGAAGGAAAACCTCGACGCCATCCTCGCCGAGTGGAGGACGAACAAGGACGAAAAGGAAGTCGTCGTCACCGAGGATGACATCATGCACGTCATCTCGAAGTGGACGGGGGTTCCGCTCTCCCGCATGGAGCAGCAGGAGACCGCGAAGCTGCTCGCCATGGAATCCGAAATGCAGGGCAAGGTCATCGGCCAGAACGAGGCGGTCACCGCCATCAGCAAGGCCTTGCGCCGGTCGCGCGCCGACCTCAAGGATCCCCGCCGGCCGATCGGCTCGTTCATCTTCCTCGGACCCACCGGCGTCGGAAAAACGTTCCTCGCCCGCACGCTTGCGGAGTTCATGTTCGGCGATGCCGATGCGCTCATCCAGATCGACATGAGCGAATACATGGAGAAGTTCACTGCCTCCCGCCTCATCGGCTCGCCTCCGGGATACATCGGATACGAGGAGGGCGGCCAGCTCAGCGAGGCGGTCCGCCGCCGACCATACTCCGTCGTCCTGTTCGACGAGATCGAAAAGGCCCACCCGGATGTCATGCACCTCCTCCTCCAGATCCTGGAGGAAGGAAAAATCACCGATTCGCTCGGCCGCAAAATCGACTTCCGCAACACGATCATCATCATGACCTCAAACGTCGGGGCCGAGCTGATCAAAAAGCAGACGACCCTCGGATTCGGCGCCCCGAACCTCGACGACAACCACGAGGGGATGCGCGGAAAAATCCTCGAGGAAACCAAGCGGGTCTTCAAGCCCGAGTTCCTCAACCGCCTCGACGACATCATCGTCTTCCACACGCTCACCAAGCCGGACCTCATCAAGATCGTGAACCTCGAGATGAGCAAGGTCATCGAGCGCATCCGCACGAAGGATGTCCATATCTCGCTTGATATCTCGGCGGAAGAATTCCTCGTGGAAAAAGGCTACGATCCAACCTACGGGGCCCGCCCGATGCGGCGCGCCGTCGAGCGCTACCTGGAGGACCCGATGGCCGAGGAAATCCTCCGCGGCAACATCAAGCCGGGCGACACGGTCACCGTCAAACGCGATGGAGAAAAGCTGGCCTTCGCCGTGGAGAAGTCCACAGCGGAACCCGTCAGCGAGCCCGCCGCCTGATTCATCCCCGCCCCAGAGCGCACCTTTCGCGCTTCAGAGAAACCGCAGAGCGGAGCCCGCAATCCGATCAAGCGCGGCCTTGCGTTTGGCATCGGATGTAAGATTGCTGCTGAAGACAAACTCCAGGATCAGTCCGGCCACAATGATCGCGAGGATTGTTTGCGTTCTCATCGTGTTGATTGTTTCAGGTGGAAAATCCGCAGACAAGTTCCCTGAGTTCCTCCGGAGCCTCGATCAGGTGGTCCGGGTTCAGCTCGCTGATCGATTTCCGGCTGTTGTATCCCCAGGTGACGGCCGCCATGTGGATCCCGGTCTCCTGGGCGGCCTCGATGTCGCGGACCTCGTCCCCGACCAGCAGGACATGCTTGGGCTTCAGCTTGTGCTCCTTGAGAATCTTTCGGACCACGCGCGCTTTGCCGGTGAGTTTGGAGGAGGTGTGAACAAAATCAAAAATCTCGATGCTGTATTTTTTCAGGAACACGGCGACATTTTCCTCCGAATTTGAGGTGAGGATTCCCAGCCGGAACCCGTCCGCATGAAGGCTCCGGAGGATGTCCACCATCCCATTGAAAGGCTGGATGCTGTCCATCCTCAGGTTGAGCTCCTCCTTCCCGCGCTGCGAAATCTTCGGCAGGCGCGTGGCCGGGATTCCCAGGAATTTGATCAGCTCGCGGGTCCGCATGTCGCGTGCGAGAGGCACGTCGGGCTCCTCAAGGCGGCGGAATCCGAATTCCGGAGCCATCGAGTTGAGGATCTCCAGCCCGCACTGGAAGGTATCCGCCACGGTCCCGTCAAAATCAAACAGCAGAAGCTTCGGCCGCGACAGCAGCCTGCCGGCGGCACCCGCCCTCCGCCGCCCCCCGCGCATCACGAAGCGCGCGAACCGCTTGACCCGGGAGCCTCGCCCGGCAACACCGTGTTTCCTTTGAATTTTCACTCCTCTGGCTCGGGTGCAATCACGAGGCGGAACCTATCTGCTATTCGCAGGCTCGACCAGCATTTCATGCCTGCGACAATGACATCATCCTCCAGATTCATGGGAGCAGGTTGGCCCAACAGAGCACATGAAATGATCATTTTCAATCGCCGGCCTTTGTTCCGAACGGAACGGAGGGCCGCTCGCAGGAATTGACCTCCCGCGCGCCCGCTGGCAGACTGCCGCGAACATAGGCGGCTTGAGCTGCCTCCAGAAAATCCATGAAAAATCGCAAGGGCATCATTCTGGCCGGCGGATCGGGAACCCGCCTGCACCCGATCACCCAGGCTGTCTCCAAGCAGCTCCTTCCGGTTTACGACAAGCCGATGATCTACTATCCGCTGAGCACGCTCCTGCTCGCGGGCATCCGGGAAATACTCATCATCTCCACCCCTCACGACCTGCCCTCGTTCCGGCGGCTCCTCGGCGATGGCTCCCGCTTCGGCGTTTCCTTCTCGTTCTGTGAGCAGCCGAGCCCGGACGGCCTGGCCCAGGCGTTCATCCTCGGGGAGGCGTTTCTGGCCGGGAGCCCGGCGGCGCTCGTTCTCGGCGACAACCTTTTCTACGGAAGCGAGCTCACCCAGGTGCTCCTCGAGGCCGATGCCTGGCGTGAGGGCGCGACGATTTTCGCCTACGAGGTCACCAATCCCTCGGATTACGGAGTGGTCGAATTTGACGCGGAGGGCCGGGCCATTTCGCTCGAGGAAAAACCCACCGATCCCAAAAGCCGCTGCGCCATCCCGGGGCTCTACTTCTACGATGAGCGCGTCGCCGCGCTGGCCTGCTCGCTCAAGCCCTCGCACCGCGGGGAGCTCGAAATCACCGACCTCAACCGGCTCTATCTCGCGGAGGGAACGCTCCGGGTCAAACGCTTCGGCCGCGGCACCGCCTGGCTCGACACCGGCACCCACGACTCCCTGCTGGAGGCCGGCGACTTCGTGCGCGCCATCCAGAACCGTCAGGGCCTCCAGATCGCCTGCCTCGAGGAAATCGCCTTCAGCAAAGGCTGGCTGAGCGAGGACCAACTCGCGGAAATTGCTGCACGCTTTGGAAAATCCTCCTACGGCACCTACCTGAAAAGCATTCTCGAACGAACCCGCCCATGAGAACCGAACCACTGAAAATCGAGGGGGCATTGCTCCTGCAGCCCCAGCTCTACGGCGACGACCGCGGGTTCTTCCTGGAAACCTGGAACCGCAAGGTCTTCGCGGAGATCGGGCTCGACTGCGACTTCGTCCAGGACAACCACAGCCGATCGTCAAAAAATGTGCTGCGCGGCATGCATTATCAGGTCAATGGAAAAGCTCAGGGGAAGATCGTGTGGGTGTCGAGCGGAGCCGTCTTCGACGCGGTGGTGGACCTCCGAGAGGACTCCCCGACATTCGGCAAATGGGACGGACGGCTGCTCACCAGCGTCTGCCACGAGCGGCTCTGGGCACCGCCGGGATGCGCCCACGGGTTCCTCGTCGTCAGCGAACACGCCGACTTCCATTACAAATGCACCGACTACTACTCGCCGCAGGATGAGAGGATCCTTCGCTGGGATGATCCGGAAATCGGCATCTACTGGCCGGTCCCGCTCGGGCTGAAGCCCCTGCTGAATCCCCGCGATGCGGGCGGTCCGGGGTTTTCCTCATGCGAGAAGTATCCGGCAGGAATGGATCTGGGGCGCGGATTTCCGGCGCGGCAGCCCGGCCGCTGAAGCACTGGAGGGCGTAGCCCTGCGGCATTCCCTTCTCGCCGAGTGCATGCGGGGAATGGTAGGAATGGACACCGTATGGAACCCATCCTCACCTACAATGTCATCCCCAAGCTCCCGGACGGACTCGAACCCCTCCGGGAGCTGGTCTACAACCTCTGGTGGACGTGGGAGCCCTCCGCGAGGCGGCTGTTCCGGTTTTTGGATATTCCGCTCTGGGATGCCACAAACCACAACCCGCTGAGAATGCTGCAGACCTGCCGGCAGGCGCGGCTGACCGAGGTGGCCGGGGATGAGCATTTTCTCAAGGACCTCCACTCGGTGTATTCGAGGTATCAGGCCTACATGGCGAGGAGCGATACCTACGGAAAACTGCGCCGCGAGACGACCCCGCTCCAGCATCCGGTGGCGTATTTCTCCGCCGAATACGGGTTCCACGAATCGTTTCCCAATTATTCCGGCGGGCTCGGCATCCTCTCCGGGGACCACTGCAAATCCGCCTCGGACCTCGATCTCAATTTTGTGGCGGTCGGCCTCCTCTATCGCGACGGCTATTTCAAGCAGGAGATCAACAAGGACGGCTGGCAGGAGGCCGTGAGCCTCAACCAGAATTTCCACCATCTTCCGGTGCAGGAGGTCAAGCTCGACGGGACCCCGCTCAAGGTTTCGGTTTCATTTCCGGACCGGGAAGTCCGGGCCAAGGTCTGGCGGCTCGCGGTGGGGAGGATCAACCTCTACCTCCTCGACACGGCGCTGCCGGAGAACGCCCCCGAGGACCAGCTCATCACCGCGCAGCTTTACGGCGGGGATCAGGAGTTCCGGATCCGCCAGGAAATCGTCCTCGGCATGGGCGGCTGCCGCGCCCTGCGGGCGATGGGGATCGAGCCCCAGGTCTTCCACATGAACGAGGGGCACTCGGCATTTCTTGTCCTGGAGCGGATGCGGGAATACGTGCGGAAGGAGGGCCTCGATTTCAGCTCGGCGCTCCAGGTCGTCGCGGCATCGAGCATCTTCACCACCCACACGCCGGTCCCGGCGGGCAACGACGCGTTCTCCCACGCACTCATGGCCAAATATTTCGCGGCCTATCCGCAGCAGGTGGGGATCACGTTCGACAAGCTTTTTGCGCTCGGCCAGGCGACGGTCGATCCCGAGCACACGTTCAGCATGACCGTCCTTGCCTTGAGGACGAGCCGGTTTGCAAACGGGGTCAGCAAGCTCCATGGCGAGGTCAGCCGAGGGATTTGGAAGAATGTCTGGAAGGATGTGCCGGAAGCCGAGGTTCCCATCACGAGCATCACGAACGGCGTCCACATCAAGACATGGGCGGCCGGAGAATTCCACGATCTCTATGAGAAATACCTCGGGAAAGACTGGGAGGACCAGCTCACCAACACGGACTACTGGCGCGGGGTCATCGACATTCCGGACGAGGTTCTCTGGAACCTTCACCAGACGCTCAAGCAGCGCACGATCGACTTCCTGCGGGAGCGGATCCACGCCCAGCGCCTCCGCAACGGCGAGCCGCCGGAGGAGGTCCGCCACGCGAACAGGCTGCTGAACAACGAGGTCCTCACCATCGGCTTCGCGCGGAGGTTTGCGACCTACAAGCGCGGAACCCTCCTGTTCCGCGACATCGACCGGCTCCTGAAGCTGGTCACGAACCACGAGCGCCCGGTCCAGTTCGTGTTCGCCGGAAAATCCCATCCCGCCGATGACGGCGGCAAGAAGCTGATCCAGGAGGTCTACCAGCATTCGCGGGATCCGCGGTTCGAGGGCCGGATTGTTTTTATCGAGGACTACGACACGAACGTCGGCCGGCGCCTCTCCCAGGGGGTCGACCTCTGGCTCAACAACCCACTCCGCCCGCTCGAAGCCAGCGGCACCAGCGGGATGAAGCTTCCGCCGAACGGCGGGCTCAACTTCAGCGTGCTCGACGGCTGGTGGCTGGAAAGCTGGAACGGCAAGAACGGCTGGGCGATCGGCCCGGAGATCACCGCCGGCTCCGAGGCTCTCCAGGACCAAGTGGATATCCAGAGCCTCTTCCATGTCCTCGAGAACCAGATCATCCCGCTCTATTACGCCAAGCCGGATGGCCGGCTTCCGCTCGCCTGGATCCAGCTCATGCGGGAATCCATGCGGACCATCGTTCCGGTTTTCAACACCTACCGCATGGTGTCGGAATATAATGAGCGGCTTTACGAGCCCTCCGCGTCGGCGTTTGCCGCGCTCAGCGCGAAGCATTGCTCCAACGCGGTCGCGCTCAGCAAATGGAAGGCCGAAATCCGCGCCCAATGGGCGCAGGTCCGCGTCCTCGATTACCAGATCGCCTACCAGATCCCGGATGGCAAAACCGCCCGCGAAATCTTCTTTGTCGGCGAGCAGATGACGGTCTCGGCCAACGTCCACCTCGGCCCCGTGAAACCGGATAACGTGCGCGTCCAGGCGTATTACGGCCTCGTCGACAAGAACCGGATCAAGGATGCCGCCTTCACCGATCTCGCGATGGAAAAAAACACCAGCGACGGAAATTACCTGTTCTCGGGCCGGATCCCCGCGAGCGAAAGCGGCAGCTACGGTCTGAACGTGCGCGTGATCCCGACCCATCCGCACCTTACGCAGGACCACGAGCTGCGCCTGATCACCTGGGCGCGATGACTCCCGCACTGTCGACGTGCTGGAATTCCAGCCGTCACAAAAACGGGCTCGCCATGGTGGAGGAGATTCTGGCTCTCGGCTTCGATCGCATCGAGCTCAGCCATGGAATGCCGGCCACGCTGTTCGAGGGCGTCCTGGAGGCCAGAAAAAAACACCGCTTCTCCATCAGCAGCGTTCATAATTTCCTACCCTCGCCGGTGGAGATCCGCGCCGACGATCCGGACTGCTACGAGTTCACCTCCCACCGGCCGACCGACCGCGAGCGCGCCGTCCGCCTCACGCGCCAGACGATCGACTGGGCGGCGAAGCTGGAGGCTCCCTTCGTCGTCGTCCACTGCGGCCGCATCCGCTCGCTGGACCTCACCGCCGGGCTCCGCGAAATGGTCGCGGATGGAAAATACCTCGGGCGCGAATACGTCCGGAGCAAGCTCGCCGCGGTCCAGAAGCGCGAGCGGATCGGCGAGATCTACCTGCAGCGGGTTCTCGAATGCCTGACCGATGTCGTCGATTACGCGGGCTCGAAGGGGATCAAAATCGGGATCGAGAACCGGGAATACTACGAGGCGGTCCCGACCGAGCGCGAGCTGGTCACGTTCCTCCGCCGCCTGGATTCCGCGCATGCCGGATACTGGCACGACTTCGGCCACGCCCAGATCAAGCACAACCTCGGCCTCCTCAACCACCGGCAGTGGCTGGAGACCGCCGCCCCGCTCGCGCTCGGCTGCCATGTCCACGATGTCAAATGGCCGTTCCGCGACCACTGCGCACCGTTCGCCGGGGAGATCGATTACGAAAACCTTCTTCCTCTCTTCCCAAAATCCTGCGTCATGGTATTTGAGCTCTCTCCCCGCACGCCCGTCGGGGATGTCCGCCCGGCGCTTGAGCGGTGGACAAAAACCTTTACCCAATGAAAAAAATCCTTCTGCCCGTCATTCAAATCCTGATCACCATCGGCCTGCTCTGGTGGATTTTCCGCGACCCGGAGCAGGACCGGAAGATGATAGAGGCGATCGGAAAGGCGAAAGCTGACGGCGGGCTGTGGTGGTTCCTTCCCGGCATCGCCGCCCTCGGCGGGGCCCTCCTGCTCCAGACCCAGCGGTGGATGATCCTCCTCCGGGTCCAGGACATCACGATCACATTCTGGCGGGCCCTCCGGATCATGCTCTCGGGGATGTTTTTCAACCTCTTCCTCCTCGGCTCGACCGGCGGGGATGTCATCAAAATCTTTTTCATCATGCGCGAGACCCCGGATAAAAAGGCGGGAGCGCTCCTCAGCGTGTTCATCGACCGCGTGGTCGGCGTGCTCGCCCTGGCCACCGTCTCGGCGGTCGTCATCCTGGCCCGCTGGAGCGAGCTGTGGAGCTCCGCGCGCATGGGCGTGCTCACCGTGGCCCTCATCCTGGGCGGATCGCTCGGGTTCATCGCCGCGGCGTGGCTTGTGGACAGGCTCAACCTCACCTCGAAACTGCCGCACTGGCTGCCGATGCACGCGAAGATTGCCGAGGCCGCCGCCGCATTCTCGCAATACGCCAAGGCCGGCGGTGCTGTCGGCCAGGCGTTCCTTCTTTCGGTCCCCGCCCACCTTCTGATCTTTTCGACCTTCTACTTCGCCGCAAGAGCATTCAGCGCCGGGCTCAGTCTGATCGGCGTCTTCTGTGTGATGCCGGTCGTTTCGACCGTGACGGCGCTCCCGATCAGCCTCGGCGGGGCGGGGGTGCGCGAGGGCCTGTTCATCACGCTCCTCGGCGCCCTCTACCGGACCCCGAAGGAAATCGCCATGTCGATCTCGATTTCCGGATTCCTGATGGTCGTCTTCTGGAGCCTCGTCGGCGGCCTCGTCTACCTCCTCTACCGGTCCAGCTCGCCGGGCACCGCATCGCTTTCCGAGATGGAGAAGTCGGTCGAGGAGGAGGAGCGCATCATCGAGAAAAATGCCGAACAGGGGAAATAAATTCGTCTATCGCAAACAATCCGGAGACTCAGCGATCCATTCCGGAAAAAATCCCCCAAACTCCGAGGGATTTCTGGTAGTCTCTCGTTCAAGAAGTCATGAAGACACGCCATTTCGACGAATTGCTGGCGGACTACCGGGGGGCAGCCATCCCCGGGCTTCCCGCTTCGTTTTCCACCAATGTCCTCCGTGAAATCCGGCTGCGAGTCTCGGAGGCCAAGAAGGACCCCGGCTGGCTTGCCCTGCTGCTGTCCTGCCTGCGCCCGGGAATGGTTGCCGCAAGTCTAAGCATCGCGCTGGTCGTGGGCGTGCTTGTTCCGGAACTCACCCGCGGAACTGGCAACTCCCTGGCGGCGCACGGGCTCGGGCTCGATGTCTTTTCCACCTCGAACATGCCTTCCGGGCTGCTCAAATGAAAAAGCTCGCCGCGGCCCTGCTCTTCCTGCTGCTGGTTTTTGCGGTTGCCGTTGCCGGCGCAAGGCTTTCCTGCGCGATAAGCTGCTGGATGCGCCCGTCGCACCAGGACGCCCACGACTGGATTCACACGCAGCTTGGTCTGACGCCGCAGCAGGAGGCCGGTCTCGATGCCCTCGAGAAAAGCTACCACGAAAAGCGCCTCGGATTTGAACGCGGACTCGCCCGGGGAAACAAGGATCTCGCCGAAGCGATCCGCTCGGATGGCGGAGACTCCGACCGTGTCCATGCCGCCATCGGAAAGATCCATTCCAACATGGGCGAATTGCAGATGCTCACGATCGGACATGTTTTCCAGATGAAGGAAATCCTGAGTCCGGAGCAGTATCAAAAGCTCCTGAATTTTACAGCGGACGCGCTCGACAACCTCAACTCCCGGCATGGAGGAGAATGACAGCGCCGATGACTGGGCACTTGCGCGTCGTGCCGCCGGCGGGGACGAAGCAGCCTACGCTGTCCTGATCGGGCGCCATCAGGGGCCGATTCATGGTTTCATTTTCCGCTCGGCGGGAGATGTGGAGACCGCCCGGGACCTGACGCAGGAAGTGTTCGTCAAAGCCTGGTTCGCGCTCGGACGGGTCCAGGAGCGCGCCCGGTTCTCGACATGGCTGTTTCAAATCGCCGCCAACCTCTGCCGCGACCATGCGAAATCGAAGGCGGCCCGCAACGCCCGCATGACGAATCCCCTCGCCCGCGATAAGGATGACGGCGGCACGGAAGAACGCGACTTCCCCCACCCGGGCCTGTCACCCGACAACCAGGCCCAGATGAATGAAACGATGACGGCGCTGCATCGTGCGATTGCCTCCCTGCCCGTCGAACTCCGCGAGGCGTTTATCCTCGGGGCCATCGACCAGCTCCCCCACAAGGAAATCTCGTCCATCCTGGGAATTTCCCCCAAGGCGGTCGAGGTGCGGATCTACCGGGCAAGGAAATTCCTCACAGAACAGCTTGTCAGCGAAGGCGTCGTCGCGCCGTAAATAATGAGCGGGCCGGGTGGGAGTGGAGATTGTGGCTGGCGCGCCATTGGCCGTTGACGGTAAAGCGGAGGAAACGGTATCAACAAGCGATGAGAGACAAGCGCGCGCCCGAGCCCCCGACGTCCGTGATCGCCACCCACTGGGCGGTGATTATCGCAATTCTGGCATTTTCCGCCGGCTCCGGAATGTCGTGGTTGATATTGCAGGAGCGGCATTCCAAGCCGACTGGCTCGCAGCCGCCGGCATTCCCAACCCAAACGACCGGACCCGCCGCGGGCGGTTCGAGCTTCGCCGCGCCTGATGTTTCGCAAATGTCTCCCGCGGAGGCGGCGCTGGCGCTCGGCAACTGGAATTACGATCACCAGGGATGGCAGAGGGCGATCGAGTCCTACCAGCGCGCCATCTCCCTCGGAATGGAGAGCGCCGATGTCCGCACCGATCTTGGCAACGCCCTGCGGTTTTCCGGCGAGCCGGAAAAAGCGCTCGAGCAATACCAGGCCGCCCGGAGGCTGAATCCGCAGCACGAGAACAGCCTCTGCAACATGGCGACCCTATACGCTCAGGTTCTCAATGATCCCGCCAGCGCAGTGGCCGCGTGGAACGAGTATTTACGCCTTTTCCCCAACGGAGAAAAGTCCGCCGTTGCCAGACAGTTCGTCGCAACGGAATCACAAAAATTGCCCTGAAGATATCCGGCCCGCCCGGCCCGCAGATCTCGCACTTTTCGATGTGGAGCGCGGCTTATCTGGGGAGCGCACGCGCCCCCGCGTGCGGGCGGCAGCGCCTCGCTGCCGCGAACTTATCGCTTCGTGGAACATCCGTCGTTTCGGCGAGGGCGCCGAAACCAGCACGCGAGGCGCGCGCTCTCCCCGGAACACGCTCCGTGCTTTCTCGGAACCGTGAGATTTTCGGGCTAAGACCCGCAGCAGCCCATGCCGCCAGATGTCGCGCGGCTTTTCCTGATGATTTCACAGGTTCTGAGGGCTGCCGCCAAGCGGCTTCCGGATCTCCCCGCAGCCCAGCATGTCCGCGCCGAAATAGGGGTTCGCGATCTTTTTTCCGATCTGGATCCACGAGGCTTTGGCCATCGGGCAGAACGCCTCGTAATACTGGCCGGCGATCGATTTTTGTGACAAGAGCGCCGTGATGAGGGCGGCGCTGAGGGGCTTGAACGCTTCGCGGGCCGCCTGGATGTCTGCGGCCTTCGCCAGCACCCCGGCTTGCACAGCCACGGGAACGGCTCCGTCGCTGGCCTTCGCGATGGAGGCAATTTCGGCGGCCGCCTCCGGGACGCCTTTCAAGGAATCGCCGGCCAGAGCGGTCTGGATCTGAATGTATTTGTCGAGGGCGGCTTGCAGCGGGGCAGCCGCCGGTGCGGCCTGCAACGAGGCGGCGGCCGCGATGGCAATGACGGAGAGGATGGCGCGATATTTCATAACAGGAGGTGCAACGAGAGCTTTTGCGGAATCCCTCAAAAGAGTTTTCCCCCGCATTTTCGTTTCGCCCTCCGGCACCGGATGGCCCACAGTGGCGGCATATGTCGATTCAGCTCAAAGCAGAAAACCTCGAAAGGTCTTTCCGGATCAGCAGGACAACCATCCAGGTCCTGCGGGGCGTGAGCCTCGGGATTTCCAGCGGCGAGGCCGTCTTCCTGTGCGGGGCGAGCGGTGCCGGGAAGACCACTCTCCTCTACACGCTGGCAGGCCTCGAGACGCCGGAATCGGGGAGCGTCGAATTTGAAGGCCATTCGCTCTACACCATGGGCTCGGACCGGCTCACCCAGCTCAGGAACAGCCGGATGGGATTTGTCTTCCAATCGTATTTTCTTCTGCCGGAGCTGACCGCTCTGGAAAATGTCCTCGTCCCGTCGATGATCGCCGGAAAGGCCTCGCCGGAAAAAGGCATCGAGCTTCTCAAGCGCGTCGGCCTTGCCGAACGCCTGCACCACCTCCCTGCGGAACTGAGCGGCGGCGAGCAGCAGCGCGTGGCCATCGCCCGCGCGCTCATCAACGATCCGGCCATCCTCTTCGCGGATGAGCCGACCGGAAACCTCGATTCCCACACCGGCGAGGCGATCATCGAACTGCTCCTCGGGGTCACTCGCTCCGAGAACCGGACGCTCGTCGTCGTCACCCACGATGAGCATCTGGCGCGGCGCGGAGACCGCCTCCTGCGGATCGAAGACGGCCGGCTCGCCTCCTCCCAATAAGCGACATGGCCTTCGACTACCCGGCTCCGTTCCTCCTCCTCGCGCGCGAACTCCGCCGCCTGCCGGGCATCGGCCCCCGCAGCGCCGAGCGGATCGCTCTCTGGATCCTTTCCAACAAGGATGCCCGCCCGGCCCAGCTCGCCGGGGCGCTCACGGCCGCAGCGACATCCATCCACCCCTGTGCCGAGTGCGGATTTTTTGCGACGCACGACCTCTGCGAGATCTGCCTCCAGCCCTCGCGCAGCGGGCGCGAGATGTGCGTCGTCGAGCTGGCGACCGACATCCTGCCGCTCGAAAAAACCGGCTCCTTCCGCGGCCTCTATCACGCCCTCGGCGGACGCCTCGCCCCGCTCGACCACGTCGGCCCGGAACAGCTCCGCATCGAACCGCTCCTCCAGCGCATCCGCACCGGAAAACCCACGGAGATCATTCTCGCGCTCAGCGCCGACGTGGAGGGCGAGGCGACGACAAATTACCTCGTAGAAATTCTGGAGCCCCTTGGCCTTCCCCTGACCCGCATCGCCCACGGCCTGCCTGCGGGCGGCGGGCTCGAACACGCGGATCAGATCACCCTGCAGCGGGCGCTTTCCGGACGCCGGCCGGTGGCGGAGAGGTGATCGCGAATCATGTCGTCAATTCAGGCTTGCCAGAGCGCATCCGTCAAAGGGAAATGGACGGGTATGCTCCACAGCTTCGACCTTCACGTGCATTCTTTTTTCTCGAAAGATGCCACCGGCTCGCCCGAGTCGCTGTTCGCCGCGGCCAAGGCCAGGGGGCTCAGCGGAATCGCGATCACCGACCATGACACCTGCGAAGCCCATGAGTATTTGAAAGACCACCCGGCTCCCGCCGGACTCCTTGTCGTGCCGGGAGTCGAGGTCAGCACGGCCGAGGGACACCTGCTCTGCCTCGGCCTCACCCTGCCAAGGCTCAAGGGAGCCCCGGCCAGGGAGGTCATGGAGCAGGTCAAGGCTGGCGGCGGCCTTGCGATTCCGGCCCATCCGTTCGACCAATGGCGCGCTGGAATCCGCCCGGCCGTCCTGGATACGCTCGACCTCGAGGCGATCGAAGTTTTCAACGCGGCCGTCACATCGAGGAGCTACAACGACAAGGCCCTCGCCTACGCCACAAACCGCGGCCTGAAAATGACCGCCGCCAGCGACGCGCACCACAGCTCGGCCGTCGGCGCCAGCACCACAGTTTTTGAAATGGACGAACTCACGGTCCCCGCCCTCCTCGCGGCCATCCGCCGGGGAGGACAGCCGGACGGCCACTACCTCTCGTTCCGCGAAGGCATGAAAAAGCACTTTGCCAACTGGTTCCGAAAGGTGAACCCGCGCCCCGCGCGTTCATGAAGCCCAGAAGGAAGCGAAGTAACGGCGATCGCGTTCGCCGAGGTCTTTCCGTAGATAAACATCGGCCCACACTCTGCCTTACGCTTTCAGACAGTCAATCAGATCAGCCTCAGCCGTCGTGATCGGCAGCAGGTTGAACTTCTCCTGGAGGGCCGCCACGATCGCCGGCGTCGCAAAGGCCGGCAGCGTCGGCCCGAGGCGGATGTTGCGCACGCCCAGATGCAGAAGCGTCAGCAGGACGGCCACCGCCTTCTGCTCATACCACGAAATGTTGAGAGAGAGCGGAAGATCGTTGATGCCGCAGCCGAAGGCCTCGGCCAGCGCGGAGGCGATCTTGATGGCCGAATACGCGTCGTTGCACTGCCCGCAATCGAGCAGCCGCGGGATGCCCCCGATCGTGCCAAAGTCGTTCCGGTTGAAACGGAACTTTCCGCACCCGAGCGTGAGGATCACGCAATCGGAGGGGATCTGCTCGGTGAATTCGGTGTAGTAGTTGCGGCCGGTTTTTGCCCCGTCGCACCCGCCGACAAGGAAGAAATGCCGGATGGCACCGGATTTCACCGCAGCCACAACCTGATCGGCAACACCGAGGACGGCATTGTGACCGAATCCGAGCGTGAGGGTTTTGCCATCGACGTCGGCCGGAAACCCGGGCGAGCGCAGGGCGGTCTTGATGACTGCCGAAAAATCCCGCCCGTCCAGATGTCGGATCCCCGGCCACGCCACGAGCCCGCAGGTGAAGAGCCTCTGGAAATAGCTCTGCTTCGGAAGCTGGATGCAGTTCGTCGTCATGAGGATCGCTCCGGGAAACCGGTCAAAATCCCGCGCCTGGTCCTGCCAGGCTCCACCGTAGTGGCCGGCCAGATTCGGAAACTTGTGGAGCTCCGGATACCCGTGCGCCGGGAGCATCTCCCCATGGGTATACACGTTGATCCCGGTCCCTTGTGTCTGTTCGAGAAGGGACATCAAATCCTCCAGGTTGTGCCCGGAAACCAAAATGCACGGGCCGGCGACCGGATCGAGGCGGACGTGCGTCGGCACCGGATGCCCGAAGCGTTTCGTGTGCACGCCGTCGAGGGATTCCAAAACCTTGAAGTTGGCCTCGCCGCACCTCATGCACAGGCCGAGCAGTTGGTCGATGGTCGTCGCCTCGCCCGGCGCAATGGCCGCAAGGGCTTCAAAAATAAAGAGCGATGTCTCCCCCGTGTCGCCTCCCGCATCGCGAACGTGCCAGGCATAGGCCGCCATGCCTTTCAGCCCGTAGGTCAGCAGTTCCTGCAGGCCGAGCAAATCCGCCCCGATGTCCTCCTGCCGGCTCTCGATCCCCGCATCCTCGCCCTGGCGAATCAGGTCGTCCAGGTTTCCAGCCGGAACAAAACACGTCGCGCCGTTGAACGATGCGGGATCGAGCTCTCCCCGGACCCCGGCATAAAGCTTCCGCGCCGCATCGAGGTGCCGCCCCGCCTCATCCAGCATGCCCTGCAGCCGGACCGGATCGAAGTTCACGTTCGTCACCGTCGTGAACAGCGCGTCGAGCGCGAACCGCTCCAACGCCTCCGACCGCGACCCCGCCTCCGCCGCACGGTGCGCAAAAACGCTCACCCCCTTCAGCGCGTGCAGCAGCAGGTCCTGCAGCGCCGCCGTCTCGGGATTTTTTCCGCAGACCCCAACGGCCGTGCAGCCGGTGCGTTGCGACGATTGCTCACATTGATAACAAAACATGGAACTCATGATGATGGATTTTCTTTGGCGTGTTGGTTGGATGGAAACGCCATTCGTGACAGGCCCGCGCCTGAAGGCAAGAATAAAAGGTAGTTATTTCTTTTATATATTTACGGAGCGGATGGAAACCGTGCGTGCGGGGGCTCACCCCCGAGGGTCGAACGCGTCGCGCATGGCGTCGCCGAGGAAGTTCAGGGCGAGCAGGGTGAGCGACATGGCGGCGGCCGGAAAAACCAGCAGCCACCAGAAGCTTTTGAGCGGGTTGATCGCGCCGGCCCCGTCGGAGAGGAGCGATCCCCAGCTTGCCTGCGGGGCCTGGATTCCCAGCCCGAGGAAGCTCAGGAAGGATTCGTCGATGATCACTGCGGGGATGGTGAGCGTGAGGTAGATCAGGATGATTCCGCTCAGGTTCGGCAGAAGATGCCGCAGGAGGATTTTGACATGCGACTGGCCGAGCACCCGGGCCGCAGCGATGAACTGCCGCGACTTCAGCGAGAGCACCTGCCCGCGGACGATCCGCGCCATGGTCAGCCACTCGATCACGCCGAGGGTCAGGATCAGAATCGCGATCTGAGAGGACTGGACGAGCCATTCCCACCCGAGCCCGGAGGCAAATGTCTGGAGCTGTTTGTTGAACGCGCTGATCGCGATCAGGATGAAAATCAACCGCGGCACGGAGTAGAGGATGTCCACAAGGCGCATCATGAAGCCGTCGACCACGCCGCCGGCGTATCCGGCGACAAGCCCCCAGGCGGTGCCGATGAAAAGGCTCACGAGGGCACCGCAGAGCCCCACGGCCAACGAAATCCTGCCGCCGGCCAGCACGCGGAGGAGCAGGTCGCGGCCGTTGAGGTCGGTGCCGAACGGGTGCTCCCAGGAGGGGGGCGCATACTGGTTCGGCCCGGGATCGCCGAGCGAGGCGGGAAGAAAGCAGGGCCCCGCCACACAGGCCAGCACGACAAGGAGCAGGACCGCCGCGGAAATCCACGCCGAGGGGTTGCGCAGCAGGCGGCGGACGGCGCGCGGGTCAGCCACGGATCCTCCGATCCAGCAGGCCGTATGCCACATCGACCGCAAGGTTGAAAAGCACGAGGAGCACGCAGTAGACGATCACCATCCCGCCGATCAGAAACCCGTCGCGATTGAGAATCGAATTGACGAAAAATCCGCCCGCCCCGGGGATGTGGAAGATCGTCTCGACGATGATCGAGCCGGTGAGGAGGTGCGCCGCGAGCGGGCCGAGATACGACACGACCGGCAGCACGGCGATCCGCAGGGCGTGCTTGTAAACCACGGCGGACTCGCGGAGCCCCTTGGCGCGGGCCGTCCGCACAAAGTCCTGCTGGAGCGTCTCGACCATGCTCCCGCGCATGAGTCGCGCGATCGCGGCCATCGCCGGCGCGGCGAGCGTGACGGCGGGGAGGATCAGCTCCTGCCAGCTCCCCCAGCCTCCGACCGGCAGCCAGTGGAGCTCGAGGCCGAAGAAAAGGATGAGCAGCGGCCCGACGATGTAGGCGGGCAGCGAGATCGCCGCCAGCGCAAGAAACATTGCACCGAAGTCCCTCCATGTGTGCTGGTGCATCGCGGCCAATGTCCCGAGCCAGACGCCCCCGACCGACGCCAGCAGGAACGCGACTCCCCCGAGGCAGAGCGTCACCGGCAGGGTCTGGACGAGGATCTCGTTGACCGAGCGGTTGCGGTATTTCGTCGAGAGGCGCAGGTCGCCGCGCACGAGGTCCGACAGGTAGCCCGAGTATTGCTCCCAGAGCGAGCCATCGAGCTTGTATTTCGCGAGCAGCTGCCGCTCGATCGCCGGCGGGATCTTCCGCTCCCCGTCAAACGGCCCGCCGGGAGAGAGCCGGATCAGCACAAACGTGATCGAGACCACGCAGAACAGCACCAGCACCAGCGCCCCCAAACGTCTCAGCAACGACAATCCCATGGTCTTGGAAAATCTCCCGACATGCCCGGAAGCCTAGAACACGGCGGCGGGAGTGGCCAGCGTCCAGTTTTGGTGCCCGCATCCTGTGCGGCCGGGTTTTGCCATGCCCAAAAAATGCCTTTCCCTTGTGGCGGCGGCATGAACATGTTGCGCAGGGAATACTCAAGCCCATGTCCAACCCTGCCCCCCTCTCCCATCTTCGACCCAGCCCGCTGCGGGAGTTCCTCTTCGGCTCCGCCTACTACCCGGAGCACTGGGACGCCGCCATCCGCGAAGCCGATCCTGCCCTGCTGCGCGCCGCCGGATGGAATGTCGTGCGCATGGGCGAATTCGCCTGGGATCTCATCGAGCCGGAGGAGGGGAAATTCGATTTCCGCCTCTTCGACGAGACCATCGCCCGCATGGCAGCGGTTGGGATCCGAACGATCTTTTGCACGCCCACCGCAGCGCCGCCGCGCTGGCTCACAGTGAATCATCCCGGGATCGTGCGCGTGGACGCGGATGGACGGCTGATGCAGCACGGCTCGCGCCAGCACGCCTCGTATTTCAGCCCGGTGTTCCGCGAATACAGCCGGCGCATCACCCGCGCTCTGGCCGGACATTTCGCCGGCAACCCGCACGTCATCGGCTGGCAGACGGACAACGAGTTCCACTGCCACTTTGCATTCGACCACTCGCCCGACGTGCAGTCCGCCTTCGCGGAATGGCTTCGCGTCCGTTTCGAAAATGACATCGCCAAACTCAACGCCGCCTGGGGCACCGCCTTTTGGAGCCAGACCTATGTGCGGTTCGAGGACGTGCCCACGCCGCGCGACCACCGGCCGACATGGGCCAACCCGGCCCACGCGCTGGACTACCGCCGATTCCTCGCCGACGGGATCGCCTCCTTCCAGCGCGAGCAGGTCGAGATCCTCCGTGCCGCCAACTCCGCCTGGTGGATCACGCACAATGGCTGCCATGAGGTGAGCGATTATCGCGGCGACCTCGGCCGCGACCTGGATTTTGTCAGCTACGATTCGTATCCGTTTTTTGAGCTGGAGCCCGCGAGCCGCGCGTCCAACCATGCGTTCCAGCTCGACCTCGTGCGTTCCTATGCCGGGAACTTCGTCGTCATGGAGCAGCAGTCCGGGCCCGGCGGCCAGGGCGACTACTTTTTGGACAATCCCGAGCCCGGCGAGATGCGCCGCCTCGCCTGGACGGGCATCGCCCGCGGGGCCGACGGCCTGCTGCTGTTCCGTGAACGCTCCTGCCGGTTCGGTGCCGAGGAGTATTGGACCGGAGTGCTCGACCACGACAACGTGCCGCGCCGCCGCTACCGCGAAGCCTCGCAACTCGGCGCGGAGGTGGCCCGCGTCGGCCGCGAACTGCTCGGTACCACCGTGCGCTTCGACGTGGGCGTGGCCGCCGGCGATTTCACCTGCGAGCAAGGCCACGCCCCGCTCTCCCACGGATTGCCCGACCCGCGCGCCATGGCAAAATGCATCCATGGCGTGTTTTTCCGGGCCGGCTGCGCGGTCGGCATCGTCCACCCCGAGGACACGCTTGAGGGGCTGAAAATATACATACTTCCGCATCTCGCGCTGTTCAACCCGGCCTGGCTGCCGGCGCTGGAGAATTTTGTCGCCGCCGGCGGCACGCTCGTCGTAGGCGCGCGAACCGGCTCGAAGGATCTCAATAACAACGTCAACCCGGAAACCCCGCCGGGCGCTTTGCGCGGCCTGGCCGGTGCAACGGTCGAGGAATACGGACGGCAGAACCGTCCTGAGGCCCGCCCGCTGGCCATGCGTCTGGAAGGAGCGGAATCGGATACGCCGACCACGCTTTGGTATGAACAGCTCGCGCCCGACAAGGGAACCTTGGTGGCGGGCACATGGACGACGCGCCATCTCGCCGGCAAACCTGCCATCACCCGGCGTGCGCATGGGCGCGGCCAGGTGATCTATGTCGGCACCTATCTTACGCGCGAGTTCACTGAGGGCCTTCTGCCCCTGCTCCCGATCCCCGCCCCGGGCGGGCGCAGCAGCAGCGTGGAGACCGTGCTGCGGGCGGATGCCAACCGCCGCTTCCGAATTCTGATCAACCACGGAGAAGATACGGCCCGCATCGCGGTGCCGGTCGCGGGTCGCGAGTTGCTGGACGACAAGCCCGTCTCGGGCACGCTGGCGCTCGCTCCGAACGGAGTCGCGGTGATCCGGGAGCGGTGAACCGCAGGGAATTTTTTCCCCTTGCCGCGCTCTTCGCAGTTGCCACCACGGAATATTGGTGTAAATGCCTCCTCACATGAAAATCCCGCTCGAAGATAGCTTTGCAGATATCGTCGGGAAAGCTCAGCGCGGACTGAAGCTTTCCGACGACGCCCTCGCCGCCGAGGCCGGGGTGCCGGCAGCGGCACTCGCCGCGGTCAAGGACGGGACATTTGATCCCGCGACCCTCTCCGCGCTCGCGCCCGTGCTGGGCTTGAACGTGGAGGCTCTCGTCGCGCTCGGTGCGGGAACCTACCAGCCCGCCGAGGTCGCCGTTCGAGGCCTGGAGTCTTTCAATACGCCTTTCGAGGACATGACCGTGAACAGCCATCTCGTCTGGGTTGAGGCAACAAAGGAAGCCGCCGCCTTCGACACCGGCGCGGATGCCTCGCCGATGCTCGAATTTCTCCGCCAGCACGGGCTCACGTTGAAATACCTGTTCCTCACCCACACCCATGGGGACCATATTTTGGAGCTGGACCGCCTTGTCGAGAAGACCGGGGCGCACGCCTTTGTCGGAAGCCGCGAACCGTCGCTCGCAGGGGCCGAGGCCTTCGAGGCCGGCAAGACATTCCCACTCGGCAGCCTTTCGATCAAAACCCGTCTGACATGGGGGCATGCCCATGGAGGCATCACGTATGTGATCGCCGGCCTGGAAAAGCCGCTCGCCGTTGTCGGAGATGCGGTTTTTGCCGGGTCGATGGGCGGCGGTGCCGTCTCCTACGCAGACGCCCTCCGCACAAACCGCGAAGAGATCCTCACGCTCCCAAATGACACCGTCCTGGCACCCGGTCACGGGCCGCTCACGACCGTGGCAGAACAAAAGAAATCGAACCCGTTTTTGGCCTCCTGATTTATGAAAAAACCACCCGCCATCCACCACATCGCCGCCCTCTGGTCGCTGCTGGATTACCCCAGCGAAAAAAGCCCCTGGTCGATCGAGCGCCAGCTCACCGATGTGAAAGCCGCCGGCTTCGATGGCTTCGCAACCTTTCCGGAAAAAGAACATGCCCGACTCGCAGAGAAGCTGGGGCTGACGGTGGTCGGGTTTATCGCCTCGGCCAAGCCGGCCGAATTCCGCGACCTCATCCAGAAAAACGTTGAGAACGGTGCGGTCCACATCAACGTCCAGCTCGCCGACCATGACACCCCGGTTGAAAAGTCGATCAAGATGGCGGTCCAGATCGTCGAGCTCGGCGCGAAGCTCGGCGCCAAGTGCTCGATCGAGGTCCACCGCGACACCTGCACCGAGACGCCGGAAAAAACCTATGCGATTGCCGAGGGCTACCGCAGGGCCACCGGGCAGCTCATGCCGACGACATGGGATTTTTCCCACCTCTCGGTCGTCAAGCACCTCGCGCCGCCCTACTGGGAGCGGCTCCTCGTGGCGCCGAAGCTCGTCCAGCGGGCGGAGCAGATCCACTTCCGGCCGTTCAACGGCCACCACTGCCAGATCCCGGTCACCGACGGAAGCGGAAAACTGAGCCTGGAGCTCACGCAATGGCTCCCATTCCTCGACAAGACCCTCGAGATGTGGCTCGCCGGCCAGCAGGACGGACGCGACCTTTTTGTCGTTCCGGAAATGGGCCCGGTGCGCGGCGGATATAACTTCGCTTCGCTGCCGAACAGCTGGGAGGAGGCCAAGGTTCTCCGCAAGATCATCGGGAAGGCCTGGAAGAAGGCGCTCGGCGCACAACCAAAATACGCAAAATCCAAATGAGCAAATCCATCGCATTCGTCGGCGTCGGCCGCATGGGCGCCAACATGGCCCGCCGCCTCAAATCCCAGGGCTTCGCCGTCACGGCGGTTTACGACTCCCACCGCCCGGGGGCCGAGACCCTCGCGGCGGAAATCGGGGCAAAGGCCCCCGCGACTCTCGCCGAAATCACCGCGGCCGCCGACATCATCATCACCGTCGTCACCGATGACGCCGCCCAGCTCGGCATCTTTTCCGAAACCGGCGATTCCCTGCTCGCCGGGGCCGGGGGAAAAACCTTCATCAACTGCGCCACCGTTTCGCCCGCGACCCATCGCGAAATCGAAAAGCGAGCGGAACAGGCGGGCGCGCATTCGCTCGAAGCCTGCATGGCCTCGAGCATCACCCAGGCTCTCAACGGCACGCTCTACCTCATGGCCGGCGGAAAAAAAGCGGTCTTCGACAGCGTGCAGGATGTCCTCCTCCCGCTTTCCGACGACGGGAAATTGCTCCGCTACATCGGCACCTCCGGGCAGGCCGCACAGCTCAAGGCCCTGGTGAACATGGTCATGAACATCAACACCGCCGGCCTCGCAGAGGGCCTCGGCCTCGCATCCTCGCTCGGCCTCGACCTCAAAACCGTCATGGAGGTCTTCTCCCAAACGGGCGCGAACTCGCGCGTCCTCGCCACCGACGGCGAAGACATGGTGAACCGCGACCACGCCTGCTTCTTCTCCGCCGCGCACGCCGCGAAGGACAGCGGAATCGCGCTCTCGCTGGCCAGGGAGCAGGACCTCAACCTGCCGTTGGCGGCAGCGGCCAAAGCCCAATACGACCGCATGGTCGCAGAAGGCCTCGGGCTCCTGGATAAGAGCGGCATCGCCGAACTCACGTTTCCCGGCCGGGCAAACGCGTAAAATATCGCTGCGTTCCGGGGAGTGCGCGCGACTCGCGTGCCGTGAATGGCGGCACGCCATTCACCCCGTTTTCCTCCGGGGCTCGATCCGGCCGGCGGGCCGCCGGCCACCACACGCGGGTCGCGCGTCCCGCCTGTTTGGAGACTGAGCGGCGGAGCCAGAGCCGCACACGGGCATGGCACCCAATGCTCCCTTGCCAGCACTGCGCGCCAACCGCACCCGCTTTTAATCGCGGCCGTCCAGGAACGGCTCGACTTCCAGCAGGGTTTCGCGCAGGGCGCGGTAGCCGAAGTGGCCCTGGCGGACGCGCAGCAGCCGGGAGCCCTTCCAGCGGGACGTGAGCAGCTTGAGTTCCTCGAGCGGGGAGACGCGGTCGTACAGGCCCGCGGTGATGATGATCTTTCCCGGATTGCAAAGCGGGACCCCGTGCAGCGGGGAGATCAGGTGGTCGTGGCGGACGATCTGGTTGCGCACATGGCCGAGCGCCCGCAGCGAGCGGCGCATCGAGGAGGCGCCGGGATTTTCCCAGATCGCCTTCTCGACGTTGACGATCGGCTGGACGAGGGCCATGAAGCGGAAATCGTGTTCCAGAAAGGAAAGCAGGGCGCCGGTCCATCCACCGTAGCTGGTGCCGATGATCGCGAACTCGCGCGTCCCCCGCGTCCGGAACAGGGCCATGAGCTGCCGCAGCTCGACCACCGCCTGCCGGAGCCCCTCGGCATTGCGCACGAGATCCGCAGTAATCGCCAGCTCGCCGTTCAGCGTGGATTTCGGAGTCCGCGAGTAGTGGTAGGGGAGGTGGGGGAAGGCGACCGACCATCCGCGCCGGTTGAACGTGGCGGCCACCCGCCGGTAACCGACATCGCTCGCGCTCATGAGCGCATGCAGCAACAGCAGGACCGGGGCGTTCTTTTTTTCGGCGGGATAAAAGTGGACGCGCACGCGGTCATTTTCCGGGAACCCGCTCGGGAGCGGCGTCTTCCACTCGATCCAGCCGCCGTGCTGCCGGTGGCTCGTGGTCTCGGGAATGCGGAAGTATTCCTCACGGGTCATCGGCGAGAACGCATCGAGATAGTCGGCCAGTTCCTTTTTGGTGCAGCTGTCCGCTCGCCGCCGCCACTGCAGGGCATTCATCATGCCGCACATCGCACCGTCCATCCCCCACGATGCGGTCTTTTCCACGAGGCGCCTCATGGTTCGGACATCCTTTCGCGCGGTGAGTGCGGGAGATCGTTTTCTCCGAGCCCGCACTCGCGGACGAGATCGTCTTTCAGCCGCACGATGGCGGCGGCAAGGTCCCCGCGCATCTGCTCGCGCGCGGCCCCTCGGGATTTTTGGGCCGGCGGGTGGATCGCGGTGCCGACGGCGATATAGACCCGCGCCCTCCGCCACGGAATCCAGTTCTTTGCGTTGTAGAGGCGCTCGCTTCCGAGGATGACCACCGGCACAATCGGGCAGCCCGCATGCACGGCCAGCATGACCGCGCCGTCCCGGACCGGGGCTCCGGCCAGCATGGATTTCTCGCCGTCGCGGATGCCGCCCTCGGGAAAGACCCCGATGACCCGGCCGATCGAAAGCCGCCGGAGCGCCTCCCGCAGCGCATGGCGGTCATCTCCGCCGCGGTCCACCGGAATGACATCCAGCCAGTTGAACCCTGCCTTCGACCATCCGGTGCCGAAAAGTTCGGACATCGCAATCCAGTCGATCTTGCGCGGCAGCCATCCGCTCAGGAACGGCGGGTCGAAATGGCTGATGTGATTCGAGGCCATGACAAAGGCCCCCGGGGGAGGCTTGTGAAAAATGACCCGCTTCACCCGCGCTCCCGTCGTGAGCAGGATCCGCAGCGAACCGACGACCAGGCAGTAGAAGAAAAGGTGGAAAAACGCGCTCAATCTGCCGGCGAAAATAGCCGACGATCCTCCATCGTGCCACACGGAATCTCCGGAGATTTTCTCATGTGCGCGGGCGGAGGATTTTGATTAGCCTGTCCCCGCGAACTTCGTATGCCAGACGACCACGAGAGAATCCAGGAGCTCAGGAAGGAGATTGAGCGGCACAACCGGCTCTACTACGAGGCGGCGGCTCCGGAGATTTCGGACCGCGATTTTGACGCCCTGCTCAAGGAGCTGGAGAAAGTGGAGGCGCTTCACCCGGACGATGCGCCATCCCCCACGAGGCACGTGGGTGGCCGGCCGCTGCTGCAATTTGAAAGCGTCCGCCATCTCGTCCCGATGCAGAGCCTGGACAACACGTATTCGCCGACCGAGCTCATGGAGTTTCTGGCCCGCGTGCGGAAACTGTCCGGCGAGCTTCTGCTGACATTCACCATCGAGCCGAAAATTGACGGCGTGGCCATCGCCCTGCTCTACGAAAACGGGAAGCTGGTCCGCGCCACCACCCGCGGCGATGGAACCACCGGGGACAACGTCACGCAAAATATTCTCACCATTTCAAACATCCCGGCGACATTGAAGGGAACCGCCCCGGAGCAAATCGAAATCCGCGGGGAGATCTACATGCCGAAGCAGGTCTTCCTGCGCCTCAACCAGGAGCGCGACGAACAGGGGATGCCGGCATTTGCGAATCCCCGGAATACGGCCGCCGGATCGCTCAAGCAACTCGATCCGGCATTGGTCGCGGAACGCGGACTGGCCGGCATCTTCTACGGATTCGGCGCTTGGACCGGACAGAAGCCTGCGAAAAGTTCCCTGGTGCAGGAGCAGTTCCGCACGTGGGGTTTGCCGGTATCGGAAAAACTGCTCCTGGCCGAATCCGACGGGGAAGTCATCGCCGCCGTGGAGGAACTGGGCCGCACGCGCCATGATTTCACCTACGAGACTGACGGAGCCGTCATCAAGCTCGACGGCCTGAACCTCCGCGACGAACTCGGCTCGACCTCGAAAGCTCCGAGGTGGGCGATCGCCTACAAGTTCGAACCGGAACAGGCGGAAACCAAACTCCGCGCGATCACGATACAAGTCGGACGAACCGGCGTCCTCACCCCGGTGGCCGAGCTGGATCCTGTCCTCGTTGCGGGCAGCACTGTCGCGAGGGCAACGCTCCACAACGAGGAGGAGATCCTGCGCAAGGACATCCGGGTCGGTGATACCGTTCTTGTGGAGAAAGCCGGGGAGGTCATCCCGGCGGTTGTCGGGGTCAAAAAGGATCTGAGGAGCGGAGCGGAAACAGTTTTTGACATGCCGGCGACCTGCCCCTCGTGCGGATCGGCGGCCATCAAGGATGGGGTCGCCTGGCGATGCGTGAGTCCGGCCTGCCCGGCACAGCTCCGTCGAAGAATTGAATACTTCGCATCGCGCGGGGCCATGGACATCGAGGGCCTGGGCGAAGCGCTGGTCGGACAATTGGTTGAGGCCGGCCTCCTGAAGGGCCTGCCGGACATTTACTCCCTCTCCAAGGAGCAGCTTCTGGAGCTTGATCGCATGGGAGAAAAGAGCGCGTCCAACCTCCTGGAAGCGATTGCAGGCAGCAAAGCCAGACCGCTGTGGAGGCTGCTGAACGGCCTCGGCATCCCGCATGTCGGCGTCTCCTCCGCCCGCGACCTGGCCGCGCGCTACCGGACCATTGACGCCCTGGCTGCCGCCGACCGGGAGAGCCTGCTGAAAGTTCATGACATCGGTGATATCATGGCGGATGCCATTTCCGCATGGTTTCAGGCTCCTTCGACGCACGATACACTTGATGCGCTAAAATCCCGGGGCTTGAATTTTGGAGATGCCGACTCGCAGGGAGCTGCCGCTGATGACAAATTGTCCGGAACGATCTGGGTGCTCACCGGCTCGCTCTCCATCGCCCGCGACGAGGCGGCGGACATGATCCGTTCACGGGGCGGAAAAGTCACCGGCAGCGTCAGCAAAAAAACGACCCATGTGCTTGCGGGCGCGGAGGCGGGCAGCAAGCTGGACAAGGCCCGCGAACTCGGGGTCCGGATCCTTGACGAGACGGCATTCCGGGAACTCTGCGGCGGGGCCTGAGGGGCGCATCTCCCGAAAGTTGCAAACACGCTTCTTGCGGGAGCGTGGGCGTCCCGCCCGCATGCCCAACCGAGCGGGCAGGATGCCCGCGCTCCTTTGGTTTGCAACTTTCGGCGATGCGTCCCCGCCCGAGCATGGAGATGATAAATGGTTTGATGATCCCTTGTCCGGGGGTTACTGAATAGCCGTCCATGCACCCGACTCCGTTTCAAAAGAAGCTATTCTGGGCGGCGCTCACGGCGGTCTCGGCCTATGTGATCGGGTATATCCTGTTCCGGGTGGGGGGCATCCTAGTCGAGGCCATATCCTTTTTGCAGCCGGTCCTGATCCCGGTGGCGATCTCTGCGATCCTCGCCTTCCTCCTCGAGCCGGTCGTCCAATGGCTCATGCGTTTCCGGATTTCGCGGATCTTCAGCATCATCATCGTGTATCTGGCAGTGATAGCCATTTTTGCGGGCATCCTGATCTGGATCCTTCCGGCCGCCTACCGCCAGGGCAACGTCTTCCTCAAGGACTTTCCGTCCTACTCGCAAAAAGCCCAGAAGCTCGCGATCTCCGCGATGGACCGCCTGCACACGCTTTCGGAGAATCCGCTCTTCAAGAGCCCCGATGATCCCACGCAGAGCAGGGACCAGTTCACCGCGTTTGCGGCCAAGAGCATCAGCGAGGCCGGAACATGGCTCCAGCAGAAGGTGCCGGATCTGGCGCTGGAGTCGGGGAAATTCGTGCAGCGAAGCCTGGGCGGATTCCTCGGCGTGTTCGGATTTCTCCTCAGCCTGATCCTCGTCCCGATCTTCCTGTTCTTCTTTTTAAAGGAAAGCCCGTCGATCACGAGCAACTGGAGCCAATACCTTCCGATGCGGGCCTCCCCGCTGAAAATCGAGATCGTCTCGCTCGTGGGCGAGATCAACTCCTACCTCGTCAGCTTTTTCCGCGGCCAGTTGATCGTGAGCATGATCGACGGGGTGATGATCGCGACCGCCCTTCTGGTGATGGGCCTCGATTTCGCGGTCCTCATCGGCCTCATGGTCGGCGTCCTCGGGCTCATCCCCTACCTTGGAATGATGATCACATGGATTCCCGCCGTGATCATCGCCGGGGCGCAATTCCAGGACTTCGCGCATCCGTTCTGGGTCACGGTGATCTTCATCGTCGCCAACAACATCGACGGCATGGTGGTCGCCCCGAAGATCGTGGGCGACTCGGTCGGCCTGCATCCGCTGACGGTGATCCTCTCGGTGCTTGCTTGGAGCCTGATACTCGGGGGGCTTCTCGGAGCCCTGCTGGCGGTCCCGCTGACGGCCACATTGAAGGTGCTGCTGAAGCGCTATTTCTGGGACAAACCGCTTGCGCCGAATTCCCCCTCATCGGCCTGAGAAGCTCAGAGCGGCAGCGTCTCATACCCGAGGCAGAGGTAAATCGTCATCTCGCGGCCGTCGGGCGTCGCAATTTTGCGGTAGGGCTGAACATCCTGGAACGCCCCCTTGATCGTCTGCGGCAGCTCGCGTCCGAGAAAAACCGCATTCCGTCCGATGAAGGGATTCACCCCCTTCTGTTCCTGAAAATACTCATCGGCGACCCGATCGCTCTCGACAAAGTCGGCATACGACGGCCAGACGCCGAACTGGTTCGATAGGTCGGGGGACTCCGGGACGAATACCGGCGGATACGCCCCATCCCCCGGAAGATAATACCCCAGCACCGCGGCCAGGTTCGCATCCTCCGCAATAAAAAATCCTCCGCCCTCCGCCGCCGGAAGGTCACGGGCCGCGGCATGGATTTCCCCAGCCATCTCTTTCCACGAAATCCGCCCGCCCGCCCAGAGCACATACCCGCAGGTCAGCAGCGAGACCGCCGCCACAAATCCCCCGAGGGGAGCCGCGAACGACTTTTTCCGAATCGAGGAGATCCCGAATGCGGCCAGCGGAACGAAACCGAACAAACCCGCTGGAGCAGCATCTCCCCCCCGCAGCAGGACGTAAAAGCTCCAGGCCCAGGCCACCCCGCAAGCCGCAACGACAAATGCGGCCCGCCCGTGCCGCCGGGCATCGTGGATCAGAAACCCCAACCCGATGACGATGGCCGCGAAGACCGGCACCGAGAACGCCATCGCAAAACCACCGAGGCTTTCAAGAAAAGGAACCGCCCGGAATTCCCACGCCGTCTTCCAAGTCCCTCCCGCAACCGGAATCCATTCGAGCGAGGCATTCCAGATGAGAGCCGGAAGCAGGGCGAGGACGCAGGCGCCCACGACAAACACAAAGCCGAAAAGATCCGCAGGCGTGCGGTGCCGGGCACTGGAGAGCCCTCCTATCAGAAGCCCCGCCGGCACCAAAACCGCCTCGTATCGGAACAGCAGCCCCACTCCAAAAAAAAGCCCCGCGCCCGCCCAGGCCCACCGGTTGCCGTCCCACGCCACCCGCGCAAAGACCAGGCCCGCCAGAACGGAGACCAGCGCGGGCATCAGGGGGCCGATCTGCGCGGCGGAGATGTTGAAAACCGGAAGCACGTTGAGCAGGACCACGCACCAGCCGGCGATGGGCGCATCGTAAATCCGGCGCACGAAGAGCCAGGCCGTGCAGCTGCAAAAAAATCCGAGCACCGGCCAGAACAGCCGCGCGACCTCGAAGCTCTCCCCGAACGCCCGCACCAGAAATGCGGTGCCGGCCGGCCCGTCGAAATACCCTGCCGCCAGGCGGTGCGAGCACATCCAATAATACGCCTCGGAGGGCGCAACCTCATGGGTCAAAATCCACGCCGCGCGCAGCGCGGTCGCCAGCAGGAGGAGGGGCAGCAGATATTTCGTCTTCATCAGGCCAGAAGCGAGGGGTGTTTGACATGCCACGACGGAAACCATCGCGCCCCCCATTTGCGCCAGGAGGCCTCCAGAACGGCAACGACAAAAAGTGCAATGCCGGCCCCCAGAAAACACGAGACCGCGACATCCACCGGCCAGTGCGAACCCACGTAGATCCGGCTGTAGGCCACGAGCGATGCCGGCAGAAACGCCAGCCATCCCCACCTGCGGTAAAAGAGCGCGACGACCATCGCCAGCGCAAAGTTGTTCGAGGCATGGCCGGACGGAAAGGAGTTCCCCTTCGAGGGCCGGATGCCGGGTTGCGAATACTCCTCCTTCAGCGGCTTTCCCACCGCGAGAAACCGGGGCGTCGCCTTCGCAAGGTCCAGCGTGCGGGCTCCGACGAGCTCTTCATGCGGGCGTGGCCGCCCGATCATGTTCTTCAACGAATCCACGACCACCCCATCCGTGATGCCGACCGACAGCCCGACGGCCAGCAGCATCGCCCTGGCCCGGAATCCCCCGAAGACCAGAATCGCAAGCCCCCCCGCAACCATGAACGGCCACCAGAAATCCCAGCTCGATGCCACCGCCATCACCATGTCCAACGCAGGGTGCGCCCAGGAATGGTTGATGAGGTAGAACGCTTCCGTGTCCATGCAGGTTCCCACTGTGGCCGCTTCAAACGAAAATGTGAAATAAATCCGGCGGAGGCCGCGATCCACCAATTTCTCCAAAAAAGAGATTTCCAACCGCCGGCCGGAAGTGTCCTCTGTTGTCTGAACTTATGAACAGATTTGAGAATCAGGCAGCCATTGTCACGGGAGCAGGCCGGGGGATCGGCGAAGCCATCGCGAAGCGCCTCGCCGGCGAAGGAGCGAAGATTGCAGTCGTCAGCCGCACGGAATCGAATTCCGTCAGGACGGCGGAGGCGATCAATGCGGCGCACCCGGGATGCGCGCGGCCCTACGCGGTGGACGTGGCGGATTTTGATGCCGTGCAGAAAACCGGCGAGCAGATCATCGCCGACTTCGGGCGCTGCGACGTCCTCGTCAACAATGCCGGGATCACCCGCGACACGCTCGCCATGCGGATGTCGAGCGAGGATTGGGATGTCGTCCTCGACACCAACCTCAAGGGCGCTTTCAATTTCATCCGCTCGATGCTCCGCCCGATGGTCAAGCAGCGGTCCGGCCGCATCATCAACATCAGCTCGGTGAGCGGGCTCATGGGCCTCGCAGGGCAGGCGAATTACGCCGCCAGCAAGGCCGGGCTCATCGGCATGAGCAAGAGCATCGCCCGAGAAATCGCCAGCCGCGGCATCACGGTCAACGTCATCGCCCCGGGATTCATCGAGACCGATATGACATCGGTCCTCGGCGAAGAGGTCCGCAAGGGCGCCCTCGCACAGATCCCGCTCTCGAAATTCGGTGCCGGGGAGGACATCGCCGCCGCGGTCGCGTTCCTCGCCAGCCCGGAAGCCTCGTTCATCACCGGGCAGGTCCTCGCGGTGGACGGCGGGATGAGCATGTAGGGCGGCTCAGCCTGTTCAGCAAAATGCTCCAGCAACGCGGGGGGCGAAGTTGTCCGTCTTCTTTTCCTTCACCGCTCATACGCCCCGGCCTTTGATTTGGTTCAAGAGCACGTGACGGGTCCACCCGCATTGTCCGGTGGCCCGAAGAGATACTGCCCGGCAAAACAACCCGGGATAGCGGTGTGGTGATGCGACCGAAAAATAATGGAAAAAACTTCTTGCCCATCCGGAAAACCTGAATATGGTGGACAGCGTTCTGGGGGGAACAGTAGGCCGTCGTAACATTCGTTGCGGCGGCCTACATTTTTTATGGCGTGAAGTCTTCATCGACGAAAGTTGATCGGACGCTATGCTGGGAGCCGATCTTCACCACCCATGATTTTTCTCGGCATCGACTGCGGAACGCAAAGCACAAAGACCATCGCTTTGGATTGGGAGACAGGGGTCGTCCTGGCCTCCGCCCATCAGTCCTACGGCTTCCTGCCAAATCTTCCCCCGGGCGCCATGGAGCAGGATCCGGCGGAGTGGGTGTCTGCGGCGGATGCCACCATGCGCAAGGTGGTTGCAGATCTTGGCGCGCGCAGAGCCGAAGTGCGCGGCATCGGGGTCAGCGGCCAGCAGCACGGGCTCGTGCCACTCGACAAGGAGGCCAGGGTTGTCCGTCCGGCGAAACTTTGGTGCGACACATCCACAGCCGCGCAGTGCGTGGAGATCACCCGGCATTTCGGGGGGGCGGAGGAGGTCATCGCCCGGATCGGCAATGCGATGCTCCCCGGCTACACGGCACCGAAGATCCTCTGGCTGAGGCAAAACGAGCCCGCGAATTGGAACAGGACGGCGACCGTCCTCCTCCCGCATGACTATTTGAATTTCTGGCTCACCGGGCGCGCGTGCATGGAATATGGCGATGCCTCCGGAACGGCTCTGCTGAACATCGCAAAGCGCGATTGGGCGGCGGATGTGGTGGATTTCATCGCCCCGGGCCTGGCGGAAAAACTTCCCCCGCTCCAGCCGTCATCGAAACCCGCGGGCATGCTCACCGCCCAACTCGCAAAGGAATGGGGGCTCACCGGGGACGTCGTCATCAGCTCGGGCGGCGGCGACAACATGATGGGCGCGATCGGCACGGGCAACATCCGCGCCGGGGTCGTGACCGCAAGCCTCGGCACCTCGGGAACTCTCTACGCGTTCTCGGAATCCGCGGTCGCCGACCCGAAGGGCGAGGTCGCCGGGTTCTGCGACAGCACCGACCACTGGCTGCCGCTCGTCTGCACGATGAACCTCACGCTCATCACCGAGCATGTGAGAAATTTGTTCGCATGGGATTTTTCT
Source organism: Verrucomicrobiota bacterium (assembly GCA_026398275.1). GTDB lineage: Bacteria > Verrucomicrobiota > Verrucomicrobiia > Chthoniobacterales > Terrimicrobiaceae > QYQL01. The sequence goes on from JAPLTF010000018.1 coordinate 113,400, forward strand.
GCGCTGGATGCCGCTCTGGAGTCCGTCCCGGCAGGCGCGGAGGGGCTTCTCATGCTCCCCTACCTCACCGGCGAGCGCACGCCGAACCTGCCGCATGGAACCGGCGTCCTGCACGGGTTGACGATTGCGAACTTCACGCCACCCCACCTCGCCCGCGCTGCGTCCGAGGCCGTGACCATGGGGCTTGGCTACGGGCTCTCGCGGTTCCGCGAACTCGGCGTCGCCCCGTCGGAGATCCGCCTCACCGGCGGCGGCAGCAACAGCAGGGTCTGGCGCGGGATCTGCGCGGATGTTTTCGGCGTTCCCGTGGTCTGCCTGCGCAGCGGCGAAGGTGCCGGGCTGGGCGCGGCGGTGCAGGCGGGATGGACGTTTGAAGGCAGCCAGGGGCTCGCGGAAATCTGCTCGCGGATCGTCGCCCCCGATGAGTCCACGCGCGTCGAGCCAAATGCAAAAGCCACCGCCTGCTACGCGGGCCTGATGGAAAAATCCCGCCTCCTCCGCGAGGCGCTTCACGAAAGGAACCTCCTGTAATGCGCGTCGTTTTGGCAGCGACCGGAGCAAGCGGCACGATCTATTTGCAGCGGCTCCTGGATTACCTCTCGGGCCCGGAGCACGAGTTGCATCTGGTGCTCACCCCGTATGCCAAACAGGTCGTCCACGAGGAGGCCGGCGAGCTGCGACTGCCGCCAAATGTCACCGAACATTCCGACAAGAGCATGAACGCGCCGTTCGCCAGCGGCTCGGCGCTTTTTGATGCGATGGTCGTCTGCCCGTGCTCGATGGGAACCCTTGGCCGGATCGCAGCCGGCACGAGCGAGACGCTCACCCTCCGCGCAGCCGATGTCTTTTTGAAGGAGCGCCGCAAGCTCATCCTCGTGCCCCGGGAAACCCCCTGGAGCCTGATCCATGCTAAAAATGCGCTGACGGTGATCGAGGCAGGTGCCATCCTGCTCCCTGCCATGCCCTCGTTTTACAGCAGGCCAAAGACGTTCGAGGAACTCGCGGACACCGTCGTCTGGAGGATCCTCGACCAGATCGGCATCCACCCGCCGAATGCCCGCAGGTGGCAGGAGACCGGAGATGAAAACGGAATATGATGTCGCGGTGATCGGCGGGGGGCCGGCGGGCAGCACCGCCGCCACCCTGCTCGCCCGGTCCGGTCGCAAAGTCGTCCTCTTTGAGAAGGACCGCTTCCCGCGTTTCCATATCGGCGAATCCCTGCTCCCGCGATCGATGTCCACCTTCGCCAGATCCGGGGTGCTGGAAAAAATCGAGGCGGCCGGGTTTGTGAAAAAATTCGGAGCCCAGATCGCATCCGGCTGCGGAAGCGGGGAATCGAAGTTTTATTTCAAGGACGGGTTCCGTCCGAAGGGCGACCATGCGTTCCAGGTCGAGAGGGCGGAGTTCGACAAAATCCTGCTCGATCATGCGGCGGAAAACGGGGTGGAGGTTCACGAGGGAACGAAAGTCGAGGGAGTGGAATTTCCGCCCGGCGGAGTCCTGCTGCGGACCTCAAAAACCTCATACCCGGCCTCGTATGTCCTCGACTGCTCCGGAAGGAACACGCTTCTCGCCTCGAAGCTGGATCTGAAGACGACCTACGACGGCCTCCATAAATTCGCCCTTTACGCCCACTATGAAAATGTGGACCGGCCGGACGGCATGGATGGCACGCTCACCCGGATGGTGCGCGCGAAGGATCGCTGGTTCTGGATGATCCCGCTCAGCCCGACAAAAATGAGCATCGGGGTGGTCATGGACACCGCGGCCGTGCGGGCCATGCCGCAGACGCCGGAGGCGATCCTGCAGGAAAGCCTGGACAGCCTCCCGGTCATGAAAAACCGCATGGCCAGGAGCACCCGCTGCACGCCGGTGTATGCCAGCGGGGACTACTCCTACAGGATCACCTCGCTTCACGGCGACCGCTGGCTTCTCGCGGGGGATTCCGCGGGATTCATCGATCCGGTTTTCAGCAGCGGGATTTTCCTCGGCGTCCTCGGGGCAGAGCAGGCGGCCGGCGCGCTCAACGCGGCGCTCGACCATCCCGGACTCCGGGCAAAAAGTTTCGACCTCTACCAGCGCAAGATGCAGAAGGTGCTGAAAATCTACCTCGCCTTCGTCCGGGCCTGGTATCGACAGGAATTCGTGGAGACGGTCCTAAGCCCTGCAAACATCCTCGAAATTGTTCCCGCCGTGAACGCCGTGCTCGCCGGAAATATCGGAGACTCGTTCTCGCTCACCTGGCGGCTCGCGCTCTTCCGCACGATCGTCGGCATCCAGCGCTTCGTTCCGCTCTGCCCCCGCCTCACCCTCCAGCCGGATTCCCCATGAAAAAACTCCTGCCCCTCCTGCCCCTCCTGCTCCTGCTCGCCGGCTGCGCCTCGCAGCCGGATGCCGCCAACTGGACTCCCCCGATCCAAAACTCCCGCGCCACATTCCTCTGGAAGCACCGCGGAGGAACGCTCGCAGGCGAGGCGGACATCACGAATGACGTGCGCGGAAATGTCGAGATCCGCCTCACGAAAGACCTTCCCAAACCGCTCCTCGAGATCACCTCGATGACCGACGGCCACTTCTCCGCCACAGGGCCGCTCGCCGGTGGCGGATGGTCGGGGGACGCCTCCCGCTCCCCGGTCCGCTTCAGCCTCTGGACCGCCCTTGCAGCCGCATGGCGGGGCGCTTACCCGGCGCGGGACGGACGGCAGGAAGTCCACACCGACAGCTACCGCGCCGCCGTCTGGAAGGAATCCGGACGGATCCGCGAGCTCAGCGTCAGCTCCAGCGACAACGGCGAAGTCATCCGCCTGGTTTTTCGCTGATCCCGCTCCGGCGCGCCCGGTATACCCCATTTTCAGCGCAACAGATTTTCCCATGAACGCACTCGAAAAGGCATTCGATCCGGAGAGGTTCCGGGCCGAGGGACACCGGGTTGTTGACCTGCTCGCGGACATGCTCCGCTCCGAGGCGGCGGGAGAGGCGGCGGTCCTGCCGTGGGCCTCCCCGGAGGACGAGCTGGCACACTGGGAGGGGCGCATGGCGGGGCCCCCACAGCCCCCGTCGGATTTCATCGCGGAGGTCATCGCGCGCAGCATCAAGCTCCACCACCCGCGCTACATGGGGCATCAGGTGTGCGCCCCGGCCCCGGACTCGGTTCTCGCCGGCCTCGCCTCGGAACTCCTCAACAACGGGATGGCCGTCTATGAGATGGGGCCGGCATCCAACGCGCTCGAACAATGGATCATCCGGCAAACCTGCGGGAGGATCGGGTTCTCGAACGGCGATGGATTTCTTACGTCCGGAGGCACGCTCGGAACGCTGACCGCCCTCCTCGCCGCCCGGTCAAAAATGGCCGCCCACGGGCAGGAGACCGCAGTCATCGCCTCGGAGGAGGCCCACTACTGCACGGCGCGCGCTGTCGAGATCATGGGCGGAGACCGGCATGGGCTGGTGACCGTCCCCGTGGACGATCGGTTTAAAATGCGCACGGACCTCCTCCGGGACGCGCTTGAGGAAGCGGCGCGCCGCGGGCGCAGACCGGTCGTTCTCGTCGCCAGCGCGTGCTCGACCTCGACCGGGAGCTACGACGACATCGGCGCCTGCGCGGATTTCTGCGAACGCCACGGCCTCTGGCTGCATGTGGACGGCGCGCACGGGGCGGCAGTCGCGTTCCACCCCGGACTGCGCGACCGGATCGCAGGGATCGAGCGCGCGCACTCGGTCGTTCTCGATTTTCATAAATTGCTGATGACCCCGGCCCTCGCCACAGCCGTGATGTTCCGCGAACCCGGAGACTCGTGGGCCGCGTTTCACCAGCAGGCCCGGTATCTTTTCAAGGAGGGCGATTCTGATTCATGGAAGGATAGCGGCCGCCGCACGCTCGAATGCACGAAGCTCGGCATGAGCCTCAAAATCGCCGCCCTCTGGCGCGCCTCGGGGGAGGAGGTTTTCCGGGAACACCTCGCCGCCGTGCACGCCCTCGCGAAGGATTTCGCGGCGATCCTGCGGTCAAGGCCGCCATTCGAGGTCGTCGTCGAACCCGAGTCCAACATCGTCTGCTTCCGCCTCAACCCGCCGTCGTGCGATGACCGGACAGCGGACGCATTGAACGCCAGGGCCCGCAGAGAAGTGGTGGAGTCGGGCGGGTTCTACATCGTCCAGACGGTCCTGCGCGGGCGGACCTGGCTCCGCGCGGCGCTCATGAACCCGTTTACGACACCCCGGGATCTTTCCGCCATGCTCGATGCGCTCGAGGTGGCCGCCAGCGTGCACGAAACAGAGCCCTCGCGGTAGGCGAGGCAAGGGCTCGCGCGGCTGCAAGAGACCCGCCCTCCGCTGATCCGAACTTGACGGCCGCAGCCTTCACGGGCTTATTGACCTCCATTTCCAGCTATGAACAACCGCCTGCATTCCACTCTTCTCATCCTCGGTCTCGCCGCCCTGTCGGGCTGCACCTCCTACGACACCCGCCTCACCAGCACCTCGACGAAATACCTTGGCCAGGACGGCTCGATCATCTCGCGCTCGAGCGCATCCACGCTGGCCGATAAAAACTCGTATTGGGACGGGGACGGGGTTTCCGGGGCCCCCTCGATTTTGATCGACCTCTCCGACCAGACGGCCTCGTTTTACAAAGGGGACAAGCTCGTGGGCGTCTCGGCGATCTCCAGCGGGCGCGAGGGGTTCGGCACCCCGGTGGGAAACTACAAGATCCTCGCCAAGGAGCCGCACCACCTCTCGAACCTCTACGGCGACTATGTGGATGCCAGCGGCAATGTGCTCGTCCGCAATGTCGATGCGAAAAAGGATCCGAAGCCGCCGGGCGCGGTTTTTGCGGGCGCTCCGATGCCCTTCTTCCTGCGCCTCAGCAACGCCGGGGTCGGCATGCACCAGGGATTTCTTCCCGGGGTTCCGGACAGCCACGGATGCATCCGCATGCCCGAAAAAATGGTCAAGATCTACTACGACAATGTCTCGGTCGGGACGCCGGTCCGGATCGTGAATTGACCGCACCCAATTGACCACGGTCAAATCTTCCCCGCATTTCTTCTTGTCAGCGACTGGAGTGTGGAGATTCTGAGCCGCGTTCGTTTTTAAAACCACAAACCCATCCACTATGTCAGCCACTACCATCACCGCCATCCGTGCCCGTCAAATCCTTGATTCCCGCGGGAATCCCACCGTAGAAGCCGACGTCGAACTCGCCGGGGGAGTCCTCGGCCGCGCCGCTGTTCCGAGCGGAGCCAGCACCGGCGAGCACGAGGCTGTCGAACTTCGCGACGGAGTCAAAACCATTTATCTCGGCAAAGGCGTGACCAAAGCGGTCGCCAATGTCAGCAAGCTCCTCGCCCCTGCGGTCGTCGGCCTCGACGCGCTCGACCAGATCGGGCTCGACAAGGTGATGCTCGCCGTGGACGGCACCCCGACCAAGAAAAAGGTCGGAGCGAATGCCATCCTCGCCGTCTCCCTGGCCGCCGCAAAGGCCGCCGCCGCACAGGTCGGAGTCCCGCTCTACAAATATCTCGGCGGGCCGAACGCCAAGGTCCTTCCCGTGCCGATGATGAACATCGTCAACGGCGGCGCCCACAGCGACGCCCCGATCGACTTCCAGGAATTCATGATCGTCCCGAAGGACTTCCCGACGTTCTCGGAAGCCCTCCGCGCCGGAACCGAAATCTTACACGCCCTCAAGGGCGAGCTCAAGAAGCGCGGCCTCTCGACCGCAATCGGTGACGAGGGCGGGTTCGCCCCGGCTTTCGCCTCCGCCGAGGACGCCCTCAACACGATCGCCAACGCGGTCAAGGTCGCCGGCTACAAATTCGGCAAGAATGTCTTCATCGCCCTCGATGCCGCATCGAGCGAGTTCTACGACGCCACGAAGAAATCCTACATCTTCAAAAAATCCGACGGCGCGAAGCGCACGGACGATGAGCTCGTGGATTACTACAAGACCCTCGTCGCGAAGTATCCGATCATCTCGATCGAGGACGGCTGCGCGGAGAACGACTGGGCGGGCTGGAAGAAGCTCACCGTCGCGCTCGGCGACAAGGTCCAGCTCGTCGGCGACGACCTCTTCGTCACGAACGTCGAATTCCTCCGCAAGGGCATCGACAAGGGCGTGGCCAACTCGATCCTCGTCAAGGTCAACCAGATCGGATCGCTCACCGAGACGCTCGACGCCATCGAGCTCGCCAAGGAAAACAAATACACCGCGGTCATCAGCCACCGCTCCGGCGAGACCGAGGACACCACGATCTCCGACATCGCCGTCGCCACAAACGCCGGCCAGATCAAGACCGGCTCGCTCTGCCGCACCGACCGCGTCGCCAAATACAACCAGCTCCTCCGCATCGAGGAAGAGCTCGGCGACGACGCAGTCTACGGCGGCAAGTTCTAGAGCGGTTTATGTGATTTGATTTACCAAGCAGCTTGGTGGAATTTTCAGCCATGACAACGAGCAGCCGCAATACCCTGATCGGCCGGAAGGGAGGAAAGGCCCGATCCGAGCAGAAATGCAGAGTGTGCGCCTGCGCTGGCACGGCAGGCGGGCAGATGGGGTCATTCCCGTGGCCGCTTTGATCGACGGTGCGTGGTATCGCGGCAATCGCCGATGATTTCTGAACTCTGGGATCCCTTACGGTGACTTTGAGGACACCGCAGCAAGCTCCCCCATTTCGGTTTTTAGGGGATGGCGCGCTCTTCCAAGAAGCCGAGCAGCGCCTTGTCAAAGAACCCGCTGTCAGCTCTCACGCAGCGAAGCTTCCAGTCGCCGGGCAGCAGAGCCAATGCCTCGGAGAGGAATGACACCATCCCACCGAAGGGTGTCACCGCCTTCGACGTGCTACTCATTTTAATCTCGCCTCCGCCCATGAGTGGGGCAAAGTTGCGTGTATCGTTTTGTGTGGTCGCGGAAGTGCTGGTTTTTTTCACACATCACTGCGCATCACCCCTCCGCGCAAAACGACTTCCTTTTCCTATCGCCGTTTAAGGCCAGCCGCACCCCTCTCATCGCGGCGCGGGGACAAAAATCCCCGCGCCGCTTTTGTTTTCCCGCTCAAGCCCGAAAGCGGCGATTCTTGTGGAGGTTGCGGCGCAGGACACGAAGCGTCCGGGCGTTCCACTCAGAAGAATTTCTCAATCGCCGGAACCGGACTCGGGCCGCCTCCGTCACCCCTCGATGCCCAGGGCGCGGAACTTGTCGTCAACAAACCGGAAGTGCCGCTCGGGCGCGCAGGCTTTTTCGATGTCCGACGCGCTGAGGTGCCTGGAGACCGTGGGTTCCTCGGAGAGATTTTTCGCGAGCCCGCCGCCGTCCTTCCAGGTTTTCATCGCCGCCCGCTGCACCGCCTCGTAGGCGTCTTTGCGATCCAGACCTTTTTCCGTGAGCATGAGGAGGGCGGACTGGCTGGCGTAGAGGCCGCCGGTGAGCTCCATGTTGCGCCTCATGTTTTCCGGATAGACCAGCAGGTTGGCGACGAGCTTCGTGAGCGTCACGAGCATGTAGTCGAGCAGGGTGCAGCTGTCGGGAAGGATGATCCGCTCGACCGAGCTGTGGCTGATGTCGCGCTCGTGCCAGAGCGCCACATTTTCCAGCGCGGCCATCGCGTTGCCGCGGATCACTCGGGCCAGCCCGCTGAGGCGCTCGCCGGTGATCGGGTTCCGCTTGTGGGGCATGGCTGAACTGCCTTTCTGTCCGGGGCTGAAATACTCCTCGACCTCCAGGACCTCGGTCCTCTGGAGGTGGCGGAACTCCGTCGCCCAGCGGTCCACGCTCGAGGCCACAAGCGCGAGCGTCGTCATGAACTCCGCATGGCGGTCGCGCTGGATGATCTGCGTCGAAAGGTCGGCCGGCTTCAGGCCGAGCTTCTCGCAGACGGATTTTTCAACCTTCGGGTCGAGGTGGGCGTGGGTGCCGACCGCCCCGCTGATCTTTCCCACCCGGATCCGCTCGCGCATCTGCCCGATCCGTTCGAGGGCGCGTGAAAACTCGTCATACATCAGCGCCAGCTTGAGCCCGAACGTGATCGGTTCGGCATGGATCCCGTGGCTGCGCCCGATCATCGGGGTGAACTTGTGCTCGACCGCGCGCTTGGCCACCGCCTCGCGGAGCTTGCGGATGTCGCCGGCCAGGATGTCGCACGACTGCAGCATCTGGACGGCAAGCGTCGTGTCGAGGAGGTCGGATGACGTCAGCCCCTGGTGGATCCAGCGCGCGGCGGGGCCGACCCGCCAGGCCACATCCTCCAGAAATGCGATGACATCGTGGTTCGTCCGCTTTTCGATCTCGAGGACGTTGGCGATGTCGAACGCCCCCTTGGCCCGGATCTGCTCCGCATCCTCGCGCGGGATCTGCCCGATGTCCGCCATCGCCTCGCAGGCGAGCGTCTCGATCTCGAGCCAGATTTCAAGTTTGCGCTGCTCGGTCCACACGGACCGCATCTCGGGAAGGCTGTATCGTTCGATCATGTTGAGAAATGTGAAGGGGGGAAATTAACCACAGAGGACGCGGAGAACACAGAGGAAATGATGGGAATCTTTTTCGCCGGCTCAATTCACATCGAGCCCGAAATACCGTTTGGCGTTGTCGAAGCAGACGTCGCGGACGAGACCGGCGAGGAGTTCGATGTCCTTGGGGAGCTCACCGCGGTCGGCTTCCGTGCCGATGAGGTTGCAGAGGATCCTGCGGAAATATTCGTGGCGCGGGTAGGAGAGGAAGCTGCGCGAGTCGGTGAGCATGCCGACGAAGCGGGAGAGAAGGCCGAGGTTCGAGAGCGCGTTGATCTGCCACTGCATCCCCTCCTTCTGGTCGAGGAACCACCATCCGCCCCCATACTGGATCTTGCCCGCGACCGAGCCGTCCTGAAAATTCCCGGCCATCGTCGCCATCAGGTAGTTGTCGGCGGGGTTGAGGTTGTAGAGGATCATCTTCGGCAGCTCGTTCGTCTGGTCGAGCGCGTCGAGGTAGCGGGCGAGAGATTCCGCCTGCGGCCAGTCGCCGATCGAATCGAAGCCGGTGTCCGGCCCGAGCGCTTTCATCAGCCGGGAATTGTTGTTTCTCTGGGCACCGAGGTGGAGCTGCTTCACCCAGCCGCGCCGGGCGTCGAGGCGTCCGAAAAAGATCATAAGGAATGCGGCAAACGCCTGCTGTTCGGGATCCGTGACCGTCTTGCCGTCGCGCGCCTTCGCGTAGATGGCCGAGGCTTCGTCCGGCGTGCAGGGATCGCCGAAGCAATGCGAGAGCCCGTGGTCGGAGAGCCGCCCGCCGTTCTCGTGGAAAAACGCATGCCGGCTGTCGACGGCATCCAGGAAATCCGCGAGCGCCGCGCAGCTGGATCCGCTGATCGCGCAGAGCTTTTCGAGCCACGGCCCGAAGACCTCCGGCTGGTTGACCGCGAGCGCCTTGTCCGGGCGCATTGTCGGGTAGACCTTCGTCGCGAGCGTGCCGTCGTCGCGGATCCGGCGATGAAATTCCAGGGTGTCCGTCGGGTCGTCCGTCGTGCAGACGACCGCCACGTTGCTCCGCTTGAGCAGGCCGCGCACGGAAAACTCCGGCGTGGCGAGCATTTCGTTCGCGCGCTCCCAGACCTCGTCGGCTGTGGATTCGTTCAGGAGCAGATCCATTCCGAAATAGCGCAGCAGCTCGAGGTGGGTCCAGTGGTGGAGCGGGTTGCGCAGGGTCGCCGGAACCGTCCGCGCCCACGCATCGAACTTTTCGCGAGGCGTCGCATCGCCGGTGCAGAACCGCTCCGCAATCCCGTTCGTGCGCATCGCGCGCCATTTGTAGTGGTCGCCCGCCAGCCAGATCTCAAAAAGATTTTCGAACCGCCGGTCCCCCGCAATCTGATCCGGAGGGAGGTGGGTGTGGTAGTCGTAGATCGGGAGGGCGGATGCCGTCCCGTGATAAAGTTCGCGCGCTGTGGGTGAGTGCAGCAGGAAGTCTTCGCCGATGTATATTTGCACCAGCGCAGCATCCCTTCACGCTCCGCCCATGGCAACCCAGATCCTCCGGGCGCGGCATTTTCCCTCTGCTGACAGGGCTTGTTTGTCAGCGGGCGCTTTGGCAGATTCCCGCCATGCGCGATCCATTTATGCAGGCGGCGGTTGACGAGGCATACCAGGGGCTTTCCGAGGGCGGCATCCCCATCGGGTCGGTTCTCGTTCATGAAGGAAAAATCATCGGCCGCGGGCACAACATGCGCATGCAATCCGGCAACCCGCTGTTGCACGGCGAGATGAGCGCATTTCAGGATGCCGGCCGCCAGCCGGCCTCCGTCTACCGGGGCTGCGTTCTTTATACCACGCTCTCCCCGTGTCCCATGTGCAGCGGGACGGCTCTCCTATATAAAATCCCCAGGATCGTCATCGCGGAAAATGTCACATTTCTCGGAGCGGAAGACTGGTTGCGCCATTGCGGAGTGGAGCTGCAGGTTCTGAAGGATCAGGAGTGCATTCAGCTCATGCAGGACTTCATTGCGGCGCATCCGGTTCTCTGGAATGAGGATATCGCGGAATAATCTCACGCAACAATTTTGCGCGGCGTGATTGACAGGCGGGAAATATTTTGTGAATATCTCGACCCGCTGCAACCAAGCCGCTCCTCAACCCACTCCGAACAGAATATGGCCGAACCAAAGAAGGAAACTGTAAGAATCGTTCTCCCTGCGCGCCGCGATGGCTCACCCATCGCCTCCAGCCCGCGGGAAACGGCAATGATCAACCTGCCGCCGAAGCCGGTTCCCGTTTCCGCAGGATCAGCTGTGATTCCTCCTCCTCCGGCTGCGCCGGGCGGATTGAAGGCCCCTTCTTCGGTGCCCGCAGCTCCCGCAATTCCGCGGCCGCCTGTGCCCCCGTCCATTCCCAAGCCACCATCGGCTGGCGGAGCGGTTATTCCTCCGGCACCGCCCTCGGCTCCCGGTGTCCCGGCAGTGCCTGCGTTCCCGAAGCCGCCCGCGGCAACCGTTCCGCCCATGGCCCCGAAGCCCCCGGTTCCTCCGTCCACTGTGCCCCCGTCAGCTCCCGTGCCGCCGTCCGCATCGGCTCCCAAGGCGCCTGCGCCTCCCGCCGCGCCCGTGGCCCCGGCGAAACCGGTCGCTCCCGCACCCCTCCAGGGCGAAGCCAAAAAGGAAACCGCCAAGGTTCCCGCATCAACTCCCGGCTCGAAAGTCCTGCCGCAGGCAACCGTCCAGCTTCAGAAAAAACCGGACGCTTCCACGCCCAAGTCGGTGTCCGGGGCGATCACGATCGCGGTGCCGGAATCCGCTGCTACCAGCGATCTGAGCCCGGTGCTCGGAATTGCAGCGCTCGTCCTGGCCCTCGCCTCACTTGCCATGCAGGTGTGGATGTTCATCAGCTGATTTCCAATCGCATTTCTTAAAGCGCCCGCCTATGTCCAGCCCGCACGTCACCGAACTCAAGGATACCGATTTCGAATCCTTCATCAAAAATGCCGCCACTCCTGTCCTCTTGGACTTCTGGGCGACATGGTGTGCGCCCTGCCGGATGCTGACCCCGGTCGTTGAGGAAATTGCCGCCGAAAATGCCGGAAAGTTCACCGTCGCGAAGGTGAATGTGGACGACTGCCCGGCGGCTGCATCCCAATTCGGCATCAAGAGCATCCCGACCCTGATCTTTTTCAAGGGCGGCGAAAAAAAAGACCAGACCGTCGGTGTTTCTGGAAAGGCGGACATCGTCCGCCGCCTTGAAGCGCTCGTCTGATCGGGGCTCGTTGTGTGTTCGCTGTGGCACGCCTTTCGCCGGCGTGGAGCAGGCGTCCCGCCTGCTATTCCCACTGCAAGCAGGCAGCCGGTATGGCCGCCCCACGTCTGGAACCCGCCTTATGCTAGCGCCATTCGTTCCGGCCATTGCTGCCGGCCGGCTGGGTTTGCAGGGATCGGTTTGATTTTTCCCCCAATAGCCATTCCATGAAAATCCCTGTCGTCGCATTGCTTTGCATCGCCATGCTTGCGTCCTGCAGCAGGACTTCACCGCAGAAGCCCTCTGAGCCTCCCCCCGCGCCGGTCGAGGCCGCAACCGTCGCGACGCGCAACATGCCGGTCGAGATGCGGGCGATCGGAGCCGTGGAGCCGGTCGCATCGGTGCAGCTCAAGTCAAAGGTGCAGGGAGAAATTCTTGAAGTTCATTTTGCGGATGGCGCGCAGGTGAAGGCCGGAGATCCGCTCTTCAGCATCGATCCGCGACCCTTTCAGGCCGCCTTGAAGCGGGCGGAGGCCAACCTGTCGATCGCGCGGTTCGCCGCCTCAAATGCCATCGAGCAGGCGGACCGCTACAGCGCCCTCATCAAGAGCGGCGTGGCCTCGAAGGAGCAGACATCCCAGATCCTCTCCACCGCCGAATCCCTGAAATCCGGACTCGCCGCACGCCAGGCCGATCTGGACGAGGCCCAGCTTTCCATCGAGTGGTCCGACGTCCGCGCGCCGGTCTCCGGGCGTGCGGGAGCCGCCCTGCTCAAGGCGGGAAATATTGTCCAGCCGAACGTGGATACCCTCGCGGTCATCAACCAGATGCAGCCGATTTACGTCGCCTTCTCACTTCCGGAAAACTCGCTCGCCGATGTCCGGAATTGGATGACCAAGTCAAAGGCATCCGTCAGCGCCTACGACCCGGATTCCGGCCGGCTTCTGGGCGCCGGCGAGCTGACATTTGTGGACAACGCCGTCGACCGCGCCTCGGGGATGGTCGCCTTCAAGGCCACGTTTCCGAATGGCGACGAGAGCCTCTGGCCGGGCCAGTTTGTGGACGTTACCGTCAAGCTCGCCGAGGAGGCGGATGCCATCGTGATCCCGGCCTCCGCGATCATGGAGGGCCAGCAGGGAGCTCAGGTGTTTGTCGTCGCGGGCGACGTCGCGACCCTGCGCAGGATCGAGGTGGAGCGGTCGCTCGACGGGCTTGCCATCATCAAGGACGGGCTCCAGCCCGGCGAGGTGGTTGTCACGAGCGGCCAGCTCCGCGTGACATCCGGCGGAAAGGTCAGCGTCAAAGTGTCCGCTCCCGCGCCGGAACCCTCCCCGCGATGAACCTGACCGACATCTTCATCCGCCGCCCCATCGCGACGACGCTCATCATGGTGTCGATCCTGGGAGCCGGGCTGCTCGCGTATTTCCGGCTGCCGGTCAGCGATTTGCCGAGCGTGGATTTTCCGACGATCACGGTTTCGGCCACGCTTCCGGGGGCCAGCCCGGAGACGATGGCTTCGTCGGTGGCGCTTCCGCTGGAGAAGAAGTTCTCCACGATCGCGGGGGTCGAGTCGATGACTTCGGGCAGCGCCCTTGGCACCACCACCATCACGCTCCAGTTCGACCTCTCCCGGGATATCGACGGCGCGGCGCAGGATGTGCAGGCGGCGATTTCGCAGGCGCAGCCGACCCTCCCCTCCGACATGCCGTCCCCGCCGTCGTTCCGGAAGACCAACCCGGCCGAGCAGCCGATCCTCCTTCTTGCTGCCCACTCGGATTCGCTTCCCTACAGCAAGGTGGACGAATACGCCGACACGCTGATCGCCCAGCGGCTTTCCACGATCCTCGGTGTCGCGCAGATCGATATCTACGGCTCGCAAAAATTCGCCGTGCGCGTGAAGGTCGATCCCCGCGAGCTGGCCACCCGGGGGATCGGGATCGACGAGGTCGAGGGCGCGATCGCGGAGGCGAACTCGAACGCCGCCACCGGCCAACTCGACACCGGCGTCAAGGCCCGCACGATCGAGGCCAACGGGCAGCTCACGCGGGCGGAGGATTTTCGCGAGCTCATCGTCAGCTACCGCGACGGATTTCCGGTCCGCCTCCGACAGGTCGCCACGGTTCTCAACAGCGTCGAGGACGACAAAAACCTGGGCTGGTATAACGGGTCCCGCGGCGTCGTCCTCGCCGTCCAGCGGCAGCCCGGCGCAAACACCGTCGCCGTGATCGACCGCATCCGCGAGCTCCTCCCGGCCTACAAGGCCCAGCTTCCCGGCGGGATGAAGCTCGACATCCTCTACGACCGATCGCAGTCGATCCGGCAGTCGCTGCACGACATCCAGTTCACCCTCCTCCTCGCCGTGGCGCTCGTGGTGATGGTGATTTTTCTCTTCCTGCGAAACGTCCGCGCCACGCTCATCCCCAGCGCCGCCATCCCGCTTTCGATCATCGGCACATTCGGCGTCATGTATCTCCTCGGATTCAGCGTGAACAACTTTTCGCTGATGGCGCTCATCCTGGCGGTCGGCTTCGTCGTGGACGACGCGATCGTCGTCCTGGAAAATATCGTCCGCTACATCGAGCAGGGGGAATCCCCGATGCAGGCCGCGCTCAAGGGCGGGCGCGAGATCGGCTTCACGATCCTGTCCATGACGCTTTCGCTTGCGGCCGTCTTCATTCCCGCGCTGTTCATGGGGGGGATCCTTGGCCGGCTGCTCAAGGAGTTTGCCGTGACGATCGCCGCCGCGATCCTCATCTCCGGAGCGATCTCGCTGTCGCTCACGCCGATGCTGTGCAGCCGGTTCCTCAGGCAGGGCCACAGCGGCAGCAACAACTTCCTTTTCCGCTGGTCCGAAAACCTCTTTGCCGCCGTGCTCTCCGGCTACGGGAAGTCCCTGCGCCTCGCGATGCGGCACCATCTGTTTGTCAGTCTCGGAGCGCTGGCCCTGGCCGCCGCGACCGTGTGGCTCTTCCTGGTGGTGCCCAAGGGGTTCCTTCCCAACGAGGATGCCAACCGGATCATAGTCAGCACCGAGGCCGAGCAGGGGGTTTCATTCGACAAGCTTGTCGCGCTCCAGCAGCAGGCTGCGGCGATCGTCGCAAAGAACCCCCATGTCGAAGGCTTCATGTCCCGCATCGGCGGCGGCATGGGCTCGAATACCGGGAACACAGGAAGGCTGGCCCTCACCCTCAAACCCCGGAGCCAGCGCCCGCCGATCGATGACATCGTCCGCCAGCTCCGCAAGGACCTCTCCGGGATTCCCGGCCTCAAGGTCTTTCCGCAAAATCCCCCGACGATCCGCATCGGAGGCATGCAGACCAAGAGCCTCTACCAGTTCACGCTCTTCGGCCCCGACCTCGACCAGCTCTATCTCGCCGCCGCAAAGATGGAGAAGCGGATGCGCGGGGTGCCGGGCATAGTCGATGTGACCACCGACCTCCAGATCACCAGCCCGCAGGTTCTCGTCGACATCAACCGCGACAAGGCGTCCACGCTCGGAGTCAGCGCCGCGCAGATCGAGCGGGCGCTCGGCAGCGCCTACGGCACCCGCCAGATCTCGACGATCTACACCCCGAACAACCAATACCACGTCATCCTCGAGGCGGCGGACGACTTCAAGCGCGAGGCCGCCGACCTCTCGCGCCTTTATGTGCGATCGGGCAGCGGCAAGCTGGTCGCCCTCGATGCCGTCGCGAAATACAAGCCGCAGGTCGGCCCGCTCACCGTCCAGCATCTCGGGCAGCTCCCGGCCGTCACGCTTTCCTTCGATCTCGCCAGGGGCACCTCGCTCAGCGAGGTCGTCCCGCTGATCCAGCGGATCGCGCACGACGATCTCGACGAGCGCATCGGCAGCCAGTTCCAGGGCACGGCCCAGGCATTCCAATCCTCATTGGGAAATCTCGGCCTCCTCCTCGCAATGGCCGTCGTCGTCATCTACATCATCCTGGGCATCCTCTACGAAAGCTTCATTCACCCGCTCACGATCCTCTCCGGGCTTCCCTCTGCGGGCTTCGGCGCATTGCTCACGCTCTACCTCTTCGGCATGGAGCTGAACGTCTACGGATTCGTCGGCCTGCTCATGCTCATCGGCATCGTGAAAAAGAATGCGATCATGATGATCGACTTCGCGCTCGACGCCCAGCGCCGCGAAAGCAAGCCGCCCGCCAGCGCGATCTTCGAGGCCTGCCTCGTCCGGTTCCGCCCGATCATGATGACCACCATGGCCGCGATGATGGGGACCCTGCCGATCGCGCTCGGGCTCGGTGCCGGCGGCGACGTGCGGCAGCCGCTCGGGCTCTCGGTCGTCGGCGGCCTTGTGGTCTCCCAGCTCGTCACCCTCTACATCACGCCGATCGTCTACCTCTACATGGAACGCCTTGGCGGCTCCCGGGCCGGGCTCCGGCGCTTGTGAGCGGATCAGCGCTCAGCAGCAAGCCATGAACATCGCCGTCGCAGCGCAGAGGATCTTTTCCTGCTCCTGCGCCATGCGTTTCGCCGGGCCTGGCTCCACGTCGTCCTGCCCGGCCAGATGCAGAAGCCCGTGGATGCAGTAGAGGGCGAGCTCGGTGGTGACATCGTGGCCAAACTCTTTTGCCCGGGAACCGGCGACCGGTGCGCAGACAAGGATCTCGCCGTAGGGAAATGTGATGACGTCTGTCGGGCCGCGAAGATCAAGAAATTCGCGATGGACCCGTGCCATGGCACGATTTCCGACAACCGCGAATTCAATTTGATCCAGATCGGCGAGCGGGCCGCCAAGCCGGCCGGCGACTTCCATGCACATGGGAACGGCAGCTTCCACAATCCGGATGAGGCGGGCATGGTCGTAGCGAATCGCGCGCTGCCTCGCGGTTATGTGAATGTCAGGCGGGGTGCCGGCTTCACGCATGTTCATGTCGGGCGGCTCTGACGGACGATCTCAGGCGACGGATTTTTCCTCGCGCTTTTCCGGGGCGGGCGGCACCTCGCGCCTCGGGTAGGCAATCCGGGCATGGAGCATGTTGACGAGGGTGAAGCGGAAGCATTCCGCCGCGCGATGAATTTCCGCGAGGGTCAGCGGGCATTCGTCGAGCTGGTGTTCGGCGATGCGGTTTTCCACGATGTCGTTGACCAGGTCCTCGATCCGCTGCGGCGTGGGGCGGTCCAGGCTCCGGGAGGCGCTTTCGATGGAGTCCGCGAGGTTCACGATCGCCGCCTCCTTTGTCCGCGGGCGCGGGCCGGGGTAGCGGAAGCTTTCCTCCTTCACGTCGGGGATGTCGTCCTCGCGCATGTTCATGATTTTCCCGCCGAGGCGGGCATCCTCCTGCTGCTGCAGCGCGCGCTTGTAGAAGTAGGAAACCAGCGATGTGCCGTGGTGCTGGCGGATGATGTCGGTGATCTCCCCGTTGAGCTTGTGCTTGAGGGCGAGATCCACCCCTTCCTTCACGTGGGCGACGATGATGAGCGCGCTCATCGTCGGCGTGAGGTCGTCGTGGGGGTTGTCTCCCGGCGGCATGTTCTCGGTAAAATAGTCCGGCTTCACGAGCTTGCCGATGTCGTGGAAATAGGCGCAGACCCGGCAGATCGTGGGGTTCGCCCCGACCGCCCCCGCCGCTGCCTCCGCCAGATTGGCCACGGCGAGGCTGTGGTGGTATGTGCCGGGGGCCTCCATGCTCAGGCGCTTGAGCAGCGGGTGGTTCAGGTCGCTCATCTCCAGCCAGGAGATGTCGGTGGTGATTTTGAACAGGGGCTCCAGCATGGGCAGGATCCCGCTGACGATGATCGCGGTCCCGATCCCAGTCGCGATGGCGGCGAGGCTTTGGAGGCCGATCATCCTCCAGTCGGTCTGTGCCGGGGCCTCCCAGATCACAGGGCCGATCTGCCCGAATGCCGCCGCAAGGATCCATGTGGCGATGCCGACATAGACGCCGGCCCGGATCAGACGGCTCCGCCGCCTCACCTGCAGCGTGACGTAGACGGCGATGAATCCGGTGATGAGCGAGATGACAAGGAAGACCGGGTCGATGCGCCCGACGAGAAGCGAACCCCAGAGGCTGGCAAAGACCGCGGCATAGAGCCCGTGGTTGCGGCCCAGCAGCACGGAGAGCACGAGCGGGGCGAACGCGTAGGGGACGAGCAGCGGGGCGAGCTGGAGATCGATATTCCCCGAGGCCGCCTGGAAGAGCGTCACCTTGATCGCCGTCAGCTGGATAAGAAACACCCCGAGCAGCAGGCACAGCCGCGAGTTCACCGCAAGCGTCTGCGGATGGTTGATCCAGAGCTGCACGACCGCAGTCACAAAAATCAGAAGGCACAGAAGAAATTTTTTCGCCGGCTCGTCCTGCTGGCCGGTGAAGATCAGGATGGCAAGGCCGACGATGAATGCCCCCAGGAGGACGGATCTGGCCATCCAGCCGGATTGGAGGGATTCGGCAAACTCGTTCTGCTCGACCGAGCGGCGGCGTTTCCCGCAGTCGAGTCCTTTGCCGACAAGGCGGCGTTTTCTAAGAAAGTCCCACATGGTTATCAGATCCGGCTTTCCCGGGCTCCCCGGTGTTCCTTGTAAGCCAGGATGATCGACTGCACAAGGGGGTGGCGGACGACATCCTGCTCGCTGAACATGTGCATCGCGATTCCTGGAACGTCCCTCAGGGCCTCGACCGCCTCGATCAGGCCGCTGAGCTTGTTGCGGGGCAGGTCGATCTGCGTGCGATCTCCGGTGACCACGCAGCGCGAACCCTCGCCGAGCCGGGTGAGAAACATGAACATCTGCTCGGCGGTCGTGTTTTGCGCCTCGTCGAGGATCACAAACGAGTTGGCCAGCGTCCTGCCGCGCATGTAGGCGAGCGGAGCGATCTCGATGACGCCGCGGTCCATGAACTTCTGGATCTCCTCGACTTCGAGCATGTCGTAGAGCGCGTCGTAGAGCGGGCGGAGGTAGGGGAGGATTTTTTCCTGAAGGTCGCCGGGCAGGAACCCGAGCGCCTCCCCGGCTTCGACCGCCGGGCGGGTGAGGACGATCCGGCTGACCTTTTCCTGCTTGAGCGCCGCCACGGCGAGCGCCACGGCCAGATACGTCTTCCCCGTTCCGGCCGGCCCCACGCCAAATGTGATGTCATGCGAGCGGATGGCCTGGAGATACCCCTTCTGCCCGGATGTCCTGGGGACGATCGGCGGCTTGCGAGCGGAGCATTGGATCCGGGTTTCGAGCAGGCTGCCGAGGCCCTCATTTTCCGGGGATGCGTCGCCGACCGAGTTCAGCGCGTATTGAAATTCATGCCTCCTCACCGGCACCCCGCGCTTGACCGCGTCCTGGAGTTGTTCGATGACCGCGCGGGCCCGGGAGAGATTTTCCCCATCGCCCTCGACGCGGAGCCATCCGTCCCTTGTCGTGACCCGGACGTCGAGCCGGGATTCCAGCTCGCGGAGAAGCTTCTCGTCCCCCCCATACACCGCCTGCAACGCGCGGGCGTTCTCGAATTCCAGCGTGAAATTCTCCATGAGGAGTTATTTATAGGCGTAAACGACCGCCCATCCCGTGCGCTCCTGCGGGGACTTGTCCACCGTGATGATGGCGTAATATGTGCCCGTCTTTTGTGGAACGACGAGGGCTCCTGCGAGGCGCCCCTTCTGCCAGGACTCTGTTTCTGCCAACTTCCCCTGGGAATCGTAGATATGAAGGGTCACCACGGCATTTTTCACCTCGGTGCCGAGGCAGAACCAGTATTCGTTCCCTTTGAAGAGCTGAGCGGTGACCGCCTGCTGGTCCTTGACCCCGAGGTCGCCGCCCCAGGCGTCCTCGCGGACGCTGAAGCCCTTTTTCACATAGGGGTTCGCCGCCTCGTGGGCAAACGAGAGCGCATCGTTCACATAGGCATACGCCGTGGCCAGTAGAAGTGCCGGGAGGAGGACGCTGAGAGTTTTTTTCAACATCGGGATCAGGCCTCCTTGGATGTGATGGCGGCGATCACCTCGCTGGTCATCTTGTTGATCCGATCAACGTTCTCCGCCGGGATTTTCGCTCCGTCATCCTTGCCGATCAGCGGCCGGATCCCGGCGAGCGTCTTCCGGATTTTGACGACGAGTTCGTCCTTGCCGAGACGCGTGTTCTTGAGCCCGTCGAGCCTCTTGGTGAAGTAGTCCAGGAGCTGGGGCTGATAGAGCAGCTCCGCGCCGTCTGCGGAGTAATTTTTTGAAACGATCGATGTCAGGACCTGCGTGCCGCGAAGCCAGCCGCCGATGCTGACGAGCTGGGCGAGCTCGTCATCCCCGAGCTCCTCCATGGCGGCGCGGACGTCCTGCAGCGCGCCATCGAACTCGGTGCGGACGGAGCGCCAGTTTTTTGCCTCGGCTTTTTCGGTGATGCTCTTGCTGCGCGCGATCACCGCCTTGCGGACATTGATCGCCTCGGCCAGCACCAGAACCTCCTTGCCAATGTCTTTGACCTTTTCGGAATCCTCCGCCTCGACGGCGATGAAGCCCTCGGCGATGACCGTGCCCAGAAGGAGCGCAACCTGCGCGCGGTTGCCGGAATTTTTTCCCAGCGAGCTCCTCAGCTCCGCGCGCCAGTTCGGGGTGCCGAGCTTGTCCAGAACGGAAAAAACCTCGCTCGGGACGGGGACGACGACATTATCGACCTCGGCGGCCGGAAACTTCGAGAGATCAATGCTCTCCGGGGCTGACAGTGCGGACTCGGAATGGAACGCACCAAGGCAGATTGCGGCCAGAATCAACGGGATATTCTTGGTCATGTAAAAATTGAGCTTTGTTGCCGGAGCACAGCCGGTCTAGAACTGTGCCGAATCATGCGATGAATCCCTCAAGATTACAACATCTTCTTCAGAACGCGGCGTCCCGGCGGATCTTGGTTGTCGGGGATGTCATGCTGGACGAATTCGTCTGGGGGCGCGTCTCGCGCATCTCCCCCGAGGCTCCGGTGCCGGTAGTGGAGGTCCAGGCAGAGTCCTCGTATCCGGGCGGGGCGGCCAACGTGGCGAGGAACCTCCGGCCATTCTGCGCGAGTGTCCTGCTGTGCGGGGCTGTGGGGGAGGACTCTTTCGCGGCAAAGCTGCGCGGGCTGCTTGCCGACGAGGGGATTGAGACCGGAGCCCTGGTGGAGACATCCGAGATCCCCACAATCGTCAAAACCCGCATCATCGCCCGCCAGCAGCAGGTCGTGCGCGTGGACCGCGAAAAAAACCGGGGCTCGATCGCCGCGGTGACCGACCGCGCGGCGGGGATTGTCGAGGAGCTCATGCCATCTGTGGACGGGGTCATCCTCGAGGACTATGGCAAAGGCCTGATCTGCCAATCCCTCAAAGACCGCGTTTGCAGCCTGGCGAAGGAGCATGGAAAATTTTTGACGGCCGATCCGAATCCGGGCAACCACCTGGATTGGAGCGGGGTGGGTCTTTTGAAGCCCAACCGCTCGGAGGCGTTCGCGATGGCCGGGCGGACGGATTATGGTGCCGCGGACGACCCGCTTCAGGACGCCGACCTCCTGGATGTCGGCTCGCTCCTCCTGAAAAAGTGGGATCTCGCAGGCCTGCTGGTGACGCTGGGAGAACACGGGATGATTCTTTTTGAGAGGGGATCCTCCCCGTATCACACCCCGACCAAAGCGCGCGAGGTGTTCGATGTCTCCGGGGCGGGAGATACGGCGATCGCCCTTTATACGCTGGCGATTTGTGCCGGGGCGACACCGCATGAGGCCGCGGAAATCTCGAATCACGCCAGCGGGGTTGTCGTCGCCAAGCTCGGCACCGCCACCCTCGTGGCCGACGAACTCATCGCAAGCTTTGAGCAGAATGGAAAGTAGGCCGGCTGTCTTTTTTGACCGGGACGGGACGCTCATGGAGGAGGTCCATTATTGCAATGACCCGGCGCTCGTCCGCACCCTCCCGGGCGCGGCCGCCGGACTTGTCCGCCTTCACGCGGCCGGATGGCTGAACGTGGTGGTCACGAACCAGAGCGGGATTGCCTCGGGAAAAATCTCCCTCCCCCAGTATCAGGCGGTCGAATCCGAACTCAACCGCCAGCTGGGCGGGCTCGTGGATGCGGTCTATTTTTGCGCGGATTCCTCGTCGGCACCCGGCCCGCGGCGGAAGCCCGGCACCGGGATGATCGAGGAGGCGGTCAGGGATCTCGGCATCGATATCCAGAAGTCCTGGATGGTCGGCGACAAGGACATCGATATCGAATGCGGGCGCGCCGCCGGCTGCCGCACGATCCTCGTCCGCACCGGCTACGGGGCGCTCCACTCCGGCTCCAACCCCGACTTCGCGGCTGATGATGTCGGCCAGGCCGTCGAAATTATCCTTCAATCCAAAATCTGATGTCACGAACCGCCATTATCATTCCCGCCCGCTGGGGCTCGACCCGGTTCCCCGGAAAGCCGCTTCACCTCCTCGCGGGAAAACCGCTCATCCAGCACGTCTGGGAGCGCTGCCGTGCCGTGCCGGGCGTCGATCATGTCATCGTCGCCACCGACGACACGCGCATCCTGCAGGCCGCGTTTTCCTTCGGGGCTGAGGTGGCGCTGACATCGGCCAAACATCCGAGCGGCACCGACCGGATCGCGGAGGTTGCCCGCAATCTCTCCACGACAGGCATCCTTCTCAACGTCCAGGGCGACGAGCCATTTCTCGATCCGAAATTGGCCGCAAAGCTCATCAAGGCGCTGGAGTCCGACCCCCGCGCCCAAATGGCCACGGCGGCTTGCCCGCTGGATCCCGCCGATGCCGACAACCCCAACGCCGTCAAAGTCGTCCGCGATCTGGGGGGCAATGCGCTCTATTTTTCCAGGAGCCCGATCCCCTGCGACCGCGATGGGGATTCCTGCCCGGCCCGTCTGCGGCACATCGGCATCTATGCCTACCGGCGGCTGTTTCTCCTGGATTTTGTGAAATGGAAACAAAGCCCGCTCGAAAAATCCGAGAAGCTCGAGCAGCTCCGCGCCCTCGAGCACGGGGCCAGGATCCGCGTCCTCACCTCAAAGCCGGCCGGCCCCGGCATCGACACCCCGGAGGATGCCGCCGCCGCGGAGAAGCTCCTGCGCCGGGGCTTGATGTAATTTGAGTGCGGTTCCAAATAGGGAATGGTAGGGCGGGACGTCCCTGGCCCGCCGCCTTCCTCATTCGGTCAGCCCGGAGGTCTGCCCCTACCTTCACGGACAACCTCACCCGCGATTGACTGCCCGGCCCGCGAAAAACCCGGTAAAAAAGATTGATCCCGGAGCCGGGGCGTCTATTCTGAACAACCCGCCCGCGCCAGAAGGGTTGCAACCGGTGGAATTTTTTCCAGCGGCGGCGGAAACATAAAGGAAACCATCAACATTATGCCAGCATTGCAAGAATTGATCGCCAGCTCGATCAAAAACTACCGCGAAGGAAGTATCGTCAAGGGACACATCCTTGAGATCAGATCACGGGAATTCCTCGTGGATATCGGATACAAGAGCGAGGGAGTCATCCCCGCCTCCGAATTCGAAGACCCGGATGAAGTCGAAATCGGAGACGAGATCGAAGTTCTTCTCGAGCGTCTCGAAAACGACGAGGGAATGGTCGTTCTCTCGAAGGAAAAAGCCGCCCAGCGCCAGAACTGGGAAAAGATCGTCGGCGTCTTCAAAGGCGACGGCCTCATCAAGGGCAAGGTCCGATCCGTCGTCAAAGGCGGCCTGACCGTCAACGTCGGCGTCGAGGCCTTTCTGCCGGCTTCGCAGATCGACATCATCCCCCCGAAAGATCTCCAGCAGTTCGTGGGCAACATTTACGATTTCAAAATCGTCAAGATCAACGAGGACCGTAAGAACGTCGTCCTGAGCCGCCGCGAAATCATCGAGGCGGAGCGCTCGGAGAAGCGCCAGGCCTTCCTCGGCGGCGTCAACGTCGGCGACAAGATCGTCGGGACGGTCAAGAACATCACCGACTTCGGTGCGTTCATCGACCTCGACGGCATCGACGGCCTCCTGCACGTCACGGACATGTCGTGGGCGCGCCTCAACCATCCGGGAGAAATCCTCAAGGTCGGCCAGCAGCTCGAAGTCCAGGTTCTCGACATCAACAAGGAGAAGGAGCGGGTTTCGCTCGGCCTCAAGCAGATGCAGTCGAATCCGTGGGACAAGATCGAGGAGCGGTTCCCGGTCGGCCAGAAGATCTCCGGAAAAATCACGAACCTCATGCCTTACGGCGCGTTCGTTCAGATCGAAGAGGGGGTCGAGGGCCTCATCCACGTCTCCGAGCTTTCCTGGACCAAGCGCATCGCCCGTCCGTCCGACGTCCTCACATTGGACCAGGACATCGAGGCGATTGTTCTCGGCGTCAACAAGGAGGAGCAAAAAATCTCCCTCGGCGTCCGCCAGCTCGAACCGAACCCATGGGACGAGATCGAGCTCCGCTACATCATCGGCAAACAGGTCAAGGGCAAGGTCCGCAACATGACCGCCTACGGCGCATTCGTCGAACTCGAGGAAGGCATCGACGGCATGATCCACGTGTCCGACCTCTCCTGGACCCGCAAGATCAACCACCCGAGCGAAATGCTCAAGAAGGGCGACGATCTCGAAGCGGTGGTCATCGACATCGACAAGGCCAACCAGCGGATCAGCCTCGGCATCAAGCAGCTCGACACCGATCCCTGGAAGGAAATCGACACCCGGTTCCGCATCGGCGATCTCGTCAAGGGAACGATCAGCAAGCTCACCAACTTCGGTGCGTTCGTCCAGCTCCAGGACGACATCGACGGCCTCGTCCACATCTCGCAGATCAGCGAGGACCGGATCGAGAAGGTCAAGGATGTCCTCAAGGTCGGCCAGGAAGTCGAAGCCCGCGTCATCAAGGTCGACAAGGCGGAGCGCCGCATCGGCCTCTCGATCAAGGCGGCCAACTACGGCGAGGAAGCTCTCCGCAAGGAAGCCGAAGCGTTCGACACCCTCCGCCCCGGCGAGGACATGGTCGGACTCGATCAGGCCTTCCAGTTTGCCGAAGAGGAATACCGTCCCGGCGAAGGCAAAAAGAAGTAACACCACTTCCAATCAACAAAGGAGCCGCGGGCCAAAAGCCCGCGGCTCTTTTTTTGGTGCACAAAAACGTCTATAAACATCACAAATATTTCCTCGCATGAACTGGCGGATCACCGATCCTGAGCTCCTCATGAATCCAAAAATCTCCCTGATCGGCGCCGGCTCGGTCGTCTTTGCGAAGAACCTCATCGGCGACATCCTTCAATCCCCCGAGCTGGCGGACGCGACGATCTGCCTGATGGATATCGATCCCTCGCGCCTGAAGGTTGCGGACGCGATGGCGAAGAAGATGGTGGCCCAGTTGAAATCCCGGGTGCGGATCGAGGCGACGCTGAGCCAGAAGGAGGCGTGCCGGAATGCGAACTACGTGATCTGCACGATCCAGGTCGGCGGCTACAAGCCCGGCACGGTCATCGATTTTGAGATTCCGCGGAAATTCGGCCTCCTGCAAACGATCGGCGACACGCTCGGCGTCGGCGGCGTGTTCCGGGCGCTGCGCACGATTCCGGTGATCAACTCGATTGCCGAGGACATCGCGTCGCTCGGCGCGCCGGACTGCCTGCTTTTAAACTACACGAACCCGATGGCGATGAACTGCATGGCCGTTGCCAGGGGGGTGGGGATCCCTCATGTCGGGCTCTGCCACTCCGTCCAGGGAACTTCGCAGCAGCTCGCCAGTTTCGCGGGGCTCCCCTATTCGGATGTCACCTACCTGGTGGCGGGAATCAACCACATGGCATTTTTCCTCAAGTTCGACTACCGCGGGCAGGACGCCTACCCGCTGCTGTTCAACCTGCTGGAGGATCCCAAGTTCCAGCAGGAGAAAGTGCGGTTTGAGATGATGCGGCGGACGGGGTATTTCGTGACGGAATCGAGCGAGCACCAGAGCGAATACGTGCCGTATTTCATACACCACGGGAAGCAGGTGATCGAGCGGTTCGACGTGCCGATCGACGAGTATCTCCGCCGCTGCGAATCGATCATCAAGACCTGGAAGCAGGCCGAGGCGGATCTGCTCGGCAAGGGCGGGGCGATCCAGATCGGCCCGCCATCCCACGAATACGGGTCCTACATCATCAAGGCGATGGAGAGCAACCGGCCAGCCGTCATCTACGGCAACGTGCCGAACACCGGGCTTATCACCAACCTTCCATCCGACTGCTGCGTCGAGGTGCCGTGCCTGGTGGACGCGCAGGGGATCCAGCCCACCTTCATCGGCGAGCTTCCCCCGCAGCTCGCGGCTCTGTGCCTGACGAACATCAACGTGCAGACCCTGACGGTCGAGGCGGCGCTCACGCGGAAGCGGGAGCACATCTACCACGCCGTGATGCTGGACCCGCACACCGCCACGGTCCTGCCCCTGGATAAAATCTGGGCGATGTGCGACGAGCTGATTTCCGCGCACCAGAAGGCGGGGCTGCTCGGGGAGTATTCGCCGGTCGTGAAGGGCACGGGCTGCGGCTTTGCGGGAACGGGCGACCGCGTGATCGCCACGGTGGATTTTGCGGAGAAGCCCGCCAGGGATGCGCGCGCGCTGGCCGTAACGGTGACGGTGAAAAATCCCGGCCCGGCTCTTTTGAATATTCCGCTTTCCCTCGAGTCGGACACGGAAGGCGTGCTGGCGGGCGGTAGCCGGATCAAGGTGTCCGTGCCTGCGGGAAAGACCATTCGGCGGGATGTCGTTCTTCGCCGCAAGGGGACGGACCGCCCGTTCACGCTCCTGCTGCGGTCCGGGAATGAAGGGGTGTTCACACGCTCGCTCCACGTGCCGGTCCGCAGGATCCTGGATGCCTCGCGCGAGCCTGCCCGGTTTGATGTGGAGCTGAACGGATTCCCCGCGGTCGAAGGGTCGGTCGCCTGGGAGGGAGACCGCCTGCACCTCTCGGTCCGGGTTCAGGATTCAAAGATCACGCCGGTGCCAAAAGAATTTTGGAGAGGCTCCTGCGTGGAGCTCTTCTTTGCGCGCGAGGGGCGCGGAGATGTCCGCCAGATCATCCTCCTGCCCGGCCGCGGAAGCAGGAAGCCGGCGGCGATCACCCGGGACGGCAAGCCGGTTCCCGGGGTGAGGTTCCGCCAGGTCGTTTCCGGAACGCATTATGATTTGGAGGCCACTCTGCCGCTGAAGGCGCTGGGCGTGGCGGCGGGCGAGCGGAGTTTTCTCTTCGATGCGATCTTCGGGCTGTCCGCGCTGGGCGATGCGCACAGCGGGGGCCGGGCTCCAATGAACGGCAGCATGGATTCCCATGCGCGCAGCGCGCATTTTGCAAGGGTGGTCCGCTAACCCGGAATATCTCCCACTCCGGTTTGGGGGGCTGCAGGCTGTAGCCGTGGTCTGTGACCGCGGGTCGCTTGGCAGGCAGCTGGGATGGGCGCTCATAGAGCACCCCTACAACGGCGAGCGTGAGATATGCGGACTGAAAATGTTTCTGCGTGATGTGAGCGGGGGAGCGATGATATAAACAGGGTTTGGCCAGGACAAAACCCAAGCTCGGCAATACGCACGTCCCGGACATTCTCCGGTTCGAGATCGCGCCCGGAGAGGCCGCCTACAAGCGGATTACGATCCAGCTCAGGGAGGTCATCCTTTCGAAAGCGCTCCCGCCAGGCACCCGGCTGCCGACATTGGCCGAACTGGCGCGACTGTGGAAGACGAACTATTTTACAGTCCAGACCGCGCTCACGCCATTGGTCAACCAGGGGCTTCTGATGCGCAGGCAACGGAAGGGAACATTTGTGGCCGGGACCACGCCCGAGATCAAAGCCGTGGGGATCTACTTTGGCGCGAGTTTTTGGCAGGTCAGGCACGTGGCATTTTATCAGGCCCTCCACGCGGCGCTCTGCGAATATTTCGAACGCCTGGGGATCACCGTGCAGCTGTTCATGGATTCCCGCCCGAGGGAGCAGCAGGGAACTCCCTGGAAGGTTTTGACCGACGCGGTCGAATGCCGCGAGGTGAACGCCGTCATCTCCGCGATGACGACCTCGGAGGAGGTATCCTGGCTGGAGGAGCTGCCAGTGCCTCTGACTATGATCGGGGGAGCCACATATCATTCTGTCGACATCGGCCTGAGCAATTTCCTGCGCAACAGCCTGGTGCGGCTGAAGGAAAGGAAATGCCGATCCGTTGCCCTGATCAGCGGCGGGGAAATAACCGACTTCGAGACATTTCAGAAGATGGCGGAGGAGGCCGGGTTGAAGACGCGCAGGGAATGGGCTCTGGTGCGGGATGCGTGCGCCGGGGAATTCGAGGAGTTCGGCTTTGATTCCTTTTGCAGGATTTGGAAGGGCGCGACCAAGCCGGACGGGCTCATTGTCTTTCCCGATCACATTGCCCCCGGAGTCGCCATGGCAATCCTTCAGCAGGGTGCCAAGGTTCCGGAGCAGCTGAAGCTGGTCATGCACTGCAACGAGGAGGTCTATGCCCACTGCCCGCTGGCCGCGGACTGGCAGGTCGTCAGCATTGGCGGAATCGTCAAGGCCCTGTGGACAAACCTGCGCGCCCAGGCGGAGGGAAAGACCCCAAAAAAGGCTGCAAGTTGCCTCACCATCCAGCCGGAGACAGCGGAGCTTCCTCCCATGCACAGGAAATGGAGGTCGGGGCAGTCGCTGTTTGAACAACCCTAGAGCGGTTTCCGATTTACTGTAGCAACGGCGCTCTGTCGCCGTGCCGCTGCTGCGCCTCGACAGAGCGAGGCGACTACAACGATGTATCCGGCCATGACTTTACTTAGAACCATGATACTAGTTGGCAGATCCTCCGGAATCCCTGGGAAGCGGGTTTGATGGCTGGGCGGTTGCGGAATGTCCCTGCTGAGGGCCGGGGGGATGCATCGCGCTGACGGTGCACAGGATGAAGTCGCGTTTGGCCAGCGCATCAAAAACAGCGGGCATCGATTTGGCGGATTTGGGGAAGCTCTCGTGCGCAAGGATCACGGAGCCGGGCTTCGCCCCCGCCAAAATCCCGCGCATCAATTTTTCCGAAGAGGGGTTCCGCCAGTCGCCGGAATCCAGGGTACAGTCCAGCACCTCGTAGCCCTCCCCTTCGACGACGCTCCGCAGCGACTCGCTCAGCTCCCCGTTCGTCGCACGAAAGTATCTTGGCTTCACGCCCGTCACACGGACGATCGCCTCGTCCGCCGCGCGGATCTCCCTGACGAGATCCGCCGGGCTCACGTGCTTGAGGTTCGGGAGGGAATACGTATGGTTTGCCAGTTCGTGCCCCTCCGCCACGATCCGGCGGGCGAGTCCGGGATTGAACTCAACATTTTCCCCGCTCACGGCGAACGTCGCCTTCATTCCCAGATTCTTGAGCGCATCGAGCAGGAGAGCAGTCGTTTGAGGCAGGGGGCCGTCTTCAAAAACAAATGCGATCTCCCGGCCTTCCGTTCCGGGAGGCTGGGAGAAATCCTGCGCCGGCAGATCCTGCGATACGGGCTGGCCATTCGCCACCTGCGCCAGCATGAGCATTCCTGCCAATGGCATTGAAAACCACCTTGTCATTCTTCGGTTCATTTGTTTGCTCCTGCCCTGGCCAGGGGTGTGCGGCATGGCCTCAGAGCGTCTCGTAGAGATCGCGGGTTTGGCGGGCGATGGCCGCCCAGGAAAAAACATCCGCCGCCCGCTGGCGTCCGGCCTTGCCGAAGGCCACGCATTTGGCGGGATCGGCCATGAGCTCGTTGATCCGGGCGGCGAGGTCTTTGGAAAACCGTGCCGGCTGGAGCGGCTCGAACGGGCTTTCGGCCATCTGCTCGACCGCGACCAGATACCCGGTTTCGCCCTGCCGGACAACCTCGGGGATCCCCCCGACCGCGCTGGCGACGACCGCCGTTCCGCAGGCCATGGCCTCAAGGTTGATGATGCCGAACGGCTCGTAGATCGAGGGGCAGACAAAAACTCCCGCGTGGGTGTAGAGCTCGATCTTCGAGCGGTTGTCGAGCATCTCCTCGATCCAGACCACCCCCGGGCGCTGCCGCTGGGCGGCCGCGACGGCGGCCTTCATCTCCGCCGCGATTTCCGGGGTGTCGGGAGCGCCCGCGCAGAGGACGACCTGAAATCCCGGATCCAGATGCTTGATCGCATTGACCAGGTGGACGATCCCCTTCTGCCGTGTGATTCTGCCGACAAAAAGGATATACGGCTCGTGCGGGTTCACGCCGAGCCTGCGGAGCGCGGCGCGGGACTCGACCGGGCGGTATTCCCCGGGGTCGATGCCGTTGTAGATGATGTGCATCTTTTTGGGATCGACATCGAAGAGGCGCGAGACGTCGCGGCGGGTTTCTTCGGAGACAGCGATGACGGCATCCGCCATCTCCAGCGCGGTCTTTTCCAGCCAGCAGGTGAAGTCGTATCCGCCTCCGAGCTGCTCCCGTTTCCACGGCCGCAGCGGTTCGAGCGAGTGGACGGTGACGACGAGCGGAATCCCGTAGTTCAGCTTCGCGAGGATCCCGCCGAAATGGGAATACCACGTGTGGCAGTGGACGACATCCGCCCCGATGTTGATCGTGTTGAAATCCAGGCACCGCTGCACCGCGCCGAATGCCGGCTGGAGAGGCTTCGGGCACGTGTAGGCATCGGAGACGAGGCCGAAGCCCATGGCGGACAGATTGGTGGCGACGGAATTCTGGTCCCCGAAACACCGGACTTCGACCTGCATCAATTTGGAGAGCTCGCGGCTGAGGTATTGGACGTGGACCCCGGCGCCTCCGTAAATGCGCGGCGGATACTCGTTGGTGAGAAATAGTGCTTTCATGAAAAATTCGGGATGGCTGTCAGGCGCCGCCGCCGAGGAGCCATGTGACGTGCCCGTCCGCCGGGGCCACGGAAGCGCTCGGATACGCGGGGTTCCCCGTGAGGACTTCCTTGAGCACCGCCTCCTTGCCCGGGCTGCTCACGAGGAAGCAGACGTGTCGCGCGGCGTTGAGCAGCGGGTAGGTGAACGTGAGGCGGTGCGTGGAGAACTTCGGCACGTAGTTCGCCACGACCAGGCGGTCGGTGACGTGGAGCGCGCCGGTTCCCGGAAACAGCGATGCCGTGTGCCCGTCGTCGCCCATGCCGAGCAGAATCAGGTCGTGGACGTATGGGCTCGAGCGGGAGAGAAGTTCCTTCTCATATTTCTCCGCGGCCGCCGGGGGATCGGCCTCGCCTTCCATCCGCAGGATGCTCCCGCCGGGAACGCGGGCGGGGTCGAACCACGCGATCCGGGCCATGCGGAAGTTGCTCTGGTCGTTGTCCGGCGGAACGCAGCGCTCGTCGCTGAAGGTGATCTCCCATTTATCCCACGGCAGGCCGAGCCCGGCGAGCGCCTCATAGACCGGGCGCGGGGTGTTGCCTCCGCTCAGGGCGATGCGGAAGATTCCGCGGGCGGCGATGGCTTTCTCCGCCTCGCCCGTGATGAGGGCCACGGCGTCGGAGACGAATGTGGGCGTGTGCAGGATCTCGGGTGACATCACGACATGAAACGCGCTGGGATGAGAAATTGCAACTGTCCGCAGCCCTGGTGCGGCGCCGCGATATCCACGATCGTGAGCGAGGCCTTGCGGATTTTCAGACTCGAGGGATCGATGAGGCCAAGGAGGCAGGCGATCGCGTCGCTGAAATCCGGCTCATGCCCGACCAGCAGGACAAATCTCTTCTGGGAATAGGCCGCAATTTCCTTGAGAAAATCCCCCGGTTCCATTCCGCACGACAGCCAGTCTCCCACGATCAAATCGCTCCCGGTGGTCGCGGCAACGATCTCCGCAGTCCGCCTCGCCCGCACGACCGGGCTGGTGATGATGAGGTCCGGCAGGAGACCGTTGCGCAGGCAGAACCGCGCAGCCTTCTCCGCCTGGTCGAGCCCTCTCGGGGTTGGCCTCCGGTCAAAATCGGATCCGCTGGCGTGCTCCGCTTCCGCATGTCGCAGAAATCCGATTGTCATAGGCATGCTTCATAGGCGACCCGCCCGCGCAGAGCAATTCCTCAATTCGCCCGCCGGGGCGGGCACCTTGTCCGACGAGCCCGCCGTCGGCGTGCTCTTTCCCGGCGCACGGTCCGGGGATGGTGTTGCCCGGGCGACGGGTCGTTCCATCCCGGAAATCGGCGCTCGCCCTCGGGGGCGCACGGTGCTACGGTGCCCGGATGAAATATGCGTTTTTTGGTGCGGGGAAAATGGCGTTCGCGATCATCCAGGGGATGCTGCGCGCCAAGGTCTGTGCGGCCTCGGACATCATCGCCTCGTGCCCGGAGCCGGAGTTGCTGGAAAACCTCCGGGACGCCACATCGGTCAACGTCGTCACCTCGAATGCCGAGGCGGCATCATCCGCTTCCGTGGTGGTCCTGTGCGTGAAGCCGAACGATGTCGGAACGGCGCTGGGTGAGGCGGGGAGCGGGCTGGAGGGGAAGCTGCTCATCTCCATCGTGGCCGGGCAGAAAATCGGGTCCTTGAAGTCTCTGGCCCCCGGTGCCCGCGTGATCCGCGCGATGCCCAACACCGCCGCCATGGTCGGCCGGGCGGCCACCGCCTATTCCTGCGACGACACGGTCACCTCCGACGACGAGGCGGTCGCCGAGAGCGTCTTCTCCAGCATCGGAGAGGTCTATGCGGTCGAGGAGAAGCAGCTCAATGCCGTGACCGGCCTCAGCGGCAGCGGTCCCGCTTATGTCTACCTGATGATCGAGGCGCTGTCGGACGGGGGCGTCGCCTGCGGGCTCCCGCGCAAGCTGGCGCTGGATCTTGCCGTGCAGACGGTGATCGGGGCCGCCGAGATGATCTGCGCGACTTCCGAGCACCCCGCCGTGCTCAGAGAAATGGTCACCAGCCCCGCCGGCACCACGATGGCCGGTCTGCGCGAGCTTGAAGCCTGCGGGGTCCGCAGCGCATTCACGGAAGCCGTCTGCGCCGCGTCCAACCGCGCGGGGGAACTTTCCGGGGAATGAATTTCCGCTTTCCCGAAAGCGTGGGGCAGCCGTCCCGGCTGCCTGGAGGGGCCGGCTCTGTCCGGTCCGACTTTATCCACGGACGACACGGCGGTCGTCCCTCCATGGGTTGTATTGCCAGATACTCTTGCTCGACCCTGGCCGCCGCCGCGTTAGCGATCCCCTTGCTGGGCTTTGCGCAATCGCCCGCGCCGGCACCCGGGCCCAAGGCCGGGTTTGTGCCGTCTGTTGCCAAGGAGGCGGCGGCCGAGGGGAACAGCGCATTCCTCCGCAAGGACTACGACGGCGCGCGAAAGGCCTACCAGCGGGTGCTGGAGATCGTGCCGGACAATGTTCTCGGGCTCGTCAATCTCGGGGTGGTGGAATTTTCCTCCGGCAACACGGACAAGGCCGAGGAGCTGCTCAAAAAGGCGGTGTCCATCCGCCTGGAAAACCCCGCCGCCTGGCTCACGCTCGGCATCATCTCCATGGACCGCGAGCAGTTTGATGCCGCGCTCGCCGCGCTTTCTCAGGCTGTCCTGCAGGATCCGCGGAATCCGCGGGCCCGGAATTATCTTGGCGTGGTGATCGGGCGGAAGGGCTGGATCGACGGCGCGCAATCCGAGCTCCGGCGTGCCGTGGAGCTTGATCCTTCCTACTCCGACGCCCACTACAACCTGGCGGTTTTCTACCTGGAGGAGAAGCCGCCGGCCATCGAGCTGGCGCGCCGCCACTACTACCGGGCCGTCGAGCTGGGGGCAGAAAAAGACCCCGCCATCGAAAAAGTGCTTAAATCCGGCACGCCAAAGCAGTAGTGTCCCGCCCGTCATGAAAAAGAATCTCTTGCTCGCTCTGCTCGTCCTTGCCTCCGGAACGCTGATGGCTGCCGAGCCGCCGCTGATCACCGCGCATTCCGCGATCCTGTTCGATGCCAACAGCGGCCGCGTGATCCTGAAGAAGAACGAGGAGGAGAAGCGTCCGGTCGCCAGCACCCAGAAGCTTCTCACCGCCTACATCATCGCCAACGCGGGAGACCTCTCGCAGATGGTGACGATCAAGGAGGTGGACACGAATTGCGAGCCCACCAAGCTCGATGTCCGGCCCGGCCAGCAATACAGCCGGTCGCAGCTCCTTCACGGCCTGCTGGTTCACAGTGGCAACGATGCGGCCCGCGCCCTGGCCCGCGACAATGCCGGCAGCGTCTCTGACTTCGCGGACCGCATGAACTCCACGATGCGCGCGCTCGGCGGATATTCGTCGAATTTCATGAATCCGAACGGGCTGCCTGCCGACGGCCAGTATTCGAGCGCACGGGACATGGCGCGCGTGGCGAGGGCTGCCTACCGCGACCCTGTCCTGCGCGAGATCATGAAGCTTCGCAGCTACACGTTTCGCTACAACTCGGGGAAGACGACGACGTGGAAAAATACGAACCGCGTGCTGCGCTACTATTCTTTCTGCAACGGCATGAAGACCGGGTATACCGAAAAGGCCGGGCACTGCCTGATCTCCAGCGGCTCCTACAACGGGAAGGATGTCATCGCGATCGTTCTGGGGGACAGCAAATCCAGAATTTGGAACGAGTCGGCGAACCTCCTGGCCTACGGGCTGGGCATCTCCCCGGGATCCATGGAAAAGTTCCGGATTCCAGGAGCCGAGTGATCCGTGGCCAGGGCCTACACACTCGACGTCCCGGCCGGAGCCGGGGTCCCGATCGATTTTGCCGCGGAGCTCAACGAGCAGCAGCTCGCGGCGGTGACATCTCCGCCCGGCCCCGCGCTGGTCATCGCCGGTGCCGGGAGCGGAAAAACCCGCGCGCTCACCTACCGGGTGGCCTGGTTGCTGGCACAGGGCGTGTCGGCGCGCTCGATCCTGCTCCTGACCTTCACGAACAAGGCCGCGAAGCAAATGCTCGAGCGCGTGCGCTCGCTCGTGCCCGGTGCGGACGGCGTCTGGGGAGGGACGTTCCATTCGATCGGGAACCGCATCCTCCGCCGCCATGCGGAGCGCATCGGATTCCGCCAGGGGTTCACGATCCTGGACCGCGAAGATCAGGAGGACCTGCTGGCCAGCGTGCTGGCCCGCGAGGGTCTGGTGACCAAGGACCGGGCCTTTCCCAAGGCCGGGGTGCTCGCCGACATCCACAGCTATTCCATCAACACCGGATTTCCGGTCCGCCAGGTGCTGGGCGAAAAATACCACTACTTCATCCACCTCGAGATGGAGATCGAAGCGGTGCTCAATTCCTACGAGGGGAAAAAGCGGGAGGCGAACGCGATGGACTTCGACGACCTCCTCTGCAAGACGCTCGAACTCTTTCTCACGAACGAAGACGTGGCCGCCGAGTATCAAAACCAGTTCCGGCATGTGCTCGTGGACGAATACCAGGACACCAACCGGATCCAGGCCGACCTCGTCGCCTGCCTCGCCCGCAAGCACGGCAACATCATGGTCGTGGGCGACGATGCCCAGAGCATCTACTCGTGGCGCGGCGCGAACATCGAAAACATCCTCGATTTCCCGAAGCGCTACCCCGGCGCGCAAGTCTTCAAAATCGAGACCAACTACCGCAGCGTGCCCGAGGTCCTGAACCTCGCGAATGCCGCGATTCAAGGAAACGAGCGGCAGATCCAGAAAACCCTCGGGGCCGCCCGGAAGCCGCACCCGGTGCGCCCGGCCCTCGTCTGCCTCGAGACAAACATCCAGCAGGCGGCGTTCGTCGGCCAGCGCGTGGCCGAGCTCCACAGCGAGGGGGTCGGATTGCACGAGATCGCCGTCCTCTACCGCGCCCACTACCACTCGATGGACCTGCAGATGGAACTCACGAAACGCGGGATTCCGTTCGTGCTCACCAGCGGGCTCCGGTTTTTTGAGCAGGCCCACATCAAGGACGTCGCCGCGTTTATGAAGTTTTCCGTGAACCCCCGCGACGAGGTCGCCTTCAAGCGCATGGCCAAGCTCCTCCCCGGCATCGGCGACAAAACGGCCGAGACCCTCTGGACCCGGACGAATGCCGCACTCTGCGGCAAACCGGATTTTGCATGCCTGTTGCCTTTCAAGGTTCCCGCCAAAGCCGACAAGGCATGGACCCAGCTTGTTCACACCCTCGCCGACCTCGTCCCCGCCACCGGCCCGCTGCCCCCGGCCGCCATGATGGAAGCCGTCCAGTTCGCGATCTATGACGATTACATGCAGGCGAAATACGAGAACTACGAGGCGCGCAAGGAGGACCTCACCACGCTCGCCGGGTTCGCCGGGCAGTTCGAATCCACCGAGGAATTCCTCTCCCAGCTCGCCCTGCTCGGCAGCGTCGAAACCGCCGACGCCTTCGCCGGGGAGGGGGACGGCGGAAAGCTCACCCTCTCCACCCTGCACCAGGCGAAAGGGCTCGAATGGAAGGTCGTCTTCCTGATCTGGCTCGCCGACGGCATGTTCCCCACCGCCCGCAGCCTGGAATCCCCCGAATCCATCGAGGAGGAGCGCCGGCTTTTCTACGTCGGCGTCACCCGCTGCGAGGACGAGCTCTACCTCACGTATCCGGAGATCCGCCTCAACGCCGGCTACGGCGACAACTTCCAGCGCCCCTCCCGCTTCCTCTCCGAACTCCCCGAATCCCTCATGGAAATATGGGACGTCGGCCTTGCATCCGGGCCGGCCGACGACACCCCGTTCTGAGCCCCGTGGCATCCGCGACCCCTGCTGGCAAGGCCCGCATTGTCCCGAAAACGGCGGAAGAGGCCCGCGAATCACGCGGATCCCCGCGAATGAAAAGGGCTTCCAGCAAAGAACGATGGGCTACTGTATTCCCTGTCACCTTACCCTATCTTCCTCATCTTATTCGCGTTGATTCGCTTTATTCGCGGGCAAAACCCGAATCCAAAATAAATCATCTTTCCTTGGGGTAGGACAGCCGTTGACCTGGTGGCCGCTTTACCGTCCGCGCCATGACCACCATCAAAACGACCGCAGGTTTGCCTTCCCCCGCCAAGCGGGACCGCTATCCTGCCGCGACGGACCGCATGGATTTTTACGCCCACACCGATCTCTCCTCAACCACCGTGATTTGACCCCATGTCCTTCCAAGCGAAACAAACCGAACACGCCGGACCCAAGAAAGGCTGCGGCGCTTTCTGGGGACGGAAGGCGGTTGCCAAGCACGAAAGTGACCGACTCAGACGGATACTCGACCGCAAGATCGCCCAGGACCAAAGCGAACCGCCCGAACCCTTCAACGCTCCTCCGGACCTAGAAAGCCGGGCGTCAAGCGATACCATCCCCTGAAATGAAACTGCGGACCGATCTCCTGAAGTTCCTCACCGAGGAGGACATTGCCGATGAGGCGGCGGCCAGTGTCCACCGCTTCAACCCCACACCCCTTTTCTCAAAGACCGGAACAGGCAGCCTCACCCCGGCCACCGAACAGGATAAAGCTGAGGAAATCCGCCGCAGCGAGGCGCTCGTTCAAAAGCTGAAACAACGTCTCCGGGAGTCCCAGCAACCCGGCGGAGAACCCTGAACCCGTAAATTCATTCCCAAAGCCAATCGCCATGAACCGCATCTACCAAGGCCGCGTCAATAACGTCCAGATCCTCAAATCTGGCGTCGCAAAACCGAAGACCCCAGACGACTGGAAAGACCTCTCCGATGATCCGAAGGAAGCCCGCAGGCTCGGCGAGGAACTGCTCTGGAACCATCACCAGCTTTTTCAGGATGCGGTGAATTACTACATTGTTGCACTCACCTCGCTTGGTTCATCGCCGGAGAGCAAGTTGACGAAACTTCGCGGTTTGCTTGGGAATGTGTGGACGGGGTTCGACAAAAAAGGCCAACGGCGGCAAGGCATGAGGGATTCATTGCAACGCGCCTGGCAGTTGGCTGAACCACCAACATTGGAGGACGCCATCAAGAGTTTTCAAGAGCCATTGAAAAAGGATGGAACTTCGTCAAACGTTGCTGAAAAGGCTGGAGAGTTTCTTCTCTACACGCTTGGCGGTGAGGCGGCCATTCAGCAAGGTGGACGTGATTTTTTCCCACTATTCTGCGATGTGGATTCCACGGCGACCTTCAAGCTGTCTGCAGAGCGCCGTGGGCGCGCTGAGGATGAGGCACGTCTACGAAAGGTGCTTTATGAGGACCTGGACCAGGGCCAGATAGAGGCGCTTGCAGCTTCGATTTCACTCGGCTCAGTAGTGAATCTGCAGCCTGGACCTGTGCTGGACTCAGGGGAGTCGCTTATCGCTCGTTTGCGTGATGCTCGTGAGACATTCCCTGAGGTGATTCAAACAGAGACATTTGAGCAATGGATCACGGAGTTGAGGGACGGGTTTCAGCTTCCAAAGCGTCGGGGCGGAAATATCAACGTGGAGCGGGTCAATGCCTGCACTTTGTTTCTGGCGTTTCCGAATGCGACGACCAAGCAGATTTTCCAGTCCACCTTCAAGGCTCCGAGCGTTTCGAAAGGCGGGAAGGTGAACAATCGAGACGATTTGGCTGAACTGATCACCGACGAGAGCTTCATTGTTTGTGGCGATGATCCCATCAAGCTTGCACGAGGAACGCGTGGTTTTGTGTTTCGAGGCTTTAGTGCGTTGTCGGTGTGGAGGGGGGAGACAGGAAAGCTTGCATGGAAGGAGTTCGATATCGCCGCATTCAAGGAAGCGTTGAAGGTGTATAACCAGTTTCAGCAGAATGTGGAGAAACGGGAGGCTAAGCTGGCCGCACTCGCTGGCAAGCTCCTCATCATGGACGGTGAGCGTGCGATGGATGCTTATGCCGACGAGCCCGCAGGAGAGCTGAGCGACCGGCTCCAAAAGCTTTGGCTTGAAACGAAAGGGAAACCGCCTGCACCCAAAAATGAAAGTGGAGAGGAGCAGGCTATGTCCCGATTTGTCGGGGATCCGCGAGTTGACCGCCTGCGCAGGATCATTAATGACGATCTCGCCGAAGAGTATCGACTGACCGAGGGGCGTAAGACCGCCTACGGCTTGCGGCGGCGCACGATGAAAGGCTGGGGCGAGGTGAAGCGGAAGTGGCAGGCCATCGTGAAGAAAGGAGAAGCCTTCTCTGAGCAGAAGCGGGCGCAACTCAAGGCAACCCTTGATGAGATGCGTGGTGGGGAGAAGCGGGAGCAGATTGGTTCTCACAAGCTTTTTGAGGCGCTGACCGTGGATGAGGCGGCATGGAGCATCTGGAGGGAGCCGGATGACAAACTTCAGGAGCAGATCAGCAAGAATGGCTGGGCGACCGATCCGTTGGAAGCATTTCGGGAGTATTGCGAAATTCGTGAGGCGATGGAGGAAGTGTCCGCCCGACCTTTGAACTTTACGCC
The DNA here is from genome assembly GCA_026398275.1 of Verrucomicrobiota bacterium. Taxonomy (GTDB): domain Bacteria; phylum Verrucomicrobiota; class Verrucomicrobiia; order Chthoniobacterales; family Terrimicrobiaceae; genus QYQL01. The sequence goes on from JAPLTF010000018.1 coordinate 152,309, forward strand.
TGCTGATGCGCGTTTCTCCCGTCGGCTGTTCAGCTTGAAAGAAGGTGCCGGTAGCTTTGGGAAAGGCAAAGGCCAATACAAGCACGATGCAAAAACATTGTCGGTAACTGTGCCAATCGCTTTGCGCGGTCCCGACGGCCGATATGAGGCTCAAGCATGCATGATTTCGTATTCTGCACCGCGGCTCCTGCGTGACCGGATTCGAGCTGAGGATGGAGCCTATATCAAGGATTGGTCTCAGCCAATGCTGCGGGCGATCTTTTGCGGCCTCGACAAACCAAAGCCGCAAGATCTTGACGAAGCAGATGTCCAGCTTATGCCGGACAGCGACAGTAACGGGTCCAGGCGCATTCTTCTGAACTTCCCGCTCACCTTGGACGAGGCCAAGGTCAAGAGTCAGATCGGCAAAGCAACGGTATGGGAGAAGCAATTCGTTACTTGGAAGAAGGGGGCACAGCTCCCATTCCTGCGGTGGCCGGATGAGCTTGACGGGAAGGCACCTCATCGGTGGTGGGAGAAACTTTCCAGATTCCGCGTGCTGGCTGCCGATCTCGGCACACGTCATGCCGCAAGCATTGCGCTGGTGGATTTCGGACAGGAGGGAGGCAGGGCGTCTCGATTTGTAGGTAGTGCAGGCGGCAAGGACTGGTTTGGTCGATTCCGCTCGGGTGCCATCCTGCGGCTGCCCGGGGAGGATGCGCAAGTGTTGCGGCCGAAGAGCCCCTTGGACAAAGATGATCTTGGGAAGGCATTCCGCACAGAACTCCACGGTGAGAGGGGCCGGCCGGCGGATGATGCCGAGTGTGCCGAGACGTTCGCCATGCTGGCGGCACTCAACCAGACGGAATTGCTGGGTGGGATCGCGGCCGTGAATGAGCTGAAAGGGCGATTCTCGTTTGCCGAGCAGAATGACAAGCTGCTCGTGGCGATACGTCGGGCCCAAGGTGGCATCGCAGGCTGCATTTCCTGGCATTGGAAACTTTCACAACCGGATAGTGAGGAGCAAAAGCAAAGTGCATTGGAGCAACTACGCGAACAAGACCGGGTGCCGGAGTGGAGACTGCTGGCGGATGGCGGCGAGGAGAACCATGTGAAGCTCCGGGATGCATTGCACATCCATATCAGCACGCAACGTCAGCAAGTGCAGGGGCATCTCCTGCAACTCACGGACCGGATAGTGCCACTGCTCGGGCGTCGATGGGAGTGGGTGAAGCATCCCGAGAAGGATGATTGCCATCTGCTTCAGCAGACGGCACGGGGTTCGGATATTAGAAAGACTAAGCTGCGTGGACAGCGGGGCTTGAGCATGGCCCGCATTGAGCAACTTTCGGAGTTGCGTCGCCGCTGGCAGTCGCTCAATCAATCCATGCGCCGCCAAATCGGTGAAAAGCCCCTGACAGCGGCACAGATGCGGAATGATCCGATTCCAGATCCATGCCCCGATGTGCTGACCAAGCTGGAGAACATCCGTGAGCAGAGGGTAAACCAGACAGCGCATCTTATTTTGGCGCAGGCGCTCGGGCTCAAGTTGAGAGCGCCTCAGATGTCGGCCAAGAGCCGCGAAATCACTGACACGCATGGCGAATATGAAGTGGCGCGGCCACCGGTGGACATGATCGTGTTGGAAGATCTGTCGCGCTATCTCTCGGACCAAGGGAGGGCCAAGAGCGAAAATACCCGACTCATGAAGTGGTGCCACCGGGCCATCATGATGAAGGTGAAGATGCTGGCTGAGCCGTTTGGGATTCCAGTTTTGGAAACGCCAGCTGCCTATTCGTCGCGTTTCTGTTCCCTGACTGGCATGGCGGGATTTCGGGCTGCCGAGGTGGCCAGGGAGGATCAGCACGAGTTCCGCTGGAGGGTCGTGCTCAAGGAAGATTTAGCTGATTTGAAGCGGCAGATCGAATGCATTGCAGGGAACAAGCGCGAGGCAATCGAGCGGCAGTATGAAATTGCGAAAGCGGTGAATGAGGTGTTCGATGTCTTGGAGAAGATCGGTCAATCGGGTCACCCACACCGGACGCTTCTTGCTCCTCAGCCCGGTGGGCCTATGTTTATCACGGCACTTGAGGCCGCGCACCCGGCACCTTCCGCGAACCGGAAGCAGAATGATAAGATCTCAGTGCTTCCAATGCAGGCTGACCTGAATGCCGCAGTTAATCTGGCTTTCAGGGCGGTGGCGCATCCCGGTGAGGCCCACATTCACCATCGTCTTCGCACCGAGCGGAAGAAGGGAGCCAAGGGGCAGGACGATTCGTTCTTTGCCCGCGAGGCGCGGCGCTTTGGCAAAGAAAAGGTGGCCTTGCTTCTGCGTGATGGAGATTCTTTGCCCAAGGAGAGGAATACGAACTTGTTTTACGATCAGCACTGCGTGGCGAGATTTGGCCGGGCTCGTTTAGAAACGGATGCTTCCACCACTCATCCGTATGCTTCCGGTCCTGGCCTATGGAAGGCTGTCAATGATCGCGTTGACCAATGGCGACGCTGTCTGGTCATCAACGCAGCCCGCCTGCGTTCGTGGGGAATCGAGCCTCCGCCGGGGTGGGAACCACGGGGACTTCACGATCTGGCACTTGACCCCGACGACGACATCCCGATGTGACCCATGATCCAAGAACTCATTGATCGAGTGACAAAGGAGGCCGGGAAGCGGGGGTTGGATCTTCTTTTGATCGGGGGGCAAGCGGTTTCAAAGCTGGGCATTCGCGGATGACGCTGGATGTGGATTTTCTGGTGCGAGCAGCGCAGCGCAGGGAGTGGGAGGCGATGTGATGCTGCACCACCTTGACCCTTCGGAAAGCACCTTTCATGATATTTGGTTCTTCGTTACGGCGGGAACGAATCGCTGGCGCGGATTGAGAAAATATGGCAGCGTTTCATCAAGCAGAGGGCCTGAAATGAGACCAGAGGATGATTTCGAGTTGCCGGTTTTTGACCGCCCGATGGATGAATCGCCGTCGCCGATGACTTATGAGCAGGCGGTGGCGGCATTTGAGGAGATCATCCAGAAGATGCACCTGCGGGAAGAGGAAGCCCTGCGTCCTGAAGTGATCGAGCCGTTTGTGATGTAACCTCGTGAAAACGACGACTGGCAGACACGGGGCGGACTTTGACAGAAAATGAAACTGAGAAAGCTCCTTCAGAAAGCCATCAACTCTCCGCAGAACCTGCGATTTACGGAGATTTGCCAACTGGCGTCAGCCTTCGGCTATCGCCTCGACAGGGTTCGGGGAAGCCACCACATTTTTGTGCACCCCCATGCCACTCGTCCGCTGAATCTGCAAGCGGATGGGAACAAGGCCAAGGCCTATCAGGTCCGCCAATTTCTGCGGGACATCGAGGAATTCCAACTTACAATGAAAGAATGAAGGCAGATTATCACATCAACCTGTTTTTTAGCGCGGAGGATGCCGGATATATCGCGGATGTGCCGGATTTGAAATCTTGTTCGGCATTTGGTGCGACTCCCGAAAAAGCTCTGGCCGAGGTGCTGGTTGCCAAGCAGGCTTGGCTGGCTGTCGCAAAAAAGCACAAGAAGCCGATCCCGCTTCCGAAATACCGCCCCGCGATCTACGCAGTAGCCTGAACGGGGTCCGTGAAAACGACGACTCCCAGAACCGGCGGGCGAAGTTCTGATATTCGTCGGGGAGACGTGCAGCCAGAGTTGCCGCTGGAGCCGTTCCGGGAGGCCATCCGGGATGTCCTCGCACGGGAGCTGGGAAGGCCCGATCTCACTGTCGCTGTTGAGTCCTCGCAGCCGGTTGCCGAGGTTGCCGACATCCCTCCGATGCCGGTGAGGCGCCTTCAAAACTACGTCTATTGTCCGCGCCTGTTCTACTACCAGTGGGTGGAGAACATTTTTGTGGAAAACGCGGATACGGTCGAGGGCTCGACTGTCCACCGTAAAGCCGACCAGCCTTCGCGGATGGTGGATGCGGAAGCGATGGATTTGCCGGAGGGGCGAGCGCTGAGGAGCCTGCAGCTTGAAAATGCGGAGTTTGGCCTGGTGGGGAAGATTGATGTCCTTGAAGGGGGCGAAGAGGGGATCGAGCTGATTGATTACAAGAAGGGCAGTGCGCGGCGGGACGAAAAGAACCAGCGGGTCGCGAAGGAGGCGGATGCCATGCAGATCGCTGCCTACGAGGTGCTCCTGACGGCGGATCTTCGCACGGCCTGCATCGGAAAGCTCCATGAAGCGCGGGCGGTTGCGCTGTCGGGGCAATGTCCCCCTCCGCTCAAAGACGATGCCCGCTGCCTGTATTGCTCCGCCTACCCGGTCTGTTTGCCGAACGAGTCTGCCTACTGGCTGCACCAGGAAGAAAAGCCGACCCCAGCGATCCAGGCTCCGCGTCCGCCGGGCGACGCCGGGGAAATTGTCGTTGTCCAGACGGCGGGAGCAATGGTTGGCCTGCGCAGCGGTGAGGTCGTCGTAACGAACAAGTCGGAGACGCTCGGAAAATTCCCCGTCGAGCAGGTCCATGCGATCTATCTTTACGGAGCCGTGCAGTTGACCGCCCAGGCGAGCGTCGGGCTGCTGGAACGCGGAGTTGACGTTGCGTATTTTAGCCCGGCCGGACGTTTTCTCGGCCTTCTGCGAGGTTTGCCGGAGTCCGGAGTAGATGCCCGTCTCGGCCAATACCGGCTTTTCGGGGAACCGGGAATGCGGCTCCGGCTGGCCCGGGAAATCATCCGCGCAAAAATCCACAACCAGCGGGTTCTCCTCATGCGCAATGGCAGTGCTCCCGAGGATGTGATCAAAAAGCTCGCGCGGCTTCGGGATTCCACAGCGGATGCCACCGGCATGCAGGAGCTTCTCGGCACCGAGGGCTCCGCCGCCGCGCTCTACTTCGGCGCATTCAACACGATGCTTCGCGAGAGCTGGCCGTTCGATTTTGAAAAGCGCAACCGGCGTCCGCCGCGCGATCCGGTAAATGCCCTCCTCTCGATGGGCTACAGCATGATGTCCAAAGAGCTCGCGGGCGTCTGCCATGCCGTCGGTCTCGATCCGTTTCTCGGATTTTTCCACCAGCCACGCTACGGGCGGGCCGCGCTCGCGCTCGACCTCATGGAGGAGTTCCGCCCGCTCATCGCCGACAGCGTGGCGATCAGTCTCATCAATCGCGGGGAGATCCGCGAAAGCGATTTCATCTCCAGTGCCTCCGGCGTCTTTCTCAATGAGCAGGGTCGCCGGGCATTCTGGGAAAATTATTTCCGCCGGATGGATTCCGAGGTCAGCCACCCGGTCTTCGATTACAAGATGACCTACCGCCGGATGCTGGAAGTCCAGGCCCGCCAGCTCTGGCGGTTCGTTCGGGGCGAGGCGGAGTCCTACACCGGGTTCACAACCCGCTGAGTTTATGGACCGGCAGCGATTTCTGGTCTGCTACGACATCTGCAACCAGAAACGGCTGCGGCGCGTTGAAAAAACCGTGAAATCCTACGGCACGCGAATCCAGTTTTCCGTCTTCGAGTGCCTCCTCGATGGGATTCGTCTCGCACAGCTCCGACAGAATCTCTCCGAAATCATCAACTCCGACCACGATCAGGTTATGTTCGTATCCCTCGGCCCCGAGGCCGGAACCTCAAACTTCCGCATTGAAACCGTCGGGCAGCCTTACGAATCACGCTCGCGGGTCACAATCCTGTAACTTTTCGTGTAGAATTTCGTTGCAACCAGCCTTCTTGCTGGTTCATAAGATTCTCGGCCATGTGCCACCGATCACTTTCCTTCCGCCATTGGGAAAGCAGTTCTTTGACATCACTGCGAGCGCTTGTATGCGAGAGCACAACGGTTATCGCTCTCGCCCTCTTTTGCGGCGGGTGAAACGCCCACATGGAGCACCGCATCAGTTCCGATTTTGCGTCGTCCTCGCGGATACAATAGTGGCGGCTTGGTTATCTGGGACTTGCAGCATGGCTCCAGCGCACGCCGTGATGTCAGGGATTCTGAGGCGGAAAGCCCAGGGGAAGATCGACGGAATCACCGAGGCCAGCGCACGCCGTGATGTCAGGGATTCTGAGGCGGATCGCCCGCGAGTTCACGATCGTGCCGCGCGGGGCCAGCGCACGCCGTGATGTCAGGGATTCTGAGGCGGGCCCCAGGCGAGCCGTTTTAATCGGCGGGCGGATCCAGCGCACGCCGTGATGTCAGGGATTCTGAGGCGGAACCTCGCGATTGAGGCGGCGGTCGCGAACTTGAACCAGCGCACGCCGTGATGTCAGGGATTCTGAGGCGGCGGAATCAACCTGTGACTCCCGAGCAATACAAAGCCAGCGCACGCCGTGATGTCAGGGATTCTGAGGCGGCTACCGAGGGCCAGCAGGCCGGGAAAAGGCGTCAACCAGCGCACGCCGTGATGTCAGGGATTCTGAGGCGGAGAGGCGGAAGGCGATCCAGAATGCGATGGGGCATGAGTGCCCAGCGCACGCCGTGATGTCAGGGATTCTGAGGCGGTGCGATTGCCGATATGGAGACTCGCGCGAAAGCCCCAGCGCACGCCGTGATGTCAGGGATTCTGAGGCGGGAACCAAGGCGCTTTCGTAACGTGTTCTTTCCACCCAGCGCACGCCGTGATGTCAGGGATTCTGAGGCGGTATGAAAAAAACCATCGCCATCCTCGCGGCTTTTCCAGCGCACGCCGTGATGTCAGGGATTCTGAGGCGGTGATCCCGGCTGTCCTGATGTCAGGGATTCTGAGGCGGGGATATTCTAGGCAAGGTCGGTGCCGCCAAATGGCCAGCGCACGCCGTGATGTCAGGGATTCTGAGGCGGACAATATCGACCTTTGCCGCCGCGCTGTCCATGTCCAGCGCACGCCGTGATGTCAGGGATTCTGAGGCGGCATCGCGATTACCGGCTGCCGGTCCTGCCCGACGACCAGCGCACGCCGTGATGTCAGGGATTCTGAGGCGGTCCGACTCTCTTACCGTAAAGCAGATCGAGGAGCCCAGCGCACGCCGTGATGTCAGGGATTCTGAGGCGGTTGATAATTTTCCCGGCATCGGGTGCAATGGATTCCAGCGCACGCCGTGATGTCAGGGATTCTGAGGCGGGAAACCCTGGCCGAGC
>JAPLTF010000039.1 GCA_026398275.1 Verrucomicrobiota bacterium
CGCCACGCACTCCCTGAGTGGTGACGGACCCGATGAGGAAATCCAAATTGCTCGAGATTTCCTTGCGAAGGCGTTCCGCCTTTTGGCTGAGATTCCAAGTGGTTGCAGGCATATATGAAAAGCGGTCAGGCGCATGTATGCACCTGCTTTTCAATAAAAAGCAAGCGCTATTTTCCAAGAAATCAAAAAAACAATTTCGCAAACCGACGATTCCCCTCAAAAAACAGCTAAACTGTTACCATGTCGGGGGACACGTGGCTGGGGTCAGTCCCGCGTATTGTCGCCTTTTTGAGCGTGAGGGGCAGCCGCGGAGATGAAAACCGGAAGGGGAAAAGAGAAGTTGATCGTCGAGGGCTGGGGAAAAAGGGGGATTCTACATGGTGCAAAATCCGCGATCCGTCGAACCCGATTATCAGCGGAGAGGGCGTCGTCGTCGCGCTCCATGCCAGAAACGGAGCACATGGACTTCCCGCAACCTGGGATCGAGCCGGTAAATGATCAGATAGGAGCCTGCAACAAGGATGCGTGCGCCTCTTCGCTCCGGCATTGGCCGTCCGGAATGAGGATCAAACGGTGGCTCTCCTCAAAAGCGCCAACACGAAAGTCTCCGCTGCTTGGGAGCCGTCCCGGTTCTCAATATATCCGCCGATTCGATACAGGTCATTGCGGCTTGCAACACGAAAAATTATTTTCCAAACCATGAGCGGACTTCCCCTTGCATCTGCGTGAGGGAAAGCCCAGGCCCCTGTTCCGCATCCGCCTCGTCCTCGGCCGCAAGCAAACCGGCCCGTTCCTCTCCGCTGAGAGAATCCATCGCCGGATGACCAAACAGGCGGATTTCGAGTTCCTCTCGCTCGCTTGCTGCAAGGCCCTGAATCGCTCTTTCAATTTCAACAACCGTGCTCATGGGTTTTCCCCTACTACAGAATCGTCCTCCTGCCGAGGCCATTCAGTGTTGACAGTAAATGCGTGAGCGTGCTCTTGATCTGAGTTTGATGGGGGTCTTTAGGGGTCAAGCCATTTCCTGTTGATATTTATTGGAAGCGGAGGCGTCGGCTCCATCTGGTCGTTGGGATTCACGGACGACACGGCGGTCGTCCCTCCAGTGGGCAATCTTCGCCCTTCCCGTCTCGTCGATGAGAAGTCAGGCCGCCAAGGGGCGGGAAATCTATGCCTCCCGGCCACTCGACTGTGAGCCCGTTCGTCCGGCCCCAACAGTCAACAAAGGCAGCCTGAGGGGTCATTTCATGTCCACCAGGCCCAGCTTGGCGAGCCGGTAGTGCAGGGCGGCAGCCAGGCAGCCGAAGCCGTAAACCACGCTTCGGGACAGGTTGATGGATGAGGCTTCAGGAAAATACCTTGTCGGGCAGCTCAGCTCCCCGACCCGGAATCCGGACCACAGGATCTGCAGCAGGATTTGGTTATCAAAGAGAAAATCGTCGGAGTTTTTCTCGAACGGAATCCGCTGGAGTAAATCCCGGCTGAACGCCCGGTATCCGGAGTGATACTCGGAAAGCTTCGCGCCCGTGAGAAGGTTCGCCACGAACGTCAGCCCGCGGTTGCCGACATACCGCCAGGCCGGCATCCCCCCGGCAAGTGCCCCTCCACCCAGAATCCGGGAGGCCACGACGCAATCGTAAAGCCCGGAGACCAGCATGCCCGCCATGGCGGGAATCAGGAGCGGAGTATATTGGTAATCGGGGTGGACCATGATCACGATGTCGGCACCCGACTCCAGCGCCAGGCGATAGCAGGACTTCTGGTTTCCCCCGTATCCAAGGTTTGAAGTGTGCGTGTGGAGAAGCGTCGCGGGAAGGCTGGCGGCAACGTGTGCCGTCCCGTCGGAGCTGTCGTCATCCACCACGATGACCAGGTCCACAATCCCCTGCGCCATGACTTCCCGGTGGGTCTTCAGCAGCGTCTTCTCCGCATTGTATGCGGGCATGACGACCACGATTTTCTTATTGTGAAGCATTTGATTCCTGAAAACTAGCTGCCAAAGTGAACCAAGTCACAACCGCATTGTTTCGTTTTGGTCACAATGGCTGCTGGAGAAACGTGTATCGTTTGCAGGAACTCCGACCAGAGAAATTTGTTCCATCGCTACGCCGCTTTCCGGGATGGCGGTGCCGAGCGGGCTGTTTTTCAGTTGGCCTTCAGAAACGACTTGGAAAAATCTTCGCCGGGCGCGGTTTTTTTTACGGTCTTCTTTTTGAATCGTGACGTCTCGATCAGCTTTTTCAAAAGCTTTTCATACCTTGCCGACGCAAAGGGAACCTCGACGGTTTCGCCCAGCATCGAGGACATGAGGATCGCGTTTCCGAGTTCGACCGAGTGGATCCCCTCGGCCGCCGGGGCCAGGAGCTTTTCACCGTCCAGGATCGCATTGGTGAAGTTCTTCAGGATCCCGATGTGTTGCTCGCCGGTCTGAACGACCGGGATCTCCACATTCCACACGGGAGGCCGGCTGAAGCTCTCTGCGGTCGTCCGGCTGAATTCGGTCATGGGAACTTCGTTGCGGGTGAAGGAAAGATTCCCGCCCTCCATGACGAGCCGGCCCCGCTCGGCGGAGATTTCGAGGCGGTTCGCGCCCGGCGCCTCCCCGGTCGAGGTGATGAAGACCGCGCTCGTGCCGTCCTTGTATTCAAAGTAGGCCGTCACATCGTCCTCGACCTCGATCTTATGATGGTACCCGAGTTTGCAGAAGCCGCGGACTTTGGAGGGCATTCCAAAAATCCACTGGTAGAGGTCCAGGTTGTGCGGGCACTGGTTCAGGAGAACTCCCCCACCCTCGCCGGCCCAGGTGGCCCGCCAGCCGCCGGATGCGTAGTAGGCTTCCGACCGGAACCAGTCGGTGATCGTCCATGTCACACGCCGGATTTTGCCAAGCTCCCCGCCCCTCACGAGCTCGCGGATTTTCCGGTAGACCGAGTCGGTGCGCTGGTTGAACATCGCGGCGAAGACCTGCTTCTTCGACCGGTGCGCCGCGATCAGGCGTTCGCAATCGGCCTTGTGGACGGAGATCGGCTTTTCCACAAGGACGTGCAGGCCGGCCTTCAGCGCGGCGATGCCGATCGTTGTGTGGGAATAGTGCGGGGTGGCGACGAGAACCGCATCCACCTCGCCGGAGGCGATGAGGGCATCGCTGTCATTCGTTTGAAAAATCCCCGGGTATTTCGCGGTTCTGTCCCGATCAAGATCGCTGACACCAGCGAGCCTGCACCGCGGGATCTTTCCGGCGAGAACGGCAGCCGCGTGCGCGGATCCCATATTGCCAAGACCGATGATGCCGAGGCGGAGATCCCTCATGCCGGGAGAGATCAGAATGTCAGCCCGGTCGAAAAGCCTAGGATTGTTGCGTTGGCCACCGCTCCCGTTCCAGCGGGCCGGATTTCATACTGGATGAACGGCTGGACGAAAGCCCATTTGTTGATTTGAAACCGGTAGCCGGCTTCGAGGAAGATCGTGTAGTTCGGCTGGTTGACGTTGCCCTTGTTCTGAAGGTTCTCGATGTTGTAGTAGCTGTAGCTGCCGTAGGCGATCGAGAACATCGTGAGGTCCTCGTCGCGGTGCGGGATGAGTCCGGTGTAGACGAAGCCCGTTTGGAAGTAGAACGGGTAAAGGTTGTTATACTTCGGCGCGAGGGTCACAAGGCTGAACATGCTCAGGCCCTGGTCCGAGAGCTTCGGTTTTTCCGGGGCGACCGGGGATTTGAAGTCTTTTCCGGAGGCGACGCTTTTTCCATCGGACGGGCCCTTGGCCAGAACGGGTGCCTCCTCAGAGGGTTCGCGGAAGAGCATCTGGTCGGCTTGGAGATACATGCCGTATTGGCCGTAGCCCTGGGTGCCCAGAAACGATTTTTTGGCACCGCCGTAGTAGTAGCCGCCGACGGCATACTTCCCCGGCAGTTTGGAGGGGCCGATTTTCGGGGTGATGCCTGTTTCGAACATGGCCATGAGCCCGTTCTGGTGCGTGTCTGGACCATAGCCCTGGTAGGCGAGGCCGTGGTTGCCGCTGGCCGTGGCCTCAGGATAGGACATGAACAGGCCGCCCTTGAGATAATACCATTCAAGGGGCTTGATCTTGAGGGTGCCGCCCCAGGTGGAGAAGCTTGATGAGAACGGGATATTTCCACCCACGCCCTTGGCGCTGTTCACCGCGTTGTTGAGAAACAGCTTTGAGAGCGGCTGGTCAATGAACTCTTTCTGCGGCTGCAGCCAGCCGCCCCGCAGCACGACCATGTCTTTCACGGGCAGGTGTTCGCCGGTTCCGATCTCCAGGCCGAACTGCAGCACCCGGAACTGCGTGCCGGAATACCAGTTGGTCGGAGCGAACAGGCTGGACGCCTCCACAAACCGGTTCGGGTTCGCGTCGGCCTGCGAGTCGCGGTAGCGGAACTGCGCAAATCCTTTCACCCCGTCCAGCGCGTCCACGCGGAGAAGCTTTCCAAAATTCTGTTCGGCGCCGAACTCGATCCCCTCGTCCCAGAACCCGCGGGCACCGCCCTGGCTTTGAACGACCCCGAAATACGCGCCGTAATATTTGCCATTGAACGTCAGGCCGACGTCGCCCAGCGTGTCGCGCAGGCCAAACCAGTTTCCGGTCATGTATTTTCCGTTCCACCAGTCGGCGAGCGGGCAGGTTGACGCCGGAGCGGTCGGAGCGGCGACGGTTCCGGCATTCAGGGATCTGCCGGAAAATCCAAGTGCGAGGACTGCGACGGCGAAGCCGCGCAAACAATTCGGGACAATGTGTCGGATTTGCATAAGGAGAAGCCCGTGAAGATCGCAGTATTTTTTTTCAGGGTCAATCGATTCGCTGAAAAAAATTCGCCATGATTCCGGTGCCGTCGGAAATTTGCCCCGCTTTTGGGGGCCTCTTGGAGCTTTCCGCTGCCCGGCCGGAAAATGAGTCAGCCCGGCCGCCATGCCCAATTGAGTTTGTGATACGCTGGCAACGAGAGTAGTAATGGAGCGCCCGCGCCAAAAAATGTATTACGCCCCCCCCGGCACCTTTCCGGCTCAATGAACATTCTCCAACTCATCCCGCTCCTGCGCTGCCCCGAAACCGGTTCCCGGCTGGAGAGGGAGGGCGGGGCCTGGCTCCGCTGCCTCGTAGGGACCGGGCGCTACCCGATCGTGAACGGCGTCCCGGTCTTCACGCCTGAGGGGGGCGGAGTGAAAATCCACTCGGACTTGCATGTCAGCAATACCCTCCCTCCCGAGGCGCTCGAAATCATCCGGGAGTGCCCCGGAAATGTTCTGAATCTGAGCGCCGGCGGGACCGTGAACAAAGCGCCGAATGTCATCGAGTTCGAATACAGCATTTTCCGAAACACGGACATCGCCGGCGATGCCCACAGGCTCCCCTTTGCCGATGAAACCTTTGACGCGGCCCTCTGCCTCAACGCGTTCGAGCACTACCGTGATCCCCGGCAGGTTGCCGCCGAGGTCAGGCGGACGCTGAAACCGGGCGGCATGTTTTTTATGCACACCGCGGCGTTGCAGCCCGTTCATGAGCCCCCTCATCACTACTACAATATCACCCGCTACGGGCTGGCCGAATGGCTGAAAGAATTCGGCAAGGTCGATCTGAAGGTCAGCGAAAACTTCAACCCCGGGTATGCGCTTTCCTGGATCGCCTCCGAGCTCCGCTGCGGCTTGGAGTCCCTCGCGGACGAGAAGCCGCTGAAAGACTTTTTGCAAGCCAGCATCGGGGAGCTGGCGGACCTGTGGGCCAGGCCTGCGACAAGGAACGAATCCTTACTGTGGCAGGCTTTCCAAAGGTTGCCGGAATCGACAAAGGAAACCTGCGCGGCCGGCTGGCAGGCAAGGGCGGTCAAGTGACCCTGCGCTCTGCCCCCGCAGACCAAATTACGGCTGGCACCAGAGCACACGCGACCAGGATCAGCCTGGCGACAGATGGTTTTGCAGCCCTCTTCGATCATGCACGGGACGGCGAGGAAACCCCGGAAGGGGCAACGGGCGATCTCAAGACGTTCGCCAGGCCGGTGATATCCTGCTCCGAGTGGGCGGAGGAAAGCGTTAGCCTGAGGCGCGCGGTTCCGCGCGCGACTGTCGGGTAGCGGATGGCGGGAGCCAGAAAACCCGATGCGAGCAGATTTTCGCCGGCCTGCATGGCGGCGGATTCGTCACCGATGATGATGGGGACGATCGCGCTCGGGGGGCGTGGAATTCCAAGGGCGGCTGAGAGGTTTTCGATATTTTTCCAGAGGCTCTGCAGGAGCAGTGCACCCTCCGGTCCGGCAAGGAGTTCGACCGCTTTGGCCGCTGCGGCGGCAACCGGGGCGGGAGGGGCTGTCGAGTAGATGAAGCTGCGAGCACGGTTGATCAGGAATTCGCGCAGGCACCGGCTGCCGGCGATATAGGCCCCATGTGCGCCAAGGGCTTTGCCGAGGGTGCCCATCTGGATTTCGACGCGGCCCTCGACACCGGACTCTTCCGCCAGCCCACGCCCGCCGGCCCCCAGAACCCCCACCCCATGCGCCTCGTCGAGAAACAGCCAGGCTCCGTGGCGGTCTTTCAGCTCGACGATCTCCCGGAGAGGCGCGATATCGCCGTCCATGCTGTAAACCGATTCGGCCACGACAAGAACCCTGCTCGCAGGATGCTTGCTGCGGGCCCAGCGCAGGTGGCTCTCCAGCTTCTCCATGTCATTGTGGGGGAAAACCCGCAGGTGCGCACCGCTCAGCCGGGAGGCATCCACCAGGCAGGCATGGCAGAGCTTGTCCAGGATGATGACGGCGTCCGTTGCGCACAGTGCGGGAATCGTCCCCATCGCCGCGGCGTAGCCGCTGGAAAAACACAAGGCGGCTTCGGCGCGTTTGAACCCCGAGATCGCCTCTTCAAGCCGCTCGTGCGCCGCCAATGTTCCGCAGACCAGGCGCGATGCCCCGGATCCGAATCCGGCCCGATCCCACTCGGCCATCGCCGCCTCTTTGAGAGCCGGATGGTTCGCCAGGCCGAGATAATCGTTCGAGGAAAAATTGACGAGCGAGCGGCCATCGATCTCGACGTGCGTGGTCTGCGGGGATTCCAGGATCCGCAGTCTGCGAAGGAGGCCCACATTCTTGATCCTGCCAAGTTCTTCCTGCAAAAAATCCCCCAGCGATCGCGATCCGCCGGGTATTGAAATTCCGGGATCCGCCATGCGACTCACTCCTTTTCGATCAGGCCGCACATTTCGCTCACCGCCTGCTCGAGGCCCACGATCACTGCGCGCGATACGATCGAGTGGCCGATGTTCAGCTCCTCGAGTCCGGCGAGTCCGAGGATCGCGGGGGTATTGCGATAATTGAGCCCGTGCCCGGCATTCACCCTCAGCCCGCGCGCGACAGCCAACCGCGCCGCCGATTGCAGCCGCTGCAGCTCGCGCTCCACATCGGTTCCCGCGGCATTTGCATAAGCCCCCGTGTGCAGCTCCACGAAATCCGCGTCCAGGTCCGCGGCGGATTCGACCTGCTCCTCGTCCGGATCGATAAACAGGCTGACCCGGATCCCCCGCCCCCTCAGTCGCGCCACGGCAGGCCGCAGGACATCCAGATTGCTGCGGCAATCGAGCCCGCCTTCGGTCGTCACCTCGCGGCGGTTCTCCGGCACCAGGCACACGTCGTCCGGCAGGATCTCGAGGGCGACCCGCAGGATTTCCTCCGTGACCCCCATCTCGAGGTTGAGCTTCGTGGTGACGCTCTCGCGGAGCCGCAGAATATCGCGGTCCTGGATGTGCCGCCGGTCATCGCGCAGATGCGCGGTGATTCCTTTGGCCCCCGCCTTCTCCGCCAGCAGCGCGGCGGCGACGGGATCCGGCTCCACATTCGGGTTCTCCGGGTCCTCGCGGTAGCGCGCCTGCCGGATCGTGGCGATGTGATCAATGTTTACTCCGAGGCTTGGCATATCTTCGTATATTCACGCCTGACGCGGCGCACCGCAAGTATTGCCTCAACGAGCGACGAGACCCCGTCCTGCAGCGGCCGGAGCTTCGATCCCGAGACGTCCGCCCACTCGACGGGAAGCTCGATGATGCGGAAGCCCAGCACCTCCGCCAGCGCCATCGCCTCCACATCAAAACCGAACCCCTCCTGCCGCACCCGCGAAAAAATCTCGCGCGCGGCCGCGCGGCGGAAGGCCTTGAACCCGCACTGCGTATCGGAAAATCGCGTGGCCCCGGCCAGCCGCAGCATCCGGTTGAACACGCGTCCGGCCGCCTCCCGGGGGAATGGCTGCCGGTTGACAATCCGGCTCGCGCTGTGCCGGCGCGACCCCATCAGCACATCCGCATGATCGGCCGAACGCAAAAACTCATGAACAAAACGCAATGGCACGCTGAGGTCGGCATCCATGAAAAAAATCCAATCCCCCCGCGCGCGCAGCATCCCGGATCTGACGGCATACCCCTTGCCGTGCGCGGTCGGGTTCGCAACGATTTCGAAGCGGGGATCGCCGCCGATCTCCCGTCGCGCGACCTCCCCGGTGCGGTCGCTCCCCGGCTCCACGACGATGAGAAACTCCCACGCCTCCGAGGGAAAAGTCCGCCGGATTTCGCGAAGGGACACAGGCAGGCGCCGCTCCTCGTTTCTGGCAGGAATGACGATACTGACTCGCGGGGCTTGATCAGGCATGGGTGCTCGGATTATCCCAAGCTAATGCCAGCCCGTCTGTCAAAGCTCCCTTTGCTCGAAATCGCGATTTTCTGCATCGCGATTTTTTTGCGCGTCTGGCTGATCGAGATCAAGCCGCCGCATTTTGACGAGGGGGTGAACGGGTGGTTTGCCGATCAGATGACGGCGAATGGCTACTACCATTACGATCCCACAAACTATCACGGGCCACTGCATTTTTACGCGGTCTTCCTCTCGCAGACACTGTTCGGGCGGCATCTTTGGGCGCTCCGCCTGCCGGCGATCGTCGCAAGCCTCCTGTGCATCTGGGCGATCCTGCGGTTCAGGGAATTCTTCGGGGCCCGGACCGCCCGGCTCGCGGCGCTCGCCATGGCGGTCTCGCCGGCGTATGTTTTTTACGGGCGGTATTCCATCCACGAGTCCTGGCAGGCGCTTTTCTCGATCCTGCTTTTGTGGGGCGTTCTCGGCCTTTGGAAATCCGGGGGGCGCAGGTATTTTTTCACATCGGTCCTTTCCGCAGCCGGCCTGGTCCTGACGAAGGAGACCTACCTGATCCACCTCGGCTGCTTCGCGTTTGCAGGCGGAGTTCTCTGGGCCTGGCAACATGTGCTCCCGTCGATCCCCTGGAGGGATGGCCTCCGTGCCATCCCATGTTTTGAATCGGGGAAGTCGGCGCTGACGGAGCAGCGCCCTCCAGATTTTGCGGCGGAGCCTTGTGCTCAAACGGGCGGGACGCCCGTTCCCCCTGTGCGAAGCAATGTTCGCAAAGGCACCCCGATCGCCGCACAGCTCTGGACCCGCGACGACGCGATCCTCGGAGTCGGGATCTCGGCCCTCCTCATTGTCTTTTTCTACTCGGGAAATTTTCTCGATTTCGCTTCCTTGAAGGGGCTCTACCAAACATTCGGCGCTTGGTTCCAAACCGGAGTCCAGGCGGCCGGGCACGAGAAGACATACTACCAGATCGGGCCGGCGAAGTTTCCGCTGAACTACTATTGGGGATTTCTCATGGCTCACTACGAGTGGCCGGCACTGGCCGGGTTGGCCGCGTGCCTTCGCTACGTCGCGCCATCGGACCCCCGCCTGCGCTATACCGCCATCATGGCGGGAGGCGTGCTGATCGCCTATTCGATCATCCCCTACAAAACCCCTTGGTGCATCATCTCGATCATCTGGCCGTTCTACCTCATTCTGGGCGCGCTGCTCGGCGAGTGGGCCGAACTCTTTAAAAAGCGGATCCTGCCATGGCTCGTCATGGCCCCGCTGCTCGCCGCCTCCCTGGTGTTCTGCTGGCGGCTGAACTTTCAAAAGTTTGCCGACGACAAGGAACCCTACGTCTACGTCCAGACGTTTCCGGAAATTTTTCAATTCACCGGCCCGCTGCTTGCGATGGCCACGAAAGACCCCGGCAACTACCACATGAGCGGGCTGATCCTTCTCGACAGCTACTATCCACTGCCCTGGATGCTCGGGGACTTCACCCGGGTGGGATACTACGGAAAAGATCAGCTCCCGTCGGATTGGAACGCCGGGTTTATCGCCGTGGAAAAGGCGCGCGAACCGGAGGTCGAAAAGCACCTCGGCCAGGCCTACTTCAAGCGGAACTTCAAACTCCGGAGTGCGCAGGAGGAATGCACCGCGTATTTCTCCGCTGCGGATTTTTCGGATTTCTTCGGCGGCACGCCCGAGTTCCAACCGGCCGCGCGCTGAAGGCGCGAGCCGGCCTCAGGGAGTCGGAAATGCAATCACCATCAAGCCGGGAATGTCATCAAAATGCTTGTCGGCGGTCATCACGGGCACTCCCGCCCGCAGCGCACACGCCGCGATGAGGATGTCCGGCCCGGGAATGATCAATCCTCGACGGTCGAGTTCCCAGCCAAGCTCGGCCGCCTGTTCCCACAGATTGTTGTCTGTTGGGACATTGCAGAGCACGTTGAAAAACGCAGCCATGGCATCACGCTCGCGGGGATTCTTCATCCCCCGCAGGACCTCAAGCCGCACCATGCCGCAGGTGTAGATGTCCTCAAACCGGCTGCCGAGCCACAGGGACGAATCCTCCCGGCGGCGAGTCAACGCGATGAAAACATTGCTGTCAACGAGCGCCGCGCTTGCCATATTTTTTTGGGATTTCGGCGACGCGGAGCGCCATGACGTCGTAATCGGGATCAAACGCATTTCCCAATTCCTCGGGCGTCAACCCAAGCCCGTTCTTGAAATACTCCTTGAGCCTGTGCTTCCTGTCCATCTCCCTCAACGCCATCTCGACCGCCTCTGTCTTGCTCGCGAAGCCATGTGCGGCGATCACCCGGTCGAGCAATTCCTCGTCAATGTGCATCGTCATCTTCATGCCATACCGAGTATGGCAACACCCCGAAAATGTCAAGCCCGACGCATCGCTTTCTGCCGGATAACTCCACCGGTTTGAATCCGCCCCCCTGATGCGACGCAACACAAATTGTGCCGGACATATGAGCATCGGTGCTGTAAGAAACAGCGCTGAGACATGAGAACGCCGGGAGCCATTTTGATCTTTTTTGCATCGAGCATATGCTCTGCGGTGATGCTGGCGTTTCCCTGCGGCGGGCTCTCTCCGGCATTGGCATCCGCCTCGTTCGCCATCGGCTTCGCCGCCGCGCTTGCCGCGTGGAGGGGAATCCGGGGCGGAGGCGGGCCATCGCCGAATGCCTGGGACATTCTGATCCTCGTTGTCTTTGGATTGGCCTCGCTGCGGGCATTTCTGTGGCTGCTCTATCCCGTCGGAGACGAGTGGCGGGTGCTCTCCCCAAACAACCTCGGGGATATTTCGCTGCACCTTCAGCTGATTCGCTACATGGCCGCAGGCGTGGATTTCTGGCCAGCGAGCCCGATCCTTGCAGGTGCGCAACTGACCTATCCGCTCGGGGTCGACCTGTTCAATTCGCTTCTGCTCTGCGCCGGAGTGCCTGTGGAAAAGGGGCTCATTTGGATGGGGCTTCTGGGGGCCGGGCTCTCGGCCTGGGCGCTCTGGCGGTGGGGCGGAGCCTTTGCGCTTGCGGCTTTGCTGTTCAATGGCGGGCTGGCGGGATTTCTCATTTTCCAAACCGGGCACGTGGCAGATTTTCAAGCGGAGCTGGCCTGGAAAAACTTTTTCCTGACGATGCTCGTCACCCAGCGGGGTCTTCTCTACGCCCTGCCGTGCGGTCTCTTCCTGCTGAACGCATGGCGAGCGGAGTTTTTCGGCAGCGGCTCCGGCATCCCTCCCTGGGTCGCCTTTCTGCTCTATTCAACGATGCCGGTCTTCAGCGCCCACACTTTCGTATTCCTGAGCCTGGTCCTTGCCTGCGCGTTTCTGGTGCAACCGGCGCAGCGAAAATTTCTGGCTGCTTTCGTGGCGTGCTCTGTTCTGCCGGCGACGACTGCGCTGTTTTTTGTCACCGGACACTTCTCTGCCGCATCAGGTCTCCGCTGGCTGCCCGGCTGGATGCAGGGAAACGAGATGTGGCTGGCGTATGCAAACGTCTCCGGCTACGCATGGCTACAGGACCATTCGGCCTGGCTCTTCTGGATCTGGAACTTCGGCATTTCGCTTCCGCTGCTGCTTCTGCTCGGATGGAGCGTCGTCCGAAACCGGAGCCGCGAGGCCATCTGCTTTGCTGGAACCGGGCTTTTTCTTTTTCTCATCTGCTGCTTTGTCAGCTTTGCCCCGTGGGAGTGGGACAACACGAAATTCTTTCTCTGGGCCTGGCTGGCATGTGCCCCGTTCCTTTGGGAGATGATCCTCAAATGGCCGGTCCCGGTGCGCGGGCTCGTCTGCTTCCTGCTCTTTTTCTCGGGCGCCGTCTCGCTGGCAGGCGGGCTCGACGGACGCCACGGCTACAAATTGACCTCGCGCTCGGAGCTCGCCGTGACAGCCAGGTTGCTTGCCACAGTCCCGCTCGGGGACCGGATCGCCGTGGAGCCGGACTTCAACAATCCGGTCATGCTTCTCGGCCGGCCCGTTCTCTGCGGCTACGAGGGGCACCTCTGGAGCCATGGCCTGAACTACCACAAGCAATGGGACGCGTTGCAGATCGTGCTGAAACATGAGCCCGGCTGGCAGGAAACCCTGAAGCAACTCGACGCGAAGTGGCTCTACCTGAAAACAACTCCACCGGCCCTGATTCCGCTCCCTCAGGCCCGGGAGTAGAATTCAGGGAAATTAGTTTTTGCCTCCACTCGTCGCGATGCCTTCGATGAAGGATTTCTGCGTGAAGAAAAAGAGGGCGATGACCGGGAGGACGACGAGGGTTGAAGCGGCCATCAGGTGGTGCCATGCGGTCCCTCCCTGCTGGCTCTGAAAGCTTTGCAGGCCGAGCGCGAGGGTGAAGTCCTTCTGCTCGGTGAGGTAGATCAGCGGGCCGAGGAAGTCATTCCACGTGTGGAGAAACTGGAAAAGCGCGACGACGAGAAGCGCGGGCTTGCAGAGCGGGAGGATGACGCGGAAAAATATCCCGATCTCCGAGCAGCCGTCGATCCTTGCGGCTTCGGAAATGTCTTTCGGCAAGCCGAGAAAAAACTGCCGGAGGAGGAAGACGTTGAACGCTCCGGCAAAAAATGTCGGAACCCAGAGCGGCTTGAACGTCCCGATCCAGCCGAGGCTTTTGAACAGCCCGTAGATCGGAACCATCACCACGGGGAACGGGATCATCATCGTCGCCAGCAGAATCACAAAAACCGTATCCCGGCCCTTCCACTCAATGCGCGAGAACCCGTAGGCGGCGAGCGCGCTGCTGGCCACCGTTCCGACGACGCTGAGCAGGCAGAGCAGCAGCGAGTTCCCGGCATAGCGCCAGAAATACCGCATCTCGCGGATCGCATCCGGGTAGTTCTCCCAATGGATTTCGTTTGGGATCCAGCGCGGCGGCAGGGACATGGTTTCGTTGAGCGGCTTGAGCGACGTGGACACCATCCAGGCAAACGGCGCGAGAAACGCGATGGCCGCAAGGATAAGCGCGCTATAAATCAGGATCCGGGCAAACAGGTTGGTGCGGGCCATGGCTATTTTCCGGCGTAGTAAACGTGGCGCTCCGAGAGCTTGGTGGCGAAAAGCGTGAGCAGAAGGATGATCGCGAAGAGGATGACGCCGATCGCGCAGGCGTAGCCCATGTTCCAGTAGTCGAAGGCGTTCTGGTAGAGATACGTCGCGAGGAAAAGCAGCGAGCGGCCGGGCCCGTCGCCGCCGCCGGTCATGACATACGGCACGGCGAAAACCTGAAACGAACCGATGAGCCCCATGATCATATTGAAATAAATCACAGGCGAGATGACGGGCAGCGTGATGTGCAGGGTTTTCTGCCAGAAGCTTGCCCCATCGATGTCTGCGGATTCATAGAGGTGCCGGGGGACATCCTGCAAGCCGGCCAGGAAGATGACCACGGCATTGCCCACGCCCCAGAGGACCGTGAAGATGATTCCCCATTTCGCGTAGCGGGCCTCGGCCAGCCAATTCGGGGCCTGCCAGTGTGTGCCCAGGGCATGGTTGAACACATCCAGCACCGGATTGATCGTGCTGTTCACGAGCCCAAGCTCCCCGTTGAGCATCCATTGCCACAGCACCGCAAGACAGACCATCGGGACCAGCGAGGGCAGGAAAAATACCGTGCGGAAAAACCCCCGGCCGCGCGCCTCAAAATTCAGAAGGACCGCCAGGCTCAGCGACACCAGCAACCCGAGCGGGATCGCGAGGGCCGCAAAGAAAAAGGTGTTGTAGAGCGCGGTCCAGAAAACCTCATCGGCCGCGAGATCCCGGTAATTCTGAGCCCCGATGAAGACCGCCGGCGAGAGCACCGAGTAATCGCAAAGCGAAAAATAGACCGAGCTCACAAGCGGGTAGGCGCAGAGGACGAGAAATCCCACTATCCATGGGCTGATGAAAAGGAGGCCCACCCTCAGGTTGTGTCGTTCCTGCCCTGTCATTGCTCGCTCCACGATTTGGTGAGGACGGGTTCGCTCCGGTGCCAGCGCTCATGACGGCGGTCCAGGTTTTTCTGCTGCCGCTTCTGGACATCCGCCAGGGCCTCCTCCGCCGTGGCCGCCCCGGTCCAGATCCGCGTGACCGCATTTTTCATGTCGGCATTATACTCGCCCCATGTCGTCACGGCAGGAGCAGGACGGGCGTTGGGGCTTTTTGCAAGCTCGAGGAACGTGCGGATGAACGGATTCGGATGCGCCTCGAAAAATGTCGGGCTGCATTCCTGGAGCGGGCTGAACTTCCGCTGGCCGAGGCAGAGCTTTTCCATGGGACCACGCGTGTTCACATAGCGCATGAACTCGAACGCCTCCTGCGGGTGCTTCGCCCCGACCGGGATCACCAGCAGGTCGCACTCGACGATGGTGACATCGCGCAGATGGTCGGGATCATTGGACGGGAACGGGGCCACGCCCCATTCAAAATCCGCCGGCGCGTAGTTTGCGATAAAATTGTAGATCCACGAGCCCTGGAGGATCATGGCCACCCGTCCCGTGAAGAACGGGTTCTGCGGGGAAGCGAAATTCCCGAAACCGTCGCGCAGCGCCAGCAGGCGGTCCGCGCCGAAGCGCTCCGGATAGGATTGGACCCAGCGATAGGCGGCAACGTTTTCCGGTGATGTCGCCGTGATCCTCGAATCCCCCTCGACCATGCTCCCCCCGAACCAGTATCCCCAAAGCCCGTTCCACCAGCCGGGCTCCTCCGGGACATGGCCGATCGTCTCCAGCCTTCCTGACGCGGATCGCCGGGTCAGCTTTTCATTGAAGGCTTCCAGCTCGGCGATCGACCGGGGCGGCTTGTCCGGATCCAGCCCCGCCTCGCGAAACATTTTTTTGTTGTAGATGAGCGCATTGCAGCTGGGCGTGGCAGGCAGGGCCCAGAGATGGTCGCGGTATTGGCACATCTTCCAAAACACCGGGATGTAGTCATCCGGGTTGATGCCGGCGTTGCGCGCCAGCTTATCCAATGGAGTGAGCGCGTTGTTTTCGGAATAGACCGGCAGGTTGATCGCCCAGATGCCCGCCACATCGGGAGGCACGCCGCCCGCAGTCGCCAGCATGAGGCGGCGGTCGATCTGGCTCACCGAGTTGAACTCCACAAAGATGCGGTCCTGGCTCGCGTTGAAATCGTCCACAACGGCCCGCATCGCATCCGCCTCGAATCCGGTCCATTTGTCCCAGTATCTGATGACGGTCCGCCCGTCTGCGGCTCCTGACAATTGCTGGAGCCCAAGGCCGGCGGGCAGCAGGCAGAGCGCGAAGAAGAACCGGCAGTAACGGAAAGCGGTCATTCGCCGGGAGAAACCGCCATACGGAAACTCATGTTGCCTGGGGGCAACCGGCCGGCTATTCCCCCAGATCCTCGCCCACCATGTAGCGGGTGAAGCGGCGGATGATCATGTTCTCTCCGAGCTCGGCAATTTTGCTGGTGAGGAGATCCTTGATCGTCAGATCGGGATTCTTGATGAACGGCTGTTCCAGAAGGCAGATCGTGCTGTAAAACTTGTCGACTTTTCCATCCACAATTTTGTCCACGATGTTCGCCGGCTTCCCCTGCACCTGGGCCGCGTAGATCTCGCGCTCGGAGAGGATCAGCTTCTCCGGCACCTGCTCCCGACTCACGTAGAGCGGATTGGCGGCGGCGATGTGAAGGGTGACGTCCTTGACAAAATCCCGGAAGATGTCGTTCTTCGCGACGAAGTCGGTCTCGCAGTTGATCTCAACCAGAACGCCCACCTTGCCCTGAAGGTGAATGTAGGAGGCGATGGCCCCCTCCTTCGCGGCGCGCGAGGATTTCTTTCCGGCGCTGGCGATGCCCTTCTTGCGAAGGATGTCTTCGGCGGCGGCAAGATCCCCGCTGGCTTCGGTCAGGGCTCTCTTGCAATCCATCATTCCCGCGTTTGTTTTCTCGCGGAGTTCTTTGACAACTGAGGCAGATATTTCGGACATAAAAGTATTAAGCATTAAGAATTAAGTATTAAGGGAAGAAAGCGCCCGGCCAGGGGTGCGCTTAATACTTCACACTTAAAACTTAAGACCCGTTTTTATTCTGAGACGGCGGACAGCTCGGAGGGAGCGGTCTTCGTCGCGCCCTTGGCTTCGATGATCGATTGGACAAGCTTCTGGAGGATCACGCGGATCGAGCGGATCGCGTCGTCGTTGCCCGCGATCGGGTATTCGATTTTCTCCGGATCGCAGTTCGTGTCCACGATGGCGATGATCGGGATCTTGAGGCGGTTGGCCTCAGCGACGGCGATCTCCTCGCGGAGCGTGTCGATGACGACGAGCGCATCAGGCAGCTTCTCCATGTTCACAATCCCTTCGAGATTGTGGAGGAGCTTGGCGCCTTCGCGGCGGATGGCCGCAGCTTCCGCCTTGTTGATCTTTGCAAAGGCGGGAGTTCCCTCCGCCGCCTGAATTTCCTTCAGGCGGGCGACGCTTTTGCGGATCGTGGTCAGGTTGGTGAGCGTTCCGCCAAGCCAGCGCTGGTTGACGAAGAGCTGGCCAGTGGCCGTCGCGGCCTCGCGGACGGCTTCCTGCGCCTGCTTCTTGGTTCCGACGAAGAGGATTTTCCCGCCGCCCCGGGCGAGGTTGGTCAGGTATTCCGTGGCACGCGAGAGCTGGTCCACTGTCTGGGCCAGATCGATGATGTAGATGGAATTTTTTTCTTCGAGGATGTAGTCGCGCATCTTCGGATTCCAGCGCTTGGTCTGGTGTCCATAGTGCACGCCGGCTTCGAGCAGTTCGGTCATGAGTTCGACGTTTGGATATTTGGATGTTTCTTCGGACATGGGATCTCTTAGCTGGCGGCTTTTTCGGGTTCAGGATTCGGCTCGGCCTCAAGCGCATCGCCCAGGAGAACAATCTCGGTCTCGCGGTAGGCCTGGAAACCAGTGCCGGCCGGAATGAGATGCCCCATGATGACGTTTTCTTTGAAGCCCCGCAGCCTGTCCACTTTGCCAAGTGTTGCAGCCTCGGTCAATACACGTGTGGTGTCTTGGAATGATGCGGCGGAAATAAAGCTGTCGGTCTCGAGCGAGGCCTTGGTGATGCCCAGAAGAACCGGGCTGGCCTCGGCGGGTTTTCCGCCCTTCTCGATGACGCGCTCGTTCTCCGCTTCGAATGCCAGGCGGTCCACCTGGTCGCCCCAGAGAAGGCTTGTGTCACCGGGCTCGGTGATTTTGACCTTGCGCAGCATCTGGCGCACGATGATTTCGATGTGCTTGTCGTTGATCTCCACGCCCTGGAGGCGGTAGACCTCCTGCACCTCGTTGAGGAGATGCTCCTGGAGCTCCTGCGGTCCGCAGACCTCCAGAATTTCGTGTGGCACGACCGGGCCTTCGGTGAGCTGCTGGCCTTTTTTCACGGTGTCTCCCTTGAAGACGATGATGTGCTTGTTGAGCGGAATGAGGTGCTCTTCCTCGGCCTTGGTTTCAGGATCGGTGACGATGAGGCGGCGCTTGGCTCGCACGGTCCCGCCGATATCGACGACGCCGTCGATCTTTGCGATTTCCGCAGCATCCTTCGGACGGCGGGCCTCGAAGAGTTCGGCGACACGCGGCAGACCGCCGGTGATGTCCTTCGTCTTGGCAATTTTGCGCGGGGTCCTGGCGAGACGCTGTCCGGCCGGAACCTTCGAGCCTTCCTTGACTTCGATGTGGGCTCCCGCGGGAATCGAGTAGCTGGCGAGGACATTCTTCTTCGCCTCGTCCATGATGACGATCTGCGGGTGAAGATCTTCCTTGTGCTCGATGACGACCGTTCCCATGACGCCGGTGGCCTCATCGACTTCCTTGCGGATCGTGACGCCCGGGATCATGTCGCGGAACTCGATCCGCCCGACTTTCTCGGTGATGATCGGAACGTTGTAAGGATCCCACTGGATGAAGGTCTCGCCCTTTTTCACGGTGGCGCCATCGGCAACCGAGATGACCGAACCGACCACGATGTTGTGGCTTTCGAGCTCGCGTCCGTCCGGCGCATGGAGGCTGACCGTGCCGTTCTTGTTGAGAACGACGTAGGTGCCCTCGCTCGTTTCAACAACCTTGAGCTCGTTGAAGCGCGCGACGCCCTCGTTCTTGGCTTTCACGATAGGCTGCTTGAATGTCTGGCTCGCCGTTCCGCCGACGTGGAACGTGCGCATCGTGAGCTGGGTGCCCGGCTCGCCGATCGACTGGGCGGCGATGATGCCGACTGCTTCGCCCAGCTTGATCATGTTGCCTGTGGAAAGGTTCCGTCCGTAACACTTCGCGCAGATGCCCCGCTTGGATTCGCAGGTCAGGGCGGAGCGGATCTTGATCTGCTCGTGCCCGATCTTTTCGAGCGCGGCGGCGGTCTCCTCGTCGATCAGC
Organism: Verrucomicrobiota bacterium; assembly: GCA_026398275.1. GTDB lineage: Bacteria > Verrucomicrobiota > Verrucomicrobiia > Chthoniobacterales > Terrimicrobiaceae > QYQL01. The sequence goes on from JAPLTF010000039.1 coordinate 18,976, forward strand.
TGGTTGGCCTTGAGGATGGTCTTGCCGGTCACCGGATCCTTTACCGTCTCGCAGCTTGCGCGGCCGATGATGCGGGTGGACAGGCTGACAACTTCCTCGTCGCCCTCGTAGATCGGGCGGACGGCGATGCCGTTCGCCGTATGGCAATCGTCGATCCGGATGATCACGTCCTGCGCGGCGTCCACGAGCTTGCGGGTCAGGTAGCCGGAGTCCGCCGTCTTGAGGGCGGTATCCGCGAGACCCTTGCGGGCACCGTGGGTCGAGATGAAATATTCCAGAACCGAGAGCCCCTCGCGGAAGTTCGCCGTGATCGGCTGCTCGATGATCTCGCCCGAGGGCTTGGCCATGAGGCCGCGCATACCGGCGAGCTGCTTGATCTGCGTGCGGTTGCCTCGGGCACCGGAGTCCACCATCATGAACACGGGGTTCATTTCGCGGCGGCCATCGTTGTGATCGAGCGTGCGGAAGAGGGCGTTGGCCACCTCTTCGCCGGTGTGGGTCCAGATGTCCTGCACCTTGTTCTTGCGCTCGCCGTCGGTGATGATTCCGCGGAGGTATTGCTTCTGGACCTCGGCGACTTCCTTATACGCCTTCTCGAGAAGCTGGACCTTCTCGGGCGGGATGATCATGTCGGTGATACCGATGGAAATTCCGGCCTTGGTGGCCTCGCGGAAGCCGAGCTCCTTGAGGAGGTCGAGGGTTTCCACCGTCTTCTGCTGGCCGGCAATCTTGTAGCAGCGCCAGATGACATCCGAGAGCTGCTTCTTGCCGCAAACTTTGTTGTAAAAACCGAGATCCGCAGGCCAGATCTGATTGAAGACAACGCGGCCGGCTGTGGTCTCGAGAACTTTTTTCGTCGGGTCGCCGAAGATCGTCGCGCGGTCGAAGTCCGGATTTTTGAAACGGATCCTGGTGTGCGTGCGGATCGAGCCCTCGGTGAGGGCAAGTTCGACCTCGTCGGCGTGGCCGAAGAGCGGCATGCGCTTTTCCTTGTTCGCATCCTCGCCGCGGGGCTTCTGCGTCAGGTAGTAGCAGCCGAGAGGAATGTCCTGCGACGGGTTCGTGATCGGCTTTCCGCTGGAGGGCGAGAAGATGTTGTTCGTCGCCAGCATGAGCATGCGGGCTTCCATCTGGGCCTCGACCGAGAGCGGGACGTGGACGGCCATCTGATCGCCGTCAAAGTCCGCGTTGTAGGCGGTACAGACGAGCGGGTGGATGCGGATCGCCTCACCTTCGATGAGCAGAGGCTCGAACGCCTGGATCGAAAGGCGATGGAGAGTCGGCGCACGGTTCAGGAGGACCGGGTGGCCCTTGGTGACCTCTTCAAGGATGTCCCAGACTTCAGGCGTCTGGCGCTCGATGAGCTTCTTCGCGCTGCGGACGGTGTGGACGTGGCCCTGCTCTTTGAGGCGACGGATGATGAACGGCTCAAAAAGGACGAGCGCCATTTTCTTGGGCAGCCCGCACTGGTTGAGCTTGAGCTCCGGCCCGATGACGATGACCGAGCGGCCGGAGTAATCGACGCGCTTGCCGAGCAGGTTCTGGCGGAAGCGCCCGCCCTTGCCCTTGAGCATGTCGCTGAGGGATTTGAGCGGACGGTTGGCGGCACCGGTGACAGCGCGGCCGTGGCGGCCGTTGTCGAAGAGCGCGTCCACCGACTCCTGGAGCATCCGCTTTTCATTGCGGATGATGACCTCCGGGGTCTTGAGCTGGAGGAGCGTGCGGAGTCGGTTGTTCCGATTGATGACGCGGCGGTAGAGATCGTTGAGATCGGAGGTCGCGAAACGTCCGCCTTCGAGAGGCACGAGCGGGCGCAGGTCCGGCGGGATGACCGGGAGCACGTTGAGGATCATCCATTCCGGACGTGTCCTCGACGAGGCAAAGCCCTGCACGAGCTTGAGGCGCTTGGCCAGCTTCTTGCGGAGCTGCTTGCTGCGCGTGGAAACCATCGCGACTTCGATCTCGTCGTTCAGCTTGGCGAGGTCGGTCTGCTCGAGAAGCTTCTGGATCGCTTCCGCGCCCATGCCGGCGGTGAAGGCTTCGCCATACTGGTCCTCCGCCTCGCGGTATTCGGCCTCCGTGAGGAGCTGGCAGCGCTGGAGCGGGGTGCTGCCCGGATCGATGACGATGTAGTCCTCGTAATAGATCACGCGCTCGAGCTGGCGCGAGGTCATGTCCAGCATGAGGCCGATGCGCGAAGGCATGCACTTGTAGAACCAGATGTGCGAAACCGGGACGGCGAGATCGATGTGACCCATCCGCTCGCGGCGGACGCGGGAGAGAGTGACCTCGACGCCGCAGCGGTCGCAGATCACCCCCTTGTGCTTGATGCGCTTGTATTTTCCGCACGAGCATTCCCAGTCGCGGGTCGGGCCGAAAATGCGCTCGCAGAAGAGGCCGCCCTTCTCGGGTTTGAATGTGCGGTAGTTGATGGTCTCGGGGTTTTTGACCTCGCCCTTGCTCCAACTGCGCATGGCGTCGGGAGAGGAGACAGTGATTGCCACCTCATCAAAGCCGACCGGTTTCTGTTCACCAAATGCTTCGCGGAAATTAACCTCTTTCATGGAATCGATTCTTTATTCAGTTGCGGTGGATCAGGCGGCGGAATTGGCGAGAGAGGGGTCTTTCCCTCCGACGCGGACATCGAGGCCGAGGCCCTGCATTTCTTTGATGAGGACGTTGAACGACTCGGGCGTGCCCGCTTCGAGGGAATTGTCACCCTTGACAATGCTCTCGTAGATTCGGGTGCGGCCGGCGACATCGTCGGATTTGACGGTGAGGAGTTCCTGGAGCGTGTAGGCGGCGCCGTAGGCTTCGAGCGCCCAGACTTCCATCTCTCCGAAGCGCTGGCCGCCATACTGGGCCTTGCCTCCGAGCGGCTGCTGGGTGACGAGGCTGTATGGTCCGACGGCACGGGCGTGGATCTTGTCCGCGACCAGATGGCCGAGCTTCAGCATGTAGATGTATCCGACGACGACCTGCTGGTCGAAGGCTTCTCCGGTGCGGCCGTCATAGACGGTGGATTTGCCGTTTTCGTTCGTCCAGGTGAACCCTTCCTTGGTCTTCGCCTCCTTGAGGAATTCGCGGATTTTGGTTTCCGGAATGCCGTCGAAGACCGGGGTCGCCACCTTGAATCCAAGGGCTTTTGCGGCGACGCCGAGGTGGGTTTCAAGAACCTGTCCGACATTCATGCGGCTCGGCACGCCGAGCGGGTTGAGGACGATGTCCACCGGGGTTCCGTCCGCGAGATACGGCATGTCTTCCTCGGGAACAATTTTGGCGACGACACCCTTGTTTCCGTGGCGTCCGGCCATCTTGTCACCGACGCTGAGCTTCCGCTTGCTGGCGATATAGACCTTGACCTGCTTGATGATGCCGGGATCGACATCGTCGCCGCTTTCGATGCGGCCGAGGTTCTGGTCGCGCTCGTTGTCGAGGTCGACGAACTTGTGCTCGAACTGTCCGATGATCTCGTTGATCTTGTTCCGGATCGGGCTCGGGTCGATTTCGACGTGGTTGTAGACCGCCGCGAGCTTCCGCAGGAGCTGCTTCGTGATCTTGCGGTTGGCCGGGATGATGATCTCACCGGTCTGCGCGTTCACCACGTCGAGCGGGATCTTCTCGTTGAGCAGGATGTTTGAAAGCGAGGCCGTGAGCTGCTCGTGAAGGTCGTCTTTGCGCTTCTTGTAATCCTCGAGGATCATCTTCTGCTGGCGCTTCGACTCGGCCGGCGTCATTTTCGTGCGGGTGACTTCCTTCTTCGAAGAAACCTTGACGTCCATGACGATGCCGTAGGTTCCGGAAGGAACCGTGAGCGAGGTGTCTTTGACGTCGGCGGCCTTCTCTCCGAAAATCGCGCGCAGGAGGCGCTCTTCGGGGGCCAGTTCGGTTTCGCTCTTGGGAGTGATTTTCCCGACCAGGATGTCGCCCGGCTTGACTTCGGCACCGATGCGGATGACGCCGTCGGGTCCGAGGTCTTGCAGGGACTCCTCGCTGACGTTCGGAATGTCGCGGGTGATTTCCTCAGGCCCGAGCTTCGTGTCGCGGGCGCCGATTTCGAACTCATCGATGTGGATCGAGGTGTAGATGTCCTCTTTCACCACGCGCTCGGAGATCAGGATCGCATCCTCGAAGTTGTAGCCGTTCCATGGCATGAAGGCCACGAGCACGTTGCGTCCGAGGGCGAGCTCGCCGTTTTCGGTGTTCGGTCCGTCGGCGATGACATCGCCCTTCTTGATGGACTGGCCCTTGTGGACGATCGCCTTCTGGTTGATGCAGGTGCTGGCGTTCGACCGCATGAACTTGCGCAGCTCGTAGACGTGCACGCCATTCTCCGGATCGTTCTTGATTTTTTTCTTCCCCTCGGGCAGCTGGCCGTCCTTGGTGATGATGATGTGGGTGGCGGTGACGGATGCCACCTTTCCGGAGGCCTCCGCGCAAACAACAGCCCGCGAATCACGCGCCACGCGGCCTTCGAGGCCGGTTCCGACAAGCGGAGCCTCGGAGACGAGGAGCGGAACCCCCTGGCGCTGCATGTTCGATCCCATGAGCGCACGGTTGGCGTCATCGTGTTCCAGGAACGGAATCAATCCGGCCGCCACGGAGACGAGCTGCTTGGGCGAGACGTCCATGTATTGGATCTGCGCCGGCTCGACCTCGACGAAGTCCCCGCGATAGCGCGCGGAAACCTTTTCGCCGGTCAGCTTGTTGTGGCTGTCCACAGTGGAATTTGCCTGGGCGATGTAGAAATTCTCATCGCGGTCGCCGCTCAGATACTCGACCTCGTCGGTCACCCGTGCGTTGTGCACCTTGCGGTAGGGGGTTTCGATGAACCCAAATTCATTGATCCGGGCAAACGTGCTCAGGGAGCTGATCAGACCGATGTTCGGGCCTTCCGGCGTCTCGATCGGGCAGATGCGGCCGTAGTGCGACGGATGGACGTCTCGAACCTCGAATCCGGCGCGGTCGCGGCTGAGCCCGCCTGGCCCAAGGGCCGAAAGACGGCGCTTGTGGGTGAGCTCGGAGAGCGGGTTCGTCTGATCCATGAACTGGCTGAGCTGGCTGCGCCCGAAGAAGTCCCGGACGACGGCGCTCAGCGATTTTGGATTGATCAGTTTCTGCGGGGTGATCTGGTCGACGCTGGCATCAAACAGTGTCATGCGCTCGCGGACGAGGCGCTCGGTGCGGGCCAGGCCGACCCGGCACTGGTTGGCAAGAAGCTCCCCGACCGTCCTCACACGGCGGCTGCCGAGGTGATCGATGTCGTCGGTCATCCCTTCGCCACCGCGAAGCAGGACGAGATACTTCATCGCCGCAATAAAATCTTCCTTGGTCAGAATCCGCTCATCCTCGGAGACCTTGAGGCCGAGCTTCTGGTTGATTTTGTGACGGCCGACGCGGCCGAGATCGTAACGCTTGGCGTCGAAGAACAGGCGCTTGAGCATGCCGCGCGCATTCTGCACTGTCGGAGGATCGCCGGGGCGCAGCTTGCGGTAGATGTCCTTCAGGGCCTCGTCCTCATCGTGGGCGGGATCCTTCTTGAGGGATTTGATGATCGTGTCGTCATCCTTCGTGTCCACGACCTTGACGGTTTTGTGGCCGAGCCCGATGAGCTGGCGGACGGTGGCGGCGTTGAGCGGCTCGAAAGCGCGGGCAACGGTGATCTCGCCATCGCGGATGTCGGCGATCAGAACTTTCGTGCTGATCTCGTCCTCCTCGAGCTTCTCGCTGAGCTTGAGGTCCTGGATCGTGTAGAAAAGCTTGATGATGTCCTCGTCCGACGGGTGGCCGAGGGCGCGGAGGAAGGTCGTCGCAAGAAATTTCCGGCGGCGCTTGCGGCGGTCGAGGTAGACGTAGAGGAGGTCGCTGGTATCGAACTGCACCTCAATCCATGAGCCACGGTCGGGAATGATCCGGAAGCCGTGAAGGATTTTGCCGTTCGTGTGGACCGATGTCTCAAAACAGATGCCGGGCGAGCGGTGGAGCTGGGAAACGACGACGCGCTCGGCGCCATTGATCACAAACGTGCCCTGCGGGGTCATCAGGGGCAGCTCGCCCATGTAGACTTTTTCTTCCTTCGTGCAGCGCTCGTCCTTGTAGCGGAACGTAACGTAAAGCGGGGCGCTGTAGGTCTGCCCTTCGCGCTGGGAATCCAAAGCCGACAGCTTCGATTCCCCGAGATCATAGCTCACAAAGTCGAGCGACGACTTGTCCTCGAATCCGAAAATCGGAAAGAACTCCCGGAAGACCGCCTGAAGGCCGATGTTCCGGCGCTTGGTCACCTGGGTGTCCTTCTGGAAAAACTCGTTATACGAGTTGATCTGGAGCTCAATGAGATTTGGCGGCTCGATGGCCTCCTGCAATTTGCCGAAATGGATACGTTCAGACATGGTGGATTCGAGTGGCTATTTCCGGTGAATTGTTGGCGTGCCAACCAGCTTTTGTTTAGCCCGGAAATTCGGTCAAAACGTCGGAATGCAAAACATCCGTGCAGGCAGGCAGGGATTTCCCCACCCGTCTGGTGACGGATTGTTGATTACTCGGACGGATTCGATCGGATAACAGGGCCTTGGCTTCCAGCGGAGGTGAGAAATTATAGGGATCCGCAGAGAGATCAAGACTTTTTTTCGAGATCTCTCTGCGGTGTTAAAGGGACGGGATTACTTGATTTCGACTTTGGCGCCGGCGGCTTCGATCTTTTTCTTGATCTCTTCCGCTTCTTCCTTGGTCACGCCCTCTTTGAGGGACTTGGGAGCGCTCTCGACGAGGGCCTTGGCTTCGGCGAGGCCGAGACCGGCCACGGCGGCGCGCACCTCTTTGATGACGGCGATTTTGTTTCCGCCGGCTTCAACGAGGATCACGTCAAACGCGGTCTTTTCCTCAACCGGTGCTGCAGCGGCTCCGGCAGCTCCTGCTGCGGCGACTGCGACGGGTGCTGCGGCGCTGACGCCCCATTTTTCTTCGAGTTGTTTTACCAGTCCGGCGATCTCCAGAACGGTGAGTCCGCTGAGCTGGTCTACGAGTGCTTGTGTGTCTGCCATTGTGTTTTTTCTATTGTGGTATCGTCGCGCCCGGAAGCCTCAGGGCATTTGAGCCAGACAGCCGTCTGACCGACGAGGAACCGATTTGTGTTGTTGTTGTTTGCCCGGTGCGGCTTCGAAAACACCGGGCAAAATCTTCTAGGCCGCCTCCCCTGCCGCGTCGGCTTTCGCCTGGAGGACGCGGGCCAGGCTGGCGCCCGGCTCGTTGAGGACACGGACAAATTGGGTCGCCGGCGTCTGCAGGAGGCCGAGGAGCTTGGATTGCAGGGCTTCCTTGCTGGGCAGGTCCGCGAGCTCCGCAACCTGGGCGGTGGTCAGGGCGGCATTATCAAGAACCCCGCCGCGCACGGTCGGCTTCTGGAACTCCGCATGGAAGGTCTTGAGGACTTTCGCGGCGGCGCAGATATCGGCCTCTCCGGTGACCATCGCGGTCTGCCCGGCGAGCGAGCCCTCGAGCTCCGGCATCTTGAGGTCCTGCGCGGCAATTTTCAGAAAGGTGTTGCGCACCACGCTGAGGCGGGCACCGGCGCCGGTCAGGCGGGTGCGGAGCTCCTCAAAATGAGGCACCTTCATGCCGGTGTAATCAACCACCAGCAGATACGGCGAGGATTTCAGTTTTTCGCGGACGTCCGCGACGATCAAAGTTTTCTCGGGTCTCATGGGATTTAGTGTTTGAGGTAGGGGGTCGGGTCGACCGACACGCCCGGGGTCATCGTGGCTGCGAGAGTGATGGACTCGACAAACGAGCCCTTGGCCGTGGCGGGGCGGGCCTTCACGACGGCGTCAATGACAGCCGACCCGTTCTCCACGAGCGCCAGGTCTTCAAAGGAAAATTTTCCGACAGGCACGGCGACATTTCCGTTCTTGTCGAGTTTGAACTCCACGCGTCCGGCCTTGACTTCCTTCACGGCTTTGGCGGTGTCGTCGGTGACGGTGCCGGTCTTGGGATTCGGCATCAGGCCGCGGGGCCCGAGGACCTTGCCGAGCTTGCGGACCTCCGCCATGGCGGACGGGGTGGCGATCGCGACGTCGAAGTCGGAGAACCCGCCGGTCACTTTTTTGATGAGATCTTCGAACCCGACGAATTCCGCCCCGGCTTCCTTCGCAGCATCCGCGGACTGGCCGGTCGCAAAAACGAGGACCCGCACGTTCTTGCCGCTTCCGTTCGGGAGGGGGCAGGTTCCGCGGACCATCTGGTCGCTCTGCTTGGGATCGACGCCCAGCTTGAACGACAGGGTGACCGTCTGGTCGAACTTTGTCGGGGGCAGGGTCTTGAGTGTCTTGACTGCCTCGGACAGCTGGTATTTCTTGCTGCCGTCCACTTTTTCAGCGGCGGCCCGGTAACGCTTGCTTCGTGATTTTTGCATATTTTGTTGCAGTGCGATCGACCGTGTCTGGTCTCCTGCGTTGGTGGTTTTCCGACGGGATGTCGGGAGCCGGTCAAATTAACGGACACGGCAACAGTGTCAAAGAAATAATGAAAAAATATTCACGGCGCCAGGACCGGGTCCGGACGAGCCCGGATCGGTCGATTTTTTGCCCGGATTGAAACGCAGCGCGCGTATCGACAAGAAATTGCTTGCCGCAGCGGCGTTGAGAATGCACCTTGAAGAGCCGTTTCATTGGATAGATACCTGCAGCCATCATGAACAACACTCCCCGCATTCCAGAAAGATCCGCTTTCACGCTCATCGAGCTCCTCATCGTGATCGCGATCATCGGAATCCTGATGTCCCTGCTCTTCCCGGCTGTCAACTCCGCCATCGACGCCGCCAAAAAGGCCCAGGCCAAAAATGACGTCACCCAGATCGCCACGGCGGTCATCGCGTATGAAACCGAGTATGGGAAGCTGCCTGCAACAAATGCCTCCGGCGTAGATGTGGGCGAGCCTTTTCTCTCTGCCCTGATGGGGAGCAATACGAGCAGTTTGAACCCACGGCAAATTGTGTTTATTGAAGTTCCGAACGCCAAAGTAGGAAAAAAAAGCGGCCTATCCACGAATACGGGTATTTTTGTGGATCCTTGGGGTGCATCCTACCAAATTGCGTTTGATGATAACTACGACAATATCATTTCCTCTGCCGGGGACAACAAAGGTATCACGGCATCCAGTCTCAGAAAAAAAGTTGCTGTATGGAACAACGTCACGGCAATGAGCAATACAACGGACGCACAGAGAAAACGGAGAGCCGTTGTCTCTTGGGAATAATTTTCACGCGGGTGTAGTTCAATGGTAGAACGGCAGCTTCCCAAGCTGCATACGAGGGTTCGATTCCCTTCACCCGCTCCCTCTGATAAAGAACAACTTACGATGATTTCTGTCTAAAAATCATCGAAGTTCAAACAAAAGTTCAAACACTTCCACCGTTTTCCGAGCCTTTCCAAGGTATTCCAAGAGACTGTGGAGAGACGCAATTCGCCGCCCACTCGGACATTGCCAGTCCCTGTTCAACAAGGGCTCATTTCTCGGGAAAAGAGAGCCGTTGATTTTTTTGGATCTGCCGCAGCCAATCGTCTGAAACTTTCGCCTCTCTCGCAAATTCCGGCCAGCGTTCCACGACAGCGCATATTTCTTCGACGATCGTCTTGGCCCGGCCTCGCTTCATGAGCGCAGCCCTCGCGCACACTTCGAAGTCCTCCATTGTGAAACCGTCCCGCTTTCCGTTGACCGTCATCTGGTGCGCTCCCGTCCAGAGGCCGGAGGGATTGAAACTGTAGGTCACGTCAAATGCCGGAGCCAGCGACCAACTGCCCTGTTTGTCCATCAGGAAGGCAATGTTCTTCACGTGGTCATCCTGGTTCCGGGCCACGATGTTGAAGGCCATCCGCCGGAACTGCTCCTCCACCGCAGACATCGGCAACTCGAGCTGCCGGATCGCGAGCATCGCCTGCTCGTAGGAGTAGGCACCGGCCTGGTTGAAATCAAAATGTGCCATCGCGCACAGCGACTGCATGTGGAGTTTCTCCCCGCCCGCCAGGCGATCGAACCGGCGGGTCATGAAATGCCGGCGTCCCTTTTCTTCGAGCAGCCGGCACTCGCTCATCGTGACGCCCGCCGCCTTGGCCATCAGGTAATACGCATATTCGATCGCCCCGTAGCCCTTGGGGTCCTCCATCTCCTTGTCTTTGTTCCCCGACACGCCATCGAATTTCAGCAGCCAGTAATCGAACCCTTCGCCCGCCTCGATCTGCCCGGAACGCACTTCATTCGTTTCGCGGTTCCATGCGATCACCGCCTTCGCACGCGCACCACCGGCGGACGTGCCGACGCGAAGAATTTCCCTGAGTGCTTTCTCCCGGCCTTTGGTGTGGAAGTGGCCCTGCAGATCGCCGCGATGCGTCAAGACCTCCGAAGCCAGGTTGACCAAGGCGTCGATCTCGACGTGATGTGCCTTGACCGGACGCAGGCCGAGCGAAGGGCGGAATTCCAGCGCCCCCATGCCGCGCGTCCCTGTGTAACACAAACGCTCCACCGCGCTGAAACTCTCCGGCGTCCGGCCTTGCGTCGCCAGCCAGGCGTCAATCAAAGCGTTGCCGAACCGGTCGGGCAGGGAATCGGCCAGCAGCCCGGGCAACCCGTGAAACGTGTTTCGAGGCAGTGCCGGGAACTCATACACTTCCTCGCTCAACGGCATCGTCAGCGGGGAAACCTGAATGCCGCTCGTTGCGAAGTCCGGATCGTATTGGAATGTGGCCACTTCGCGCCCATCCTCGAGCGACACCGCCCCGATCCTCCGCCCCCATAGCCGCACTTCGGCGATCATGACGGCTCACCCCATGTCCATTTTTTCGATTCGCTTTTGACTGTTTTTCGTCCCGTCGCCCGCTTGCGTTTTCGGCTTTGGAGTTTCAACTGCGCAATCGGGCTCGCCGCTGCTTCCGGGATCAGAACCTCGAACCGCTCCACCAGTCCGAGTATTCGGCACACTCTGACGAAGCTCGATAATTGCGTGGCCGCAGCTCCCAATTCCAACCGCTGCACGGTTCGCAATCCGATCCCCGCTTGATCTGCGAGTTGTTCTTGAGTCAAATTCTTGGAAAGGCGAATCTGCGCCAAACGCTCCCCGATCAGCTTGAGAAGCGTCTCGTTAGTCAATTTATCAGAAATTTCCATACACGCCACATATGGCGGATAGATTGAGTTTTTCAAGATAAAAAGCCGTTTAAGACGTGTTATTTTGATTTCAAAAGACGATCTCTCGGTTAAAATGTTCATGTCAACCGGCTATTCAGCCCCCCTTCAATTCCACGGAGAGAGCGAGGCTTCGAGGTCCTGTTTGCTTTCCATTCACCAGCTCATCTATTTAAATAACAGCGCCTTACAGAAACGTAACGGCATCGGAAAAGGCCAAGTGGGAAAGATAGTGGGAAAATATCTCACGATGTTTGCTGATGTTTCTCGGTGTGAAAGTCCCCATTTTCTGCACTGTCCTCATCCGCCTTGCCGGCATTCTCGTTGCCTCCATTTCATACTCCTTAGTGACCGGACGGACGCCAGGGGGCTGGCGTAACTACAGCAGAGTGCACGCCTGCGGCGTGGAATTTATCGAACGGGCGCGATGAATCCGGCTTGGGAGAGCAGGTTTTCCTGCCGCGCGGCTGAGGCGGCGTTGACGGAAGGCGGGACTTCGAACCATCTTTCGGCGCGGCTCTCCCGGCCTTCGGCGATGGCTCGGACGAGGCGAGCAGCCTTTTCCACGGAGTAGATGCGGCCAGTCCCCTCACCCGCCTCGCGGATGTCGCGGGCATCCATGGTGGTAACACCCTGCGAAACGGCGAAGGCTCCGCAGACGGCCTGAAGGTAGCCGGCGCAATCCTGTAAACGGGTACGCGGACGGGGAGATTCCCGGGTCATGACGCGGAGGAGGCCGCGATAACTTTGGTAGAGAAGTTCCGCGGGGTTAAAGCTTTCGAGGCTGCGCTGGTCGAAAACGATTTCGCCCTTCGTGCCCTCAATGCGGACGATCCAGGGATGGTGTTCCTCGCTGCAATGACAGACGGCGAGCTCGAAGGCAGGGCCTTGTTGCAGGCGGCCCTCAAGGTAGGCGAAGTCGTAGGCTTCGATAGGACGGGCTCGCAGGAATCGTCCCGTAATCGTGTCCGGCAAAGCAAAGGCAGTCTCGTCTGCCCCGCCAAAGAACATGATGAGATGGACGAGATGGGCGAGACCGTTGCTCGCGGGGCCGTCGAAGACGGCATTGGCCCCAAGAGCGAGGCGGCCGGCCCAGCCGCTTCTCTGATAGTAGCTATCGGCGCGCGGGGTGGCGGCGGAGGCGCGGATGGCGCGGATTTCTCCAATCTCACCAGCGAGCAGGCGGCGCTTGACGTCCTGAATGAGATGGGACTCGAGGAACTGGAAGCCGACGGCGACGCGCTCGCTGGCGGGATTTTTCAGCAGGCCCTCGAGCTGGGTATAGAGCGGCACGGGCGGCTTCTCCAGATAGACAAAGGCGCGCGGATGCCGGAGCACGGCCTCGACCATGTCGAAGTGCAGGAAGGGCGGCGTGGCGATGCTAATAAGATCGCACTCCTCCTCGGCCAGCAGTTTTTGCAAACTCTCGTAGAGGCGAAGGCCGGGCTGGTATTTCCAATTTGCGGAGGGAGCGATGGCGGCGATGTTTGGATCGGCGACCGCCACGGTGCGCAGGGCTTGCTCGTCCTGCAGCCTTTCCAAAATGGACATGTGGTTGCGGGCAAAACCGCCCGCGCCGATCAACGCGGCGTCGAAAGAATTCATGATGGGGCCGGGGTTCCGGGTTAAGCTACTTTAATGCGCCTTCCTGTGCGAACCCAATGGAAATTGCGCTCGAAAAATAGGCATATCCAACCATTTGAACAGATCGCGATTGAACTCCCTGTCGGATGGAAATAAACGGAGCATGATTCGAAAAGCTTTTGACATCTCGCTCTATCAGTCACACGCATCGGCCACGAAGCGGCCCTGCTGGTGAAGGACTCCGCAGCGGCAATCTTTTTGCCGTAAATATGGATCGAGGAGGCGGCCTCCTTGGTGTCGTCGGTGTCGCGGCGGGAAAGAAAGCGATATCGGCCATTTGATCCCGAAGGCGGCCCCGGCTACATTCGATCCACCCTGCAAGCGCTGGCCAGCATGGCTCTGCCAGAGACGCAGTTGCGCGGCATCCTGTCGGAGAATTTCCGGCGCATCACGGCCGCGCCGCGACCTTAGAACCTGTGAAATCATTAGGAAAAGCCGCGCTGTAATTCCGATGCCATCCGGGCCTCCAGAGATTAGATTGTCCCTCAAGCATCGATCTCAAATGTCGCTCGCTTCCTAAATTCTACCACAACCTCCATAATGAAAAATTGGCGTAATCACCCTTGGGCCGGCTCGCCCCTCGACCACTCCTCCGCATCGTCCGTCTGCGCCGGTGAATACAGCTCGATCCAGGGGGCGGTGGATAAAAATCCGGGGACCATGATTTACATCCCAGCGGGATTTCACGACCTCCGTTTTTCAGGCCACATGTTTGACCCCGGGTGCCGGGGCATCAGTAATGTGCCGTTGCCGGAATGAACGCCCCTCCCGGGATCCACCCGACTGAATTATGACCGAAGCCGCCACCCGCAACCTCCTCACTCCCCTCGACGCCGGGGCGGTCGTGCTTTATCTCGCCGCCGTTCTCTGGATTGGCCTCCGTTACGCCCGTCAGGAGGGGGCGGATAGTTATTTCCTCGGGCATAAGAAAATTCCCGGCTGGGCGGTGGGCATCTCGATGTTCGCTTCGATCCTCTCCTCCTTCACCTTCATTGCTTTTCCCGGTTGGGCCTTCGACGGCAACTGGGCCATCCTGCTGAGGGAATTCCAGATGTTTGCGGTCCGGAACGAACGCGAGGGATAATCGGTCGGATATTTTCCGCCGCGCACCGCCCACACGTCGGAGGTGTCATTCGCGCGGGCGGCGGGGGTGATGGCCGAATTTACGAACAGCTTTTCCTGCATTGCAAGCCGCTCCAGGTTCGAGGCCGAGAGCAGCATGATATCCACGATATCCTGCGCAATGACGGCGCGCACCTGATCGAGATACTGGTCGAGTGTCTTCCAGCATCCCTCGGATTCATTGTAGCCGTGCCTACAGGACCCTGCCTGCGGACCCGGGGCTGTGATCCCGAATGCCATGTCGGCATCCTTCGCATCGGCAATGATGAAATCCTTCGCCCCCGACGGGTCGCGGAGGATGTTGGCAATTTTCTGGTCGACGCGTTTCATCAGTGCATCTCCACTTCGACCGTTCCGATCCCGGAGCGCAAATAGTGAAAGTGGACGTTGATATGGTTGCGCTTTTGTCAACAGGCAAAATGGTTTTGCGGATTGTTTTTTCATAACATCCCTGGCGGCCGGAAGGAAAAGCAAGTGGGAGGCGGAGGAGCGGGCGGGGTGATTCTCCCGGCGGCTTGTATGC
>JAPLTF010000069.1:0-21709 GCA_026398275.1 Verrucomicrobiota bacterium
GGATGCCGCCATCCAGTTCATCTGGACAAATTGCCACCGGGCTTTGGGCGTCAACGATATTGCAAAACATGTCGGAATATCGCGCCGGATGTTGGAGCGACGCTTTGCCCGGACCTGGTCGCGAAGTGTTGCCCACGAGCTCTCCATGGCCCGCGTGCATCGTGGAAGGGAGCTGCTTTCGGAAAAAACCCTGACGGTCAAGGAGGCGGGATACGCGGCGGGATTCGGAGGCAGCCGGCGGTTCATCTCAGCGCACCGTCGGCTGTTCGGAACAACGCCCGGCCTTGCCAGACGCCGCCGGTGCGACGCTCCCTGATCAAGCGGAGGAGATGTTTATGGAATACAAGATAATTATCTCTTGATACATTTCCTGATTTTCGTAAAAGAAAAACATGAGCCACCAACCGAATGTTCCCCCCCCCGAAGGAACCCCGTTCTCCGGGCGCACAGTTGAAGAGCTCGTTGCCGAGCGGCCCGGCCGCCCCCGCGTTTTCGAGTCGTTTCAGGTCGACTTCTGCTGCCAGGGGCGCCGCACGTTGAGCGAGGCCTGCGCAGGCAAGGGCGTTTCCCTTGATGACGTTGTCGCGCAGCTCGATGAGGAGGATCTCCACCGGCACATCCATCTGGAGAAAAGCGTGCTGTTTCCTGCCGCGCAAAAAATGGCCCTGGCGGGATAAGCCACCATGTTTATCTACGGCAAAACCTCCTCAAACGCGATTGCGGTCATGAGTTTTCTTGCGGCCGATCCGAAAAGACGGGCGGGATCCGGCGAGATCGCCAAGGCGCGCAATATTTCTCAGGCCCTGACGGCCAAGCTGCTCACTCAGCTGGCTGCCGCCGGGCTCGTTCACGGTCAGCCGGGCCCCGGGGGGGGCTACACTCTCGCCAAGCCAGCCGGGAAAATCTGCCTGCTGGACATCGCTTCGCTTTTTGAGCAGACCGAGCCGCCGTCGCTGTGTCCCTTCGGGCATGACTGGTGTGGTGTGGGAGAGCCCTGCCCGCTCCATAACATGATTGACGGGATGATCGCCTCCAACCGGGCGTTCATGAAGAAAACCAGCCTGGCGGTCTTTGAGGGAAAAACTCCGCGGATGCCCGCAAAGGCGGCACGGTCGAAAAAAAATCGCAATGCTTAGCGCGACGGCACGGTTGTTTTTGGCAGGCACATCCTTTCGTGCGGGTCGTGCATCGGGCGCGGGCAGAATCACCAAAAACGCATCCGCTCATTTTTTTCTCGCATTTAAAGAAACAACGCTCTTTTATTCTGTTATCAGCTCGCCCGCGAGTTTCTTTATGGAAAACCCTCAACCAACGCCGTCGCGGTGATGATTATTGAAGCAAGACATCCCGGGAGGCCGTTCCGGCAGTCCCCGTGGTGCGGGGCGCGCGGAGCCGCGTTGTTTTTGTTTGTTGGAGCATGGCCGGTTTCGACATGTTGGAGCCAGGAGCCAGTGGTTGAAGTCCGCGCTGCCGGGCTGGCAGGGGCCAAACCCGCGGGCGACACGGCCGGGGCGGGAAAACGCGACGCGGCGGCGGCAAAGTTTATGACAACCTGCGCCGGGTGTCACAGCCTGGAGGGAAAGCTGCGCACCGGCCCCGCCTTGAATGTGGCGGCGGCAGGATGGCCCGAGCCGCAGCTCGCGGCCGCGATCAAGAAGATGGAGCCCAAGGCGGGCCCGTTGCCCGACGATGTGGTGGCCGGGCTGGTGGCGTTTTTGAAGTCTTCCGATTCGTGTGAGCGGCTGAAGGCGGAGGAGGTCCGGATGGCGGCGCAGTTTGCCTCGACGATGGATCCGGGCGACGCCGTGGCCGGGAAGGCGATCTTCCGGGGTGCGCGATCATTAAAGAACGGCGGAATGGCGTGCGCCTCCTGCCACGAGGCGGAGGGGTTCGGCGGAAACCTCGGCCTCCCGCTCAACGGGATTTTCGAGAAGACCGGCGGCGAGCTTCCGCTGGTCTCCGCGATCGAGCAGGCGAAGTTCAAGATCATGGAGCCGCACTACGCCAAGCATCCGGTGACGAAGCAGGAGGCGATGCACCTCGCGAAATATTTTGCGACGCTGAAGGCGGGCACTGCCACCGACCGCGCGCCGCTTTTTGCGAAGGCCGGAGCCGGGGCCGGGGCCGCGCTGCTCATCGGCATGTTCGGGCTTCTCAAATTCCAGCGCCTGGCCCGGGGGCGCGACAGGCGGCTCCAACGCCGGAGGAAATAATATGAGCTGGATCCAAGACATTTTCGCCCCTGAAGACCGGACCTGGGAAACCTTTTACCGCTCGCGGTGGAGCTACGACAAAAAGGTTCGGAGCACGCACGGGGTGAATTGCACGGGCTCGTGCAGCTGGGAGATTTACGTGAAGAACGGGGTGGTCGTCTGGGAGCTCCAGGCTCTCGACTATCCGATCATCGACAAGGAGATCCCGCCCTATGAGCCGCGCGGTTGCCAGCGGGGGATTTCGTATTCGTGGTATATCTACAGTCCGATCCGGGTGAAGTTTCCCTACGTGCGCGGGGTTCTCCTCGACCTCTGGCGCAAGGCGAAGAGGAAAAACCCGGAAGATCCGGTGGCGGCGTGGGCCTCGATTGTAAACGATCCGGAATCCCGGAAGAAATACCAGCAGGCCCGCGGCAAGGGCGGGTTCCGGCGCGCCTCCTGGCCGGAGGTCAACGAGATCATGGCGGCCGCGAACCTGCACACGATCCGCCGCTACGGCCCCGACCGGATCGCGGGGTTTTCTCCGATCCCCGCGATGTCCATGCTGAGCTATGCGGCGGGGGCGAGGTTCTGCCAGCTCATGGGAGGAATTTCGCTCTCCTTCTACGACTGGTATTGCGACCTGCCCCCGGCATCTCCGGAAATCTGGGGAGAGCAGACCGATGTCGCCGAGAGCGCGGATTGGTATCACTCGAAATTCATCGCGACCGTGGGCTCGAACGTCCTCATGACGCGCACGCCGGACGCGCATTTCCTTGTCGAGGCGCGTCACGGCGGGACGAAGGTCGCCGTGTTTTCTCCCGATTTCAGCCAGACCTCGAAAGTTGCCGACGAGTGGATCCCGCTGCACCAGGGAACGGATGGCGCATTTTGGATGGCGGTCGGACATGTGATTCTCAAGGAAAACTATGCCGACCGCCAGGTGCCGGCATTTCAGGACTACATGCGGCAATACACGGACGCGGCTTTTCTCGTCACGTTGCAGCCGCAGTCCAACGGGGCGTATCGTCCGGGCAGCCTGCTCCGGGCGGGGCAGCTCGCGGCGACGAAGGATCTGGAAAACGCGGAGTGGAAATTCTTCGTCGTGGACGAGCCCAGCAACGAGCTCCGGATGCCGAAGGGCACGGTCGGGCACCGCTGGCAGAAGAAAAAGGGCGAGTGGAACCTCAAGCTGGAGGACTGCGTGACCGGCGAGCCAATCCGGCCGTTGCTGGAGATCAAATCCGACGTCACGCTCCCGATCGAGATCACCGACTTTTCCGACGGCACAAACCAGCGGGTGATCACCCGCCATGTCCCCGTCCGCAAAATCGAGACCGTGGACGGGCCGGTTTATGTGACCACGGCGATGGAGTTGTATTTCGCGCAATACGGGGTGAACCGCGGGTTCGAGGGCGAGTGGCCGACGGGATACGAGGATGATTCCCAGCCGTTCACGCCGGCCTGGCAGGAACGGTTTACCGGCGTGGCCGGCGGGGTCGCCGTGAATTTTGCCCGCGAGTGGGCGCGCACCGCCGAGCACACCGGCGGCAAGTGCAGCGTCATCATCGGCGCCGGCGTCAACCACTGGTATCACAACAACCTGATCTACCGTGCCGTCATCAACGCCCTGATGTTCTGCGGCTGCATCGGCAAGCAGGGCGGCGGGCTGAACCACTACGTCGGGCAGGAAAAGCTTTCCCCGCAGGCCTCGTGGGGGCCGATCGCCTTCGGCGCGGACTGGGCCGGGCCGCCCCGCCAGCAGAACGCCCCGTCGTTCCACTACATGCACTCGGACCAGTGGCGCTACGACGCCGCGTTCGGCGAGATGTGCCCGGTCAGCGACGCGAAGCATCCGATGGCACACGGGCACACGGCGGACAAGCAGGCGCTCGCCGTCCGCGCGGGATGGCTCCCGTGCTACCCGCAGTTCACCAAAAACAATTTTGATGTGATCAGGGACGCGCAGGCCGCGGGGGCGGCGAGCGACGAGGAGATCATCGCCCACACGGTCGGCGAGCTGAAGTCGCGCAAGCTGAAGTTTGCGATGGAGGATCCCGACAATCCGGAATGTTTTCCGCGGCTCTTCTACATCTGGCGCGGGAACGCGCTGATGTCGTCGGCCAAGGGGCACGAGTATTTTCTCAAGCACTACCTCGGCACGCACAACAACGCGATCGCCGAGGAGATCGCCAAGCCGGACGTGAAGGATGTCACCTGGCACGACAAGGTCGAACTGGGAAAAATGGACCTCATCGTGGACCTGAACTTCCGCATGGACACGTCCGCGCTCTACTCGGACATCGTCCTGCCCGCCGCGACGTATTACGAGAAGAACGACCTCAACTCGACCGACATGCACAGCTTCATCCACCCGCTTCAGGCGGCGGTGCCGCCGTGCTGGGAGTCGAAGAGCGACTGGGAGATCTTCAAGGGCATCGCGGCGGAAACCTCGAAGCTCGCGCCCAAATACTTCCCGGAGCCGGTGAAGGACATCGTCGTGTCGCCGCTCATGCACGACACCCCCGCCGAGATCGCCCAGCCGACGGTCAAGGATTGGGCGAAGGGCGAGTGCGAGCTGATCCCCGGCAAGACCGCGCCGAACTTCAAGATCGTCACGCGCGACTACGCAAACCTGCTCAACCGCTTCGTCTCGGTCGGGCCGAACTTCCGGGCCAACGGGCTCTCCGTGCAT
The DNA here is from genome assembly GCA_026398275.1 of Verrucomicrobiota bacterium. GTDB lineage: Bacteria > Verrucomicrobiota > Verrucomicrobiia > Chthoniobacterales > Terrimicrobiaceae > QYQL01. Next base: position 4,888 of record JAPLTF010000069.1, read on the forward strand.
GGCACGCACTACGACGTGGATGACGCCTATGACGCCTACCTCCGCACGCACCCCTCCGAGAAGTGGGGCGGCAGGGAATACGTCTCCCTGAGCAACGACAAGGACGCCTGCAATGTCATCCTGCACTTTGCGGCGGAGACCAACGGCGAGATGGCGCACCGCGCGTTTGTGGCCGAGTCGATCAAGACCGGGATCGACCACACGCATCTGGCGGCGGACATGCGCGGCGTGGCCTACACGTTCGACGACCTCTGCTCGCGGCCCTGCCGCACGCTGACCACCCCGTATTGGACAGGAATCACCAACGGAAAGCGCACCTACGCGGCGTATTGCCAGAACATCGAAGAGCTGATCCCGTGGCGCACGCTCACCGGACGCCAGCACCTTTATCTCGACCACGAAGCCTACGTGGCATTCGGGGAAAACCTGCCGACGTTCAAGCCGCGCGGCGAGCTTCGCCAGACCCTCGATCTGGTGAAATCCAAACAGGGGGCCGGCTGCCTCGTCCTCAACTACCTCACCCCGCACGGGAAGTGGCATATCCACTCGACCTACGGCGACACGCTCCGCATGAAGACGCTCTCGCGCGGATGCTACCCGGTATGGATGAACGACAAGGACGCCGATCTCATCGGCCTCGAGGATAACGACTGGGTCGAAGTTTTCAACGACCACGGAGTCGTCTGCACCCGGGTCATCGTGAGCGCGAGGATCCCGTCGGGCATCTGCCTCCTCTACCATGCGCCCGAACGCACGCTCGGGGTTCCAAAATCCCCCGAGCGAGGAAACCGCCGCGCCGGCGGCCACAACTCGCTCACGAGGGTCCGCCTCAAGCCGCTCTTCATGATCGGCGGCTACGCGCAGTTCACCTACGCGTTCAACTACTGGGGGCCGCAGGGAGTCAACCGCGACACCTTTGTCGTCCTGAAAAAACTCGAGAAAGCCGTTTATTAATATGGATGTCCGCGCCCACGTTTCCGTCATTTTTCACCTCGACAAGTGCATCGGGTGCCACACGTGCAGCGTCGCCTGCAAGAACGTTTGGACCGACCGCCCGGGGGCGGAATACATGTGGTGGAACAACGTGGAAACCAAGCCGGGCACCGGATATCCGACCCGCTGGGAGGATCAGGAAAAATTCAACGGCGGCTGGAAATACGACGCGGAGAAAAAGGACATCGCCCTGCGCTGCCAGAACAAGGCCGACGCATTCCTCAAGCTCTTCTACAATCCGAACCAGCCGAACCTCCAGGACTACTACGAGCCGTTTACCTACAAATACGAGGATCTCTTCACCGCCCCGGCCGGCGACGACCAGCCGACGGCGGTTCCCGTCTCGCTGATCACCGGCGAGCCGATCGAGATCAAGTCCGGCCCGAACTGGGATGACGATCTTTCCGGCTCCCCGATCTATGCCGAGAACGACCTGAACCTCGACAAGCTGACCGAGGAGGAGCGCGCGCAGCTCTTCGAGATCGAGCGGCTGACGATGTTCTATCTCCCGCGCATCTGCAACCACTGCGCGAACCCGACCTGCGTCGCCGCCTGCCCGTCTGGCGCAATCTACAAGCGCGGCGAGGATGGCATCGTCCTCATCAACCAGGAAAAATGCCGCGGATGGCGGGCTTGCGTCGCCGCCTGCCCGTATAAAAAAATCTATTTCAACTGGAAGACCGGGAAGTCCGAGAAGTGCATCCTTTGCTTCCCTCGCTTGGAGACCGGGCAGCCACCGGCATGCTTTCACTCGTGCGTCGGCCGCATCCGCTACCTGGGGGTCCTGCTTTATGACGCGGAAAAAATCCCTTCGGCGATGAAGGTGAGCGACCGGGCGCTGGTGGATTCCCAGCGGGACGCCATTCTCGATCCGCACGATCCGGAGGTCGTGGCGGCTGCGCTGCGGAACGGGATCAGCGAGGAATTCCTCGACTCCGCACAGAACTCTCCCGCCTACAAATACGTGGTCGAGTGGAAGCTCGCCCTCCCGCTGCACATCGAATACCGCACGATGCCGATGCTTTTTTATGTGCCCCCGCTCCTTCCGGTGATGGGCAAATCGGCGAACGGCACCTACGAGCACTCGGCCGATAACTTTTTCACCAGCCTGGAGGATGCCCGGATCCCCGTGAAATACCTGGCGAGCCTTTTCAGCGCGGGCAACGAGCAGGTCGTCGAGGCCGTGATGCGGAAGCTGATGGCCGTGCGGTATTACAAACGCTGGCAGAGCGTGCGCGACCTGGCCGAGAACGATGTCCACAGGATTCTCCGCGAGGCGAAGACAACGCCCGAGGAAGTCGAGGCGATCTACCAGATGACCGCGATCCCGACCCATTACCAGCGCTTCGTGCTGCCGCCGCTCCAGCGGGAGGAAGCCATCGAGAGCACCTGCAGCCCCGAGGCTTGCAAGGGCTGTTCGGGTTTCTCCCTCGACCCCGCATTTACTCCCCGCGCATGAAAACCGTCACCCTTCTCGCCAGCCTGCTCGAATATCCCGCCCCGGGGTTTGATGACCGCCTTGCTGCGGCGGAGTCCGCCGCCTCAGGCTTTGTCCGGCAGATGCGCGCGCTGTCCGCCGAGGAGCGCGAGGAGCTGTTCTCCGCCACGTTCGACATCAACCCCTCGTGCGTGCCCTACGCGGGGATCCATCTTTTCGGCGAGGAAAACTTCAAGCGCGGCGAGTTCATGGCCGCGCTCTTCGCGCGCTATGAGGAAACCGGATTCGTCCCCAATGGCGACCTCCCGGATCACCTGGCGAACCTTCTCCGCTTCGCGGCTGGAGCGGACGACGCCGAACGTCGCGAACTCGCGGAGTTCTGCCTGCTCGGGCCCCTGCAAAAAATGACCGCATCTCTCGACGGGACGAACCCATACCAAGCTCTCCTGGAATCGGTGCGCGCGGCACTGGAAAGCGCGCTGCCGGGAATCCGTCCGGCAGCGAGCCCGCTCGAACAAATGAGGAGCACGCCGTGCGCTTCCACCGGTTGCGCCTCGTGCCTCCCAGCAACTGAACCTGTCCCAACTTATGGTTGATGCCTTTTTCTTCGTCGGCCTTCCCTACCTCGCCATCGTGATCTGCGTTGCCGGCTGCATTTGGCGGTCCCGATACGACCGGTTCAGCATGTCCGCCCGTTCGTCCCAATTCCTCGAGGACGGGAAGCTCCTCTTCGGCTCGCTGCCATGGCATGTCGGCATTATTACCATCCTGCTCGGTCATCTGATTGTGGCGGTCGTGCCGAGGGTGTGGTCGAGCCTGATGACGATCCCCGCCGTGCTTTTCGGGGTTGAGGCACTCGGGGTGGCCTGCTCGCTCCTTGCGATCGCGGGGCTCTCGGCGCTGATCGTGCGGCGCATCACGGATGCCAGGGTGCAGGCGGTCACGACGACGATGGACCTCGTGGTTGTCGTGCTCCTGATGGCCCAGATCGTCGTCGGGCTCCTGAGCGCGATCACCTTCCGCTACGGGGCCGCATGGAGCGCCGGGACGGTGGTGCCGTATTTCTGGGGGATCCTCACCCTGCAGCCGGAAATGGCGTATGTGACCGGATTCCCGATGCTCTTCAAGCTCCACTTCATCGGGGCCTGGGTGCTGATCGCGCTGGTGCCTTTCACACGCCTCATGCATGTCCTCGCGGTCCCGCTCGGCTACATTTTCCGCGCCCCGCAGCTCGTTCTTTGGAACAACCCGCGCCGCAGCCGCCACGCGGTCGATGCCACCGTCCGCGCCGAGAGCCGCCGCGACTTCATCAAGGGCGCCGTCGGGATCGCCGGAGCATCCGGCCTCCTCGCCCTCGGGGTTTCCGAAAAGGTCCTCACGTATTTCAAAGGCCCCGATCCCGATCCCGAGGCCGAATCCGCCCTCCTGCAGAAGAAGCTGGAGCGCCTCCAGCAAACAGCGGAAGAACGCCAGCTCGAACTCGAGCGCCAGCGCGTCGAAATGATCCTCGTGGCGCGGTATTCCGAGCTCGATGCCGTGAAAGGCAAATACTTCATTGATTACGCGATGGCCCCAGGGCTGGCGTTCAAGGGAAAAAACGGCCTGCCGCTCCTGATCTCCGCAAAATGCACCCACCTCGGCTGCACGGTCGGCAGCCAGGTGAATGCGGAGGGCCAGATCATGTGCCCGTGCCATGTCTCGTATTTCAACATCGTGACGGGGCAGCCGAATCCCGGGGCGCCGGCCAAGCTCCCCCTGCCCCATCTCGCGTGGGCGCTCGTGGATCCGTCCGGGAACGTCGTCGCCAGCGGCCGCCCGGGCGGCGAGGTCGAAGGCACGCCCTCCCCCGAGCTTCTCGCGCAGTGCAGCCTCTACATCACGAAACCCCGCCACTCCGCCTGAGCAAAATGAACCTGCCCGAAATCATCAAAAACTCCGAGGCCTACGTCGCCGAGCGGTTCCCGGTCGAGAAGATGAGCTACTCCGCGATGGTGGTGAAAAAGGAGGTCCCCGTTCACCGGCTTTCCTGGGCGTATTATATGGGTGGCCTCGCCCTGTTCTTTTTTGGCGTGCAGATGGTCACCGGCCTTCTGCTCCTGTTCTATTATCAGCCGACGGTGAGCGACGCCCATGCCTCGGTGGAGTTCATCACCGACCATGTGCCGGGAGGCTCGCTGGTGCGCAACATGCACGCGTGGGCCTCGTCCATGATGATCGCGGCGGTGATGGTCCACCTGTTGACCGCATTCGCCATGAAGGCATTCGCCAAGCCGCGCGAGATCACATGGGTCACGGGCGTCGTGCTGCTCGGCATCACCTTCGGCCTCGGCTTCACCGGCTACCTCCTCCCCTGGCACCAGGTCGCGGTCAACGCCACGAAGATCGGGCTGCAATCGGTCCAGGAGGTCGGGCAATACCTCCCCGGCGCGATGGCCGAGTGGCCGCGAATCGTCAAGGAAACGATCCAGGGCGAAGCCGCGGTCGGGCAGGCGACGCTCAGCCGGTTCTTCGCCCTGCATGTGATCATCCTGCCCCTCGCGATGATGGCAACACTCGGGCTGCACCTTCTCTCCGTCCAGCTCCACGGGATGAGCCGCGGCATCGATGGCCCGCCGAAGCGGCAGGAAAAATTCTTCCCGACGTTCTTTATCAAGGATCTCACGGTATGGGGCTTCGCGTTCATCATCCTCTTTGTCATCGCGCTGTGCGTGCCGTTCGAGTCGCTCTACAGCTACCCCCTGTTTGAGCCCTTTAATCCCAAGGGGTCAACCCCTGACGGCATCAAGCCCGAGTGGTATTTCTACTTCCTGTATTACCCGCTCGAGCTTCTGCCCTTCTGGGTGATTCTTGTCGGCTCCACGGTCTTGGGGGCGGTGCTCATGGGAACTCCTTGGATCTTCCAAAACACCAGCCGCAGGACCCTTCAGATCCTGGCTGTTCTGGCCGCGCTCTACCTCTTCGTCATGACCGTCTTCGGCGAGCAGATCTACCACATGTTCAAAGGATGAACTCGAAAGCCTCGAACCCCAGAGACGCCGGGACGCCGAGACCCGGAAAAGAATTGGCGGAACAGTTTTTGAATTTCCCCTCTGTGCCTCTGTGCCTCTGCGGTTTGCTTGTCTTTCTCCTTTCGTCGCCGTCCGCCCTGGCCTATCCCGAGTTCCAGGCGTTCGTCGCCAAATCCAGCGGGCGGACCGTCAACTGCGCGATGTGCCACGCCAATTCCGACGGTCCGGAAGGAACGGGGCCTGGCCAGATCGGACATCTCAATGCCGCCGAATTGGAACGCCTCGGACGCGCCCGCTCCGCGCTCCAGCCCGGCCAGAATGTGGACAGCCCGATCCTCAATGCTTTTGGAAACCATATCATCAAGAGCATCGGCAAAGAAAAATTTGTCGAGTTGAAGGTCTCGCCCGCACATCTCGCCGACCTGCTTCCGCCGGACAGCGATCTGGACCAGGACGGGATCCCCGACGTGCGCGAGTATCTCGATGGCACCCTCCCGATCAACCACAACGACGGAAATCCGCTCCTGCTCTTCCGGCACAACTTCCGCGCAAACCTCGTCGCGATCGCCCTGACCCTTGCGGCGACCGTCTGCGGGGTTTGGGGGCTCGGCCATCTCCTCCACGGGCTGGCTGCCGCGAGCAGGATCAAAGACACCGAAGACTAATGCTATGAACCAACCTATCACCGACTGGCGTCCTGAGGACGCGGAATTTTGGGAGAAGACCGGGAAGCCGATCGCGTGGCGGACGCTGTGGATCACGACGTTTTCGCTGATCCTGTCGTTCGCGACATGGTTCGTGATGAGCGCGGTGGTCGTGCGGCTGCCGGGCATCGGGTTCAAATTCTCCGAGACCGAACTGTTCTGGCTCACGGCGATGCCGGGGCTGGCGGGCGGGACCCTGCGGCTGATCCACATGTTTTTGATTCCGATCTTCGGGACGAGGAACGTGGTCACGCTGGCGACGTTTTCCAAAATCCTGCCGTGCCTCGGGCTCGGGTTCGCGATCCTGAACCCCGGCACCCCGTTCTGGATTTTCCTCTTCCTGTCATTCCTCTGCGGGTTCGGCGGCGGGGATTTCTCATCCTACATGCCGAGCACGAGCATCTTTTTCCCGAAGAGACTTCAGGGAACCGCGCTCGGAATCCAGGCGGGCATCGGCAACTTCGGCGTGAGCCTCACCCAGTTCGTCACTCCCTGGATCATCTCGTTTGCCGCAGCCGGAGCGCTCTTCGGCCCGGCCCAAAAGTTTGCCAAGGGGGCGGTCACGAAGGACATCTGGCTGCAGAACGCTGCGTTCTGGTATGTCCCGTTCCTGCTTATTCTAGGTGTGATTGCGTGGGTTTTCCTGCGCCGCGTGCCGGTGAAGGCCTCGTTCAAGGAGCAGCTCGACATCTTCGGCAACAAGCACACGTATTCCTGCACGGCGACATACGTGATGACGTTCGGAACATTTTCCGGGCTCGCCGCCGTGTTTCCCCTTCTGATCCGCCTGGCTTACGGCAAGTTTGAAAACCCGCCAGATCCGCTTGCTTATGCGTTCTACGGACCGCTGATCGGATCGGCGTTGCGAGTGCTTTGGGGGCCTCTGACCGATAAATTCGGCGGGGCGATCTTCACGCAACTCTGCGGGGTCGGGCTGATCGCGGGATGCGCCGCGCTGGTGTTCGGCGGGCTGCTCACCCCGACATCTGCGGACCAGTTCCCGTGGTTCGTGGGAGTCATGCTCGCGATGTTCTTTTTTACCGGCATCGGAAACGCTGCGACGTTCCGGCAATACCCGATCATCTTTTCTCACTCCCCGCGGCAGGCCGCCGGCGTTATCGGCTTCACCGCAGCCATCGCGGCCTACGGTCCGTTCCTTTTCTCCACCCTGCTCGGATGGTCGAAGAGCGCCTCGGGAACATTCAACGCCTTCTTCATTGGACTTCTTGCTTATTGCGTGGTGGCGACGGCGATCAACTGGTGGTTCTACGCTCGGAAAGGCGCGGAGAAACCGAGCTGACAATGAAGGGCACATCTCCCAGGGCTCCATTCACGGTTCTCAGCCTCTCGACCATCGGCTTCACGTTGATGTTCGCGGTGTGGTTGATGTTCGGCGTGCTGGCGATCCCGATCCGCAAGGAATTCGGGCTTTCTGAAGCACAATTCGGGTGGCTGACGGCGATTGCAATCCTCAACGGATCGATTTGGAGGCTGCTCTTCGGGCTGCTGGCGGACCGGTTTGGCGGGCGGAAGGTGTTCACTCTGCTCGTGTTGTTTACAGCGATTCCGGCCTGGATGGTTAGCCGGGTCAAGACCTATGAGGAGTTAATGGTCTATGCGTTTCTTGTCGGCATGGCAGGCAATTCGTTTTCGGTCGGAATTGCTTGGAATTCAGCGTGGTTCTCGCGGGAACGACAGGGTCTTGCGCTTGGCGTCTTCGGGGCCGGAAACGTCGGAGCTTCGGTCACCAAGCTGATCGGCCCGGCCATGATCGCGATGGTGCCTGCTGCGGGTTTTTTGGGGGGGCTGGTTCCCGGAGGATGGAGGTTCGTTCCTTTTCTCTATTCAATTTTGCTGCTGGTCATGGCGGCGGCGATGTGGGGGGGCAGCCCTTCGCACGATCATGTGCCGGGCAAGGGACGCTCGCTCCGGGAGCTGCTGCTGCCCCTGCGCGAGGTCCGCGTGTGGAGGTTTAGCCTCTATTACGTGGTGGTCTTCGGCGCGTATGTCGCGCTTTCGGTCTGGCTCCCGCGCTATTACGTGGACGTCTTCGGGATCCCGCTGGCGCAGGCGGCGCTGCTCACTACTCTTTTCATTTTTCCCGCGAGCCTGCTGCGCCCGCTCGGCGGATGGTTTGCGGATAAATTTGGTGCCCGGCGCGTGATGTATTGGGTTTTTGGCAGCATGTCGGTTTGCCTCCTGCTCCTCGCCGCGCCGAACGGGCATATCGTTCTCTACACGCCCAGCAAATCCGACCCGGGTGCCACGGTCAGCATCCTGCGGTTTGTCATGAACCCCTGGCTATTCACTCTCCTCATCTTTCTGGTGGGCTGCGGAATGGGCATCGGGAAAGCTGCTGTTTTCAAATATATTCCCGAATATTTCCCGAGGGATGTCGGTGCGGTGGGTGGCCTTGTCGGGCTCCTCGGTGCTCTGGGCGGATTTTTCCTGCCACCGCTCTTCTCCTATGCGTGGGCTGGCACGGGCGTGCCGCAGACGACTTTTGCCATTCTGTTTCTCATCACCGCCACAAGCTTCCTCTGGCTCCACTGGGTGGTGATCCGAATCCTTCACCACGCGACCCCTCACCTCGAACACCAGTTTGAACATCAATAATAATCTTATGAAAACATACCATGCACTCGCACTCGCCGCCGCGCTTGCGGCCGGCGCTTCACTTCACGCAGAATCTCCTGTCACCAAATGGTGGGAGGGGAAATACGCCACCGGAAACTGGTTCGGCGCCCGGACCAGCCTTGAAGACAAGGGAATCATCCTCGGCGGCAGTTGGAAGGCCAACTACTTCGGCGTCGTGGACGGAGGAAATCGGCAGGCGGGGGCTTTCGACGAACAGATCCTGTTCTCTGCCAAGCTGGACATGGAAAAGCTGCTCGGGATTCCCGGTCTCTCTCTGAATGGATCCGCATGGTGGCGCGACGGACGGAATGTCAACACGTTGGTTGGAGCTTCCCCTGCCTTCAATCCATCGGCCCTTCAGGTGGCCCAGGGTTGGCGGCTGCTGCCGGTTTACGCTCAGTGGGAATCGCGCGACCTGCTGCCGGTGAAGGACATGATCACCCTGGCTGGCGGTTGGACAAATCCTTATTACTTCTTCATCCAGCAACCGGCGTCGCAGTTGTTCGTCAACAATGCGCTTTTCCAGACGAAGGGTCTTGTGAACAGCGGGATTCCGTGGAGCGGGGCCAACGACACCTGGGGCGGACATCTCAAGGTCAAGCCGACCGAATGGTCCTATGCGCAGGCGGGGCTCTACATGGCGATTCCGGGCTCGCTGGACAAAAACAACCACGGCCTGTATTTCGAGGGCGCTTATCCGCAGTCGAGCAACGGCCTCTATTTTGTCGGCGAAACCGGTATCACTCCGAAACTCGGTTCGGCAAAACTGCCGGGCAAATATGCGTTCGGGGGAATTTACTACGGCGTGGAGAACAAGTCGTTCAACGGGCAGACATACGACGGGCGTTACGCGCTCTACTGGCAGGCCGACCAGATGATCTTCCGCGAGCCCAGCCCGGAAAAGGGACCGGCCGGCAAAGGACCTAGCGATGGAAAGTCCGCGGCCTCCGCAAAGAGCTTCAAGGAGCCGGTCGCTCCGCAGTGCAACAAACCCAGCGAGCAGGGACTGTATGCCTTCAGCTTCCTGAGCTACGCGCCGAAATACAACAATGCCATGCCGTTCTATTTCCACACCGGCCTCGTTTACAAAGGGCTGATTCCCACGCGGGACCAGGACCAACTCGGGCTGGCCTTTGCCTATGGAAACTACAGCTACGACAAGGTCCAGGCGAGCGAGCGGACCGGCAAGCCGGTGCAGAGTTTCGAAGGCGTGCTGGAATTGGACTACCGTGCCCAGTTGAGCAAGTTCGCCTATGTGCAGCCGTTTCTACAATACAGCATCCGTCCAAATGGAACCGGTTTGGTGGAAAACGCCACCACCCTCGGCGCGCAGATGGGCGTCACGTTTTAACGCAGTCGTTTTCCCGCGCCGGCCGGGACACTCGCGATTCACTCGCTTTGTCCCGGTTTTTGGTGAGCGGGTCCGTTTTGATCTGCACGATTTCTGCACTGAGCGGGGGTTCATGATGCGCTGCATCACCGCTGATGGCGCGGCAGTCCGCGGACGGATACAATCCGAGCCGCTTGGTGCATGCATTCCGCGGTGTCAATCCGGTGCATGCCGGCGGCTCTCACCACATGAAGGCCGAGTTCCGTCACGACAAAGTCCATGGGAATGTCGTGGGGCTGTGGATGGATGGTCGGGATGCGGGACAATTCCTGCGCAACGCAAATCTTAAGTGGTTGAGGCGAAAGGGCGGCCAGAGTCCGGTCGAAATAGCCGCCACCATAGCCCAGCCGCCAACCATCGTCGCTGAATCCGACAGGAGGGACGAGCACCGCATCGGGGACCAGGACGGTCGTGCTCTCGGGAAATGGGATGCCAAGGGCTCCCACTTTCATCGCTGAACCGGGCCACCATTCGCGAAACTCAAGCGGCTGGCGTTTGGCAACGACGACCGGGAGCACGCACCGCGAACCCTGGCAGCGCAACTTGTGGATCAGAGGCCGTGTATCCACCTCGCCCTTGTAAGGCCAACAAAACCCCACCACCAGTCCCCGCAACGAGGGAAATCCGGCTTCGAGCAAGGCGAGAATCTCGCCATTCCAAGCCTTGCGTGCGGTCGGCGAACTCGCTGCCCGAAGGGAAAGGAGCTCCGCGCGGCGCTCTTCGCGCCATTGTCTTTGTTGGACGGGAGTTTCCATGAGCTCGGCGGGGGCCATGCTGCCTCCTCCTTGGCGAACATTTTATCCGGAATTGCGTGATGATTTCCCGCAAGAGACATCCTTGATGACCGGAGGATTATCGAGAGCGACGACCTGTGGGGGCACAGATTTTTCGTAAAACGTCGGAGGCTCCAAGCTCTCCGCAGGGGATTTTGCAGCCTCGGCACGAAGATTTCTGAAGAGTAATCGTCCGCCGAGACTTGCCGCGATTTTGGCCGCAAGTCCGAATGCCTTGATCAAATCCTGCAGAATGGCATCCGCCTTTCCGTGCATGACCGGATCCTTGCGATACCAGTGCCTTGTCGCCCAGAGCACAGCGGGGTATTGGAATCTCAGCGGCGTGGCCTCCCGACGGAACCGCCTGCGGATCCGCAGGTCGCTGCTCTTGCCGTATTTCTTCCATCCGAGCAGCGTCGTCCGAACCATGCGGATCACGCTGGGACCGTTGACTTCGAAGTCCCGGCGGAAAGCCTGCAACTGCAGCTCCGTCTCCATGCCGGCAGGGATATTCGGGTGCTTATGAACAAACCGGAGCTGGCCGTGGGAATCGGAGAGGTTTTCGCAGTCCGGGTCCACGAGCGTTCCGTTGGCGCGGTGCTCCTCGAAGAGCGGGGTGCCGGGGACCGGCGTGTAGAGCATGAACTGGTGGAACTCGGTGTCGTGAGAGACCGCATGCTCGATCGCCTCCGGGAGGTTCTCCGGAGTGTGTTCCTCAAGCCCGATGATGGTCGAGCCCAGGATGCTGATCCCGTGCGACTTGAGCTCACTCACGAGCTCGCGGGTGTTGGCGCCGGACAGCTTTTGATACTGGCTGGTCTTTCCCTCGAGGCCCATCCAGACCCAGGAAATCCCGAGGCGCACGAGTTGATCCAGCGTGTAGGACCGCAGGACATTCGCCGAGCTGAAGACGTAAAGCGACCAGCTCTTATCGTGCTCCTCCATCTTTTCCAGCAGCCGGAGCGCACGCTTTTTGTGAAGAAGAAAATTCTCGTCCATCACAAAAAACGTTTGCACCTTCATGTCCCTCTCCAGCCCACACATGACATCGAAGAGCTCATCTCCTGTCTCATAGAAATTGAGGAACTTCCCCTTGCCGCCAAACATCGCCGAGGTGGCGCAAAAGTTGCAGCCCATCGGGCAGCCCACCGAAGGGATCACCGTCGCGGCAATGGCTCCGGGAGATTCCTTCAGTGCCATCCCAAGCGTTCGAGTTCCGATTCCGGAGACAATTCGCGGATGCCGGATCGGCGCGTTCGCATCCTCCCCCAGGAACTCCCGAAACCATCGCACCCCCTCGACGCGGACCACCTGGTCGGCTCCCAGGCGCTTCTGAAGATTGGGAATCCCCGAAATGTGTCCGCCAACAATGATCTTCGCCTTCGGCTGGATCTCGCGGATCAGCCGGCACATTTCCAGAGCTTTGAGATAGTTCGGCGGGATCGCGCTGATGGCCACAATGTTGTAGGGCTCGTCTTTCAACTCCTGGATGAACCGGTCGCGGGTCGGAAAATCCAGCAGCGAACTCGGCGCGGAGACATTGTCGCGCATCAGCATCAGGCCCCACGAACGGTGGAACATTCGAAGCGAGAACGGCCCCTGCACGCGCGTCACCTGGTTGTGGTAGAGTTCCATCGGGTTGATCGCCCGGCTTCCGAATTCGTCGTCCCTGGCATAGGGCCCAAATACGCTGGCGAACAAAATGCGCGGCTTTCCGGGCTCGGCGGGATCTGCCCCGCACTCGTAGGCGGGTGTCAGGGACATATCGGTTGGGCGCTGGCTTTCATGGCGACCCTCACAGAACACCCGCCCGGCAACAATGCAAGAGTAAACTATCTTTATTTCTTGCGCTGCGCCCCGAACGGCGGCACAATCCCTCCGTGTCGAGCGCCTCCGAACCAAGATCCGATGACCGAAGCCCGCCCGCCCGCAGCTCTGGACCGGCGGCGTGTCCTTCCGCAAAGGGCTACTGGCGTCTTGTGGCGGCGGGCGAGCCATTCCGCCTGCTCTTTCCGGTCGGGGCGCTGATCGGGATCATCGGGGTGATGATGTGGCCGCTCTACGCCTGGAAAGTGACGGGCGTGTATCCGGGTCCCCTGCATCCGCGGGTAATGATTGAAGGGTTCATCGGATGCTTTGTGACCGGTTTTCTCGCCACGGCGCTGCCGAGGCTGCTGGGGGTGCCGAAGGTTTCGATTTACGAGTCGGTCGGATTCAGCGCGGCCTTGGCCTGGACCGCGTGGCTCCACTATTCGGGCCGGACCCTGTGGGGCGATCTGGCGTTCTTTTGCACGATCCTCACTCTCGTCTTTCTGCTGGCGGTGCGAACCCTGTTCCGCCAGGACACGCCGCCTCCGGCATTTGTGCTGGTGGCCATGGGGCTCCTGTCGGCGCTGGCGGGATCATTCGGTCTGGCCGCCTCGCAGGTTGCTCCGGGATTGTCCCCTGAGTGGGTGATGCCGTTCGCGAGGCTTTTGCTTTTCCAGGGGTTCATCCTGCTGCCGATCATGGGGATCGGCGCGTTCCTGCTCCCGCGGTTTTTCGGGCTTCCCAACCGGCAGAGCTTCCCGGAGTCCCTCGCGCTTCCTCCGGGATGGAAGCTGCGGGCGGCATTCGCTGCAGCGTGCGGTCTGGCGGTCGTCGCCAGTTTTGCGCTGCAGGTTGCGGGTTTCATGCGCTGGGGCTACGGCCTGCGTGCATTCGCAATATTGGTTTACTTCTTTCGCGAGGTGCCGGTGCACCAGGCCGGTTTCGGCGGCGGATCGCTGGCTCTCGGCTTGCGGATCGCATTGTTTGCAATTCCTCTCGGCTACATCCTGCTCGCGCTAATGCCAGGGCGCACGTTCACATTCCTGCATGTCGTCTTCATCACCGGGTTCAGTCTTCTGACCTTCACTGTTGCGACCCGCGTGGTGCTCGGGCACAGCGGGCAATCGGAGAAGTTCCGCGCCTCGTTATGGCCCGTGCTCGTCCTGTGTGCGCTGATCTGCCTTGCCATGTTCGCGCGGGTGACGGCAGACTGGATGCCGAAGGTGCAAATGAGTCATTACGCTTATGCCTCCGTCGCGTGGATCTCCGGCGTTTTGATATGGGGCGTGTTTGTTCTTCCGGGGGTGGCCAAAGCCGATGAGGGATAACATTCCATCCGACGGTCCCGCGCGAAACTTGCCCGCCAGGTTTCTGACGCCGATGTGGCGCCTGGTGGAACGCGTGCTTCCCCCGCAGCGCTGGCGGGTGCCGGTGCTCTTGGCGTCCGGGGTGTTCAGCGGGCTGGGGGCACTGACATTTCACATTTCCAACGCCTCCTCGTATCTGACCGATGACCCGAAGGCGTGCGTGAACTGCCATGTGATGGCACCGCAGTTTGCGACGTGGCAGCACTCGTCGCACGCGCGGGTGGCGGTCTGCAACGACTGCCATGTGCCGCACGAGAGCGTTCTGCTCAAATATGCGTTCAAGGCGATGGACGGCACCCGGCACGCGTTCATGTTCACGTTCCACATGGAGCCGGAAGTGATCCGGATGCATGCCCCCGGCCAGTGGACGGTGCAGAACAACTGCATCCGCTGCCATGAGGGCCGGCTCGATCATGCCGCCCATCTGGCCGTGACCTGGCAGGAAGTCCAGGCCGGCACGGGAAAACTCTGCTGGGACTGCCACCGCGAGACCCCGCACGGACGGGGCAACAGCGGGGCATCGACCCCGAACGCCCGCGTGCCCGAACTTTCCCCCATTCTCCCCGGCTCGCATCGCCGGACACTCCAGATTCAAAACAAATAAACACCATGAAAAGCATCGTTGAAATCGTCGAAAAAAAACCTTGGTTCGGCTGGGTCCTCTATCTCGGGACGCTGGCGGCCGTTTTTGGCATCGGGCTCCTTGCCGCATCGATATTCGAGCGGCGGCAGGAATCGTTCCGGGTGCAGACCGTGAGCCCGATCGCGGACTGGGAGCCGCGCAACGAGGTCTGGGGGCAGAACTACCCGCGCGAATACGAGTCCTACATGAAAACGGCCAAGACCGACTTCAAGAGCAAGTATGCGGGCTCGGCCCCGACCGATTATCTGGCCGAACAGCCGGGACAGGTTGTCTTGTTTGCCGGGTATCCGTTCTCGCGGGACTACAAGCAGGCGCGCGGCCACTACTACGCGATCAAGGACATCCGGGACACGCTGCGCACGACCGCTCCCCTGCCCGGCACCTGCTGGACATGCAAGAGCACGGACGTGCCGCGCGTGATGAACGAGATGGGCGCGGAAAACTTCTACAAGGCGAAGTGGGCGGATCTGGGTGCCGAGATCGTGAATCCGATCGGTTGTCAGGACTGCCATGACCCCAAGACCATGAACCTGCGAATCACGCGGCCTGCGCTCGCCGAGGCGATGGCACGGCGCGGGCAGGACATCAACAAGGCGACCCACCAGGAGATGCGCTCGCTCGTCTGCGCCCAGTGCCACGTCGAGTATTACTTCAAGGGCCACGACAAATACCTCACGTTCCCGTGGGACAAGGGGTTCAGCGCGGAAGACATGGAGGCCTATTACGACAGCATCGAGTTCTCCGATTGGACGCATGCCCTGAGCAAGACCCCGATGCTGAAAGCCCAGCATCCGGACTACGAGCTGTTCATGACCGGCATCCACGCCCAGCGAGGAGTCTCGTGCGCGGACTGCCACATGCCTTACAAGAGTGAGGGCGGAATCAAATTCACGAACCACCACATGGCCAGCCCACTGCAGAATATTTCTGCTTCCTGCGGGGTCTGCCACCGGGAGAGCGAAGCCAACCTTCTCCGCGACGTTTACGCCAGGCAGGACCGGGTGAAGGAACTGCTCGGGCTTGCGCAGGACGCGCTCGTCCATGCGCATGTCGAAGCGAAGGCTGCATGGGATGCGGGGGCGACGGAGGAAGAAATGAAGCCCATCCTTCAACTGATCCGGCACGCCCAGTGGCGCTGGGATTGGGTGTCTGCCGCAAATGCGGTCGGGTTCCACTCGCCGCTCGAAGCGGCACGCGTGCTCGGCAACTCGATCCAAAAGGGCGAACAGGCGCGCCGCGAACTCGCGGGCATCCTCATCAAACACAACGTTTCCCTGCCGATCCCGATGCCGGATCTCTCGACCAAGGAAAAAGCCCAGGCCTACGTCGGACTCGACATGGCGGCCATCGAGGCCCAGAAGCTGAACTTCCTCGAGAACGTCGTTCCAAAATGGGATGCGGAAGCGAAAGCCCGCGAGGAAAAACTTCCGAAGGCCGACGCGAGCAAGTCGAACTACTGAAATGGGAGGAACCACGAAGGGCTTCTGGTCCGGAGACCTGGGCTACCGGCAGGCTGCGGCCGCAGCAGCCGGCGTGGTGGCTGCCGGTTGGGGGCTCCAGTTCGCGCGGGGAGGCGGGGGGCTCATTCCGCCATCGTGGCCGTCGAACGCCATCTTTCTCGCGCTTTTCCTTGGCTGGCTGGCGCTGCTATCGGGGTCCGACGGACGCCTTGTCGCATGGCTTGGCGGGGTTCCTTTTGCTCTGGTTTCCATGCTTGGCGTCGGTTTGCTTGGAGTCGCTGGCGGAGTGATTCCGCAGA
Organism: Verrucomicrobiota bacterium; assembly: GCA_026398275.1. Lineage (GTDB taxonomy): Bacteria > Verrucomicrobiota > Verrucomicrobiia > Chthoniobacterales > Terrimicrobiaceae > QYQL01. The sequence goes on from JAPLTF010000069.1 coordinate 21,409, forward strand.
CCACAGACCAGTCGCCGGAATGGGCGCGCGCACTCGGGCTGGATCATGTTTTCAGCGGGGCACCATTCGCGGCTGCCCTGCTTCTGCTCTTGACGAATCTCGGGTTGGCGACATTCCGCCGATTGCGCCAGCACGGTCCGAAGGCGTGGTTTTTTTCTCTGAGAACCTGTGAAATAATTAGGAAAAGCCGCGCGAGAGTAGAAAAGGCCGGATGGCAAGGCGCTCGCGAAGGCGCATCCCCTCAGCGGGCTGTAACTGAGCGAGCAACGCCGCCAGACGGCCTTTTCTGCTCTCGCCCAGA
>JAPLTF010000069.1:21718-87405 GCA_026398275.1 Verrucomicrobiota bacterium
AGAGGGTTGCGTGTCTTTTTGGCTTGGCCTGCGTTGCTCAGGCGGGGCAAGACCGCTGTGGGTATTGCCGCCGCCTTCGTGCCTTGGCCAAGCCAAAAATCCTCAGCAACGCGGCTTTTTCCTAATTATTTCACAGGTTCTGAACCACGCGGGGCTTTGGATCGTCCTTGCCGCTGCGATATTTGGTTCGGGCGACATGATCCGGGCGCGGATGATCCTTCTCGAAGGCCAGGCCGAAGCCATGGTGGTGGATGCCGCAGGACGGCAGGGATACCTTCCCTTCGGCCTGTTTCTCCAGAGGTTCTCCGTCGAGCAGTATCCCGCAGAACCAGGGCGTCCCGGAGCGCCAAAACGCTTTACAGCCGAGGTGACCGTTCTCCGCAAAAGCCAGAAGTTCGAGGATGTCCGCATCGAGGTCAACAAACCCTTCCGCCGCGACGGGTGGACGTTATATTTAACCAACTACGAACTCTCGCCCAACGGCCAGCCCAACCAGTGCCTGATCGAGGCGGTGCGCGATCCCTGGCTGCCGGCTGTTTACACCGGGATATTTCTGATGCTCGGAGGGGCCGTTGCCATGTTGTTCCGCAACCCGTTCGCGCCATGCCTCCAGCCATGAACGCCGCTTTCTCCGCATTCGCACTCGCGGCGGTCGCGTGCTGGGGGGGCGGATTGCTGATCCGAAGGTTCCACCCGGCTCCCGGGCTGATGCTTTACTCGACAGGCATCACGATCCTCGCCGCCTACGCAGGGCTGTTGTGGTGGCAGCTCGGCCGTCCGCCGATGCGCACGCTCGGCGAAACCCGTCTTTTGTATGCGATCCTCCTGCCTGCCGTCGCCTGCGGAGTAGCGCTGCGGTGGAGGCTGGTCTGGCCGATGATCTACGGGGCTGCGATGGCCGCTGTTTTTCTTGGCATCAACCTCGCGCGGCCCGACGCGTTCGACAAAACCCTGATGCCCGCGCTCCAGAGCCCATGGTTTGTTCCGCATGTCGTTGTCTATATTCTCGCCTACGCGTTCCTGACCGCATCAGCGCTTGGATCCGCCCGATTTTTCCTGACGGACGACGACACCCTGCCCGCATGTGACCATGCGGTCTGGATCGGCCTTGCGTTTCTGACGATGGGGCTCCTCTTTGGCGCGATCTGGGCCAAGGAAGCCTGGGGGCATTACTGGACATGGGATCCCAAAGAAACTTGGGCCTTCCTCACCTGGGCGATCTATCTCGGATACATCCACATCCGGCTTCGCCACTGCCAGGCCCGCCGCTTTGCTGCCGGGTTTTTGCTTGCGGCCGTCGCCATCCTCGGCACCTGCTGGTTCGGCGTGAACTATTTGCCTTCAGCCAAGACCAGCGTGCACACTTACACCCAGCCATGATCCGCCATCTTTTCATCTCTCCGGGTCATAACTATTTCGGCCAGCACGGACAGCGCCCCGGAGAGTTTCCGATCATTGAAGTCCCGGAGATCGAATGCCTCGCGGGCCGGGGGATCCGCGGCGACCGGTTTTTTGATTTCAAACCCGATTACAAAGGGCAGATCACGTTCTACGCCTGGGAAAATCTGATCAGCATGTGGGAGGATCTTGGAGTATCGAGAGATCACCGCGACGTCTCCGCCACAAGGCGCAACGTCATTTCCGAAGGGCTGGAACTGAGCGGCCTGATCGGCAAGGAATTTGAGATCCAAGGCGTGCACTTTCTGGGAACCGAAGAATGCCGTCCGTGCTACTGGATGAACGGAGCGATTCATCCCGAGGCAGAAGCCTGGATGCGGGGACGAGGAGGCCTGCGGGCAAAAATCCGGAGTGACGGCTGGTTGAAATGTGATCAAAATGGTCACAATAAATGGGCGTTCGCCGCTCTTCTGGCTGGTGGAATGTCCACCCGCATGGGACGGGACAAGGCATCCCTTGAAATTGGAGGCATGCCGCTTTGGCGGCGACAGATCGATCTCTTGAGTTCGATCTGCGATCCTGTGGCCGTATTCGCCCCGGAGCGCCCGCACTGGTTGCCCGACGGGCAGGCATTTGTTCAGGACAATCCGGCTGCGCGGGGTCCGATGGCCGGGCTCCTTGCCGCGCTCGAATGGGCCGCGGCGCGAGGCGGTTCGCACGTTCTGGTTCTTGCTGTGGACATGCCCCGGATGGGGCCTCAAGTTTTGAGGAAACTCGCTGGTGCATGCAGGCCGGGCCAAGGGCTCATCCCGGCAACCGACTCCTTTTTGGAACCTCTCTGTGCGGCGTATCCGATCGAGGCACTGCCTGTTCTTTTGGAATCAGCTCGGCGCGGGCACTGGAAGCTTCAGGATGCCATCAACGATCTGCTCGCCAAAGGGTTGCTGGCCACCCAAAGCCTGCTGCCAGAGGAAAGCAGCCTGTTCTTCAACCTCAACTCACCGGAAGACCTCGCGGTTCTGAGCGTCCCATGATCGAAACCTCCAGCTCCCTGGCCATCGCATTTTTTGCCGCCGCAATGCTCTACAGTTCCGTTGGGCACGGGGGGGCATCGGCATATTTGGCGGTGATGGCACTGGCCGGGTTCGCGCCTGAGGTGATGCGCCCCTGCGCGTTGTGGATAAACCTGGCCGTCTCCGCGATCGCAACATTTGCCTTCCTGCGGGCGGGCCATTTTCGTCTCCGGCTTTTTTGGCCGTTTGCCGTGACAGCAATTCCGATGGCTTTCATTGGTGGCGGCCTGCATGTCCGATCCGAGCTTTTTCTCCTGCTGGTCGCAACCTCTCAGGCAGTGGCGGCGATCCGGTTGTTCTTGCCCGAGGGAGGCAGACCTCTCCGTCCGCTGCATATCGGCATTGCGATGGCCTGCGGAGTCATCATCGGACTTCTCTCCGGTTTGGTCGGGATCGGAGGCGGGATTTTTCTCACTCCGCTGCTTCTGCTCGCCGGATGGGCGGGGCCGCGCGAGGCCGCTGCGGTTTCCGCTCCGTTTATTTTTGTCAACTCGGCTGCCGCGCTGGCCGGAATGGCGGGAGGTTCTGTTGCGATGCCGACGGCATTTCCGATATGGTTGGCCGCTGCGGTGGCCGGCGGCATGGCGGGAGCATTTTGCGGCAGCCGCCTTGGCCGTCCGGTCTGGCTGAGGCCTGTCCTCGGCGCGGTGCTCCTCATCGCTTCGGCAAAATTTGGAATGCAGCTGCTCTCATGAACCCCGTTTTCACGACCAAAAGCCCAGGGCCTGCCTCAAAAGATTCTTACGGCAGAACGATCGACTACCTTCGCATTTCGGTAACCGACCGGTGCAATGAACGTTGCCTCTACTGCATGCCCGAGGGCTACAAAGGTTGGGCTCAGAAGCCTGAGCACCTCACGGCGGGGGAGCTTATTCGTTCGGTTGAGGCGGCCACGGGTCTGGGATTTCGGAAATTCCGAGTGACCGGTGGCGAGCCGCTCATCCGGAAAGACATTATCGGGATCCTGCGCGCGATTTGGGAGCTTCCCGGCACACAAACCCTGGGTCTCTCGACCAATGGCACCCGGCTTGCGCCGTTAGCCCGCGAGATCAAGCAAGCGGGCGTTCGCTCCGTGAACGTGAGCCTGGATGCCCTTGATGCCGATCTCTACCGCCGGATTACAGGCGGAGATATCGGCGCCGTTCTGGCCGGGCTCGAGACCGCACGGGAGCAGGACTTCGAGGTCATCAAGTTGAATTGCGTCCTCATGCGCGGGGTCAACGAGGGCGAGTATGTCAAACTCATTGAATTTGCGGCCGAGCGGGCGATGCCGCTGCGGTTTATCGAGCTGATGCCACTCACGCGCACCGATGTTCTTGACGATTCCCATTTCCTGTCCATCCAGGAGGTCATGAGCCGGCTCGCCGTGGCAGGGGCATTGACGGCAACAGACAATTACCGCCCGGGGCACGGTCCCGCAAAATACTTTGAGTTCCAGAGCGACCGTCTGCCCTCACCTGCCAGGCTCGGATTCATCGGGGCCATCACCAGCCCGCATTTTTGCGAAACCTGCAACAAGCTCCGGCTGACGGCAGACGGGAAGCTGAGGCCGTGCCTTGGCCGGTTTGGAGAAATTGATTTGCTGGGCAGCCTCCGGGCCGGGGAGGACCCGGCCCGAGCGTTTGAGGAGGCCATCGCGAACAAGCCCGAGAACCATGAGTTCCCCGACCGCTACGCGCCCGGACGACCGATGACCGCCATCGGAGGGTGAAAAGCCATGAAGGTGCTCTATTTCGCCCAAGCTGGAGAGGCCGCAGGCTGCCGGGAGGAGCACTGGGAGATTCACTCCCCTTTGACGCTGGACGAGTTTTGGCTCGAAGCTGTCAGCCGTCATCCGGGGCTGGCCCTGTTGCGGGACCAATGCCGGGTGGCATCCGGGATGAGCTACCTTCTCGCAGGCGAGCGGATCGAGCCACAACAGGAGACGGCGGTCATTCCGCCGGTGTCGGGCGGATGAACGTGGACGTCGAGATTTCGGAGCAGCCTTTGCCTTTGCAACCGCTCACCATTTCCGGCTGTGGGGCCATTGCGCGATTCGATGGAATCGTGCGTGGCCTTGAAGACGGAAAGGAAATCGCGGGGCTTTGCTACGAAGCCTACGCGCCGATGGCGGAGAAGGTCATTCGCGACATCCTTGCCGAACTTTCCGTCGAGCATCCCTGCGAGCGGGTTCGCGTGTCTCATCGCATCGGGTTTGTGCCTGTGGGCGAGGCTGCGATGATGATGGACGTCCATTCGATCCACCGGGGCGAGGCTTTCGCCCTCATGCAAAAATTCATGGATCGGCTCAAGCAGGAGGTGCCGATATGGAAACGGGGGAGCAGATGATCGAGGTCGAAGCCCTTTGGGAACTCATCGATGAAATGGTTGTCCCGGGCGAAGCCTGCGATGTGCCGGTGACTGACGCGCTCGGAACGATCACGGCTGCAGATGTTGTTGCTCCGGCGGACATGCCGCCGTTTGATCACAGCGCGATGGATGGCTACGCCCTTGCCGGTTCCGGTTTGGAACCCTGCTCCATCGTGCGTGCGATCGCTGCCGGGAATGTCGATGCGGGCGTGATCCATCGTGGCCAAGCGGTGAGGATTTTTACCGGAGCTCCCCTTCCGCAAGGCACTCACTGCGTCGTTAGGCAGGAAGACTGCCTGGTGGATGGGAGCGTCGTTCGCGTCCGGGAAGATGTCACAGTCAGTGAGGGCGCACACCTCCGCCGTCGCGGAGAGCTGCTGGAAAAGGGAGGCGTGATTCTTCCCCGTGGGGCGGATATCACGGCCGGGGCGATTGCGCTGCTGACAAGTTGCGGGATCACAAAGGTTCCGGCCCTTTCACAGCCCGTGGCCTGTCATATTTCCACCGGATCCGAGTTGGTGGAGGCGGGCGGAGTATTGGGTGCCGGGCAGATATACGACAGCAACGGCCCGATGATGCAGGCCCTGCTTGACGCGCGGTGCACCCGGCTTGTTCGCCAGCGGGTGCCCGATGTGGCCTCCGAGCTTCATTCCGCCGTTGCAGGATTCACCGGCGACCTGCTGCTGATCTCCGGTGGCTCGGGGCCGGGCGACCACGACCACACCGGCAGGGCGCTTCGTGATGCCGGATATACCATTCATGCCTCCCGCATCAACAGCCGACCCGGAAGGCCGCTGATCTTCGCCACGCGAGGCCGCCAGGTTGCCTTCGGGCTCCCTGGCAACCCCCTCTCGCACTGGGTCTGCTTCCACGCATTCGCCACCCGCGCCCTTGCCCGCCTCGAAGGCAGGGATATCCCGGCATTGGTCAATGCTCATCTCACCGAACAACTGCCAAGCGGCGGCGACGGACGCCGCACTTGGACTCCCGCCCGGCGGCAATATCGCGACGGAATGCTTTATGTCGTGCCGCTCGGCTGGCAACATTCCGGTGATCTGACACCCTTGGCCTCTGCGGATGCGCTTCTGATGAACAGGCAAGACCCGGCAACCCATTTGTTTCCAACTTTTCTTTTATGAATTTCAGCCATCTGGATAAACAAGGCCGGGCCCGCATGGTCGATGTGGGGGCGAAGTCCGTGCAGATCCGGACCGCCTCAGCCACCGGCACCCTCCACTGCCAGCCGGAAACAATCCGCCTTCTGCGCGATCTGGCCCTGCCCAAGGGCGATGTGCTCGCAGTCGCCCGGATTGCCGGCATCCAAGCGGCGAAAAAAACCGCTGAACTCATTCCGCTCTGCCACACGCTCCCTCTTGATCAGGTCACGGTGGACTTTGAAATTGGCGACGACAAAATCCAGATCACAGCCACTGCGCGCACCAGCGCAAAGACGGGGGTGGAGATGGAGGCGCTCACCGCCGTGAGCCTGGCCGCCCTGACGCTTTTTGACATGATGAAAGCCGTCGACAAATCCATGCGGATCGAAGGCATCCGCGTGACGGGAAAAACCAAAAAATGAAAATCGGCCGCGTGACGTTGAGCGACCGCGCCAGCAAGGGAGTCTACCAGGACCTGAGCGGGCCGGAGATCGAACGCGTCGTCCGTGAGTGCCTTGATGCTGAGGCGGAATTTGTCGCCCGCCTCCTCCCGGATGAGCGCATCCAGATCGAAGCCGCCTTGATGGACTTGGCAGACATCGAGCATTGCGATCTTATCGTCACCACAGGGGGGACGGGGCCGGCGCCGCGAGACGTGACCCCGGAAGCGACCCGGGCCGTCCTGGACCGCGAACTGCCAGGGTTCGGCGAGGCGATGCGGGCAGCCAGCTTTGCAAAGGTCCCGACCGCCATCCTCTCCCGTGCGACCGCAGGCACCCGGGGACGAACGCTCATCGTCAACCTTCCCGGCAACCCGCGAGCAATCAATGATTGCCTCCTCCCCATTGTTCCAGCCATCAGGGAGTGCCTGCTTCATCTGAGGTAATGTGCCAGGGTGGTCGCCCCGTTCTCGCCGCCGTGATTATCCCCCAGCCCGCCACTCGACAAAAGGGAGAAATCAGGCTGATAAAGGTTCCCGGCGCGGTCCTCGTTCCCCCCATCCCTGCCGGCAGAAGATACGTGTCGCCCAGGTCGCGGCCAATCACGCCTCTCATTCTGCCTCCTTTTCTCCCTCATCCCCATTGTTTGATAGAGAGCCCTTTTTTTGGGCCCGTGCACTGGTCCGTGCGCAAAATGGAGGAATTTCTGGTTTTTCTCGCGTATCGCTGTGCATACTTGTTCCCGCACATCAATTGTTCCTAAAATCCGTTTTCACGTTATTTCGCATCGATGCCGAACTCGTTGAGAAAAACCTCCAAGATTTTGCGCCTGACTCTGGTCCTTCCGCTGTCCGCTCATGGACCGAATCTCCTGAGAGGAATGGTGAGACAGTTGAATCTTGGAAAAATTGCATGGTCCATCAGGCCGGTTGCATCGGATTTTCCGTTTATCAAGGAGGAACTCGACGAATGGAATCCGGATGCCGTGTTGATGCAGGCGGGAGAAGACGTGGCCTTGGAATGGTGCCGGGTTCACAAGCGGCCTTACGTGTTGTTGCTGGGAGGAGAAGAGGAGCGCAAAAAGCATGAGCTGGTGGCCTCGGTGGACGACCTTGCTGTCGGCCGGATGGCGGCCGAATACTTTATCGAACGGGGCTATCGGAATTTTGCTTTTGTCGGAAATGGAAACTGGGCATTTTCTCTCGAGCGTCAGGAAGGCTTCGAGGGGGTTGTGCGTTCGCACAACCGGGAGGTTTTTGAGTTTATTCATTCCACCCCGGAGTTTGATCCCCAGCCAAAGCGTCGGATCCTCTATCAGGGGCCGCTGGCGAAGTGGCTCGCGGACCTTCCGAAACCCGTCGCTATCCTCGGTGGAAACGATCGTGAAGCCCTCGACATCGTTCAGGCCCGCACGGAGGCGGGGATCGCGATAAACTCGAATACGAGCAGGGCTGAGAACCTGTGAAATAATTAGGAAAAAGCTGCGTTGCTGAGGATTTTTGGCTTGGCCAAGGCACGAAGGCGGCGGCAATACCCGCAGCGGTCTTGCCCCGCCTGAGCAACGCAGGCCAAGCCAAAAAGACACGCAACCCTCTGGGCGAGAGTAGAAAAGGCCGTCTGGCGGCGTTGCTCGCTCAGTTACAGCCCGCTGAGGGGATGCGCCTTCGCGAGCGCCTTGCCATCCGGCCTTTTCTGCTCTCGCGCGGCTTTTCCTAATGATTTCACAGGTTCTGAGTCAAAAAAACAAACCCGGCCCGTGAAGCCGGGACCAAATTTTTCTATGGGGAGAAATGACTCCGTGCTTTGATGGTGTCCATGGCACTCCTGATTAAGAACGGGGAAATTGTGACGGGCAGCTCGAGGCTTGTGGCGGACATCTGGTGCGAGGGGGAAACGATCACCCGCATCGATAAAAACATCCCGGCTCCGGCGGGAGCGGATGTCGTGGATGCGGCCGGCAAATTTGTGTTCCCGGGGTTCATTGATCCGCACACGCATATCTACCTGCCCTTCATGGGGACGTTTTCCAAGGACACCTATGCCACGGGCACGCAGGCCGCGGTAGCTGGCGGAACCACGACGATCTTTGACATGTGCTGCCCGTCGCGCCTGGAGGAAGCGGCGGACGGGTTTGCCACATGGAAGTCCCAGGCCGATGGCAACGCCTGCTGCGATTACACCTTCCACATGGGCGTCACCAGGTTCGACCAGGGAACAGAGGCCCAACTGCGAAAGATCGTCGCCGAGGGAGTGCAATCCTTCAAAATCTTCCTCGCCTACAAGGGCGCGTTCGGGATTGATGACGCCGAACTCCTCGCCACCCTCCGGCTCGCGCGCGAGCTCGGCGTCGTGACCGCCGCGCACTGCGAAAATGAAACCCTGGTCGCGGAACTCCAAAAGAAACTGCTCTCGGAGGGAAAAACCGGACCCGAGTGGCACCACGAGAGCCGCCCGCCGCGCGTCGAGGCGGAAGGGGTTCATCACCTCATGACATTTGCGGAGCTGACAGGCGCCCCGGTCTACATCGTCCACCTGAGCTGCCGCGAGGCCCTCGAGGAGGCGGTCCGCGCCCGCCTGCGCGGCGTGGACGTGCGGGTCGAAACCCTCATCCAGTATCTCGTGCTGGACAAAACCTGCGCGGAGATGCCGGAGTTCGAGGGCGCGAAATTCGTCATGTCCCCTCCCCTCCGGGACAAATCCAACCAGCCCGTCCTTTGGAACGGCCTGGCCCAGGGGCTCATCGACACCGTCGGAACCGACCATGCCCCGTTTGACTTCGAGACCCAAAAACCCATGGGCCTGTCGGATTTCACGAAAATCCCGAACGGCATCCCCGCCCTCGAGGACCGGATCCCGCTGCTCTATACACACGGCGTCTGCACCGGCCGCCTCGACCTCCAGACATTTGTCAATGTGGCCAGCACCAACGCGGCTAAAATTTTCAACCTCTTTCCTCAAAAGGGAACGATCCAGACCGGCAGCGATGCCGATCTCGTTGTCTTCGATCCCTCGTATCGCGGAACCCTGTCCGTAAAGACGCAGACCTCCGCCGTGGACTACAACGCATTCGAGGGCTGGGAAATCCAGGGCCGCCCCGCTGTCGTCACCGTGCGCGGAGAAATCGCCGCACGCGATGGACGGTTTATCGGCAGAACCGGCCGAGGGAAATTTCTTCAGCGACCTCCCTCGCAAAGTAAGTAAGGATCATATCCGCCCCCGCCCGCTTGATTGCAATCAGCGACTCATTCCGCGTCCGCTCGTAATCCAGCCACCCAAGCTTCGCCGCCGCCTGGATCTGCGAATACTCACCGCTTACTTGGTATGCCGCCACAGGAACTGATGATTTATCGCTAACTTCGCGAATAATATCAAGATAGTATGATGCCGGCTTAACCATCACAATATCAGCTGTCTCCAACTCATCCAATTCAACCTCAAGCCAGGCTTCACGCCGGTTTGCTGGATCCAACTGGTAACTCGCCTTGCTGATCGCATCTTTCCCGATCTTGCTCCCCACTGCATCGCGAAACGGGCCATATAACGCGGATGCGAACTTTGCGGAATACGCAAGTATTGCGACATCTGAAAACCCCGCCTCATCCAACGCCGAACGGATTGCCCCGACGCGGCCATCCATCATATCCGAAGGGGCAACGATATCCGCACCGGCCTGCGCTTCCAGGACGGCCAACCGGCAAAGGGCCTCGACCGTGGAGTCGTTGTCCACCGTGAGGCCATCCGCGGAGAGGAGACCGTCGTGACCATGGGAGGTATAGGGATCGAGCGCCACATCGGTGATCACGACAAGGTTCGGGCATTTCTCCTTCGCGGCACGAACCGCACGGTAGAGGAGATTATCCGGAACCAAGCCATGCGATCCGACAGGGTCTTTGAGAGAAGGCTCTATGGATGGAAAAACCGCCACGGCGGGGATCCCCCATTTTTCAGCCTCCTGGCAGCGCCGGACGAGGGATTCGATGGAGTTTCTGAAAACCCCCGGCATGGATCCGATTTCGGTGTCCTCAGACCCATCCTGAACGAACAGCGGCCAGATCAGATCGCTTGCATGCAAGTGGGTTTCGCGAACCATTCGCCGGATATTGTCGGTCCGTCTCAAGCGGCGGGGGCGCCGCGATAGTTGCAGTTTCATGGATTTGAGAGCTAGCCGGAAAATCCTCCTTTGGCGAGGAGGAAGCGTGGCCCGGTCCCTCCATTTCCGGCAGCCGATTGCAGTTCGACCTGCAGAGGGAAAATGCAATATTTTGTTCCATGGGCGTGACCATCCCAGTCTTCCCGGGAGTTGAGGAGCTCGACGCCGTCGCCCCTCTGGAAGTCTTCGGCACGGCAAGGGGTGCCGGTCTTGACACCACGGTGGAGCTTGTCACCCGCACTCAGCATTCGGAAAGCGGAAGCGGACCGCGTCGCGGAAATCCTCGAACACGAGGGGCGTGGCGGGATTCTCCACCAACTGTAAGAATCGGTTCGACTTGCGGGGTGCATGGAACGAAAATGCCCGCATGTCCACCGCCGCACGACTCCACCAATTTGGAAAGCCCGCCGACTCGCTCACTGCCGGAGATATCACAGTCCCACCCCCCGGACCGGAAGAGGTTGTGCTGGAGATGCTGGCGGCCCCGATCAACCCGGCGGACCTCAACGTCATCGAAGGCACATATGGAGATCTTCCGGCACTTCCCGCCACCATCGGCAACGAGGGGGTCGGGCGGGTGTCGGCCGTGGGGTTGGGCGTCACCGGATTGGAGCCCGGCCAGCTCGTCCTGCCCATGACATTCGGCACATGGTGCCGACAGATGATCGTGCCTGCGAAAAATGTCATCCCGCTCCCGGGCGGGCTGGATATTTTCCAGGCGGCGATGCTGACTGTGAACCCGGCGACGGCATGGAGGATGATGCACGATTTTGTGAAGCTCGAGCCCGGAGACTGGCTCGTGCAGAACGCCGCGAACTCGGGCGTCGGGCGCAGCGTCATCCAGCTCGCCCGCGCGATGAGCTTCAAAACTCTGAATGTCGTGCGGCGCGCGGAGCTTGTGGAGGAGCTCACCGCAGCTGGCGGAACCGTCGTCGTCACCGAAGAGTGCGACCTGAGAAAAGAGCTGAAGACCCTGTGCGGCGGAGCTCGCCCGAAGCTTGCCCTCAATGCCGTGGGAGGCCCCAGCGCCCTGAACATCGCCAACGCGCTCGCCCCGGGCGGATCGATGATCACGTTTGGCGCGATGAGCAAGCAGCCATTGAAAATTCCCAACGGGCTCCTCATTTTTAAAGGTCTGAAATTTGAGGGATTCTGGCTCAACCGCTGGCGGAAAACCGCCGGGCATGCCGCCCTGCGCGAAACCTATGCCGCGCTCGCCGAGCACCTGAAGGCCGGGACGCTTTTTACCCCCGTGCATGAAACCTACCCCCTCTCCCGCGTGGTGGAAGCCGCCGGGGCGGCCGCCAGGGAGCAGCGCGGAGGCAAGGTGCTCCTCGACCTCGCCGCCTGATGCCGGGAAAGGAAAAAATATGTTCTTCCGACGCCTCGTCCTCAAAAGCTTTTCCAAGTTTAAGAACGGCTCGCTGACGCTCGTCCTGCCCGACGGCACGAAGCGGAGTTACGGTGGCGTCTACCACGGGCTCCATGCGGAGGTGCGGATCCTCAAGGAATCCTTCTTCCGGCGCTGCGTGCTCTTCGGTGCCATCGGTTTTTCTGAGAGCTTCATGGCGGCCGAATGGGAAACCCCCGACCTCACCAAGGTCATCGCCTGGTTCATCCTGAATTCCAGCGATGCCGATGCCCTGCAAACCGACCGCTCGCGCGGGACCGGGATCTTCAACATCCTGAACCTGGTCAACCGCGCCATCCACCGGCGGCGGCCGAACAGCCTCGAAACCAGCCGGAAAAACATCCGCGACCACTACGACCTGAGCAACGATTTCTTCAAGCTCTGGCTCGACCCCACGATGACCTACTCGAGCGGGTATTTCGATGCCCACGAAACCTCGCTCGAAGCCGCGCAGGTCCGGAAGTATGACCTTCTCTGCCGGAAGCTCCACCTGTCACCGTCGGATGAGGTGCTGGAGATCGGAAGCGGATGGGGCGGCTTCAGCATCCACGCGGCGCGGCACTACCACTGCCGGATCACCACTGTGACCATCTCCGAGGAGCAGTTTGCCGAGGCCTCGGCCCGGATCGAGCAGGCGGGGCTCACAGACCAAATTGATATCCTCCTCTGCGATTATCGCACCATCCGTGGGCGGTTCGACAAGGTGGTCTCGATCGAGATGCTCGAGGCGGTCGGCGACCGGTATGTGAACGGCTATTTTGCAAAAATCCATGAGGTGCTCAAGCCGCACGGCCTGCTCGCCCTGCAGGCCATCCTGTGCCCGGACCGCCAGTATCCGATCCTCCGCGACGGCGTGGATTTTATCCAGAAGCACATCTTTCCCGGGTCGCTCCTCATGTGCAACGCACGCATCGCGGAGGCCATGAACGCCTCCGGCGACCTGAACCTTCTCGACTACGAGGACATGGCCCCTCACTACGCGCAGACCCTGAAAATCTGGCGCGCAAACTTTGAGTCCAAGCTCGCCGAGGTGCGCGCGCTGGGCTTCGACGATGCCTTTATCCGCAAGTGGCGTTGCTACCTCTGCTACTGCGAGGCGGCGTTCGGCACCCGCCACATCACCGTCGCCCAAATGGTTTATTCCCGGCCGGATAACACCCGGCTGTCCTCGCCGGTTTACGACGCGTTGGCGGGAGCGTGAGGCTTCACCCGAACCCGTTATCCGCCCGCTTGGAAGCCGGGCACTTCCAGCCCCTCGGACTCCGCCAAACCCGCCTGGTTCGCGTCGAAGGTCAGAAATGCCTGCAACCCCGCATGGAGGGCGGTGGCTACATGCAGGACATCCAATGTCCGATGCCCGTTCCCCATCGTCTTCCGTGCGCTCAGGCGCTCGGCCAGGCTGTGGACGTCGCCCCAATCCACGGGGAGGATCTCCACCGCTCCGGAGGTGAGATCCTCCTCGAAATCCTCAAACATTTTGTCTGCCCCGTCCTTTGAAAATCCCTGCGTGCGGTCGTTGGAAAACCGGAATACCTGGAGTCGGGTGGACTGGCGGAACTCGAAGGCCACCAGCGAAGAAATGCAGAGAGGTTCCTCAAACCGCGCCACCAATGTATCGGCTTCGTCCGTGTTATCCTGGCGGCGGTAGAGCGCACAGAGCAGCGAGGTGTCGGCGAAAGGCCTCATCCCTCCTGACCTTCAAGCTCATAAGCCTCCATCTTGGCGACCTCCTTGGCGCTAAACACCCGGTCGCCCCAGATCTCCCGACGTCTCGCCTCAAAATCCGGCCAGACAAACTTCTTTTTGACCGGCTCGGCTGCAGGCACAAGCCTTGCGAACGGTCGTCCATGGCGGGTGATCTCAACGGGCTGCCCGTCATCAATCCATGCGGATACCCTGCGAAAGTTATTTCGCAAATCGGCGATTGTTGCGGTTGGCATGATATAAATATCTATCATACCGCCCGCCTGTCAAGTTTCTCCTCCCCGGCTCAGTCTTCCGCTTCCGTGCTGTCGATGTCCGCCAGGCGGTTCGACGTGCAGGTGCCGCGCTTCGAACTTCTGATAAATTCAAAAAACTCGTTGGCCTCCGGTCCCCACCCGCTTTTTCCGGCTTCCTCAAGTGCCTCGCGAACCCTCAGCCCGCTGCGATAAACAAGCTTGAAAGCCCGCTTGATCTCCATCCGGGTCTTGGCATCAACCCCTCCCCGCCTCAGTCCGATCACATTGATCCCCACAAGCAGGTTGCGGAAATTTGCCGTCACGAACGGCGGGATGTCCTTGTTGAAGCTCGAACTTCCCGCAACCATTGCCCGGCGTCCGATGCGGAGGAATTGGTGGAAAACGCTTCCCCCGCCAAGGACCGCCGCCTCCCCGACGTCCACGTATCCGGCCAGCAGGCAGTTGTTGGTGATAATGACATTGTCCGCAATCGTCACATTGTGCCCGATGTGGGTGCCGACCATCAGGAAGCATCCGTTGCCCACCGTGGTGGCGCTTCCTTCCTTCGTCCCCCGGTGGATGGTCACGTATTCGCGGATCCGGTTGTTGTCGCCGATTCTGACCTCGCTGGATATCCCGGCATTGTGCGCAAAATCCTGAGGAGCGGCTCCGATGACCGCCCCGTATCCGACAAAGTTTCCCGATCCCATGGTGACCCGGCCCTCGATCACCGCGTAGGCCTGGACCACGCATCCGGCTCCCAACGTCACATCTCCGGCAATGATCGCGTATGGGCCGACCTCCACATCTTCGGCAAGGCGGGCGGATGGTGAGACGATGGCTGTGGGATGAATTTTCATAGGAGACCGGCGTCGCGGAAGCTGAAGTAGGGGAGCCGTCCGCCATCGGGTGAGCCCAGGATCATGTGATCCATCAGATTGATTTGCAACATCGATGCCGCCTCGCGCAGGGCGGATGTCAGGCGCCGGTCGGCAGCGCTCGGCTGGGGGTCGCCGCTCGGGTGGTTGTGGACAAGCACGAGCGAGTAGGCGCTGTGGATGATCGCCGGCCGGAAGATCTCCCGCGGGTGCGCGACGCATTCGTTGATCGAGCCCAGCGCAACCTCCTCCACGAGCAGCAGGCGCAGCTTGGTATCCAGCAATATCACCCGCAACGACTCGCGGCGCAGGGACAGAAATTCCTGGCCGAAAACCTCAAAGATCCTCGCGGGCGAGTCGAGCAGCGGGCGCTCCTCCCGGCTGCGGGCGAGCCGCTTACCGATTTCGAACGCGGCAGCCAGCTCGATCGATTTTGCCTTGCCGATGCCTGAAACTTTTTTTCGGATCTCCAGGGCGGTCGCCCGCGAGAGCGCAACAAGTCCTGCGCCCGTGTGGAGAAGCTCCGAGGCCATCGCGAGCGCGTTCTTGCCGGGCCGGCCGGTGCGGATGAAGATCGCGAGCAGCTCGGCGTCGGTCAGCGCCTCAATGCCGTGCCGGTCGGCTTTTTCTCTCGGGCGCTCCGAGGCCGGCATTTCAAGAATGCGGGTCGTCTCCACGCTCTAAAATCGCTCGAGCAATGAGCCCAGGTGGGAGGCGATCGCCCTGAGCCCGCGCGCGTATTTGTTGTCCTGGATCTCGTCGAGCTGCGCAAGCGCCTCCTCGATGAGGCGGAAGGCAACGCCCTTGGCTGCCTTCAAAGCGCCCGCGCTGCCGAGCATCGCCACCAGAAGCTCGCCATCCACCTTGTCCTCCTTCAAAAGCAGATCCCGGATCGTGCCAACATCCTTGCCGGACTGGAGCATCAGCAGGACTGGCAGGGTGAATTTCCCTTTTCTCAAATCCGTCCCGAGCGTCTTCCCCGTCTCCTCCTCACTCCCCGCCAGATCGAGGATGTCATCGTAAATCTGATACGCCACGCCGAGTTTCGTCCCGAAGGTTTTCAATGCGCCGATGACCGGAGGGCTCGCCTCGCTGATGAATGCCCCCAGCTCGCACGCGGCCGAAAAGAGCGCTGCGGTCTTCATCTCGATGATCCGGTAGTAGTCGGCGGTCGAAAGCTTCAAGTCAAACCGCCGCTGGGTCTGGACGATCTCCCCCGAGCAGACCTCGGCGGCCGCGTCGGCAATCCGCCGGCAGATGTCGCTGTTGCTGAAATTCGTGGAGAGCCGCAGGGCATGCGCGAAGAGGCAGTCGCCGAGGAGCACTGTGATGGCGTTCCCCCACTTGGCGTTCGCCGAGGGCTGGTCGCGCCTCAACTCCGCCCCGTCCATGATGTCGTCGTGGACAAGCGTGGCGATGTGGATCAGCTCCAGGATCACCGCCAGATCGACATGGCCTGCCGTGATCTTTCCGGTTGCTCCCGCGGAGAGCAGCGCCAGCGCCGGTCGAAGCCGCTTCCCGCCCGCGCCGCAAACATACGAAACATACCCCTCGACCGCGGGATCAAACGCCTTCGCCTGGGCCCGGATCCTCTCCTCCACCGTATAGAGGTGGGGATTGATGAGCTCGAAGGCCTGGGCAAATGAGATCGGTTCAGCAGATGTCATGGTCGGAAAATGGGAATATCAGATGGAATCCGCCTTCCATGCAAGGATGCGCCGCACAATGCAGAAAGGAATAATCAGGGCGGCGCCCACCGCGACAGCGAGAAGCGGCCCGGGAATCACCCGCACGCGATCCCTCGCGACAGCCTGCAGCCCTGCGGTCACGACCTCCTGCGGCGTGACCACAAATGCCGGAAACGTCTCGAAATGCGATGCCGAATCCTCTTCGCCCTCGCGGGTCGCCACGCCGAAAAACTCGGTGGGCACCGGCCCGGGACAGAGAGCGGTCACAGTGATCCCCTTCGGACGCAGCTCGATGGCCAGCGCCTCGGAGAAGCTCGTCACGTAGGCCTTCGTCGCGGAATATACGGCCATGTTCGGAAGCGGAAAAAATCCAGCCACGCTGCTGACATTCAGCACCGCCGCCCGGCCCCCGCGCAGCATCGACGGCACCAGCAGGTGGGTCAGATGGGTCAGCGCTGCGATGTTCACATCGAGCATCGCCCGGACCCGCCTCCAGTCGCTGGCATCAAACTTCCCGTGGTCACCGAGACCCGCGTTGTTGATCAGAAAATCCACCGCGATCTTTTCCTTGTGCAGCCAGCCCGCGAGCGCCGACCGCTTCTCCTCGCTGCCGAGGTCGGCGCAGTAGATCCGGACATCAAGGCCCGGATGAATCCCCCTCAGTTCCTGCGCCAGCTCCTCCAGGCGGTCATTTCTACGCGCCACCAGGACAAGCCCCCTCGCATACGGCCCGAGCTGCCGGGCAAACTCCGCCCCCAGCCCCGACGAGGCTCCGGTGATCAGTGCTGTGCATCCCTCAAAATATTTCATAGATGTGAATCTCAATGATTGTTCGGAACCTATCCAGCCAAAAACCATTCACCACCGCCGACGGCTCCCGGATCCGCAGCATTCTCGACCACGCGAACGCCCCTGTCAAAAATCAGAGCCTCGCCGAGGCCGTGGTCCCGGCCGGGACTTCCACCGCCCGCCACCACCACAAGACCAGCGAGGAATTCTATTTCATCCTGGACGGCATCGGAACCATGGAAATCGACGGCGTGCTCCAGGAGGTCGGCCCGGGCGACGCCATCCTCATCCCGCCCGGCTCCTGGCACCGGATCACCGCCGCCGCCAGCGACCTCCGATTCCTCTGCTGCTGCGCCCCGCCCTACAGCCACGAGGATACGTTTCTGGAGTAGAAGGCATCCGGCCACGGTGCGCTGGCTGGAGGGCGATGCGCCGTCAGCGCCCACTCTTTTTTCCCAATCAAAAAATGGGACGGCACGGCGGCCGTCCCTCCAAGATTCAATCCACTGGCACGCGATGGATCTCGACCATGTGGCTGTTGAACGGCGTCCGGCCCCACATCGGGCTCACGGAGACCTTCCATTCCGGACCTTGAAAGGGTGCGGCCACCTCATCTCGTGTCGGAAAATGGCAGGCCCCGCCACGGATCCAGCCGGAGATTCTGACGAACCCCTCCTCCACCATGGTGGCATAGTATCTCCAGGAGTTGTCCCGGAATGTCGTGCGGATCATTGCGCGGCCGCCGGGGCGGATGCGCGCGGCGATTTGCTCCAGCACGCCGCGCTGGACATCCGCCGGCATGTAGTGAAGGACGTCGAGCATCACGATGTCTCCTGAAAAGTCCGGCAGGGCGCGAGCATCGCCGGTCTGGAACTCCAGCAGCGGATATCCGCCCGCGACCAGCTCCGTGGCAATTTGGATTTTTGCGGCATCGGGTTCGATTCCAAGAATCCGCTGCCCGCATCCGGATTCGCGCAGGTAGGCCGCGAGCAGCCCCACCCCGCATCCGATGTCGAGGACCGGATGGCTGGAATTTCGCAGCAGCTCCGCCACGGCGGGATACGCAGGATCCCACGTTGCCTTGCCCTTGCAGTATCCTTGCAAAAACCGGGATCGCCGGAATCTTTCCGCCGCCCGCAGCGCCGCCGTCATGGGCGGACCTCCCCGTGCCTGACGAGCCAGAAGAATGCCCCGGGCAGCCCCCACAGGACCGACATGAGATATCCGCAAAGCGAGATCGAGACGGCAAGCGGACCGGCGACATCCGCAAGATGGCCGAGCAGGAAAACGAACATCCCCTCCCGCACCCCCACCCCGCCAAGGCTGACGGGCAGACCCGAAATGATGTCCACCGTCGGCATGAGCGCGAGAAACTTCGTCGCGGCAAGGTCCACCCCGTAGGCGCGGCTCGCGCAATAATAGGTGAGAAAAAACAGCGCGAGCATCGCCAGAGAAACCCCGAGCGCGCGCAGGGTGCGCGGCCACTGCACGGCACACTGGAAATAGACGCCGGTGAGTTCCACCAGCCGCTTGCGGCCGGGCCACCGCTCGGGGAGCCGTTCGACAATCCCGCGGGCGGATAGAACCACGGACAGCGCGATGAGGGCAGTCAGGACGGCGAGATAGACGACGATCGAGTGGACGAGTCCCGCGACCACCTGGCTCGTCGAGAGCCACCGGAACTGCCAGGCCATGAGGGCGGCTCCGAGCAGGATCATGGATACTGAACCGCAGAGCCTGTCCATCAGCACGGAGATCGCGGACCGCCCGACATCCTTTCCCCCTGCGGCCAGAAGCCCGATTTTCACCACGTCCCCGCCCGCCCCGCCGGGAAGGAATAAATTGCAGAACAGTCCGGCAAAGAAGATCGATGCCGACTCGGTGAACCGGATCTCAATCCCGGCCATCCCCAAAAAGATCCTCCAGCGCAGGAGGCAAAGGAATTGGACGGCACCGGCGAGAAGAAATCCGGCGAGCAGCCAGCGCGGGTCCGCAGTGAACAGGACGGAGACAATCCGTCCGCGGAAATCCTGCCCAGTGAACAGCCAGGCCAGCAGAGCAATGCTGACGGCCGCCTGAACGGGCAGGATCAGCTTGCGGAGGTTTTTCTTTTTCTGCTCGGTCACAACGATGATTCACCCTGCCAGCTACGTCCCCCCAGCGTCAACAATCCCGGGTTTGCCACACTGTCGCACCAGCCGAAAAATCCGGGAGGGTGAGGCTCCGTCCGAACCCAAATATTTCACGGCTCACACGGAGGTTCGCCCGAAATAGGCCTCTCACCCGCGCGGGTGGAATTTTTTGATCACGGCCTTCAGCCCGCTTTTTTCGACATGGGTATAGATCTGGGTCGTCGAGATGTCGGCGTGCCCGAGCAGTTCCTGGATGATCCGCAGATCGGCCCCGCCGCCGAGCAGGTGTGTCGCGAAGCTGTGCCTCAGCAGGTGCGGAAAGACGTTGATATCGAGCCCCGCCCTCGCGGCATATTGATTGATCAGTTGCCAGATCCTCTGGGGAGTCAGCTTCTTTCCGCGGATTGAAAGAAAGATCTCAGCCCCGGTCCTCGGGCGGACGAGCGAGGGCCGGGCGGAATCCAGGTAGCTTTTCATGGCGCCGAGCGCGGGCACCCCGACCGGGACCATACGGGTCTTGTTTCCCTTTCCAATGACCCGGATGAATCCTGATTCCATGTCTAGGTTTTCGAGCCGGGCATTGCAGAGCTCCGAAACGCGGAGACCGCTCGAATACAGAAGCTCCAGCATCGCCCGGTCCCGCAGGCCCTGCGGGTCGCCCTGACCGACACTCTCGATCAGACGTTGCACATCGCCGGGATTCAGCGTCTCCGGCAGGTGCTTCTCCGGACGAGGCAGCGTGAGGGTTTCCGCTGGATTTTGCGCCCATCCCTGACGAGAAACCAGGAAGCGGAAAAAGATCCGGATCGCCACCGCATCGAGCCGGACCGATGACGCCTGCAGCCCGGAACGTTTCCGGAATGCGAGAAAATCCGTAATATTCCCGGCCTCGATCGACTTCAGCTCCAGCCCCTCGCGCGATGCCCATTCCGCAAATGTCTCCAGGCTCCGCTGAACGATAAGCTGGTAGTTGGTCGAGAGCCCCCGCTCGGTCGCCAGGTAGATCAGAAATTGCTCAATCTCTTCGGACATTGCTCGTCCCATGTACTTAACCGTAGATGAAATTTATTCACGCAGATTCGGAAAGAATGGTAGGGCGGGACGTCCTCGGCCCGCCGGATCGACTGACAGCGGTCGGCCCGGAGGTCCGACCCTACCAATTCTTGATCCACTTGACCTCGTTTGCCGTCGCGGTCGTCGACCCAGCCAAGGAATAGAGATCAAAGAAGTTGGTTCCATTGTGATTTGTGGCCCCGGGATAAACGTAATAATAGACCGTCCCAAACGGATCCACGACACCGGACGAACTCGTCATTCCCTTGCTGAACTCAAAGTACACCTTTCCGGCATCCGGGCAAAGCACCTTGTAGAATGAATTGGAAGCCGTCACGGAGTTATTCGGATAGCTTGCCGAAGCCGGATAATCCCCATTATCCGCCTTGTAGCTCTCCAGCGCCGCCGAGAGCGCGGCGATCTCCGCCTCCGCGCGCGCCATCGCGCCCTTTTTCTGAATGAACCCCGCCGTGCTCAGGATCAGCCCGGCGAGAATCGCGATGATCGCGATGACGACGAGAAGCTCGAGGAGCGTGAAGGCTGAAGGCGTGCGCAAACCGGCCGTCCCTTTCAGCTTTCCAATTTCAGCTTTCAGCTTTTTCTTCATCATGTCTGGGCCTGCATGCCGGTGATGATGCTGATGAGCGGCAGGAAGAGGGCGATGACGATCGTTCCCACGACGACCGCGAGGAAGACGATCATGACCGGCTCGAGCAGGGAGGTGAGGCCGGCGACTGCATTGTCCACCTCGTCGTCATAGACCTCGGCCACCTTGAGCAGCATCTCGGGGAGCTGGCCGGTCTCTTCACCCACATCGATCATGCTGATCACCATCGGGGGGAAAACCCCGCTGGCCTCGAGCGGCTGGACGATCGATTCGCCCTCCTTGACGCTGTCGTGAACTTTGGAAATCGCATCGGCGATGACGCTGTTGCCGGCGGTTTCGCGCGTGATGTTGAGCGCCTGAAGGATCGGCACGCCGCTGGTGACGAGCGTGCCGAGCGTGCGGGTGAACCGCGAGATCGAGCTCTTGCGGGTCAGGTCGCCGAAGAGCGGGGCCTTGAGCTTGACGTTGTCGATGACCTGGATGCCCTTCGCGGTGCGCCCGATAATTTTGTAGAGGATGATGAAGACGACGACGGCCCCGACAATGACGAGGGAGTTGTTCTTCACCAGGTTGCTGGCCCCGATGACGAACTGGGTGAGAGCGGGAAGCGGCTTGCCGCCGAGCATGTCGGCGAAGATCGCCTCGAACTTCGGAACGATGAAGACGAGCAGGAATGCCAGGATGATGATCGCGATCACCAGCACGATGATCGGATAAAACATCGCGGCCACGACCTTGTTTTTGATCTTCTGCGCCTTTTCCTGGAACTCCGCGAGGCGCAGGAGCACGAGTTCGAGCACACCGCCGAGCTCGCCGGCCTTCACCATGTTCACATAGAGCTTGTTGAAAATCCTGGGATGCCCGGCAAGGCTCTCGGAAAATGTCCCGCCGCCCTGGACGGATTCGGCGAGGTTGATGATCACGCCTTTGAGCACGGGATCAGGCTCCTGCTTGGAGAGCACCGTCAGGCCGCGGAGGAGCGGCAGGCCGGCATCGATCAGCGTCGCGAGCTGCCGGGTGAAAATCATCAGTGTTCTCGGCTTGATGGTCTTTTTCTTCAGGAAAGGAATTTCGAGCTTGATCTGCTTCTTGGCACCGGACTGGGCTTTCGCGGGCGCTTTCGTCTTGGCCTTCGGCCCCTTGCCCTCCTCAGAGATACTCTTGGGGAAATACCCCGACTGCCTCAACTGTCCGACGGCATCATTCTGGGATTCGGCTTCGATTACTCCCGAGGATTCCTGCCCTCGGGCATCAAGTGCAACATAAGAATAGCGAGGCATAAATGGGCGGGAAGTTAAGGAGGCTCTTCTAACTTCAGGGGACTCAGGTGTCGAGCAAAGAAAAATCACCCCCCACGTAGGGATTGTGGTCGCGCTCGTATCCGATTGTCGTGGTGGGGCCATGACCGGGAAAAACGATGGTTTCCGGATCCAGGGCAAAAAGCTTTTCGCGGATACCCTTGAACAGAAGAGGCCCGTCACCCCCGGGGAGATCCCAGCGGCCGACCCCATCGCGGAAAAGCACGTCCCCGCCGATCAGCCGGAGCGAATCGGGAAAGAAAAAGCACAGGCTCCCGGGACAGTGCCCCGGGACGAGCAGGATCTTCATTTTCGTCCCGGCCACCTCGCATTCGTTGCATTCCCCAAGCAGGCGGTCCGCGGAAAATGGCTCGATTTCCAGTTCGAACCCCATCCGCCGGAAAAATCCGGGGTCGGTTGTCATGGGGGTCGTGTCCGGGTGGTAGGCGATCTTGCAGCCATGCCGCCGCTGGATCGCCGCGGCGTCCGCCGTGTGGTCAAAGTGGCCGTGGGTCAGCAATAGCCAGTCGACCTTCTCCCCGGCAAAGCGCCTGTCGGCACCCTGCGGCGCATCGAAAAGGATGTTTCCGCCGGGGGATTCGAGCAGGATTGCGTTGGTATCGAGGGGGCCGCCGGTAAATGTTTTGAACTGATTCATCTGGAAATGGTCTGAAAGTTGATGACGAAGTTTGATTTTCCGGCCCGGCTCTGCAAGGTTTTCGCGGCACACATGATGAAATATATTTCCAAGGCCCTGTTGACAGCCCTGATTTTGGCGGTCATCCCGCTTCCCCGATTGGCGCAGGCGGCCACGTCACCCGACTCCGGACAGGTCGCGCTCGCGGTGGCCCGCTGGCTCGAGCAGGCGCACTACTCGCGCAAAAAGCTCGACGACGAGATGTCTGCAAAGCTGCTGACCACCTACCTCGAGGCGCTGGATTACAACAAGCTCTACTTCACCCGGCAGGACGTGGATGAGTTCACAAAAAAATATGCCACCGGCCTCGATGATGCGATCTTCCGCGGCGACCTCTCCCCCGCGCACGAAATCTTCGCGCGCTTCAAGGAGCGGGTTGAAGCCCGCGTCGCCAGCAACAAGAAACTGGCGGAGAAGAAGTGGAATTTCTCGGGCGCCGACTCCGTCGAGCTGAACCGCCAGAAGGCGCCGTGGCCGAACAACCTCGCCGAGGCGGACAAGCTCTGGAGCCAGCGCGTCGAGGCGGAGCTGCTGCAGGAGAACCTCAACGAATTCAAACCCCGCCCGCCGGAGCAGACGGTCATCAAGCGCTACGACCAGGCCTTGCGGAACGTGCGCGAGATGGAGGCGGATGACGTGGTGAACACGTTTCTGAGCGCACTCGCGCAGGCCTACGACCCGCACTCCGAATACCTCAGCCCGAGCGAAATGGACAACTTCAACATCTCGATGAAGCTCTCCCTCGTGGGCGTCGGCGCGGTGCTCCGGAACGACGATGGATTTGCCAAGGTGATGGAGGTCGTTCCCGGCGGGCCCGCAGACCGCGACGGGCGGCTCAAGGAAAACGACCGGATCGCAGCCGTCGCGCAGGGCGACGGGGAATTCGAGGATGTCGTGGACATGAAGCTCGACAAGGTCGTGGAAAAAATCCGCGGCAAGAAAGGCTCGGTCGTCCGCCTGCAGGTGATCCCCGGCGATGCCGCGGACCCCTCGAAGCGGCACGTTGTCGAGATCACACGCGACGAGGTGAAGCTGAAGGATTCGGAAGCGAAGGCCGAGGTCCTCGACGTGCAGGGACCGAACGGGAAGACGACGCGCATCGGCTGGATCACGCTCCCCTCATTTTATGCCAACATGAGCGGAGGCGGGCCATCCAAGAGCACGACCGAGGACGTGGCGGCGCTGCTCGGCCGGCTCAAGCAGGAAGGAATCGAGGGGCTGGTCATGGATCTGCGGAAAGATGGCGGCGGCTCGCTTGAGGAGGCGATCAACCTTACGGGCCTGTTCATCCCCAAGGGACCGGTGGTCCAGGCGAAGGATCCCAACGGGAAAATTACGGTGTCGAGCGACACGAACCCGGGCATCGCCTTCACCGGCCCGATGGTCGTCGTGATGAACCGGCTCAGCGCCTCGGCAAGCGAAATCTTTGCGGCAGCCCTGCAGGATTACGGCCGCGCAGTCATCGTCGGAGACGAGCGGAGCTTCGGAAAAGGAACGGTTCAGACGGTTCTCGACATCGGCAAGGTCATGCCGTTCTTCAGCCTCGGCGCGGCCGATGCGGGCGCGCTCAAGCTGACAATCCAAAAATTCTACCGCGTCCGCGGCGGCTCGACCCAGCTGAATGGCGTCGAATCGGACATCGTCTTCCCCTCGCGCACCGACAATGCCGAGATCGGAGAAGGGTCGCTGAAGAACCGCTTGGAATACGACGAGGTCGCACCGCAAAAGCTTGCGGAATGGCCCTCGCCGCTGTTCCTGCAGGAGCTGCGCGCGAACTCGAAAGCGCGCGTCGCCGCGGATCCGGAGTTCGCCTACGTGAGCCAGGACATGAAGCGCCTGCTCGAGCGCATCGCGGAAAACAAGCTGTCTCTCAATGAAAAGTCGCGCCGCAAGGAGCTCGCGCAGGACAAGGCGCGCAAGGAGGAACGCCAGAAGGAGCGCGCCCAGCGCGGCCCGCTGGTCAGCGCGCAGGTCTGGCAGCTCACGCTCGACGATGTCCGCACGAAGCGCGAGAAGCTTGAGTCCGTCGCCTACGAGCGGGATCGCGAAAAGCACTACATCGACGACCCGGACGAGGCCGCGGAGGAAAAGAAGGACGGCCCGAAACCTCCCGAGCCGGACCCCGTCCGCAACGAGACCCTCCGGGTCATCGAGGATCTCATCACCCTCACAAGCCAGAACAAGACGGCCAGCGTGGGAGGAAATTAGCCCGAAAACCGCGTCCACGAAACATGCTCCATGTTCCGCTACAGGAAAAGCCGTTTTCGGGATTAGCTTCCCTTCGGGTTTGTCAGACGGCCCGGCTTCCTGTCCAATCCAGCAACCATCGATAGCCCCCGCACCCATTATATGCCCGACCAACCACTCACCGGCCACAACTGTCCCGGAGACCCCTGCACGATTGTCATCTTCGGGGCATCCGGGGATCTGACGAAACGCAAACTCCTCCCCGCGCTCTACAACCTCAAGGTCCTGCGCCTGCTCCCGCAGAATTTCTCCGTCATCGGCGTGGCCGTGACCGATGGCGACGACGACAGCTACCGCGCAAAATCCACCGAGGACATCAAGGAGTTCGCCACCCGCGAAGTCGACGACGCCGAGTGGGACGACTTCCGCAAGCGCAGCTACTATCTGCAGGGGGATTTCAACGACATCGAAACCTTCAAAAAGCTGGAGAACAAGATCGCCGAGGCCCAGAAAACGTGGAACCTCCCGGGCAACGTGCTCTTCTATCTGGCGATCACGCCCACGCTGTTCGCAAAGGTCGTCGACCAGCTCGGCACGGTCGGGCTCACCACGCAGGCCCCGGATGGCTGGCGGCGGGTCATCATCGAGAAGCCGTTCGGCCACGACCTCGCCAGCGCCCGGGCCCTCAACGAAAACCTCAGCAAGCACCTCGAGGAATCCCAGATCTACCGCATCGACCACTACCTCGGGAAGGAGACCGTCCAGAACATCATGGTCTTCCGGTTTGCGAATTCCATTTTCGAGCCGATCTGGAACCGCCGGTATATCGACTACGTGCAGATCACCGTGGCGGAGGAGCTCGGCGTCGAGCTGCGCGGCGGATACTATGACCACTCGGGCGTGCTCCGCGACATGGTCCAGAACCACATCCTCTCCGTCCTCTCCCTGATCGCCATGGAGCCGCCAAGCTCGATCTCGGGCGACAGCGTCCGCAATGAAAAGGTCAAGGTGCTTGAGGCGATCCGCCCGATGCAGCCGGAGGAGGTCATCTCGAACACTGTGCGCGGGCAATACGGGACGGGAATGATCGGCGGAAACCATGTGCCGGGCTACCGCTCGGAGCCTGCCGTCGATCCGCACTCAAACACCGAAACCTTTGTCGCCATGAAGCTGTTTGTCGAAAACTGGCGCTGGGCGGAGGTCCCGTTTTTCATCCGCTCCGGAAAGCGGCTTGCGGCACACACGACCCAGGTGGTGATCGGATTCCGCCGCACCCCTCTGCTCCTCTTCGGAGAGGACCTCCAGGCGAACGTCAAGCCGAACCGCCTGGTCCTGCATGTCCAACCCGACGAGGGCATCACATTGGACATCCACGCCAAGCGCCCCGGCCCGAATATCAAACTGGTCAATGTCCCGCTCGATTTCTCCTACAAGGAATTCGGCGAGGGAATGGCCGCCACCGGCTACGAAACCCTGCTCTACGATTGCATGATCGGCGAGACGACGCTCTTCCACCGCTACGACAGCGTCGATGCCTCGTGGCGGATCGTCACCCCGATCCTCGATGTCTGGCAGGCGCTCCCCGCCCGCGACTTCCCGAACTACGACTCGGGCACGTGGGGCCCGGCCGCCTCCGATCACCTCCTCGAAAAGAGCGGCCACGAATGGCACCACTACCCTCTCCATCCCGGTTCGCTCCCGTCATCGGGCAAGTGACGGTTGCCAGAGGTTGAGGCCGGCTCACGGGTCAAAGATGTCCCGAATAAGGAAACATTTGGAGGGACCGGCAGCGTCCGTTTCGTCGCTATCCGTGAACGAGTAGCGGTTTTCAGATGGGATGCTACTGCAGGCTTTGCGGGAGAGAACGCGCGAATGAAAAGTTTTCGGGCAAGGGACACAGCGTCCATGTTTGCAAGGATTGTTGGAACCTTCCGCCGCCCCGCAAAGAGAGGATTGAGAGGGAGGAGGAAATCCTCGGCTTTCTCCGGCAATCCCGGATTTCGGCGAAGAACCGCAAGAGGCTTGCGGTGCTATCGGAGCATGCGGATGCTGAGCTTCGGCACCTGGCCGAACTTGTTCTGCGGGTTTCCAAGATCTCCGAGGGAAAACGCAAGCGCTGGAGGAAAGTCAGCGCTATCGATCCCGAGCTCTATCAGGAATGTCTAAAGCAGTATTTGCCGGATTACCCGGAGGATTTTGAATGGGACGGTGGTTTTCGGCCGGGCCAGGGTTCCGCGCTGTCAAAGGCCGTTGCAGAACTGTAGGCGACCGGGGCCGGAAAAGTTTGCGGCGGTTCTTCCTTGCCAGCCGGTGCACCTGCCGTTGGACTTTTAGGCATGGGAAAAATTGACAAGTTCCGGGAATGTCCGGCGGTTGGGCGGCGGATCAAGCCGGTCGAATGCGGACAGAACCGGGGGAAGAACTATCCGTGTCCGCCCGGGTGTCCGCACTGTCCATGGGCGGTGGAAAACTACGACGCATTTCTCGACATCGAGGGGGCGATCGATACGAAGACGCTCGGTTTTTACATCGAAGTCGTCGGTGAGGCATCGGCGAGAAAGCAGCTCAGCTTGGATGACCTGCACAATTCGGAAGAGGGCGAGCTGATATTTCAGTCCGCCTGCTACCGGGAGTTTTTTCACCGCGAGATCGAGCCGGGAAAGCGGCTCTACGAGCTGTGGCGCGAGGCGGGTTGGAAAGGCCTGACCCGGGATGAACCGTTTGTGGCCGGGTTCAAGGCGAAGGTGCGCCCGACGTTGCTGGAGGTCCGCCGCGTGATCGACGACTTGCAGATCGAGTGCGCGGATTTGCTGGATGAGTCCGCTGGCACCTTTGTCGCTTGCGACCGGGGGATGGCAAAAGGCGCGCTGCAATTCCAGTGCCTCATGGGGTGGGTGGCCACGTATCCATTTTTTTCCCGGATGCACGGCACGGCTTACACACTGCCTCCGGGCGATGAACCGGGGCTGGATCTCGTGCGGCGGCACATCAGGGCATTGGGCGGTCCGAAGACCGGACCGATCTCCGACTGGCTGTTCGAGAATTTTTTCGAACTGCACGAGCACATCATGGAGGAGTGCCAGAAGTCCATGAAGGCGATGTTCAAAAAGGAATCGGTGAGCGATCTGGCAAAGCAAAACTGGCCGGAGCATGAAAACGAAGTGCCGGCCCGACGCAGGCTGGAAGTGTCCACTTCCTTTGTCCCAGAGGAAATTGAGGATGTGGGCGAGATGATGCAGGAAGTCTTCCGCTCGCATTACAAAAAGTTTCTCGAAGACCGGATTCCCGCGCTCGACAACATGACCCCGCGCGAGGCGGCGCGGCGTCCGGAAATGCGCGACCGCCTGGTCGCCCTCATGAAGGGCCACCTGCAAACGATGGATGGCCACAGCAAGAAAGACGGACGCCGTTACGACATTGGCTGGGTGTTGGATGAGCTCGGCCTCGGGGAGCTGAAAGTGCCAGCCCGTTCGGTCTCCGGCATGTCCTCCGCTGGCTGGTGGGAGGAACTCGACGATGAGGAGTTCGACGCCCGCCTCCAGGCAGGAATCGCCGACCCGGAAAAATTTCTGAGCATCGAGCATTTCCCCGAGCTGGCTGATTACATCGACGGCATTGATGCCGCCCTGCTCAACACGAAGGAGCGGGACTCCCTGATTCTCATGATCAATTGCACCATCGCCACCGTGATTCCAGAAGGCATCGCCCCGGATGACATCGAAGAGGCGGAAATGATTCGAGAAACCAAAGATGTCTTCGAGCAGATCATCCCAAAGACGGAGATGGAGTCCAACATGGTGGCAGCCTACGAGAATTTGATCAGTGTTTCTGCACAGCCCGCCGTCCTCTCGTTTGCGTCAAACCTCTTCCTGTCCGCGACAGGCAAGGGAACGATTGCCGGGCTGATCCCATTTGGCAAAAAGGTGCGGGCCGAAAGTATCGTGCCCATGCTCGTCCAGATCGAGGCGTTTCTGAGGTGCCTTCGAAAGTCCGCGCTGCCCTGAAAATCACGTCGCGATGTCCGCATCCCACCCGGCAACGGGCCACGGGGCCAGCCCCCGGGGCATATGGAGGGACCTGCGCCGCCCGGTTCCGTTGCTTTTCACGGACGACACAGCGGTCGTCCCTCCAGGATCTGAAATCCGGGTTATCGGGCAAGTGACGGGTTCCAGTGGTTGATGCCTTTTGCGGGATCGAAAGTCATATCGATGGGAAGCAGCTCAACATGGCCGTCGGCGAACGCGAATTGGGATTTCCCATCGTGCCGGTCGATGTCCACATCGTAGCCGACGCCGCCTTCCTCCCAAAAGTGCGCCATCACATGGTCTGCCGCAGCCGGAACCTCCGCGAGGAGAATCGTGCGGGTCGGTTTGGGAATCGAAGCCAACCGTCGCCACTGCTGCGGGGAGCCTTGGTAATCATCAAAGCCGGGATCCAACTCGAAAAATGCGTTCAGCCCATAGCTCAACCCGCTCTTGCGAGAAATATCCGCTGGGCACCGAAAATAGCGTTTCTGAGCAGCCAGCCACATGGCGCTGTCGGGATTATCCGGCTCGCCGAGGTAGGGAAGGATGCTCTTCGCCCACCCCCTCTGCTGGTATCCGAACGCGGAGTGTGAGGAGCGGGGCAATTCCCCCTCGTGATCGGAGGCCCAGAGAAGCACTCCCTGGGAGAGCCCGCGCATCGCCGAGCGACACCGGGTCAACTGCGCCGCATCCATGCTCCTGGCAAGAGCGGGAACAAGGATCGCCGCCAGAACTCCGATCACCGCCACGCACACGAGCAGCTCCACCAATGTGAAGCCAACCCGTGTGGGGAACGGTTCGCTCATCGAACGAATCACGCGATGTTCCGCCGCCTCAACACTGCGGCGACCACGCCGGCACTGAGCAGCAGCACCCAGGCGGATGGTTCGGGAATCGCCGTCCATGAGACGGTCTGCGTGGTTGTGGAATATCCGGCAGCGGCGGAGGCCGTTGTCGTGTAGTCCACCGCACTTCCTGCCGCACTGTCCGCGAGGAAGAACTCGAAGGTTGCGCTCACCGGCGTGCCGTATGGCGTCGAGGCCGGCATCGTAAAGACGGTGTGCCACATGGTCCCGTTCCACAGAACGTAGTCGTGGGCTGACCCTGAGGTCAGAAAGACCGGTGCGAACGTCCCATTACCGCTCGTGTTGTAAAAATACGCTCCCAGTCCCGGCATCGAACTCAGCATGCGAATGCCAAGGGATTTTCCGCCGGGAATCAGGCTGCTCGCCCCGGTATCAACCAGAAACCCGAACCGGTTGCTGTATTGGCGCGCCTCCTGTGTGGGATCGAGCGTCATATACCATGGGGACATGGCGTCAAAATTGTTTCCCGGACTCCAAAGCGCGAGCGGTTTCATCTGGGGCGTCCCCGACTCGACGTTCGAGGAAAATGTCCCGGAAGCCTGATCCAAAAATGTCACGTTGATATGGATCATTCCCCCTTGCGTCATGGCGGAGGGAATGGTTGTCAGGATCGCAGCCTGGGCTTGCATCAGCGCGATATGAATGAGCAGAAAGGTGAAAAGTTTTTTCATGAGATGTGTTTTCCATGGCCTCAAGCGCACGAAGAGAGCCCTGATGCGGCATGGCACAGGGTTGGGTTGTGTCTCTCCGGAGAATCCCGAAGCACGGTCCGGAATTCGGACAGGATTCTCCGCGCAGTAAGTTTCGGCACGGGCATCGGGCCCGCGCTCGAAATCGCACGGGCAGGATGCCCATGCCACGTCTGGATCTTGCGCCTAAGCGGCTATGGGGACCGGAGCGGGAGGAGACACAGGACGCACGGGCACCACCTCATTGAGAATGAGGGGATAGGAAAACTTTGTTTCCGGGGGAGCCGGAATCGCCCGCCCGGCACGCGCGAGAAACTTATCGATCTTCTTGTCGGCCTTGACGGTCGCAGGCAGGCGGGATTCTTTTTCTTTCCCGGCCTCGATCGTCTTGCACATTTTGCACGGCGCTTTCCCGCTGAATGTCTTGGTCAGGGCCGCAGCCAGCGAGGAGTCCCTCGAATATTCGATCGCCATGCCCGTCCAGGCCACAGCCTGCAGCACAGCCCAGTGCCCGCCGGCGATGGAGAACATCGCCAGAAAAATGAGCGGGTATCCGGTGATTCGAAGCATCGCCGGATACTCATGCCGGCTATTTTGACCGGCGTCAATCCTTCTCAGGGCTTCAGCTCGTCGCCCGTGATGGCATTCGAGATGACGTATCTTTCCTGGTGGAACGTGGGGTCGGACCGGAAGGAAAGCCGCCCGGCGTAGCGCCGCTCGATTTCGATGAGGTGGTCCTCGTCGTCCGTCCGCAGGCGGCTGAGGAGGTCCGGATGCACGGTGATTTTGATTTCGTGGACCGTCTCCTGATGCTTGCGCATCACCGAGTGGAGGGCGCGCTGGAGCTCGACGCTCATGGTCATCGGGCTCTTGATGAGCCCCTTTCCATGGCAGTGCGGGCACGGCACGAAGACGGCGCTGGCGAGGCTCTCGTTGGCGCGCTGGCGGGTCATTTCCATGAGGCCGAGTTGGGAGATCGGCAGGACGTGGGTGCGAGCCTTGTCTCGCTTGAGGTGCTCCTTGACGCGCTGGTAGACCGCCTGCTGGTCCCTCCGGCTCTTCATGTCGATGAAGTCGGCCACGATCAGCCCGCCGATATTGCGAAGGCGGAGCTGCCGGGAAATTTCATCCGCCGCCTCGAGGTTTGTCTGGAGGAGGGTTTTTTCCATGTCCCGGACTCCCTTGTTCCGGCCGGTGTTGACGTCGATCGCGATCATGGCCTCGGTCTCATCAATGACGATGTAGCCCCCGCACGGGAGCCAGACCTGGCGGTGGAACGCCGCATCAATCTGTGCCTGGACGCCGAAGCAGTCGAAGATCGGCTGCGCGCCTGTGTAGTGCTGGATGGATTTTTTGGCGCGCTTGGAGACCTGTCCGACGAGCGCCTGCATTCGCTCCGCGGCCTTGGCGTCGTCGACGATGACCGCGTCCACCTCGTCGGTCAGAAAATCCCGCACCGTGCGGTCGATGAGGTCGGGCTCCTCGAACAGGCACGCGGGCGCATGCTTTTCCTCGAGCCCGGCCTGGATCGAAGTCCACTGCTCGAGAAGGATGCTGAGGTCGCGCACGAAGTAGCGGGCGCGCTGGCCGGCCCCAACCGTGCGCATGATCACGCCCATGCCATCCGGAACCTCGAGTTCGCGGAGAATCTTGCGGAGGCGCTCCCGTTCCTTCGGATCATCGATCTTGCGCGAGATGCCGAACTGGTCGTTGAACGGCATCAGCACAAGGTACCGGCCGGCCAGGCTGATGTCGGTCGTGATGCGCGGCCCCTTGTTGCTGATGGGCCCTTTCTTGACCTGGACGAGGATGTCCGCACCGACGGGGTAGATGTTCGGGACATCCTTGTGCGTGATGCGCGGGGCCTTTTTCTTTTTCCCCTCACCGCCGCGGTTGATCGTCTCAATCCCGCTGTCCAGCGCCGCCGGGATGGCGTCCCAGAATTGGAGGAAAGCATTTTTTTCAAAGCCGATGTCCACGAACATCGCCTTGATGCCGGACTCGATGTTGCGGACCTTTCCCTTGTAAATGCCGCCGACGATGTTGCGGTCGGTCTCGCGCTCGATCGTGTATTCCTCGAGCTTGTTGTTCTCAAGCAAAGCGACCCGCTTTTCGAGCCGCTCGCAGCTGACGATGAGTTTGATCCCCGTGGATTTTTTCTTGATTCCCAAAATTCTTTTGACTGTGTCTATCATGTGAAGGTTTTTTGTTGTTGGCGCGTCTGGCACGCCTTGGTGATGCTGTTCAACGGTGGTTTTGTGGAGGAGGTTTCTGCTGGCGGTTTCCGCCATCGGTTTTCTCCTTTTTGCCACCGAGGAAATTGAAAAATTTTTGCAGGGCATTCGGCTTGCTCTGCTGGTTTTTGACGCGCCCGCGGTCATCGGCTTCCTGGCGGACGTTCGGCTGCGCGGCCGGGCTGTTTTCCTGCGCGGTGCCTGCGGCGGCATCCGCCCCGCTGGCGGCCTCCCCGTCGTCGCCAACGGTGGTGGCGGCCGGGATGTCGCGACCGAAGTCGATGCTCTCGACGAATCGGAAGTTCCCCTTGGCGGGCTCGAGGGCCGCCACTTGAGGCACGTCCTCCCCCTTCTCCATTTTCAGGATATCCTCAAGGATCTTGGCGGCAATCGGTGCGGAGACTCCGCCTCCCGACTTCGCACCCTGGACAAACGTCACCACCGCATATCGCGGGGCCTCATACGGGGCGAACGAGATGAACCACGTGTGGTTGTCATCGATTCCGGACCGCTTGAACTGTGCCGTGCCGGTTTTTCCGGCCACCTCGAAGTTTTTGATCCTCGCCCGCCCGGCAGTCCCCCCCCCCTCGTTCACCACCTTCCACATTCCGCGGCGCACTTTTTCCACCTGCTCGGCAGTCAGCCCGGCATCGGTGATCAGGCTGCTGCGGACGCGGGCGGGTTCCTGCGCGGCGACCGCACCGTCTTGCGCGACGATCCGGTCGATCAGCCGCGGGTAGTAAACGGTGCCGCCGTTCGCGACGGCCGATGCGACCATCGCCATCTGCAGAGGCGTGGCGAGGACATCCCCCTGCCCGATGGATGTGTTGGCGGTCAGCCCGGAAGTCCAGCGGGCCTGGGGATTGATCGCTGCCAGCCACTCCGGCCCGGGAAGGACTCCCGGCGCTTCGCCCGAAAGGGGAATCCCGGACTTTTGGCCGAGCCCCAGCATGTTCCCCACCGCGTCGATCTGATCAATGCCCGCCGCATTTCCAAATTGGTAGAAAAAGGCGTTGCAGGAATGCTTGATGGCATCCGAGAGGCCGAGTGTGCCGTGGGCGCCCTTCCCGAAGATCCAGCATTTCATGAATTTGTCACCGTAGGTGAATCCCCCCGAGCAGTTGAACGTGCGGCCGCCAACCCCGGCCCGGAGCCCGGCGAGGGCGACCGGGATTTTGTAGGTCGATCCCGGTGCATACGCGCTGATCGCGCGGTTCAGGAGCGGGTTCGTTTCGTCGTTGGTCAGTTCCTTCCAGTCGAGCGATGCGATTGACGGAATAAAAACGTTCGGATCATACGACGGGACCGATGCCATCGCGAGGATATCGCCGTTCTGCGGGTTGACCACGACCGCTGCTCCGCGCCCCACCGAGCGGAGCGCCTGCTCGGCAAAATACTGGATCCTCGCATCGATGGTGAGGAAGACGTTGCTGCCCTGCACGGGCTCCTTGCGGTTGATTTCCCCCTCGATGACCCCCTTCACATTGCGCTGCAGAATCCGGGCGCCGGGCTGGCCTTTCAGATACTCGTTCAGGTAAAGCTCGATCTGCGCCTTGCCCTCCATGTCCGGCTCGTAAAAATTGAAATTCTTCAGATCCGGGAGTTTGTCGAGGTCGTTCGGCATGCCGACATATCCGAGGAGGTGCGCCGCCAGCGAGCCGTAAACATACCACCGGACCGGCTTCACCGTGACGTTCACGCCCGGCAGCCCGAGATTTTTTTCTGAGAAGACCGCCATCTGGCCGAAATCCAGATCCTGCCGGTAGCTGTAGGGAACTTCCTGGTTGGTCCGGTAATGGATCTGCAGGGCATTCGCATTGTAGTCCTCCGCCACACCCAACTCCTCCAGGCGCGGAATCACCTCCTCGGAGACAATTTTCACGACGTCCGCCTCCTTGAGATCGCGGGGCATGTTGTGAACCCTGCCGCGGTAGGTGGTCATCGGCACGGAGCCCTTGGATTCCCGGTAGGCCCGCACCATGTCAGGCAGATAAAAATCGACCTCGAAGCTCGCACGGTTTTCCACGAGCTTGATGCCGTTCCGGTCAAGGATCTCACCGCGCACAGCCGGGATCCTCACCGAGACCTGCGAGCGGTTTCCGATCCGGGCCGTGTATTCCGCCCCCCGCGCAATCTGGACATACCAGAGCCGGAACACGAGCCCGGAGAGCGCCACGAGCATGATCAGGCCGATGAGCAGGATGCGGGCGGTGGATCGGGAGCGCTTCATGTGCTAGTAGGCCCTCGTGGTGCGCTGCCAGGGATTTTCGGGAATGAGGCCGGCAAACGGCCTGACAGCCGCGTGGAGGAGCGGAACAAAGAGGCCCGCCAGAAGCCCGGGGGCCAGGATCCGCCAGAGGATCGCCTGATCGAAAACCAGTCCCTCGCGCCTCAGGGAAATCATCGCAAACTGCATGAAAAGAAACGCCCAAGTCCCGACGACGCTCAGCGGAATGACCGGCCACCAGTGGCCGCGCAGATAAGATGGCCTGAGCCCGCTGGCGATGCTTCCGTAAATCACGAAGAAGACAATAGAACAGCCCAGCGCAATTTCAACCCGGCCACCCACGACATGCAGATACATGAGGTCGGTGAGCAGCCCGGTGAAGAGCGCCGTGAAAAGCATCGCCGGAAACGGGAGCGCCATCGCCGCGTAGCAAAAAATCATCGGCACCAAAACAAACCGGGCCCCGTGAAGCACATGAACAGCCGGAAGCGCCTGCTGCAGCAGGAAGGCGGCAAACACCCCGAC
Source organism: Verrucomicrobiota bacterium (assembly GCA_026398275.1). Classification (GTDB taxonomy): domain Bacteria; phylum Verrucomicrobiota; class Verrucomicrobiia; order Chthoniobacterales; family Terrimicrobiaceae; genus QYQL01. The sequence goes on from JAPLTF010000069.1 coordinate 57,532, forward strand.
GCAGGCGGAAAGGGCGCCGACGACCGCCTTCATTTCGCCCCCACAACCACGAACAAATCCTCGGTCTGCGAGATGTCCACGGCCGGCTCGACGAGCGCCTGGCCGTCCAACGGACGTGTTCGGAATTCTTTGACTTTACCGATCAGGATGCCAGACGGGAAAACCCCGTTGCTGATGCCGGCGGTATAAACTTTTTGCCCGGGTTCGAGGGCGGCGTTCTTTGTGAGGAAATTCAGCTGGAGCTCGCCGCTGGTCCCGCTCTCCTGGATGCGCATTCCGGAGAGGATCCCCTGCTCGCGCGTGCCCTCGACCTTGGCCGCGACCCGGCAGGTTTCATCGGTGATCAGGACGACGATCGATTCGTTTTTTGAAACTGTGGTTACCTTTCCGACCAGGCCGACGTCGGTCAGCACCGGCTGGTCGGTTTCCACGCCGTCCTCAAACCCCCGGTTGATCTTGACCGTGTTCCACCATGTCGAGGCATCGCGCGAGATCACCCTCGCGGCCAGCAGGCGGAAGACCGAGCGCTCGCGGTATTCCAGGGCGAGGCGGAGGCGGTTGTTCTCGCCCTCGATTTCGCGGAGCAGGTTGTTGGTCGTGAGGAGTTCGCGGTTGACCTCGTTGAGCTTCCGGTTCTCCGCCTCGATCTCATCAAGGGTCTTCAAACCCTTCCCCATCGAACCGAGCTGCTCCTGGACGGCTGTGCCTGTGCGGAGAAACGGCCCGAGGAGGGAGAGGAATGTGCCCGAGATGGACTGCTGCACGCCCGACGGAAGCACCGAGAGGTAAATGGCCAGCAGGAGCACGGCCACCAGGAGAGCGATGTTGAGCTTCTTCATGCGGAGTCAGGGGCCGGGGCCCCGTGCGGTCACGGATGCGGACGCTCGGAAGAAACCGCCCGGAGGAACTTCAGTTCCGACAGGGCCCGGCCGGTGCCTTCGGCCACGGCGCTGAGCGGATCCTCGGCAACATGCACGGGAAGCCCGGTTTCTTCGGCAAGCAGTTTGTCAAGCCCCCGGAGGAGCGCGCCTCCTCCCGCGAGCACCAGCCCGCGATCGACAAGATCGGCGGAGAGTTCGGGAGGACATCTTTCCAAGGTGATGCGGACGGAGTCAACGATTGTTGAAAGCGGTTCCAGAAGGGCCTCGCGCACCTCCTGCGAAGAGATCGAAATGGTCTTCGGCAGCCCGGCCACCAGATCCCGGCCCTTGACCTCCATGCTCACTTCCTTCTCCAGCTTGTAGGCGGAGCCGATTTTGATTTTGATCTCCTCGGCCGTGCGCTCGCCGATCATCAGGTTGTAGGCGCGCTTCATGTAGTTCGCGATCGCCTCGTCGAGCTCGTCGCCCGCCACGCGCACGCTCCGGCTGAACACGATTCCGGAAAGCGAAATGAGGGCGACCTCTGTTGTGCCGCCGCCGATGTCGATGATCATGTTGCCCGCGGCGTCCTGCACCGGAAGGCCGACGCCGATTGCTGCGGCCATTGGCTCCTCGATGAGATAAACCTCGCGGGCGCCCGCGTGGGTTGCGGAGTCTTTCACGGCGCGCTTTTCAACTTCGGTGATCCCGCTCGGGACCGCGATCACGACGCGGGGGCGGACCATCCGCCGTCGGTTGTGAACTTTGCTGATGAAGTGCCGGAGCATCGCCTCCGTGATTTCAAAGTCGGCGATAACGCCATCCTTGAGCGGGCGGATCGCCACAATGTTGCCGGGAGTGCGGCCGAGCATGCGCTTGGCCTCGTCTCCGACTGCGAGCACGCGGTTCGTGCCCTGTTGAACGGCTACGACCGAGGGCTCGCGAAGCACAATCCCGTGGTCTTTGACATACACGAGTGTATTTGCGGTGCCGAGGTCGATGCCAATGTCGTTGGAAAAAAATCCCAGAAGGTTGTCAAACATCAGATAGGAATTTGAATTGAGGTAAAGTGTTGATTTGGAGCGACAGCCCCGCCACGCCCCCGTCGCCAAGTGGCGGAAGAGACTGTCTTGCGAACAACTTGATTTTCAGAATGCCCTGCGTCAAGGGCTATCCTCTCAAACTTTGGGATTTCTTCGCGGGCGGGGTCGCGGGGCGGAAATCAGGCTAAACGCAATGCTGATCACTTACGAAAGGAGCGTGGGCGTCCCGCCCGCTGGTTTTTCGGTTGCGGGCGGGATGCCCAATGCTCCCTGACCAGCATTGCGAACCCACCCGCTTTTCATCACACCCCGCCCGAAAGCAGCATTGCGATCGGTCTTGGAAACCGTTAAAGCTTCCGCCCAACCTACAAAATCCATGTCTGCAAAATTACTCAAAGGAACAGAAATCCGGGAGGCCCTGCTCGCCGAAATCAAACAGGAGGTCGAGGCGATCAAGGCTGCCCACGGCGTCGTGCCCGGGCTGGTCACCATCCTTGTCGGGAGCAATCCCGCGTCGCTTTCCTATGTTTCCCTGAAGATCAAAACCGCCCACAGCCTCGGTTTCCATGAAATTCAGGACAGCCAGCCGGCGGATATTTCCGAGGCGGCGCTGCTCGCGCTGCTGGAAAAATACAAGCGGGACGACACCATTCACGGCATCCTCGTCCAACTGCCCCTGCCGCCGCACATCAACGAGAAGAAGGTGCTCGACGCCATCGATCCCGACAAGGATGTGGACGGGTTTCACCCCGTGAATGTGGGCCGCCTGCTGATCGGCGGCAAAGAAGTGAAATTCCCTCCCTGCACGCCTGCGGGAATCCAGGAGATGATCCGGCGTTCGGGGGTCGAGACCAGCGGCGCGGAGGTCGTCGTGGTCGGCCGCTCCAATATCGTGGGCAAGCCGATTGCAAACATGCTGATGCAAAAAGGCCCCGGCGCGAACGCGACCGTGACCGTCGTGCATACCGGCACGAAAAATCTCGCGGCGCATTGTCAGCGGGCTGATATCCTCATTGTTGCCGCCGGGGTTCCGGGCCTGGTCAAACCCGAGTGGATCAAGCCGGGAGCCTGCGTCATTGATGTGGGCGTGAATCGCGTGGGAGAAAAGACCGACGAAAAGACGGGACGGCAGGTTGCGATTTTGCGGGGGGATGTGGATTTCGATGCGGCCGCGAAAATCGCCGGATTCATCACGCCGGTTCCCGGCGGCGTGGGCCCCATGACGATCACCATGCTCATGCGGAACACCCTCAACTCGCTGAAATTCCGGCTGGGGATCTAGCCCGGCAACCCCTCGCGGAGCACTTCCACCGTTCCGCTTCCGGTGGCGGTGGACATCAGGTAAACCCCCGCCCAGCCTTCGCTCACCAGCCAGCGGATCTGCTCGGCGGCAATCGCCCGGCCCACCCTGGCTTGGTCGGCGGGATCCGTCATGGTGGAAAACCTTTTGAGGATATCGTCCGGGATGACCACCCCGGGGACCTGCGCCATCCGTTTGGCGTGCTCGAAGCTCGTGAGCACCATCACGCCGATCAGGAACGGCACCCGGCCGCGGAATTTTTCCAGCACCGCGAGCGGGGCATGGTGGAAGGCGGGCTGGGTCATGATGTAATCCACGCCGTTGTCGATTTTCTGCTGCAGCCGGGAGAGTTCGAGTTCCATGTTCCGCGCCTCCGGCTCGACGCCGGCCCCGATGGTGAAACGGGTGCGCGGATCCGGCTGCTTGCCGAGCGCCACGCCGCCAAAATCCACGCCCGCGTTGAGGCAGGAGTGCGTGAGCCGGATCATCGCGACGGAATCCAAATCAAACACGGCCGCCGAGCGCGGGTAACTCGGCGACATTTTGGGCGGATCGCCGGTGACGAACAGGACGTTGTGGATGCGGTTGGAATGATACCCGACCAGGCGGCTTTGGATGCCCATGGTATTCAGATCGCGGCCCGTGAAGTGCGGGATCAGCTCCAGCGGGTCGCCGGTCGCGGCGGTCCAGTTGAGGCGCTCGCGGATCAAATGGATGAAATCGCCGGGGGAAATCAACGGGATGCCCCGCGAGCCATCGGTGAAATCCACCGCGTCCACCAGCCCGCAGGTGGAAATCTTTCCGATGAAATCGACTTTTTTTTGAATGATGTTTTCGTCCGTTCCGCGCGGCGGAAGCGCCTCGATGCTGACCACGAACCGCCCGTCCTTAAGCTTCTGCGACAAGTTGCCATTGAGCCGTTTCTCGGCGTCGCCAATGGGCGGCAGGGCGGAAGTCACCTCCAAGGAAACAGCCTTTTTCCCCCCAGTTCTGGATTGCAGGTAATTGTGCATCTCCTGGATGTGCGGCGGATGCATTTCGCAGCAGCCGCCGAGTAAACGCACCCCGCGATCGAACAAACTGCGGGCCATCTTGCCTGCAAACTCCGGGTTGACCGAGGTCATGAGCCGGTTGCCGATGCGCTGGAAGCCGCCGGCATTCGGCATGACAACGAGCTGGATCTCCCCGGAACGAACCGGCGCGGCGTCCTTGACGGCATCGACAAACGCGTCGGCATCCCAAGGCGCGCAACAATTGACCCCGACAACGGCCACGCCGAGTGCTGCCATGCGGTTGACAAACGCGAGCGGGGTGGGCTGCTCCGGCGGCTGGAGCGCATTGGCGTCGGGAGGGGTCATTTCCGCAATCACAGGAGGCATTTGTGGCAGCGAGCGGATCAACCCGATGAGCAGTTCGAGCTGAGGCAGGGAACTGAACGTCTCCAGCAGCAGCGCGTCCGCGCCGGCGGTCGCGAGGGATTCCAGCTGTTCGCGGTAACATTCCGCGACCGCGTCCGCCGTGCTCAGGGGTTGGGCTGTCGGACCGACGGAGGCCAGCACAAAGAAATCCTCCGGCCCGTCATGCGGGGACTGGAATTTGGCGATGGCTTCCCGTGCCACCTGGACGCCGCTCCGGTTCAAGGACGCAACGCGGCCTTCCAGCCCGAATGGCAGCAGCTGCCGTCGGTTGGCTCCAAAGGTGTTGGTCTTCAGGCAGCGCGCCCCGGCGGAGAGATACGCGAGGTGAACATTCCGGATCAGTTCGGGCTGGTCCACGTTGAAGGCCTCGTAAACGTGGTTGGTTTCCGAAAGCCGTCCGGTCAACTCGAATAAATAGGAACCCATCGCGCCGTCGGTGAGCAGCGGTTGCGACTTTAATGCGGTCAGGAAATCAGCCATAAGCGGGCATATTGTAACCACGCCCAAGGACTGTCAAAAGGAACCTACGTTTTGGCCGTGTTGCGACAGAGCAACGAGAGCACAAAACCGACTGCGAGCAAAATGGCACCGAGCGCGAAGGCGTGGCCGGATGCCTGCGCGCCGTGCCGGTCTTTCAGCCAGGCGACGACTTGCGGGCCGACGATGCCGCCGGCCGACCAGGCGGTCAGGATGGCACCGTAGAGCACGGGCATCAGGCCGGGACCGAAGGTGTTCAGGACAAACGAAGGCATGACGCCAAAGCCTCCGCCGTAGCAGAGAAGGATGTAGCAGATCAGCGCGGCGAACACCCATGGGTTGCCGGTGAGCATCAGCGCGACGAAGGCGATGACCTGGGTCGCGAGCATGAGGCGGAAGGTGTTGAGCTGGCCAAGGCGGTCGGACAGACCTCCCCATGAGAACCGGCCCAGGCCGTTGAACACGGAGCTGATCGCGATCAGGGTGGCGCCGTAGGCCGCCAGGGTGGCCGGGGAGAGGAGCGGGTTGGTTTTCTTCCACAAATCCTGAAGCAGCGGCGACTGGAAGCTGATGATCGCAATGCCGGCGACGATGTTGCAGAAGAAAACCAGCCACATCAGGACGAACTGCCGGGACACGATCTGGGGCAGCGCTTTTTCCTTTCCGGCCAGGGACGCGGCGGCAGCCGGCGGGTTGCGGAGGAAGCACGCCGCCGCCAGGCCGATCACGCCGACGATGATGCCGATCCCTGCAAAGACTTTCGGGAGCTGGCCGGGAAACGCTGCATCAAGTGCCGGGGCGATGACTTTGCTCATCAGGAGCGCCCCGAAGCCGAACCCCATCACGACCATTCCGGTAACCAGGCCTTTCTTGTCGGGAAACCATTTTGCAGCGGTCGCGACCGGGGTGACATAGCCGAGGCCCAGGCCGATGCCGCCCACGACGCCGTAGCCGAGCCACAGGAGCGGCAACGATTTCCACTGCAGCGCCAGTGCCGCCAGCAAATAGCCGAGCCCGTAGAGCAGGCTACCGGTGACGGCAAGTTTGCGCGGGCCGAACTTCGGCAGCAGGACGCCGCCGACCGCCGCCGCCACACCAAGAAACCCGATGGCGAAACTAAATGTCCACGCGACCTGGGTGTTGCTCCAGCCGTAAGCGTCCACGAGCGGCTTCTGGAAATAACTCCAGGCATAGACCGACCCGAGGCACAACTGGAGCAGCGTGCCCATGCCGGCAATCAGCCAGCGGTTTGCGGACGCCGGCATTTAGAACAACCCGACGATTTCGCCGGCTTCGTTGAGATCGATGACTTCGGCGGCCGGAACTTTTGGCAGCCCGGGCATCGTCATGATGTCCCCGAGCAAAACGACCACGAAGCCGGCTCCCGCACTGAGTTTCACGTCGCGGATCGGGACATCGAAGTTTTTCGGGCGCCCCAGCAGGGCCGGGTCGGTGGAGAGGGAGTATTGCGTTTTCGCCATGCACACCGGCAGGTTCCCGTGCCCGGCGGCCTCGATGTCTTTGAACTTCTGCCGGACTTTGACGTCGGCCATGATGTTGTCGGCGCCGTAGATGTTTTGCGCGATGGCGCGAACTTTGTTCCAGAGGCTCATCTCGTCGGTGTAGAGGAACTGGAACTCGTTCGAGCGGGGGCGTTCGGCCAGCTCGACGACCGCGCGGGCGAGGTTTTCGGCGCCGGCTCCGCCTCGCGCCCAGTGGTCGGCCTTGATGGCCTGGACGCCGAGGGCCTTGCAGCGGTTCTCGATGACAGCAACCTCCTCGTCCGTGTCGCTGGTGAAATGGTTGATCGCGACAACAGCCGGGACGTTGAACAGGCGGATGTTTTCGAGGTGCTTCTCCAGGTTGACGATTCCTTTTTCGACGGCCGCCGGGTCGGGTTTGCCGAGGTCGGCCTTCGCGACTCCGCCGTGCATTTTGAGCGCGCGGACCGTGGCGACGAGGACGATGGCGCCGGGTTGGATGCCGGCTTTGCGGCACTTGATGTTGAGGAACTTCTCGGCCCCGAGGTCGGCGCCGAAACCGGCTTCGGTCACGGTGTAGTCGCCGAGGCGCATCGAAAGCTTGGTCGCGAGGACACTGTTGCAGCCGTGCGCGATGTTGGCAAACGGGCCGCCGTGCACAAACGCGGGATTGTTTTCCAAGGTCTGGACGAGGTTCGGCTTCAGCGCATCCTTGAGGAGGACGGTCATCGCGCCGTGGGCCTTGAGATCGGCCGCAGTAACCGGCTTTTTATCGCGGGTGTAGGCAACGACGATCTTGCCCAGGCGCTCCCGGAGCTCCTTGAGTGACTCGGAGAGACAGAAGATCGCCATGACTTCGGATGCGACGGTGATGTCGTAGCCGGATTCGCGCGGGATGCCGTTGGCGAAGCCGCCGAGGCCGAGCGTCACGGAGCGCAGGGCGCGGTCGTTCATATCCACGACGCGGCGCCAGACCACACGGTTGACGTCGATATTCAGCGCGTTGCCCTGCTTGAGATGGTTGTCGAGCATCGCGGCGAGCAGGTTGTGCGCGGTGCCGATGGCGTGGAAGTCGCCGGTGAAATGGAGGTTGATGTCCTCCATCGGGATGACTTGCGCGTAGCCGCCGCCGGCCGCGCCACCCTTGACGCCGAAACACGGGCCGAGAGAGGGTTCGCGCAGACAGATGATGGCGCGTTTGCCGATGCGGTTCAGGGCGTCGCCGAGGCCGACGGTCGTCGTCGTCTTGCCTTCGCCGGCCGGGGTCGGGCTGATCGCGGTCACAAGAATGAGTTTGCCCGCCGGGGCACCGGCGAGGGAATGGAAGTAGTCGAGCGAGACCTTGGCTTTGTAGTGGCCGTATTGGTCGAGGTCTTCTTCGGGGATGTTCAGCTTTGCAGCGATTTCCCCGATCCGTTTGATTTTGGCGGCGCGGGCGATTTCGATGTCGGAAAGAACCGTTTTTTTTGTCATGTTTGGTAGTGGGTAAAGGGCGAGGCGATTACTCGGCGTAGTATTCCTGCACGCGCATGATGACGTCGTAGCCCTCGAGCTTCAGGCAGTCGTTCAGGCAGAGCATGGCCGGGTGATCGGGTGGCAGCAGCTCGTATTTGCGTTTGACGGAACCGATGACGTGGTCCATGCCCAGCGGCACGCTGAGGGTCAGGAAAGCGCTTTCCAGCGGTCCCTTGGTGGGAGATCCATCGGCTCGCTTGGTCGGGAGCATGACACTGAAATTGCTCAAACCCACCGACATGTGAACGCCCTTGAGGGCAGGGTCGGCGTGGATCAGGCGAATGGCTCCCATGAGGCAGTGAAACCGGCCCTCGGAGTCGGCCCCGATGGGCGCGATGGCGGGATCAATGATGCACTGGTCCACCGGAATCCCGTGTCTCCCGGCTTCGGCAACAAGCTCCTTTGCGGTCCGGTAAACTTCCTCGGCGGTGTGATTGGGTTTTCCAACTCCGTTTTCCACACTTTCGGAAGCCAGCAGGATCGGCATGAACGGCATGATCTTGGTGAGCCCGAACATTTCCGTCCGCAGCGGAGAAATGGAGTTGAGAACCGGGATCCTCCCGCCGGCCCTGGCGCTGTCGTAGGCCTTGAGTCCGGTCTCGGCCATGGCAGGATCGGGCGTGTCAATGGAGAGGGGCTTCGTGGTAACGCTTTGAACCTGCCGGACCATCTCCGCCAGAAAATCACCGGAGCGCGGACCGACGTTGACGTCAATATATCCGGCACCGCCGGCGTCCTGAGAGACGGCCAGTTCCTTCAGGCTGGCAATGTCATTCTCCTCGAAAAATTTATGGGTGGAGGGAACCGAATCGTTGATCGATTCGCCGATGATGGTCAGGTTTGGGATGGGCATAGGTGTTGGAAATGTGTCGAACTTCGGGTTTCACGGAGTCCTTTCGGCATCAGCTTTTTTTCGGTTCCGCCGGGGTGCCGTTCGTTTCCGGAGCCGGATTGGCGGGGACGGCGACATGATGGTGGTCGCGGCCGAGAAAGTTGTTGGCCCAGGCGGAGGTGTGACCGAGAGCGGGGTTGGCGAAGACCGCCGGGCCGTCGAGCATCTGCTTGGATTCGCCGTAAAACTTCAGCCGGTCATAGGCGCGCGCCCAGAGGCAATCCTTGTCATCCAGTTCGCAGCGCCCTTCGCTGGAGCCGCCGCACGGGCCGTTGCGCGCCACCTTGGAACAGGAAGCGCGCGGGCAGAGATAGCCGGTGTCCGGCAGGGAACAATCGCCGCAATCCTGGCAGCCATACATCAGCGTCTTGGAAAGATGCTCGACCCCGTGCAGCGTCTTCAACGTCTGCTTGCGGTCGCCCTTTTCCAGGCCGCCGTAAATCTTCTGCAACAATGGAAACAGGTTCTTCCCGGGGGTAAACGCCAGCGAGTGAACCAGGCGGGTCAGCCGGTAGTTCCATGTGACGTCAGCCGCTTTGGGCGGGGCTTGCAGAGACTGGAGATAGGCCTGGTTGAGCCGCTCGCCATCCCCGAGGCCGGTCCCCGCGTCCTTTTCGAAAAGATAAAATTCGTCGGGCTTCGAAAATTGGATTTCCCTGGCGAATTCCTTCCAGTCCTCCGCGCCGAAGCTTTCCGCCAGATCGATGATTTGCGCGAACGACTCAGCCTTGTGCACCCCGCCCAGGTAGCCTCCGGCAAAGCCCAGCCCTTTAAAGACCGCCAGTTGCTTGGCGGCCAGCTCCATGAACCAGGCCCGGCCCTTGTCCGGTCCCGCCGCGTATTTTTCCACCTGCGCGTAAAGGGCGTCGCTCACCACGCAGCCGGGGATTTTGTTTTTGTGAAACAGCCCGGCCACCATCTTGTTCAGCACATAAACATTGCCGATGACGGGTTTCGCAAGGTTCGCCCATTCCAGGAACAATTTGATCTCGTGAAATTTCCGCATGTCGTAGCCGAGCTGCGGAACGACCCACTGAGCGCCTTCCTGGATTTTGCGGGCCAGCTTGAAATATTGCGGCATCAGCTCCCGCTCCTGCCGCTTGAACGGCGACACCGCGCAGCCGATGAAAAAATTCGTCTTGGGCAGCTTCTCCGTTTTTCCATTCGGCCGGGAGACTTCCAGCCCCTCGTTCATCGCGTGGAGCATGGAAACCAGGCTCACGGAATCCAGGTCAAACACCGGCATGGCGCGTCCCTGGAACCCCGCCACCGGATAGTCCCCGGTCAGTGCCAGGATGTTGTCAAACCCCTCCGCCGCATACCGCCAGGCGGCGGACTCGAGACCGTTCCGGTTGAGGTCCTTGCAGGTGAGATGGATGACCATCTCTTTTCCGGCGGGCTTGAGAAGATTGGCCAGCCAGTCCGCCGGCAGCATCGGATTGCCGCCGGGATTATCGGTGATCGAGACCCACCCGATCCGCGGGTCAGCCGCCAGCGCCTCGCCCAGCTCAACGAGCTTCGGTCGCTGGTCGGGTTCGGGAATGCCGCGCGTCGTCACCAGCTCGGCCCCGTAGATAAAACGGCCCGCACCCAGTGTCTGGCAGAAAGTCAAATTGTCTTTGGGGGGAAACATCATACTCCATCAACTCCATGCGATGCTACGCTCAGGACTGCCCTTCGCCATGGAAACGCTGCATCGCCATAAGGTCATGAGCCTGCCCGGAAGGACTTTCAAAGTCAAACATTTCCATGGCGTTCCATGGCGTTATGGCGTTTGGGCGATTAAATGTGGGTGCAGTTGGATGCAAGGCTTGGTAGATGACGTCCCCGGCCCGCCGCTTCGGTCAGCCCGGAGGTCTGCCCCTACCTTTTACGATGAACCTGACCCGGTTTTGATCGCACCCATGGCGTTTGTCCATGGCGTTTTGCTTTTCTGATTCTCAATCCGCAAGCGGTGCTTTATCATGTTTCCCAGTGGCTACCGTGACCAAACATGTCCTTGCAACGAAGATCAGCAATGAAACCGCCACCCTTCAGCACAGGGCAAATGCGAAGCCGGATGAGCCGCGATCCAGAAGATAATGCACGAAGTTTCGATCATGGCGGAAGCGGTGCGGATGGCCGTGGAATCGGCGCAGGCCGCCGGTGCCGGGCGCATCACCGGGCTGCGGCTGCGTGTGGGCGCGTTGAGCGGCGCGGTTCCGGATGCGATGCGGTTCGCGTGGGATGTGGTCAGCCGCGACACCATCGCGGCGGGGGCGAGGCTGGAGATCGAACCGGTGCCGGCGGCGGGCTGGTGCGCGACGTGCCGGGCGGAATTTGCGTGTGCGGATTTTTTTAACGAATGTCCCCGGTGCCATAATGTGAGCGGCGAGTTGCGGCGCGGGAGAGAACTGGATATCGCCTCAGTGGAGATGAATTGATATGTGCAAAGAATGCGGATGCGGACTCGGCGGTGACGACGTGAAGATCGGCGGGCATTCCCGCCATCACGGTCATTCCCACGGCCACAGTCACGGACACGAACACCATCACGGGCACAGCCATGCGCCGATCAAGCTGGACCTCAACCGTTCGCTCATGGAGAAGAACGACCGCCTGGCGGAGCGGAATCGCGGATTCTTCAAGGCGAAGAAGCTGCTTGTGCTGAATGTGGTCTCCTCGCCCGGCTCGGGAAAAACCACGTTCATCCGTGAGACGGCGGCGCAGCTTGCGGGCAAATTGCGAGTGGGCGTCATCGTCGGGGATCTGGCCACAGACAACGACGCGGCGCGCTTGCGGGAGGCCGGCATTCCGGTGGTGCAAATCACCACGGGAGCGGTTTGTCATCTGGATGCGGACATGGTTTCCAAGGCGGCGGCGCAGCTCGATCTCGACAAGGTGGATGTGCTGGTGATTGAAAATGTCGGCAACCTTGTCTGCCCGGCAGACTACGACCTCGGCGAAGATTTGCGCGTGGTGCTGTTGTCCACGACCGAGGGGGAGGACAAGCCGCTCAAGTATCCGCCGATGTTTCACTCGGCGCAGGTCGCCGTCATCACGAAGACCGATATCGCCGCCGCCGCGGGATTTGATCGCGAACAGGCGCTGGGGAATCTCAGGCGCGTGAGCCATCACGCGGAAATCTTTGAGCTGTCCTCGAAGACCGGGCAGGGGATGCAGGCCTGGCTGGATTTCCTGGTGAAGCAGCGGGGGGAAGGTTAAACCCGGCGGGCTCAGCGGACGAGCAATTGGATTTTCTTCACGGCTTCGGCAAAGCCATGCCGGGCTGCGGGGGTGAGGTCTTCGCTGAATTCCATTTTCTCAGCAGGGATCGTCAGCCACCACGCGCGGGGCACATGGCCAAAGACATCGCGGGAGAGCGCAAGCATGGTGCGCGGGTCGGCGGCGTGGGCCATGAGCTGCGGGGTGTCGCCGGGTTCCAGCTGGCGGAACCGGACTTCATTCGGCGCATCCACGGCGGCGTCCACAAAGATCACGGTGTCGGCCAGGGCAATCGGATCGGCGTGTTCGGGCGAGAGTTGCTGGCAGACAAGCGTGCGGACACCGGGCAGATGCAATGCCTCCACCGCCTCGGCCACGCGCGGGCCGACGCCGTCATCGCCGCGCAGCGTGTTGCCGTAGCCGATGACGAGGAGCGCGTGCTTCTGCCCGCTTCGGCTTTCGACCGGTTCTGGCTCGGAGCTTTTCATGGAGTCAGGCCGCTTTCACGCTGAACCGGGGCAAAGCACGCGCTCCTCAAAATCACCCGCGCGTCAGTTCATCCAGCACTTTTCCACCGGCCCCGATCAGCTGGACGCGCATCGGCATCTGGCCGACGGCGTGGGTCGAGCAACTCAGGCACGGGTCGTAGCAGCGGATGCCGTGTTCCACGCGGTTGAGAAGCGGCTCGGGAATCTGCTGGCTGCCGTTGATGTAATGCCGCGCGATCTGAGCGACGGTCTGGTTCATCGCCAGGTTGTTCTGGCCGGTGGCGACGATGAGATTCACTTTTTCGAGCAGGCCGTTGCGGTCCACGGTGTAATCGTGGAAGAGCGTGCCGCGCGGGGCTTCGCTCGCGCCCACGCCGCGCAGGCTGTTGATGCCGGCATCGGCACGGAGGTAGTCGCCCAAAATCTCCGGATCGTCCATGGAGCGCTCGATGTATTCGAGGCTCGCAAGGATTTCGATGAGGCGCGCATAGTGGTAGAGGAACGACGACGTGACGGCGCCGCGCCCCATCATTTTGAATGTCTTCAACTCGGCGTCCGCTTTGGGCACGCCCATGCGCTGGCAGACGTTGAGGCGCGCGAGCGGGCCGACGCGGTAGATGCCCGCCGGGAAACCGAGCGGCAAATAATAGGGCGACTTGAGATACGAACTGTTCTGCACGGATTCGCCGATGACTTCGTGATACTTCTGCGGGTCAACCTGGTCGGCGATGATGCTGCCGCTGCTGTCGGTGAAACGGAGCTTGCCGCCGTGATGTTCCCACGTTCCGTCCTCGGCCACGAGGCCCATGAACAGCGACGGGAAGTTGCCGAAGATCTGGATTTCGCGCTGGTGGGTCTCCATCGTTTTCTTCCACAAATTCAACGCGGCCTCCGTCGTGGCGTAAGCTTCGGGCAGCCAGAGGCGGATGCGCTCGCGGCCTTCCACGCTCAACGGGCTGCGCACACCGCCGGGCACGGCCCAGGAGGGATGCACCTTGCGTCCGCCGAGGATCTCGATGACTTCCTGGCCGAACTGGCGCAGGCGGATGCCGGCGCGGGCGAGATCTTTGTTCGAGGCGATGATGCCGAAAACATTGCGCTGCGGCTGGGGCGTGTCCCAGCCGAGCAAAAAGTCGGGCGCGCTCAAATGGAAGAAACTCAACGCGTGGCTCTGCACCATCTGCCCGAGGTTCATCAGGCGGCGCAGCTTGTCGGCGGTGGGCGGGATATTGACAGCCATGATGGCGTCGCCGGCCTTGGCGGATGCGAGCAGGTGGCTGACGGGGCAGATGCCGCAGATGCGCGGGGTGATGGCAGGCATCTCGGCGAACGGCCGCCCCTCGCAGAATTTCTCGAAGCCGCGGAACTCGACGACGTGGAACTCGGCGTCGGACACGTGGCCTGCGTCGTCCACGTAAATGCTGATCTTGGCGTGGCCCTCGATGCGGGTCACCGGGTCAATGACGATGCGTTTGGACATAAACTTGGTTCAACCAAACTTGATCTGTTTGCCTTCGAGGTTCGGTTTGACGCCGCTCAGCATCTGCGAGACGAGCGCCTTGATGTGCGCGGCGGGCGGCGGGCAACCGGGCAGAAAATGCTCGACATGCACGACTTCATGAACGGGCATCACGCGCTCCAGCAACTGCGGCACGATGCCGTCGGCTTTCGGGAGGCAGGGGTTGTCCTGGGCGTTCTCGATGTAGGCGCGCTGCAGCACGCTTTCGGTGTTCCCGAGGCCGAGCTGGTTGCGGATGGCGGGCACGTTGGCCGTCACCGCGCAATCGCCGAAGGACACGAGCACTTTCGTGCGCTGGCGGATTTTGTGGAGCAGCTCCAGGTTGTCCTCGTTGCAGATTGCGCCTTCGATGAGGCACACATCCACGCTCCCGGGATAATCCTTCATGTCCACGACCGGGCTGTAAACGATGTCCACCAGATCCACGAGGTCGATGAGAAACTCGTCGAGGTCGAGGAACGACATGTGGCAGCCGGAGCAGCCGCCAAACCAAACTGTGGCTAATCGAACTTTCATGATTCAGTGGCAAATCGGAAATTTGAAAGAGGCCCGGAGCCCGAACAGGGCGGCCGGACGCCGGGGGATTCGGATTTCGATTTTCGGTATTCGGATTTCATTCGGTTTTCGGGAATTCGGTTTTCGGGTTTTTCTTCAGACCGCCACGACCCATTGATGCTTCTCCCTCGCCGTCACGAGGAATTCCAGCTTGCCGCGGTCGCGTTCCATCTCGCCCGCCGTCGAGCCTTTGTGGAACAGCGCGCCGGTCGGGCAGGCTTGCACGCACTTGCCGCATTGCGTGCAGGAAACGGATTCGCCCCACGGCATGTTGAGGTCGGTGATGATGTGCGACTTTGTGCCGCGCCCGGAGACGTTCTTCGTGCCCGCGCCTTCGATGTGCCAGCACACGCGCACACAACGCGTGCAAAGAATGCAGCGGTTGTGATCCATGCCGAACAGCCGCTGCGTGGTGTCCACGCCCCATTTCGGGAACAGGTATTCATAGCGGACGTGATCCATGCCCAGCGAGTAAGCCATCGTTTGCAGCTCGCAATGGCCGTTGGACACGCACACGGCGCAGACGTGATTTCGCTCGGCGAAGAGCAGCTCCAATGTCATGCGGCGATACTTGCGCAGGCGTTCGCTGTCGGTGTTGATCTCCATGCCCTCGGCGACTTTCGTGGCGCAGGCGGGCAACAGCTTCGGGACGCCCACGACCTCCACGAGGCACAGGCGGCAGGCGCCCACATCGTAAATTCCCTCGAGGTGGCAGAGCGTCGGGATCTTGATGCCCGCTTCCTCCGCCACCTGCAAAACCGTTGCGCCCTCCTCGGCGGTGATGGATTTGCCGTCAATCGTCAGTGTTTTGGCAGCCATAATGTTTTCGGGTTATTTCGCCTCCGCTGCGGGCTGCCTGTTGGTATCGCCGTTGCCGCCCGGGCCGTATTTGTCGGGTTGGAGCAGCGCCTCGTATTCGTTGCGGAAGAACCGCAGCGTGCTCATCGTGGGATTCGGGGCGGTCTGGCCGAGGCCGCAGAGGCTGGTGTTCTTCACCATGTCGCAAAGTTCTTCGAGCTTCTCGAGATCGCGCCTGGTGGCTTTGCGTTTGAGAATCTTTTCCAGCAGGTTGTGCATCTGCACCGTGCCGGCGCGGCAGGGGATGCACTTGCCGCAGGATTCGTCCATGCAGAACTCCATGAAGAAGCGCGCCACGTCCACCATGTTGGTGCTGTCGTCCATCACGATCATGCCTCCCGAGCCCATGATCGAGCCGAGCTTTCCGAGCGATTCGTAATCCACGGGTGTGTCGAGATGCTGCGCCGGGATGCAGCCGCCGGACGGGCCGCCCGTCTGCACGGCCTTGATCTCCGCGCCGCCGGGAGCGCCGCCACCCATTTCCTGAACGATGGTGCGGAGCGGCGTGCCCATCGGCACCTCGATGAGGCCGGTGTTCTTGATGTTGCCGGCCAGCGCAAAAACTTTCGTGCCCTTGCTCTTCTCGGTCCCGATGCCGGCGAACCATTCCGCGCCGTTGCGATAAATCGGCGGCACGTTGGCGAAGGTCTCGACGTTGTTGATGAGCGTGGGGCAGCCATACAGGCCGCTCTCCGCGGGAAACGGCGGACGCGGACGCGGCGTGCCGCGCTTGCCTTCGACCGACGCCATGAGCGCGGTTTCCTCGCCGCAAACAAACGCGCCCGCGCCGATGCGCAGGTCCACTGTGAAGTTGAACGGCGATTCAAAAATCCCGCTGCCCAGCACGCCGAGCTGCTTGGCCTGCTTGATCGCGAGCTGCAAGCGGCTGATGGCGAGAGGGTATTCCGCGCGCACGTAAATGAATCCCTGATCCGCCCCCACCGCGTAGGCGGCGATCGCCATGCCTTCGAGCACGCTGTGAGGGTCGCTTTCAAGGACGCTTCGATCCATGAATGCGCCCGGGTCGCCTTCGTCGGCATTGCAGATGATGTATTTCTTCGCGCCAGGAGATTTGGCGACCGTGCCCCACTTGAGACCGGTGGGGAAGCCCGCGCCGCCGCGCCCGCGCAGGCCGCTCCCGACCATCGTCTCGACGACGTCCCTGGGCGTCATCTCGCGGAGCACCTCGTGCAACGCCTCATAGCCTCCCACCGTGATGTAGCTTTCGATGCGCTCGGGATCAATCACCCCGCTGTTCGCGAGCACGATGCCGAGTTGGTTCTTGAAGAATGCCGCGTCCGGGTCGGCCTGCGGGATATTCGCCGTGCCGCCATGGAGTGCGGCGATGATGGCGGGCGCGTTCTCCGGCGTGACCTTGATGTAGAGCGAATTCTGCGGGTCGGCCTGGACGAGAGGGCCTTCGCAGCAAAGTTTCATGCAGCCGACGCCGCGCACTTCGACGTCATTCTCAAGGCCGGCTTGGGCGACCGCGTTTTCGAGTTGTTCCTTGACGCCCTTCGCGTCCGAGGACATGCAGCCGGCGGCCATGCAACAGCGAAGCGTGACCTTTTTGCGCGCGGCGAGTTCCTTTGTCTTGATTTGAACCAGATCGTTGAGAATCATTTTGCCACCCACTTGTTGATGTGTTCGAGCGCTGACTCCGGAGACTGGCGCGGAGTGACAGAGCCGTCGTAAACCACCGCCGGCGCGATGCCGCACGCGCCGATGCACCGCGCGGTCAGGAGCGAGACGTTGTTGTCCGCAGTGGTTTCCCCCGCCTTGATCTTGAGGTGCTCCTGCACGGCCCCGATGACCTTGTCCGCGCCCTTCACGTAACACGCCGTCCCCATGCAGACGACGCACGTGTGTTCGCCCTTCGGTTTGAGCGTGAAGAAATGGTAGAACGTCGCGACGCCATAAACGCGGCTCGGCGGCAGCTTGAGCTTGTAGGAAACGAACAGGAGCAGGTCGTCCTCGAGATAGCCGAACAGTTCCTGCGCCTTGTGAAGAATCTCGATGAGCGCATCATGGCGGAACTGGTGCTTCTTCATGTGCACTTCAAGGATCTTGAAGCGCTTGTCTCCTGAAGCGTGTTCCAGGGCCATTTGAAGTCGGCTCTGTTTGTTGCGGGAGGATACGGCAGTCATCGTTTTTTTGTCTGCGGCTGTTGGTAGAGGAAAATGGCGGATGATGCAAGATATTAGCGCGATAAATACTTTACAGGGTCTCCGGGATGCCGCAGTTGAAAACGGAGCGGTGCAGCCGCGCGAGCGCAGGTTTGAGGCGGGTCAACAAATCCGCGGCAGCTGCTCGCCGCTGGGCATGTCGAGGATGCGGCTGGCACCGATGGGGCTCTTCAGCGTCACGAGCGGCGCGGCTTTCTCCGCAACTTCGCCAATGACGGTTGCCGCTTCACAGACCTCGAAGCCGCGGAGAATTTGCACCACCCGCTCAGAATCCTTCGCCGCGACGAAGGCGACGAACCGTCCTTCGTTCGCCACATGCAACGGATCAAGCCCGAGCATCTCGCACGCGGCGTGAACGTCTTCGCGGACGGGAATCGCCTTTTGTTCCGCGGCGATCTTCACGCCTGCGGCTTCGGCGATTTCATTCAGCGCGCCGGCCAGGCCGCCGCGCGTGAGGTCGCGCAGGCAGCGGATTTCCACTCCGGCTTCGAGCAGTGCCAGGACGGGCCCGGCGACAGGCGCGGAGTCGCTTTCGATGGTGCTTTCGAACTGCAACCCCTCGCGCACCGCCATGATGGCCATGCCGTGTCTGCCCAGATCACCGCTGACAATCACCGCATCCCCCGGCCGGACGTTCTGCGGAGCAATGTGGAGGGCGTGTTCGATGACGCCGATGCCCGTGGTGGTGATGAGCAATCCGTCGCCATTGCCATTGTCCACGACCTTCGTGTCGCCGGTGATAATCTGCACGCCGCAACGCTTCGCCGCGCCGCTCATCGAGCAGACGGCGCGCCACAACGTCTCCATCGGCAAGCCTTCCTCGATGATGAACGCGCAGCTCAGGTAAAGCGGGCGCGCGCCGCTCATCGCCAGATCGTTGACCGTGCCGTGCACCGCCATCGAGCCGATGTCGCCGCCGGGAAAAAACAGCGGGCGCACGACGTAGGAATCGGTCGTCATCGCCAGCCTGCCCGGCGGAACGGCAAACTGGGCGGAGTCGTGGCGCGTGTCGAGAATCGGATTGCTGAACGCCGGGCCAAAAACATTTTCCATCAACTGATGAGTCAGCATCCCGCCGCCACCGTGGGCCATGAGGACGTGAGGATGCTGCCGGATCGGCAGCGGGCAGCCCGCGTTAAAGTCAGGAATTTTCATTTCGCATGTTCAACTTCTGGCGCTCTGGCGACGATACCGGTGGTAAGCCGCACAAGCGCCTTCGCTCGATACCATGGTCGCGCCGAGCGGGTGTTCGGGCGTGCAGCGGTTGCCGAAGGCCGGGCATTCGTGCGGCTTGATTTGCCCTTGCAACACGAGCCCGCTCAAGCAATCCGCCGGTTCCTCAACGCGGTGGGCGGCCAGGCCAAACTTCTTTTCGGCGTCAAACGCCGCATAGGCGTCGGCCAGGCCCAGGCCGCTCGCCGGAATCTCGCCGACGCCCCGCCACTTGCGCGGCACGATTCTGAAGACCTTGCGCATCAGTTCCTGCGCCGGCTGGTTGCCCCGCTTGCACACGGCGCGGGCGTATTGGTTCTCGACCCCGGCACGGCCGGACTCCAGCTGCTGCACGCACATCAGGATGCCCTGCAAAATATCGAGCGGCTCGAAGCCTGTGACCACGATCGGCACGCGATACTTTGCGGCGAGCGGCGGATATTCCCCGGTGCCCATGACCGCGCAAACGTGGCCCGCCGCGAGAAATGCCTGCACGCGGCAGTCCGGCGACGACATCAGCGCATCGATCGCCGGTGGCACGAGCACATGCGAGATGAGCATGGAAAAATTCTTCAGCCCCTTCTGCGCGGCCTGATACACCGCCATCGCCGTCGCCGGCGCGGTGGTTTCGAAGCCCACGCCGAAAAACACGACTTCCTTGCCGGGGTTTTGTTCCGCGAGCTTCACGGCATCCAACGGCGAATAAACCATTCGCACATCACCACCCGTCGCCTTGACCGTGAGCAAATCCCTGGTGCTGCCCGGCACGCGCAGCATGTCGCCGAACGACGTGAAGATCACGCCCGGCCGCGCGGCGATTTCCAGCGCCTTGTCGATCATCTCCAGCGGCGTCACGCACACCGGGCAGCCCGGCCCGTGGATGAGCGTGATCTGCTTGGGCAGCAGCTCATCAATGCCGAACTTCACGATGGCGTGCGTCTGGCCGCCGCATACCTCCATGATGCTCCACGGCTTTGTGGTGGTGCGGTGGATTTCCCCCGCGAGCTGATGCGCGAGTTCGCCATCGCGATATTCGTCGAGGAATTTCATGGCCCGCCCTCCTTCAGCCCGTCGAGTTCCTCCATCTGCCGGAGATACTCGAAAACCTTGTGCGCCTCGTCCTCGTCCACTTTGCTGAGCGCGAATCCGGCGTGGACGATGACATAATCCCCAACCTGAGCTTCCGGCACATAGGCAAGGCTCGCTTCCTTGATGACGCCGCCGAAGTTGACCTTGCCCATGCGCGTGATCGGGTCATCACCGGTGAGGGTTTCAACTTTGCCTGGAATCGCGAGACACATATTTCGTTCAGCCTAACCCGTGGCGGGCGGCGAAGACTTGACCCAGGGCAAGTCCGCCATCATTTGTCGGCACGCGCTGATGCCAATACGGTTGAAACCCTGCTTCCCGCAATCGCGTCACCGCGTGCTCCGTCAGGTAACGGTTCTGAAAACAGCCGCCACTCAGCGCCACGCGAGGACAGCCGATCCGCCGCGCGACCTCGACAATCGCCTCCACCAGCGTGTTGTGAAACTTCGCGGCGATCTCGCCGACGGAAACGCCCCGCTGCAAATCGGCCGCGATCGCAGCGATCATCGCTGACCAGTCCAGTTGCATCGGCGCATGGCGGCTGTCGACTGGCAATTCATAGATGGCGCCAGTCTCGGTCCCATCAATGGCAAACTCCAGCTCCATCGCCGCCTGACCTTCAAACCGCGACTGCTGGCGCAAGCCCACCAGCGCGGCCACCGCATCAAACAGGCGCCCGGCGCTGGAACACCAGGGCGAATTCAATCCGCGCGCCATGGCCGTCTCCAACGCGGCCCGCTCCATCGGGGGAAACATCCCGGCGAACTTTTGCCGCATCTCCAACAAAGTCTGATCGCGGTGATCGGCCAGTTCATGCAGCAACCCGAGCGCGGCGCGGCGCGGCTCTTTCACCGCCGCATCGCCGCCCGGCAACCGGAATGGCCGAAAGGAGGCGAGGCGTTCCACCGCATCGCCCGTCACGAGGAAAAATTCGCCGCCCCAGATTGTGCCGTCCGTGCCATAGCCCGTGCCGTCCCAAGCCACGCCCAGCGCGGGCAGCTCGGCCTCGTTCTCGGCGAGGCAGGACAAAACGTGGGCGATGTGGTGTTGGACCTGGATGACGCGCGGAGCGGCGGCCTCCGGCCCGGCAGGGCGCTGCTTTTCGGATTCCCGCCGGGCCGGATGCTGGCGTTCCAAGGCAAACTTCGTCGAGAGATAGTCCGGGTGCAGATCGGCGGCGATGATGTCCGGATCCGCGCCGTAGAGCTGGGGCAAGTCGGCGGCGGCGCGGCGGAAGGCGATGTCCGACTGTTCGGTTTCCAGATCGCCGATATGCTGGCTGAGAAAAACCTGTTCGCCCACCGCCAGCGCGATCGAGTTCTTCAGATGCGCGCCAACGGCGAGGATCTTTTGATTTTGGAGTTTTGAGTCTGGAATCTGAACCGGCAGCGGCGCGTAACCACGCGCCCGGCGCAAGACCATCTCGCGGCCCGACATGATGAGGGCGATGGAGTCGTCCAGGTGGCGGACGATGGGACGATTGTGGACGAGAAACACATCCGCAATGCCGCGCAGCCGGTCGAGCGCCTCGTGTTCGTCGGTGCAAATGGGCTCATCGCTCAAGTTGCCGCTGGTGGCGACGACCGGGAAACCCAACTCCGCCATCAGCAGGTGATGCAGGGGATTCGATGGCAGCATCACGCCGAGATTTGGATTTCCGGGGGCGACGCCGTCTGCGGGCGAGGCTTGAGGCCGGAGGCTGGAAGCCGGGCGGCGGCGCAACAGAACAATGGGTGCCTCAGGCGAGTGCAGCAGCCGCTCTTCCAGCGCCGAGACTTCACAAACTTCCATCACGCCTGGCAGCGACGGAAACATCAAAGCGAACGGTTTTTCCTCACGGTGCTTGCGCTCGCGCAGGCGGCGGACGGCCCCGGCGTTCCGCGCGTCCACCAGCAAATGGAATCCGCCGATGCCTTTCACCGCCACGATCTGCCCGCGACGAATGGCTTCGACGCCAGCCAGCAGGGCCGCATGACCGCGGGCCAGCGGCCATGGCTGGACCGGCGGCACGCCTGCGCCGGGCTCCCACAGTTCCAGTTGCGGGCCGCAGGCAGAACACGCGTTGGGCTGCGCGTGAAAGCGGCGGCTGCGCGGGTCGTCGTATTCCGCCTCACACGCGGGACACATCTTGAACCCGCGCATCGAAGTGTTGGCGCGGTCGTAGGGAAGCGCCTCGATGATGCTGAAGCGCGGGCCGCAATTCGTGCAGTTTGTGAACGGGTGGCGATGGCGGCGATTCGCCGGATCGAAAATCTCGCGCAGACAATCCGGGCAGGTTGCGATATCCGGCAACACGAGCGCGGTCCGGTGCCCGGATTTCCCGCTCTCGCGGATCACGAACCCGTCGTAGCCGATGGCATCGAGCCAGGTGGATTCGAGGCTTTGGATGAAACTGCGGGGCGGCTTTTCGGTTTCAAGGCGGCGGCGGAATTGCTCCAGCACGGCCTGCGCGCCCTCGACTTCCATGAAGACGCCCTGCGGAGAATTGTTCACCCAGCCGGCCAGGTCCAACTCGGACGCCAGGCGATAGACGAACGGACGGAAGCCCACGCCCTGAACCGCGCCACGAACAACCAGCTTCAGGCGTGTGGTGGCACGCGCGAGGCTGGCTTCCAGTGTCGTCATTTTCCCCATGGTTTCCAAAAGTCACGAAGGGAATAGCACACGGCGATCCCAATTCGGATGCACAAACTGAAAAACTTGCAAAACCCCGGACCGGAGAGAAAATCACCGAGGCATTTCCGCCCATGAGATGTTTTGCGACACGGGCAGGATGGCTGGTTTGGGAAGTGCGGGAAACATCTCTGGAACAACTCATTGTGAAAGTCACGGGCATGGAAGGCGAGTAGATTCATGCAGGATTTCATGCAGCGAGGTTTTGACACCGGTCCCTCGGCGTATGAAGCCGAGAAATACAGTGGTGAGTGTGGGCCGGGAGCTGGCGGAAATCAAGATCTACACGCTGCGAAGCCGTGGGGGCTATCGATCCTTCCAATGCTGCTGGTATGAATTGGGCAAGCGGCAGACGAAGACGTTCGGGCACCTGCGGGCGGCGAAGCTCTTCGCCCAGCAGAAGACAGTCGCCCTGGCCAACGGGCTGACGGAGATCAACGAATCCACGCTGCGGGATGTGGAGGTGTTCAAGGACTGCGAGAACCGGATCGCGAAATTCGGACTCTCAATTCCATCCGTGATCCAGGAATGGATCGCACTCAAGGAATTCCTGCCAAACGTTCCGCTCTCTGAGGCGGTGCAGTATTACCGCCGCCATCAGGGTGCCATCAAGCGCATGACGGTCGCCGAGGCCATTGCCCTATTTTTAGAATCCAAGAAAGGGGCCGGATTGTCGGATGTCTATTTGTCGGGCTGCAAGGTGCAGTTTGAAAAGGTGACAAAAGGATTTGGCGCATACCAGCTCGGCGAGGTGGCGCAATCTCAGATCGACCAGTTTTTGCGGGGGTTGCCCGGCGGGCCGGTTTACAAGAACAACTTCCGCCGCGCGCTGGTGACGTTGTTCAACTGGGCGCGCAAGCAGGGATACTTGGAGGCGGATCGGAAAACCGCCGCCGACCGGGCGATGAACTTTTCTCTGCCGGATACGGCTCCCGCCATCTGGACGTGCGAGGAAATGCGAAAGATCCTATCGGCGGCTCCGGCGAGGTTGATTCCGCTGCTGGCCATCGGGGCCTTCTCGGGGATTCGATCGGCGGAGATCGCGCGTCTGGAGTGGCAGGATGTGCTTTGGGACCGGGGCTACATCGAAGTGAAGGCGCGGAAGGCGAAAACCAAATCGCGGCGGCTGGTTCCGTTGAAGGATAACCTCAAGCGCTGGCTGGAACCATTTCGGAAAGAGTCCGGGCAGATCAGCGAAGTCGAATGTTCTTCAGCCGGGCTCAACAGCCTGGGAGATGCCGTTGGTTTCAAATGGCGGCAGAACGCGCTGCGGCACAGTTATGCGAGCTACCGACTGGCCGAGATTCAGAGCGCGGCGCAGGTCGCGCTGGAACTCGGCAACAGCCCGGAGAAGCTCTTCGCGCACTACCGTGAACTGGTCACACCCGAAGCGGCCAGCGAATGGTTCCAGATTTTTCCGCCCGAGGGATGGGAGCCGAAGAAAGAAGTCCCGCGTCGGCGCAGGCTCCGGCCGTTGTGAAAGCCTACCCCCTGGCTTCAACCCCGAACTTGCCGGTGATCGCCTGCCTGACCGCCTCGGCATCGAAGAGGTGGAGTCGCGGGCTCGGGGCGATGTAGGGGATCACGCGGTCACCGACCCAGTTGTCGATGGTGCGGGGGCTGACCCCCAGGAGCGCGGCGATTTCTTTTTTCTTGAGGAGTCTGCGGACGGTGGCGGCGGGTTCGATATTCATGCACCGTTTGCGATGTCAACGCAGAGAGTCGCGTTTTTGCGGAAATGTCGTTACGTAACGACAATTGCCCAATTTTTGACTGCCGGAGAGCACGCTCAAAACGGGATTTTCACCCAAAAATTGAAAATTCGAAAAAAAACTTACGGTTTTGCCGCGTGGCGCAAAACCACAGGGTAATCGAAAGCCGGTGAAAGTCAAGCTTGCGGTTGACACCGCATGCGTGGGCATGAACAGCGAAACCCCACTTCAGAGCCAGCAATGGCTCACGGAAAAAGAACTGGCGCGGCATCTCAATGTGAGCCAGCGCCATTTGGTAAATCTGCGAAAAACCGGCCTCCCCCATATTTTGTTGGGTGTGAGCGTGCGTTACAAGCTCGCCGAAATCGAAGCCTACCTGTGCGGAAACCGGCGGCTGTCGTCGCATGTGGAGCGGAAGCGCCGGCAGGTAAACACGAATCTTGGAGGGCTCCTGTGATGAAACTCCCGGACCTGTCATATCTGGCGCTGCCCGATGGCGTGCTTTTCCAAGTGAACAAAAAGCCCGAGTCGGCGCGAGCCACAGCCGAGCGCATGGGGATGCTGGCCGGTTTGAACCGTGATCTGACCCGTCCGGGAGGAGGGATCAATGTTGCCACTGCGATCGGACGGGATGGCGAGTGGATGCGGGCGATCGTGGCGAGCAATGCCCCCGCGATCACCGGTTTTGAATGGATGGAGTTTGCTGTTTCGCCTGTGAACCACACGGCGACAAGCTGGCTCTTTTCGCTGGCCTGCGCGATGGCCCATGCGGACCCGGACACCATGCGGTTTGAGGAGCGCTCATGAACCTCGGATCACTTGCTCTGCCCAAGGGTGCCGTCCTGCTCAAGGACATGGATGATGAGCGATCAATGGCGACCGCGTTCCAGCTCGGCCTCTATTCGCACATCGTCGCAGGGTTGAAATCCACGGACAAGCCGTCTGGAATGGCGGGCATCCAGCGCAGCGGCGACTGGCTCGTGGCGGTTTTCGCATGGGAGCGGTGCGTCACTGGCAACGGCTGGGCAATGCTCTCGATCTCGCCCGTGAGCGAGGAAAACCTGTCGTTTCTCAAGAATCTCGTTCGGATCATCCTGGACGAGAGGCCGGAATACATCTCCACCCCATGAGCGAGCCCGTCACACGACCCGGGATTTCACCGGAGACGCTCGCGGCGCTTGGGATCCGCCATGTGGATGCGGAGGAGGCGAAAACGCTCGTCGGGCAGAGTTTCGCCGGCCTCTACATCCCCTACGGCGTGCATGTCGAAGGGAAGCCGTTCGGGCGTCTGCGCCTGGACACTCCGACCTCGGACCGGAAATACACACAGCGGGTCGGTAGCGGCGTGCATCCGTATTTTCCGGCGCTGCCGGGGCTGGACGGCCAACCGGATCTGGTGCTGGTCGAGGGCGAGTTCAAGGCGATCGCGCTGTGCGAGGCCGGGATCCGTGCGGTCGGGATCAGCGGGTTCTACGGGTTCATGCACAAGGGGGAAATTTGCGCGAGGCTCGCCAGGCATCTCAAGGAGCACCCGGCTCAAAGGGTGCTCTTCCTCGGCGACAACGACACGACGTTCAATGTGCAGTTTTCCGATGCGGCGGTGAAGCTGGCCGGGCTGATGGTGCCGGTTCCGGTTGCGTTGCCCCGCATCCCGCTTTCCATGCCCAAGGGGGCCGACGATTGCCGGGAGCAGCTCGGGGCCGCAGCATTCGGCCCGTGGTGGGAGTCGCTTGTCGCGGGAGCCGTGGAGGTGCCGCCAAAGATCCGTGCGGACCTGCTGGCGGTCGAGCTCGTGAAGGCGGCGGCTGGGGACATGCGGGCAATCGCCGGGGTGGAGCGGGCGATGATGCTCCAGCGTCTCGGGAAACTCTCCACCGGGCTCCACGGGCTCGCCAGGGCCGAACTCGCCGACGTTTGCAAGGAGAAGGTCGGGATCAACAAAAGCGTGATGCACCAGGCGGTGGCGGCGGCGATGCGGGAAACCGAGGCCGCGCTGACGACGAAGGAAGAATGGAAGGCGGTCAGCGAAAGCTACGGGGAGCCGATGTTCGTGAGCCGGGACGGAAAACTGATCACCGGCCTGAACGAGCGGTTCTGGGCCGGACTGATCCGCAAACAGCACCTCCTGCTCCACGAGCCGGGGGAAAAGCGGTTCTACCGGTATGAGGAATCCAGCGGGCTGTGGGCGGCTCAGTCGAAGGCGTCGCTCGCGCAACTCGTCTGCGACACGGTGCACGCGGAAACCGGCGGGCATAGCGACTGCGTGAAGCACGCGCAGCTCACGTTTGCAAACGCCGTGGTCGGCCACCTTGCCGGTATGGTCGAGAAGCCGGATGCGTTTTCCGCCGACCCGATCGGGATCCACGTCGCCAACGGGTTCCTGGTCATCGATGGCGTTGGGATCACGCTGCGCGGGTTCAGCCCGGATTTTTACAGCCGGAACCAGTCGCCGATCGCCTTCGACCCGGAGGCCCTGTGCCCGATGTTTTTGGAGCAGGTTCTTTACCCCGCCCTTGAGCTCGAGGACATCGGCCTGCTTCGCTACTGCGTCGGCCAGTGCCTTCTCGGGCGGAATTTGATGCAGACGATCCTCATCCTCTTCGGGCCGGGCGGTGCCAGCAAGGGGACGCTCAGCAACGTGGTCCAGGGGCTGCTGGGCGAGCACAATTGCTACGAGCTGCGGACCGAGCATCTGGTCGAGCGGTTCGAGCTGTTCCGCTACATCGGCAAGAGCCTCCTCTATGGGGCGGATGTGGAGCCGGAATTTCTGCGGCGCCAGGGGGCCGAGGCGCTCAAGAAGCTCGTGGGCGGCGACCTGCTTTCCCCCGAGGGCAAGGGCAGCAACGAGCAGATCAACATGCGCGGGGTGTTCAATGTGATCGTCACCTGCAACAAGCGGCTCTCGGTGCGGCTCGCCGGGGACGCGTCGGCATGGCGGCGGCGGCTGCGGATCATCGGATTCAATCCGCCGAGGGCTGACCGCCCGAGCATCGTGAACTTCGACCGCATGCTGCTCGAAAAAGAAGGCGCCGGAATCCTCAACTGGGCGGTGCTGGGCGCGGTGGAAGTTCTGCGCGACAAACGGGCGAACCGGACAAGGTTGCTCACCGATGCGCAGCAGCAACGGGTCGAGGCATTGCTCGGGCAGTCGGATTCGATGCGCCTGTTCCTGGAAACCTGCGTCGATCGGATGCCGGGAGATAGCCTCGAAAAGAACGACCTGCTGGAACGCTACGCCGATTTCTGCGGAGACAAGTGCTGGGAGCCGTTGCCGGAGCTGGCAGCCAGAAAAGAACTCAACAACCGCATGCTGGAGCTGTTCGGTTCAGTGGAACGCAAGAGCGCGGGTTCTCGAAACAACCAGCGCGGGTATTCAAACGTGGGTTTTCGGGGTGAGGAAAAAGTGCCGGATTCGCTGATTTGAGCAAAAGTGCCTGAATAGGGCTGCATCAGAATGAAGTTGGGACACTTGGGACACGTTTTTTTAACCCCTTACGTTTACGGGATTTTGTGTGTATCGGAGATATACCTTTTTACCTATATATATAAGGGGTGGGAATTTTGTGTCCCAGGTGTCCCAACTTCATCGGTGTGCTTCAGTGATCCAGGCTGTGCGAGGGGCGATGGGGAAATAGGCGTTTTTCGCCCTCCCCTGGGAGCCGTTGAGCCGTTGAGGCTGCCCCGCCTTGCACCCTCAAAGCACCCCCTTAACCACTGCATCCCCGTGACTGCTCCGCGCTATTCTTTGAGGCAGTGGAACTCAGCACGATCAGGAACTACAAATTCAGCGAAGTGTCGTCGGCGATGCAGAAAGCGATCCGCCGCGCCGACACCCAGCTTGCCGGATACTGGGCTCTGGAACTCTGGGCCAGCGGGTTCGGAAACTACGTGTGGAAGCGTCTCCTGACGGTGAGCGCGGAGGATTGCTGGGGTCTGATCACAGCCGAGGTCAAGGCTCTCCATGATTCCTACCTGATCGTGAACGACAACGTGCCCGCCCGGAAAGCCAAGGGCCGTATCTTCATTTCCAAGGCGGTGATCATCCTGTGCGCCGCCAAGAAGAGCCGCGATCCCGACCATTTGCAGAATCTCGTCTATGACCAGTTGAAGGGAGTCGATGCGGATGCGCTGGCCGACGATCTCAGGAACGCGCCCGAATACGTGCCCATCCCCGACTACGCGTTCGACTGCCATACGCGCAAGGGCAAGGCGTCAGGGGCTACGAAAGCGCAGTTCTTTTCTGCCGAGCATGCCGCCCTCCAGCCGTTTCAGCCGGGCCTCTTTGATGGGTTGGTGGAGTGATGATTGGCCCTGCGTCAAGCAGCACTGTCCTTTTTGGCATTCTTTCCCTCAAGGTGCTCGCGAAGCTGCTGAATAGTTAGTGGCGGTTCGGCGCGATGAATCATCGCATGGCAATTCGGACATACTGGAACCAGATCCGTAACGGGGTTGACCTCATACTCCACTGCAATCTTCCCGATAGGGATAATATGGTGAACGTGTATAAACCCCTCGCCGAGCGTCCCATATGCTTGTTCGAAATTAAAGCCGCAGGTCATGCAAGTAACCCCATGGTGCGCAATGCACGCTGCCCTTGCCTTCGGGCTTCTTTCATAGGCGTTGATGGTTACAGTCTTTTTTGCCCCTTCCGCATATTTCTCGGGATGAGTGATCTCCTCTGGAAGTGAGTTGGTGGCTGCCCCCGATGACGCATACCATGAGTTGCCAACCTTTGAGAGGGTCTTCTCAGTAAGTTCCGGGATGAATCCGTCTATTTTCGCTGGCCCCAAGCCATCTTTGCCTTTTTTAGCGTCTGAGTATTTTAATGTGAACGTCTTGAGACGATAGCCTTCCTCTTCGATAAGTCGCACATGCTCCCGGGATTGGTCGTATGCCGCACTTTTTTTCCCGCGAGGATTAGCCTTCCATTCCTCGGAAAGAATGAGCGCCTTCTGCCCGTCTGTGTGCATGTCCCATGCTCCGAAGAATATGGTTTTCTCAGCCTTGTTGATAAAAGACCAACTCCAGGTCCAGTTCTTACAAGTTCCTCCGTGCGACTCGATAAATTGTTTGCGGTTCATCTGAATCTCTCCAGTCCATCCCATGTTGATTTAATCGGTTCGCGAGTTCTCGGATCGATTAAGCCCACTTCCTCCAGAGTGTGATTCATCCGCGCGTAGTTGCATGGGGCGCAGGTGATCACAATGTTTTCCAAGTCGTTCGTGCCCCCTCGGGCGTGCGGCAATAAATGAGCCGCTTCGACGTTTTGAGTGGGTTCAAGCATGAACAATATTGAGTTGAAGACCGCCCGCTTTGAGGTAGGCAGCGATGCGGAAGTAATGGAAGTTACGGAAGCCGCGCGCCATGCGCTTGGCGATCTGGAGGATTCCGT